>JBBRAA010000003.1:0-125211 GCA_038207205.1 Aggregatilineales bacterium
AAACGACGCACTGAGGATCTGTCGCCCGTCCGGGCTGAACGCTGCACCCCTCACCCAACTCGTATGCCCGGTCAGGGTTAGCCGTTCTACCCCGGTGTCGGCATCCCACAGCTTGAGGGTTTCATCCATCGATGCGCTGACGATCCAGCGCGCATCGGGCGAAAACGCAGCACTGCTGACCTCAGCCATATGTCCGGTCAGGGTACGGATTTCCGCGCCTGTGGCGGCATCCCACAGCTTGAGTGTGTGATCCCGGGACGCGCTGACGATCATGTGTCCATTGGGCGAAAAGGAGGCGCTCTTGACCTCATTTATGTGCCCGGTGAGGGTGCGGATGAGCGCGGGATGCGGCAGGTCGGGCAGCGCGCGCCATGGCTCGATGCGCGGGGTGGGCAGCGGTTCAACTGCCTCACAAACGGATTGTAAGTCTGGCAAATGATGGAGTCGGGCGTGAAGCGTAAGTAATGTGTCGCGTTCATCGGCACAGCGAGTGAGCAGATGCGCCATACTGCGGTAATTGCGCGTGAGCAGTTCGAGCGTGGGCGTGGTTGTCTCTCGCTTCGCGGCGTCGAGCAAATCGGCTTCGGCGGCCGCCGTGCCGCGCACGCTGGTTTTGCGCGCCAGATAACGTAAATCGAGCGCGGTCGTGATCAAGTCGTCGCCGCGCTCCGCTTCGATCAAATGATAGGCGAGGTGATCCCATAGATATGGCTCGTCGAGCGGCAGATCGCGCCAGTGGGTCAGGGCGTAACGGTCGAGGAAGGCGCGATGAAGCGGCGCATGATCGGACGCGGCGACCAACTGCTTACGGATGTATTTGCGGATTTCGTCTTGCAGGCGGATCGTGCGTTTGGCGGCGTCATAATCTTGCAGCAGCGACAGCCGAAACCAACGTTTGCAGTCATGTTCGGTTAACTGCACGGCGGGCTGTCCCCACCAGCGCGTCAGCACGGACAGCGGAATGCTCACATCTTCGTCGAATACGGCAAGCTGACGAAAGCGCGCGCTTTCGTCGGGTGAGAGCCGATCCAAACTGACGCGGATCGTCGCGCCAACCCCGCTCTCGCGTGCATCCGGGTTAGACGGGTCATCGAACGCCTCAATGCCGTTGTAGGTGAGCAGCGCATCAATATACGCGATGGCGTCCAGCATCGGCTGTCGTTCTTGCACGATGCTTTCGTACAGCGCACCATTGATCAGCGTGACGAGGAGCGTGTAGCCTTTCAATCGCTGGCGCAAGGCATCGAGCGCGGCATGATGCGCCGTGACTTGATCCGGCGGGAGCTGCACGGTGAGCAGCGCAAACGACTCGTGCTGATCCAAAGCGCCGACGGTGACTCGTTCGGCGTCGGGTGGCAGCGTCTCGACCATGCGGGTCGTGATCAGCCGCACCACCTTTTCACCCCCCTGCAAAAACGGTTTGAGCAGTTCACCATTCCACACATCATCGATGACGAGCAGCATCTCGCGGGTTTCCAGTTGGGTCTTAAAGGTCGATTTCGCGCTCTCCAAGTCCAGATCAGACTTTTGACCCGTCAGCGCTTCGATCAACATATTCAGCTTGACACGCACGGTATCATAGGTGGCGTTTTCGCCCAATGTCACCCACAAAATGCCATCGCTGTACGCGCTCTGGGTGCGCTCGTCATGGCAGATAGCGCGTGCGAGCGTGGTTTTGCCATAACCGCCCGCGCCTCTCAGCGCCAGCGTCCCCGTGATGGCGCGCGGATTTTTTTGGTCTTTATCGAGCAGCAGATCGATAAGCTGATTGAATTGGGCATCGCGCTGCACATAAATCCCCAAATCATCGACCATGAATGGGGCGTGCGCGGTGACACACGGCGTATAAATTTTACCGAGCAAGCCTTTCCATGCTTCGTGGTGGGCAGGCGATGTGAAGGCGTCATGCGTCGGTGAGTAACCGAGATGCGCGAACTGGGCTTTGGACATCCAGCGCGGGATCGTTTGCAAATCGAGATCGGGCGATGCTTTGACCGGGATCACACACACGCCGATGCGCCGCGCGTAACGCCATTCCTTGATCACGGTTTCGCGGTCGAACGCCGCCGGGGTGATGATCATGATCACATAATTGACATGGTCGATGGCGTCGGTGATCTTTTTCCACCAGTCATCACCGACAGCGCGCGGCAGTTGAATCACATCCTGCCATACAAACACGCCTTCTTGTTCAAGTGCGGCGCGCAGCCCTTGCGCGAAGCTGGTTCCGTCTTGGGTGGCGTAGCTGATGAATACGCCGTTGCGCGTCGAATTATCCGCCATGGTCGTTCCGTTGTGATTGTGGGGTGTAAGCGTTGAATATTATTGTAACGTGGCATATGACAAAAGACGACACAGACGGCACATCAAGCGCCGCTTGACTGTACTTGACCGCCAACCCCCTTCGAAGTCGGAGAGGGGCGGCAGGCGAAGCGTGGTGGAGATTAGCCAGCCAGATCAGCCAGCACTTCCTGGTAAATTTCGTTGGCGCGCAGTTCGGCGTCCGCTGCTGCTTCTGCGACATCCATGCCGTTGATGGTGATGTTGGTGTAGAGTTCAGCCGTAATCGCGCTGATTTCGTTGGCGCGTGGGTGCGCGGGCGAGTTGATCAAGCGGACATCGCCGCCGCTCAACACATCGGCGAAGCTCGCGTACTGCGGATTGGCGGTGTAGAACTCGCTCGCCGCGACGGTTTCACGCGTCGTGGTGTTGTACGGTTGATACTGAGCGCCTTCGGTCCAAATCTGCTGCGCTTCGGGGTTGGTCGCCCAGAACTTGATAAAGAGCCACGAGGCGAGATTTTGTTCTGGCGTGCCGGTGAAAATCGAGACACCACGCAAGAAACCGACAATCGAACGCGCCCCTTCGGTGTACGGCACGGTCGTGTTGATCCATTCAATTTCGAGACCGGCGTCGTCCATTGGCTGCTGAATGAACGGCACACCAACGCTGCTGCCCACGGCAAACGGATTCAAACCGAGCGAGAATTCACCTGTGTTGGCGAACGCGCCGCCTTCGGGGAAGTAGGCGCAATCATCGTTGTACAGGTCTTGCAGGAACTGGAGCGCGGCAATCGCGTTTTCGTTGGTGAAGTTGTAGGCGTCGGCGGCTTCATCGAAGATGTAACCGTCGTTGGAGAACACGAAGCTGTACAGTTCATCGGCGCTGCCACGGAATGCGAAACCGCGCACGTCGCCGCCATTGGCGGTGGTGAGTTCGTTCGCCGCGCACGCTGCCGCACGGAACTGCTCGAAAGTTTCGGGCGCGCCTTCAAAATCGATGGCGCCTGCTGCACGCAGTTCGTTCAACATCGAGAGGTTGACCGACATGACATTGGCGGAAACGCCAACGGGCCACGCTAACAACTGACCATCGAACGGCGCAATTGCCGGGCGGTTGGTATCGACGAGCGCGAAATCGAGCTGTGCGGTTTCTTCTTCGGTGAAACCCCATTCTGGCGAGTCGAGATACGCATCGAGCGGCGTCAGGACGTCATCAAGATACCAGCCTTGCGCGCTGCTCACGAACGCATTGCCAGCAATGTTTGGCACTTCGCCCGTGGTGATCGCGGCGCTGAGTGCGTCGGGCAGGGCTGCGCCCGCGCCAAACTTTTGTTGTTCGACGGTGATGCTATACTCGTTCGATTCATTGAACAGGGCGACGATTTGATCCATCGCCGCTTCTTGTGTCCCCGCCCACTCGTTCCAGTAGGTCACAGTCTGCCCGGTTGGATCCACGCCAGCCAGCACGTCTTCTTGCGCTAATAACGGACTGACCGCCATCACGCCCAAGACGAGCAACATCAGAACGAACAACATACGCTTGTGCATAGACACTTCTCCTTGAATAGAAACTCCACACAAAACCACGCCTGATGACCATCGCCCTCGCAGTCATCAGGACAACACACACGACGCGGCATAACCGCGCCATGAGAGGGATCGCTTATGGGGTCAGCCTTTGACGCCGCCCGAATAAATGCCCGCCGTGAACTGCTTTTGCGTCAGGAAATAGACGATGAGCAGCGGGATGATCATGATGACCGATGCCGCCATTTGCAGATGAAATTCATCGCCCGCGTCGGTTTGCACGAACTTGGTCAGCCCGAACGCGACGGGTCGCCACTCGTCGGTGTTGACGACCAGGAGCGGCCACACCAGCGAGTTCCAGGAGCCGATGAAGGCGAAGGTGACAATCGTCATGATCGGCGCGCGCGAGAGCGGAATGGCGATATAACGGAGAAACGTGAGGTGCGTCGCGCCATCGATGCGCGCGGCATCCCACAGATCGTTGGGAATTTGCGCGAAGAACTGGCGCAGCAGAAAGATCGTGAATGCCGACGCCATGAACGGGATTGTCAGCGATTGCCAGTTATTCAACCACGCGCCGCCGGGTCCAAAAATGCTCTCGCTCAAGCGGCTGATCCACACGACGGTGAGCAGATTCGGGATGAGCGTGACAATATCGGGAATCATGAGGGTGGCGAGAAAGAGCGCGAAAATCACGTTGCGCCCCCAGAAACGCATCCGCGCGAACGCATACGCCGCTGGGATGCAGAACAGGAGCAAGCCTGTGATGGTGATCGCGGTGATGCGCACGCTGTTCCACATAAAGCGCGAAAACTGTGCGGTATCCCATGCCGTCGCGTAATTTTGCCAGATCGGGGTCGCGGGGATAAAACGTCCGGCGATGACCTCGAAGTTGTTCATCAACGACCAACTAAGCATCCATATGAACGGGAGCAAACACAATAAGCCGCCCGCGATCAAAATCAGATAGGTGAGCGCTTTCGTCGTTGGGAACGGCTTGCTCTGCTTGATGGGTTGGATTGTGGGTGCAGCCGCAGTCGAAATACGAATGGTATCAGCCATAGAACACCTTGCGCCCTGCAACACGGTTTTGCAGCACCGTCAAAACGAGAATGACACCGAACAGTACGAATGCCAGCGCCGAGCCATACCCAAAATTCGGGCTGTCGCGCTGAATTTCGTTGAAGATGTAGATATTGAGCGTATCGACCGCCTGATACCCGCCCGGTTTACGCAGCAGGAAAATTTGCGTGAAGGTTTGAAACGTACCGATGGTGGAGACGAGCAGCAGAAAAAATGTCGTCGGCGACAACAGCGGCAGTGTGATAAACCGGAATTGATGCCAGCCGTTGGCGCCATCGATGCGTGCCGCTTCGTACAGGTCGTTTTCGATGCCACCCAAGCCCGCCAAAAAAATCACGGCGCTGTATCCCGCGTAAATCCACACGTTGAACAGAATGATGACCAGCAGTGCTAAACCGGGACCCGCGAGAAAATCAGGGATGCCGTCGCCAAGTATCAGCGTGAAAATGCCGCGCGATTCGCGCAGCCAGTTTTGCGGCTCAATACTCAAAGCCCGCAGCAGTTGGTTGATGGGTGAGGATGGATTATGCGAAAACAGCAGCGAAAACACGACCGAGGTTGCGACGAACGGCGTCACATACGGCAGGAAAAACACGACGCGGAACAGCGATTTGCCTTTGAGGTTCTGGAACAACAAGACCGCCAGCGCCAGCCCCAGGCTGATTTGCAGCGGCACCGAGAACAACGTGAACATGAACGTGACGTTGAACGAGCGCAGCACACTTTGATCGGCGTCGGCAAACGCGGCGGGCAGCTCGCGGATTAAGGTGACCGCGCCGACAACGAGCAGGATCACTGCCAGCACGCGCAAGATAAAGGTGCGACTGCTCGCTGCGTGGTTATGCAATGTGCGCTGCCACAGCCATAAAGCGATGCCGACCAAGCCTGTCCCCGCACCGATGATTAAGACCTGCGTCCAGATCGGCATTTCGACGCCCGCAGCCAGCGACGCGGCGATCGAGGTACTGGCTTCGAGTATGGTTAGCATCAGCGCCCATGCGCCGCCCATCAGCAGCATTCCCGCCGTCCACGCGGTGATCAACCAATGCGTCGCTTGCTCAGGGCGGATCAAACGCGACCACATGACGGTCATGATAACGGCGGTGATGATCAACGCGAGCATCAGATTGCCCGCCGCGATCGATTGTGGAAAGCTAAAGCTGGCGTAAAACTCGTTGACAAACGCGCCCTGCGTAATCGATTGACCCCGCAAACGCGCCGGGACATCGAGAATCAGCGGCAAAATTGTGAAGAACCATGCGATAAACGTGCCAGTGGCAGCCGTCAGCGCGGCAGCGGGGAAAACAGCGGTCACGCTGAGCGGATTGGCGCGTAGATGCGTGATCAGCGTGCGTAGACGCAGCACGCCGAAAAAGAGCGCGCCAATCGCCAGCCAGAAAAACAAGACGTAGGCGAAATTGCCGAGCGCCGAAGCATATTGATCGAGTCCACGAAACTCGTCGGCAGTGCGCCGCCAGCGATGCAGACTGACAAAAAACGCGAAGCCGACCGGAAATATACCGAAGATGAACAGGATGAGGGTGGCAGGGGTGATAAACGCGTATCCGGTCAGGTTCTCTAAGAGAACTCTGCCCCGGCTTGTTTCGAACCAACGAGATGTTTTTGCAACCGTCGCCATTCAGCACTGCTCTGGTTGTTATGCCAACAAAAATGTCATTATAGGGATGGGCTTTCGCTTTACAACCGTGCCAGCGAAGGCTTAGTCAAGATTTAAGCGCGTCTTAACAGGCGCGCTAAAACGTCATCGGCACGCGCACGAAGCGCACGAAGGTGTCGTTTTCGGTGAGCGTGACCAGATTGAAGCCAGGATTTTGCAGCGTATCGCGTGCGGGCGCTGCCGCGCCAACCCATGTTCGGGTTTGGAACCACGCGCTCTGCGCGCTGAAATAGGCAATGCCATCGCGCATCGTGACGACGCTTTCGTGAATGTGTCCGTAAAAGACGCCGCGTAAGCGCTGACGGGCTTTGAGCAAACTTTCGTGCAGGCGCATCCCGTTTGTCAGCACCATCGTATCGATCCATGGCGCGCCGAGTGGGATCGGATGGTGATGGACGCCGACGACCAACGGACGTGCGTCCGACGCGGCACAAATCGCATCGATCCACGCCAGTTGTTCATCTGCCAGATACCCGAATGCACCGCTTTCGTCGGCGGGCGCGTGACTATCGAGCAGCACGACTTGTACACCGTTGACGGCGAACTGCGTATCGTAGTGCGCGCTGATGCGGTAATCGGGTTCACCGAGAAAATGACTTTGAAACAGCGCGAGATTGTCGTGATTGCCCGGTAGATAATGCACCGGATGACGAATTTGACTCAAGAGTGCGAGCGCGCCGGTGTAATCGCTGCCGCTTTGCGGATGATGCACGACATCGCCTGTGTGCAAGACAAAATCGATGGGCATCGGCAGCGTATTGACCGCCTCGATCAAGGCGACGGTGCTGGCGCGGGCGCTGTGCGGGGCGACGGGTTCGATATAACTCGGATCGGGATGAAAATGCGTATCGCTGATGTGAACGAACGTGAGCAGGGGTTGGGTTGTCAATCGACCCTCACAAATTATCGTGCGGACAGGGCATTGCGTGGAGTATGAGGGAGATAAGATTAAAGTTCAAGGGATGGACGGCGACCGCCGACTCTCAGTTTAGATGAATGGTTGATGTACAACCCTAGAATTTACGGCATGAACCCATTCTAATCGTACAATCAACAGTGTGTCATGAGGACAACATTTTGAAAACCATCTTAAACATCGTCGCCGTGATGATGGCGATTGCTGGAACCATCTTTATTTTACAGGGGTTGAACATTTTAACCGGCAGCAGCTTTATGACAGGCGACCCGCAGTGGTCGGTGATTGGTACGGTATTGGTGGTGATTGGGGTGGGGTGGCTGGTCTACAGCAACCGCCGACGAACCCCGACAGTGTAAACGGTTGAGTTCATTACTCACCTTACGCATTTTCCTCGTTTTCAGCCCTCACCCCCTGCCCCTTTCGCTCAGGGCAGGACAGTTTTAATAATCAATGCCGTTAACCCTCACCCCTCGTGGGACTGAGGGGTGAAAAACCTTCGTGCTAGGGGAAGTCCTTCTGCCTGAGGGGGAAGGATTAGGGAAGCGGGCAAAAAATCCTTACATCACCCGCGCGCCGTCGCTGGGCGTCGTCACGTAAATCGACGCTGAGCGCCCCGCCGCCGCTTGATACGCCGTGCCGACCGACGCGGTGAAATCCTCTATCCTATCGGCATCCACGAGCGCGACCGCGCACCCGCCGAAGCCTGCACCTGTCATGCGCGCGCCATACGCCGCCGGATGTGCGAGCGCGCATGTCACCATGACGTTGAGCGCGTCGCTGCTCACTTCAAAATCGTCGCGCAAACTGATATGACTTTCGTTCATCAACGTGCCTAAACGTACTGCGTCGCTTGCGCGCATGGCGTCGGCGGCGAGCAGCGTCCGCATATTTTCGGTGATGACATGACGCGCGCGCCGAAACACGACTGGATCGAGCGCATTTTTAGCGCCGCTCAACTGCTTTATCGAGACATCGCGCAGCGCCTTGACGCCAAAATGCGCCGCCGCTGCTTCACACTGGGCGCGCCGCTCGTTGTAGGCGCTATCCACCAAGCCGCGCCGTGTCATGGTATCCAACACGACGACCAGCGTCCCGGTTGGGAGCGGAACAGACTGCGTTTCGAGCGTGCGGCAGTCGATAAGCAGCGCGTGACCCGCCTCGCCCGCCGCCGAGATCATTTGATCCATGATGCCGCATTTGACACCGACCCATTCGTTTTCAGCGCGCTGACTCAGCCGTGCCATATGCGGCGCGTCCCACGCGATGCCCGATGTATAAGTCAGGGCGCGCGCCGTCGCCAGCTCAATCGCCGCCGACGATGACAGCCCCGCCCCACGCGGCACGTCACCTGTTACCGTGCCGTCCCAGCCTGTGAGCGCGTAGCCTGCGTCATGCAGCGCCCACGCCACGCCTTTCATATACTCCGCCCACCCGTGTTCGCTGTGCGTGGTATCGGTCAGCGAAAACAGCGCGGTTTCGCCATAATCGATCGAATATACCCGCACGTGCGCATCGGCACGGGGACGCAGCGCGATCCACACGGCGCGGTCGATTGCCATCGGCAGAACAAAACCGTCGTTGTAATCGGTGTGTTCGCCGATCAAATTGACACGACCGGGCGCACGGATGATCGCGGTTGGGTCGCCGCCGAACTGGGCGCGAAATGCGTTTTCGACGGTGGTTTGAAGGTTCATCTTCGTTATCATCCTTAAGTAGAAATCATTCAGCCGGCGTCGCGGTAGTGAACATCGGGCAAATCGCGCAAACGGGCGGCGGCTTGTTCGGGCGTCAAATCGCGCTGCGCGCCCGCTAAAAGCTCATAGCCGACCATAAATTTACGCACGGTCGCGGATCGCAGCAACGGCGGGTAAAAGTGCGCGTGCAGCCGCCAGTGCGCTTGATCTTCACGCGCGGCATCGCCTGTTGGCGCGCCATGCCAGCCCATCGAGTACGGAAAAGAGGTTTCGAACAGGTTGTCATAGCGGGTGGTCAGCCGCTTCAGGATATCCGCCAGCGACTCACGCGCTGCGTCATCGAGATCGGGCAAGCGCTGTACAGGCTGCTTGCATAATAAGAGCGTCTCGAAGGGCCACAGCGCCCAATACGGCACGACTGCCACCCAGCTATCATTTTCGACGACGATCCGGTCGCGGCGTTCGAGTTCCGCCGCCGTATAATCATCGAGCAAGGCGCGCCCGTGTCGTTGAAAATACGCACGCTGCGCCGCATCTTCTTTATGCGGCTCATTGGGCATAAAATCCGACGCCCAGACCTGACCATGCGGATGTGGATTCGATGCGCCCATCGCCGCGCCTTTGTTTTCAAAGACCTGTACCCACTTATAGCGCGTGCCCAGTTCGCTCACCTGTGCCGCCCACACATCGATGACGTGACGGATCGCCGGGATGCTCATATTAGGCAGCGTTAAATCGTGGCGCGGCGAAAAACAAATGACGCGGCATGTCCCGCTCGCGCTGACCGTCTCGAACAATGGATCGTCATCGTGATGGGTGGGCGTATCGGGCATGAGCGCGGCGAAATCGTTGGTGAACACGAAGGTATCGTCATAATCGGGGTTCTGGACGCCGCCCGCCCGTTCATTGCCAGGACACAAATAACATGTCGGGTCGTGGTGCGGGCGGTCATCGGCGGGCAGCTTTTCGATTTGTCCTTGCCACGGGCGCTTATTGCGGTGCGGCGAAACGACAACTGCTTCACCTGTGAGCGGGTTGCGGCGCAAATGTGGATGATCGGTCGGGTTGAACATGCTGATCTTTTCGATGGAGTCAATGTGCTTAAAGCTAAAAACATAACACAAAGACACGACGGCACAAAGGCACGAAGAAACGCATTTCATTTAACAGCGTTACAAAACGCAAATGCGTGCAAAAATTTGTTAAAGTTCATGAATCTGTCGAGATGTTTACGGTTACAATTGTAGTTTGAATGTCAACATGGACATGAGTAGGGTTTTGGCTGTCATGATCGATCATCCCCTCTATATACGACTACCCACCGAAAATGAACAGGCGCATTTCGCTGCGCGGTCGTGTGCCGAAGCCGTGATGAATGTCTTGATCGACTCGCAATCGACCGGATGGCTGCGGCTGCATGGATTCGCTATTTTGCCCGAAGCGGTCGAAATGGTGATGACGCCCATCAAGCAGAGCGCAAGCGGCGTGATCGCACACTTGCAATCACAAAGTATCCCGCTGCTGGCGGTCTTAATCCCCAGTGCGCTTGCAGTGTGGAGTCGGCATTACACCGTCAAATTGCTTGAATCGCAGCGCGCGCTCGATGCACGGTTGGAAATGCTCAACCTGATGCCCGTCGCGTGCGGCATCACCGATGAATCGACACACTATGCGTATAGTTCGATAAACCCGCGTTATACAGGCATGGTCAGTCGTTTCGCAGGCTTTCAGATGACGCTGGCGCGCATCACACCGTCGACTCCGATCCCTGCTGTCACTGTACCGCTGCCACAGCCTGAATCTTAAACGAACGGGGCGACCGGTGTCGTCGCCCCTACGATGTAGTGTGAGCGGTCATCAGCCGGGCGTACGGTCTTCCTGGAAGGCGTCGTCCATTTCTTCTTTGGTTTTATCCGAAACGGGCGTCTCGGTCGGCGCACTTATCGGCTTCACTGGCTGACTGCTGCTGCCGACGGGCTGCGTGGTTTCTTCGGTCGCGCCCGCATGTTTCATACTGTCCTTCGTATCGGGCGTATCCGACTGCTTGCTGCCGTCAAATTCGTCATCGGTGCCTTTGCCCGAACTGACAACATCGCTGAACTCGTGGTCGGTGCCAGTCACTTTGGGTTTGACCTGATCACTCGTGGAGTGGGTTGAATCAGCTTGATTGTTTGGGGATGTCATCGTGTGTCTCCTGTGGTTATTTGTGGTAGTCATAACCGCAGTAGGCACCGATGCCCATCCCCGAAAGACCTATTTTCGACTAGACCCCGTGACTGCTCAGCCCTCACCCTAAGTCTCTCAGCCCACAAGGGGAGAGGGACTTTCTACCGCGTTTCTCCCCTTCTCCCACAAACTGGAGAAGGAGTCGGGGGATGAGGGATACCTGAGCAGTTACCTAGACCCCGTAAATTTCACCGTATTTGGCTTGCAGATACTCCATGTAGTAGTGCGACTGGATGCCTTCGCCCGTGACGCGGCGCGTCAGTTCGTCGCCGTCGTATTTGCGCCCGTGCTGATGAATATGCTCGTTGAGCCACAAGCGCAGCGTATCGAACTTGCCGCTGGCGATATCCGCCGGAATCGACGGATGATCTGCGATGGCTTTGCGGTAATACTGCGCCGCCAGCATATTCCCCAACGCATAGGTGGGGAAGTAACCGATCAAGCCGCTTGACCAATGCACGTCTTGCAGTACACCGAGCGTATCGGTCGGCGGCACAATGCCGAAGAAGGCTTCAAAGCGTTCGTTCCATACGCGCGCGAGGTCGGCGATCTTAATCTGCCCATTCAAGAGTTCCATCTCGATTTCGAAGCGGAGCATGATATGCAGGTTGTAGGTGGCTTCGTCGGCTTCGACGCGGATGAACGACGGCGTGACCTGGTTGATCGCGCGGTAGAACGTGTCCAAATCGACGCCGCCCAACTGCTGAGGGAAGGCGCGTTGAAGCTGTGGCAGCGCCCACGACCAAAAGCCTTTGCTGCGCCCGACGATATTTTCCCACATACGCGACTGCGACTCATGCACGCCGAGCGATGTGCCTTCGCCCAAAAGTGGCAGCGCATCGATTTGTGCGCTCACGCCTTGTTCGTACATGGCGTGACCCGCTTCGTGCAGCATCCCAAACAGTGCTGGATTCAGAAAGTTGGGGTTAAAGCGCGTCGTGATCCGCACATCGTCGCGGCTGAAACTTTGCGCGAACGGATGCACCGAAATATCCTGGCGTCCACGATTGAGATCGAAGCCGAACGCCTTGATGATATCGAGCGCGAACGCGCGTTGATGGTCGATGGGATACGGCTGATGCAAAATCGTGTTATCGGTGCGGTCGGCGTGGTCGCTGATCTGGCTGATCAACGCAACCAGCGGCGTTTTGTGGTCATCGAAGATCGCTTTGACTTGCGCCGACGTGACGCCGCGCTCGTATTCGCCTAAAAGCGCATCATACGGGTGATCGTCATAACCAAGATGATCGGCGATGCGGCGGGCGAGTTCGTAAATCTGCGTGAGCGCGGGGACGAATGAGGCAAAGTCGTTATTGGCACGGGCGTGCGCCCATACGTCATGTGCCAACGCGGTGACGCGGACATTTTCTGAGACAAGCGCTGCCGGGAGTTTGGTCAAGCGGCGGTAATCTTCGCGTACCACGCGGATCAAGCTGGCGTCGTCGCTATCGTATGCCGCGCCGTTCAATTCGTTCTCGGCGGCATCGAGCAGGCGCGCGGTTTGTTCGCCTGTAAAGAGTTCGTGGGTAATGCGCGAAACCGTCGCCAACTGCGACGCACGCGACTCCGCGCCGCCGGGTGGCATAATGACTTGTTGATCCCAACCAAGCAAGCCTTCGGCGGCGTTCAGATTTTCGACATCGCGCAGGTGTTCAACAAGCGCGTCAAACGATGATCTCATGATGACCTCAATGGTTGATTTAAAAAGATTCAAATCCTATTAAACCACAGAAGCGGTCATCGATAAATAAAGGCGGAAGCATTCACCGCAGAGGGCGCAAAGCGCAGCACGCTGCGCCTCTACGGACGATGGTTTTATACCGTTAAAGCGATCAGCGTACCGTAAACGTACAGGTCCCCGACTCGCGCGGCGTGCCTGTACTGGGACCAAACTGCGCGATACCGTCGCTGATCGCGGCACGCCATGTCACGGTGTAATCGATGCGATGCGACCCGCTCGATAACGATGGCGATGGAATGAGCCAATCGACCTCGTGCTGTCCATCGCTGCGCTCGCGGATGCTGGTGCGATATTGGTTGTAATTTTGCAAGCGCACGCCATCCAAGCGGACATCGTAGATCGCATTGTCGATGTGCTGACTGACTAAATCGGGCGTGGTGGCGATCCACTTCCACCATACATCGATGGAAGAACCAACGGCAAGATCGAGCGGGGGCGGTTCGCCAAACAGCGTGTTATCACAGTACGCCAATACATCGACACCCTGCCGCGCGCCTGTGGCGGGCGTGCCGATAAACGTCTGCGCGGCAAATGTCGCCGTCCCGGTCAGGATAGGACCGCCGGTGGGACCGCCCGCGCTGTTGGTCGCTGGGTTGGTCGGAAGCTGCAAGCCGCCACCTGTCAGCGCGGTCGCGGTCTGGCTGATCGTCAACTGGTTGGTCTCGACAATCACAGGCAGCCCAAGATTGGGCGTGCCGAGCGTATCGGTCGCAACGGCGATCACACGGTCGCCGTCGCTGAGCGGCGTCGGCGTCACGACTGAGCGCGGCGGCGTCGGTGTGACGGTGCCGCCGCCCAAAATCGAGGTTGGGAGCGGTGAGCCTTGTGCCAGCGCGGTCAAATCTGGCGTCGGGGTCAAAGTCGGAAACGGCGTCAAGGTATCTTGTACGCGCACCAACGATGTACTCACCCAGCCTTCGTCGCCGCCATCAAGACGGATGTTGAACCAGGTATTTTCGGCATTGGTGCCAAGGATGGCAAAGCCTGTGCCGGGTGGCAGCGCCGACAGCGCATCGAAGTTCAAGCCGGGACCGGCGCGCATATTGATCGCCTGCACCGAGAATACGCTGCCTAAAATCGGCGGTGTCGCGGTCGGGGTCGGGCTTTGAGTCGCGGTCGGCGGGATCGGCGTCTCACTGGGGATCGGGCTTTGCGTCAGGCTGGGCGTGCGCGTCGGCACGAGCGTCGCCGTCGAACGCGGCGTCAAACTCAGGATCGGCGCGAGCGTATTGGTCGGCAAACTTTGCGCGACTTCTTCGCCTGTCGTAGCGCACGCGGCGAGCATGATCACCAGCACCAGCGCGGCTGCACAACGCGCCAGAACCATGCCGGATTGACGTAGGAAATTCAGATTGTGTGGTGTCGGTCTCATCATGTCATCGACCACTCTATTCGGTCTTTCAACCTGTCAGCATAGCAAGGATCGGCGTCAATCGCAAAACGGCGTCAGGTGATCAGTGGTTTGCGGATGGCAAAAAACAAGCTGAATGCCGCCTGAGATCACAAAAGCAGGCGATTGCTTAAGAAACCTTTATTAGTTTTTTGCGTATTGTGGTTTGACAAGGCGAACTGTGCACCTTTACACTTGGAATTGCAGCACCGCTTTACGTCAGTTTTGTCAATTACGATACAGTAGGAGAACGTCTCAATGAAGTACACGCGTATTCTGGTCGTCATCGCTGCATTGTTCTGTTTTGTACTGCCCACATTTGCACAGGATTTTGGCTTGGGTGAGGATGATGGTGCATTGCTTGTGAGCGCAGTCGATAGCAGCGCTGCCGCGGGCTCTTTCTCGTATGAATTTACCGCTGCTGCCGTCACTGCTGGCATGGGCGAAGGCGGCGACGTGGCAATAGATATTGCCGGTTCGGGTGTGGTTAGCGCCGATGGTTTCACCATGATCGTGACGGGTGAAATCACTGCCAATGGGGATAGCATCCCCGCCGACCTCGAAATTCGCGTGATCGAAGAAGCGATTTACATCAATATCGGTGGTCAGTGGCTGAGCATCACCGGCGAAGATGTGACAAGCTTGGGTGATATGGCAGGCGGCATGGGTGCAGCGGGTGGTTTGCCGTTTGACCCGAACGCCTTGATGAATGGTGATGTGGGTGAATTTGGCGACGCGATGGCAGCGCTCAACGATTTGGACGCGACCGATTTCGTCGCGCAGGCACGCCTCGAAGATGAAGATGGTCAGGCGCGTTTCCAGACCTCGTTCGATGTTGCCGCTTTGCTCTCGAATGAAGATTTTGGTACGTTCCTCTCGTCAATCCTCGAACAAGCCGCCGCGCAAAGTGGTCAGGACATGGACGACATGTCACCCGCGCAAATGGGCATGATGGTGCAGATGATGGGCGTTATGCTCGAAGATGCGACCTTCACGTTTGATCAGTTGGTCGATTTGGAAAGCAACACGGTTTCGGGTGCATCGCTGGTGATGGATGTGCCGCTGGATGCGATGACGGGTGAAGAAGGCGCGGGCGTGCTGCTCAACTTCGACATCGAATTGTCGGGCTATGGCGACAGCTATACCATCGAAGTGCCAGAAGATGCACAGCCGTTGATGGAGATGTTCGGCGCGATGATGGGCAATACGTAGTCGTTCGTTTTGCATCACAGCGTGTAAAGTCAACTTAAAAAGGGGCGTCTCTTCGTGATGAAGGGATGCCCTTTTTTTTTCGTCATAGAATGCATTGAAGATCATGAGCGTGGTGTCGCTTCAGCCCAATGCAGCCGAATCGATTACAATGGCTGTATCAGCGTCAAAATCCGAGATACGTATATAATTTAATTGATGATTGGTTTAATGATGCTGCTCTAACTATCATGCGATTAAGGAATTGAAAAAGGATAACTCGATGCGTAATTGCACATGGCTCGTTCGTTCTGGTTTTATCTTTGTACTGGTTCTGATCGGCGCGCTCCCGGTATTCGCGCAAGAACAGACATTCGGCTTGAGCGACGACGATTTCGCGCTGCTGCAAGCGGCGAATCAAAATTCGGCGGCGACGGATAGCCTGACGGTCGCCTTTGAACTCAGCGGCGAACTCAGCGCTGATAATGTGCCGATCACTATCGATTTAACGGGTGAAGTCGCGTTTGCCGGTGCGAGTTCCGGTTCTGACGGCGCAGGTTTGTTAACTGTCGATGGTGAACTCGCCGGTGATGGACAAACGATCCCAACCACGTTTGAACTTCGGTTCGTGGACGGCAACTTCTACATCAGCGCGATTGATCCCGGCACAGGCGAACCGACGGGTTGGCTGGGTGATTCGGTGGACAATTTGAATATAGCGGTGACGCAAGCGCTGGAACAAGCCTTTGAAGCACAAGGCATGACCGGGCTGCTTGAAAATCAGGACGGGCTGGCTATGTCGTTCATCGGGCTGTTTGGAATCGATCTCTTTGACTTCGTGACCGTCGAACGTGGCGACGACTCTGATGATGGCATGGCGGAGTTCCTCTATAATGTCAACATTGGCGAGCTATTGGGCAGCGAAGAAGTCGCCACCCCCATACTCGCGTTGATCAGCGCTACTGGCGCTGGAACCGATATGGAAGGCATAACGCCGGGCTTGTTGGGCGCGGCGATAGAAGTGGTGTTGGCGGACAGCGCGCTCATGGTGCGCCAGACCATCGACATCGAAGAATCGTTGGTGCGGCAAACAGTCGTCACGCTCGATTTGAACATCGATCCGACCACGCTTGGCACGGCGGGGGACCCGATCATCGTGCAGATCGAATTCGTCATGAACTTCGAGGATTATGGCGTCGATCCAGGCATCGAAATCCCCGATGACGCACAAATGGGCGTGCTTGAGTCCATGTTGAGCCCATCGATTCAGATTGATCCGCCTGCGACACTCCTGCCGCCCCCCAGCCAGACCGCCGCACCGACCACTGAACCAACATCAGCGCCGAACACGCTTGCACCGGGCGGCAATTCCAGCGAGACCGCGCCGCTCGACTCGGTAATCATCGACGCGAACGAACCGACCGAGATCGCGTTCGACAGCGCGCCAATCGAATTGATTTACGAAGCATCGAGCGATCAAACGATCACGGTTGTCGCGCGCAGCGTCGAAGGCGATCTCGATACCACGATTGAAATTCTGGACAGTGACGGCGAACGGATCGCGTTCAACGATGATCAGGATAGCGACCGAGACGATTTGGCACGTTTCGACTCGCTGATCGAGGCGCAAGCGATCGAGGCTGGCACGTATACAATTGTGGTCAATACCTTCAGCAGCACGGGCGAAGGCGTGATCGAAATCACGGTTGAAACAGAAGTGGAAACCGCCGCGCCGACCGCTGTACCGGGCAAGGACGGCGATGCTGAAGGCACGGAAGTGATCGAAGCCAGCGTGCCGGATAGCGACACGTACGACACCGAATTTGAAGGCGCGGCGGGCGAGATCGTCACGATCACCGTGCTTGCGACCGATGACAGCCTGGACACTGTGTTGTCACTTGAAGATAGCAGCGGCAATGTGATCGCGGAAAATGACGATCACGGCACTGATGACCCAGGGCTGGGGCGCTACGATTCGCGCATCGAAGCGTTTGAACTGCCTGATGACGATACCTATACGATCATAGTGCGCGGGTTTGCGGGCGGCGGCGGCGATTTTGAGCTGATCATTCAGCGCGGTGACAGTGAAAGCGTCACGACGCCCGATACATCGAGCATTGAAACCTACACGGAAAGCATCGACGCAGGCGACACGTATACGATTACGCTCGATGTTGATGAGGGCGATATGTATACGATCACCGTGCGCGCGCTGACCGAAGACCTCGACCCAGTCCTTGCGGTATATGATACCGATGCGATTCTGGTGATCAGCAACGATGATCATGGCGGCAATGATCCTGATCTTGCCGATCTCGACTCGCGCATCGAGCGCTTTATTTTCGCGGATGCGGGAAGCTATACTGTCGAAGTTTCGGGCTACCGAGAGGCGTCGGGTGATTTCGAAATGACGGTCGAGCGTGCAGCGACCGATGCGCCGACCAACGCAGGCGATGATGACTTGTTCACAGGTGAAATTGATCTGAACGGGACATTCGAGCAGGAAATCGACGTGGCGGCGGGTGATTATGTCAGCGTCAGCGTCCGTTCGCTTTCCAGCGAGTTTGACCCGTATATACTGCTTGTCACCGAGACGGGCGATGTGTTGGCGAGCAATGAGGATCATGGGAGCGCCGATCCATCACTTGGTTTCTACGACGCACGCATCAATAATTACCCCATCAGCGAAGATGGAATCCTTACGGTTGTCATAAGCTCTGTCAATTCGTCGGGACCGTACGCGCTGACGGTGAATATCAAGCGCTAAAATGACAGGGGGCGGCTCAGCGGGTCGCCCCCTCCGAATCGCTGGTGTGTCAGCGATTTGCACTTGACCAGATCGCGCATTTGTGTTATGTTATGGGTATCACACAATGTGCCTGTAGCTCAGCGGATAGAGCATCTGCCTACGGAGCAGAGGGCCGGGGGTTCGAATCTCTCCAGGCACAAACATGTAAAAACGCCAACTTATAAATATCCGCTGATTTTGAAGCGATTGCCCTGCCTTATATCCCCATGCCTGAAGGCAGGGGTTTTACGGCGTTTTTCAGGTAAATCGTCCCACCATCCGCGACGATCTCGACGGTTTTGATGCTGACGGCGACGACGCGCCCGACCAATTCGACGATATATTTTTCGTCGTCGCTGTAGCGGTTCGGGTCGCTGGTGATGCCGCTGCGTTTATCGGTCTTGACCTGATATTGATCGATGATCCAATCGAGCGCCGAGCGGCTGCCGAGTCGATACGTGAAGGCGTCCGGCGGAATGCCTTCCAGCGTCAAGAATTTGTTGACGATCAGCGCGGTTTTATCCGGCGTCAGCTTCATTTTTTCGACGCGCCACAAGCTGCCCCCCGCCCCCGTCGGTTTCCACTTATATTGCAACGGATACGGCGCGATGGTTTCATAATTCAAGTGTAAATCTGCCAGCGCCGCGCCCGCCGTGCTGACAGCGCGGAAATTCGGTGCGAAGGGCAGACGCGGCAGATCGCGCTTGAGGTTATCGGCATAGGTGGCGCGATACGCAGGTTGATGCAGCAAGCCGTAGGTGTAATAGAAGATGTCCCACTTGGTGATGGTGGGGTCGGCGTACTGAGTTTGGAACTGTGCCAGCGCCCAATCGGTGATGTTGTCGCGCCGATTCGTCCCGTCCTCGTCGTAGACGTAGAAGGGGAAACATTGATGCGCATCGATTGCAGCACACAAGTGTAGATCGGCAATAGCCGAACTCATCAATACGCTAAATTGTGGGGCGCGGTGTCCAATGTCGCTGGTGACAATCACCCGATTTTCCGATTCCGCCGCCGCAGTCGGAAAAAATTGTGGTTGTACATAGACTTCTTCATTCAATACACGATCAAAAAACAAATGCTGTTTACAAAAGGGGCGATAGAGACTGGTGCGTACTTTGGCGTCGTCATATACCGCGTATTTGCCCCTCACAAGGTCAAGTTTTAAGTCACGACTCCATTTCACCCGTTCATAATGCACAAAGTTATCGATTTCTTTCGGCTTGCCTGCGCGCCGATAACGATCTACTTCCCCGTTGTAATCTTCGATAAATACCTGTACCTCGCGCTTGAGTTTTGTTTCATCGTAATCGTAGACAACTTCGTCTCGTGAGGTTGCAACACCGCGACTATAGGTCTTAAAAATGGTTTCTACTTGTGACTCTTTTTGCTTTTTACTATCTTTTGTGCCAAGCGGCATCAAACGCTCAAAATCAACTGCATTTTGCGCGATTAACCAATGACCGCGTGCATCGGGTGTTAGCGTTTGCCACGCCACCGTATTGAGCGCATTTTGCCGCCCGTTGGATGAGACATGCTGTTCCAAAAACGTCAGTTTTTGATCGGCTTTCCAATAATCCGGCACACGGTGGTAAAACAGCTTGCGTTCAGCGTGCGCCGTGCGTCGTACCGCGACCGTGATCCCGACGCCGACGCGGATTAGATCGTTGAACACGTTACCGCCTTCTTTGCGCCGTTCTTCCCCGCTTGAACGTGCATTACCATGCAAATCGAGATGATAAATTTGCGTAAAATCTTGGAGCAGATGTTTACGCATCCCATCGAAGGCGATTCCATCGACAAAGCCGTTATTGGTGACATAACACACGATGCCATCGCGCCCATCCAAGCGATCCGACGCCCACCGGAAGAATTTGACATACGCATCACTCAATGCGTTTTTATTACTCGCTTTTGAGTCTGCCGCATATGTCTCACGAATACGTTTGTCAATCACATCGTATTTGCGATTTTTGTTATTGTCGTTTTCATTCTGCTGTTTGGCATTATACGGCGGGTTGCCGATGATGACGGTGATCGGCGCGGCTTTTTGGCGCTGCACGCGCTCGCTGTTCTTCTGCGTCATAAAATCCATACGCATCTGCGCGCCTTCGGCAAGATCGAGCGTATCGACGAAACACAAGCCCTCGAACGGCGCATACTGCCCGCTCAATTCGTAATAGGCATGTTCGATATTCAGGCTGGCGACATAATACGGCAGCAGCATAACCTCGTTGGCGAACAGTCGGTTTTGGTACACATCTTTCAACACCGCCGGGTTTTGCTGGGCGATGCGGTGCAGCAAATTGATGACGAAATTGCCCGTCCCAGTCGCTGGATCGATGATGCACACCTGCGGGTCGCTCAGCGCCAAGCCAAAATCGTCGTGCAGCACTTCTTCGACCGCCGCACACATAAAATCGACGATCGGCTGCGGCGTGTACACGATACCATGCGTATCCGCGACTTTGACGGCGTAGCCCTGAAAAAAGCGCTCATATACAGTGTTGATGAAGGCTTGGCGTTCTCGGAATCCGTGCAAATCACGCGCCGCGCCTTCGATGGCATCATAAAAGAATCCAAGCTGCCCCAAAAATTCGGTGCGGCTAAAACTCTTACTGGTCAGCGCGGCGATCACGGTTTCGACTTCGGCGGCAATCGCGTTGCGCGTGCTAAAATCAGGGTTATTAAAGACCGTCCGCATCAAGCGCTCGGTCAGCAAATGCTGGATCAACATTTCGTCTACCGCGTCGCGGCTGATATTCGGGTTCAGCGCGCTTTGACATAACGCGAAGAACGTCGCGAACGCGGCTTGAAACGCCTTGTTGGTCTTGTGCGCGTCCTGGATCAACGACAGCAGCCCTTGCGCGATTTTCGGCGTGCGCTCTTTGAACATGCTGACGGCTTGCTCGAAGCCTTCGACATTCGGTTCGGTATACGTTAAAAAGCGCGTGAACAGCGCCGCGATTTGATCGGGATTAGCCAACGGATAGACCCCAACCCGTTCGCCACCTTGATACAGGATGGCGGTGCGCGTGTCTTCAAAGATGATGTTGGTTTTAGGGTAGCCGCGTGCGAATTTCTTCTCGATTTCAGCTTCAAGATCGTCGCGCGTGTCTTTCGCTTCCCAATACCCGCGCGGCAGCGTGTTCGCGTCGCGCATGGTCGCATCGGGGACGGCGCGATGCGCCAAGCCATCGACTCGTTGTTCGGTCACGAGCGTCCAGTGCTGCATCCCGCCAAAACGCTCCAACATCGCCTTGAAAGCTTCGCGCGTCGCCGTTTCGTGGCTGACATTTTGCTGCGCCAGTTCCGCCGTCTTTTTGTAATACGCGACGATTGCCGGATGTTTGACTGGAATGCGGACGCTCGCTGCCATCATAAGGTTGATTCCGTGTGTAAATAATAAACTAAGTATAACAGATCGTGACCGTTATTTCGCTGTGATCCGCGTTTACGTTACAATCCGCGCAATGAACTTTGTAAGGACTCGACATTCGTATGAAACGACTCGCCTTTTTTGCGTTATTAGTCTTGTCGGTCGCGCTCGTCGCGCGCGCACAAGAGACGACTCCGCCGCCCGACCCTGATCGTTACACCGACTTGCGCGAGATCACCAACGCGCGCGGCTTTCCACAGCTTGGCTACCCGTCCGCGCCGATCAGCGTGATCATTTACGGCGCGTTCGACGATGTGCAGTCAGGCGTGTTTTACGGCGCTGGTTTTCCAGCGCTGCTGGAGCGCGCACGCACAGGCGAGATTGTGCTCGTGTATGTGCCGATGGCGGGGCGCGGCACGATTCCCACCGGGCGCGGCGCGGCGCGTGCGGCGATCTGCGCGGGTGAACAGGACGCGTTCTGGGAATTTCATGATCTGTTGTTCACATGGCAAAGCACATTTGGTGCTGACGCTTTCTCTGGCGCACGCTTGATCGACGGTGCAAACAACCTGCCGATCAGCCGCCCGCTGTGGGACGCGTGTATGCTGAGCGACCGCCCCGACGCTGTATTGCTGGAAGGTGAAGCGACCGCTGCCAGCGAGCCATTGTTCGCCATCACGCCGTATATCACCATCAACGGGGTGCCGACACTCCCCGACGCGGACAGCCTCACCGCCTCGATTGAGTTCGAGGTTACACGCAACGTCGCTACTTTTGAAGCCGCGCTCGATACGAGCGCCGAGCCAGTGCTCGACGGTACGCCTGACCCCGAAGCCACCGAGCCGGTCGTGATCACGCTCGAACCGCTCATGGGCGCGAGCATCACGCCGCCCTTGATCATCGGCTTGCCGCAAGGATGGGCGTATGGTTACGATGTGCTGGTGCTGCAAGATGTGGATGCGATCCGCAACATTCCGATCGCGGTCTATATGGGTCCCGTCACGGGTGGCACCGGCACGATTATTCTGGTGTGGGGATTCCCGAATTTGATCCCATCGCTGACCGAAAACGGCATCGCGGAGCCGAATTTATGGGCAGACGGCTTACGCTTGCTGCGGCTTGCGGTCATCGAACAAGGCTGCAATATCGGCACCGATCTGCGCCGCGATTACAGCATTGGCGGGTTGGCATCGGTGGGCACGTCATTCGCCGCCGTCGGCTGCCCCGAACTGGCAGATACGCGCGGATGGTTTGCGGGTTTGCAGCAGTTCGGGTTAAATTTCGTGTTTTATACGTACGTGGAGCCCATTTCCGCGATGGACGCGAGCGCGCCGGACGAATTGCAGCGCATTCTGGATACCGTGCGCTTTGTCGTGCCGCCAACCGCGACGCCGACGCTCCTGACGCCGACGCCCGCCCCATAAAATTGACAGCCTGTGACGGGTGATTTAATGGATCGCCCCACGATCAATACGAACATAAAGGAAACCGACCATGACAACGATTCGCTTGATGAACGACGACGATCTCGATTTTGTCACCGATTTATGGGATCAGCATGTGACCGAAGTCGGCGGCGGTGCGTTTGACGAAAATACACGGATGCGAATTTTCGGCAGCTTATGTCGGTGTCTGCCTGCGGTTGCTTCCATATGTTACGTCGCAAAGCAGGAGGATAAGCTGGTCGGGTTCATCGTCGGCGCCGTCAGCACCAGTGAAATCTGGGAAGGCTCGGCAGGCGAAATCGAAGAATTGTATGTGATCCCAGACGCGCGGCGGCAGAAAGTTGCCACGTCGTTGGTCAACGCGGTGACGGGGTGGCTGATGACCAAAGGCGCGGGCATGATGCGCGTGCAAACCGCCCATAATTCACCAGAAGCACACGCATTCTGGGCGGCGCTCGGTTGGGAAGGCGATTTGACGACGTATTCACGCTATCAACTGTGATGCAAAAACAATGGTGACTGGGTATCCGGGCATCCGCCTGGATACCCAGCAGAGCATTTTTAATCGTTTATCATCGGCGGTTACAGGTCAAACACCCAACACGAATGGCTACAGACATGCTTTACCACTTATGCTTGATCTCGAACGGCATGATCAATTGCGCGCGCCCATTCAATATCCCGCGCGCGTTATCGAGCAGCCGTTTGACACCCGCCGCCGGATCAATAATTTTTGCCGCCATCGGTGGTAATCCGCTCAATTTGCGCGACGAATACAGCACCGACGGCGTGCGTTCCGGCAAATCTCCCAGCACACGCGCCTTAAGAATCGCGGCACGCACGTCGCCCAGTTCATCGACCAGCCCATTGGCTAACCCTTGTTCACCCGTCCACACGCGCCCACCGCCGATCGCGTCGATGGCTTCGGGCGTAGTGTGGCGCGCCGCCGCTACCATTTCGATGAACTGGCGATAGCTGTATTCAATGGCGGTGCGGACTTTAGCGCGTTGATCGTCGGTGAACGGCGCGGACGAGCTGTATAAATCGGCATTCGCGCCGCGCAGAAACGAAAACGATTTGAACAGCAGTTTTTCTTCCAAGCCGCCCGTGACCGGTTTCGCCGTCACCACACCAATCGACCCCGTTATCGTTCCCGGCTGCGCGACGATCCATTGCGCCGGACACGCGACCATATACCCGCCGCTCGCCGCGACGCCATTCATATAAGCGACGACAGGGTGCATTTTGGCGAGTTCTTGCAGCGCGCTGGTCATGGCTTCGGCGGCGATCGCCGCACCGCCGCCGCTGTCGATATACAAGACCACCGCGCCAACGCGTTCGTCTTTCATCAAGCTGCGCACCTGCTGGACGACCGTGATATCGCCCGCCCGTTCGCCACCGATGATCGGCAGCGGAATCGGCAGATCGATCGGCGGCGCGCCGCTTTCACCGGGCATCATCAAGCCTGTAATCGGCAAAATAGCGATGTATTTATCGGTATCGTAGCGGCGCGGCTTCCGCACGAGTTTTTTCTCGATATCTTCCCACTCGATCAGGTCTTCCGTGCCGAGCCGTTCCGGTAAGCCTTCTTCGTAGACCAAGCCATCGATATAGCCAGCATCCACCGCTTCTTGATCGATATAGGGCGCGCCGTCGATCATCGCGCGCACTTTCGACTCTTCCCACCCGCGTGACGCCGCAATATCGCGCACGATCATCGTGTAACGCGAATCGAGCAGCCATTCCTGCTGCGCGCGCGCTTCGGGCGAGATACTGTCGCGCGAGAGTTGATCGTACACGCCTTTGTAGGGGGTAATGGCGATCACATCGAGCGCGACACCGACCGCCGCGAGTGCGTCTTTCAAAAAGACCGCTTGCTGATATAAACCGAGCGTCGAAACATCACCGCCCGGCTGCATCAGAATTTCATCGCACACACTGGCGATCAGATACGTGCCCAGATCGTAACTTTGCGCATAGGCGATCACGCGCTTGCCCGCCGCGCGCAATCGTTCGATGATCGTGCGCAGCGTTTGCGCATCTGCCAGCGATAATTCGGGGTCGCGCAGCATCAAAATCACGCCTTTGGGGCGCGGGTCATCGGCGATCTGGCGGAAGTAACGGTCGATTTCCCACAGTGTGATCGGTGGCTCGCCCAAAATCCGTTTTTCCAGCCATGAGCGCGCTTCGGGCAGCGCCGGAATCGCACCTTCGATAGGAAACAGAATATAATCCATTTCTTTGTAGCGCAGTCGCCGCCAGTTGCGAACGCCTGCCCACGCGCGCGCCATCATGCGGAGTGGGTTAAGATCACGACGTTTCATGATAGTTCCCTTATTTGAACCGTTTTTAATACCTGCAAATAATTATCAGACCGCAGCACATACACAGTTTCCATTATTGTGGTACGCTCACCTCGTGCGTTCATTATTGATGTACGATTCTACATGAGTCGCGGTTATGATACATAGTGACTCGATTATTCTTACTGTCTCCATTACATCGCTTTATGGCTGAGGTCTAGGAAAATAACGTGGAACCTCAAGCACTGCCCAAGCTACCCTTATCAGTGCGACTGCGGCGGCTGCTCAATCAGCCTTCCGATGCAGTAACAACGCCGACTGAACGCCGCCGCGCTGCGACGCTCGCATCACTGCTGCTGACGTTCATCTCAATCGCCCTCTTGAATTTACTCGTCGCCATAATCGTAGATGACAATGTCATGCTGATGCTGTACGACATCGCCATTATCACGATCGCCTATTGCCTGAGTCGCACCCGTTATTATACCGTAGGTGGCGTGCTGGCATTGGTCGGGTTGTGGCTGTCGGCACTAGGTCTCATTTTTCAGACTCCGCAATTTGGCGCGCGCGATATGCTGCTGTTCATCGAAGCTATCGTTTCGGTCATGTTTATCGCAATCTTGCTGTATTCGCAGCGTCGCGTGTTGATTCTGATTGGTTTGACATTTGTCGGGATCAGCGCCGCCGTGTTGATGCGGCCCAATGGGGAAGCGTTAGAAATGCTGCTTCTTGCGATCAGCTTTTTTGCCATGCTGTTCGGCTTGGTCCTCGTCGTCGCGTTAATCCGCCGTGAAGATGTCTACGAACGTGACCGTGTTGAACTCTCGCTGCGCGAACGCGAAGAACGCTACCGATTGATCACCGAAGTTATGTCCGATTATGCATACTCGGTCCTGCCAAGCTTAAAAGATCGCTGGGAAATCGAATGGGTCGAAGGCGCGTGGACGACGATCACGGGTATTCCGATTGAACGAGCCAAGCAGACGGATTGGCGCACGTTTTTGCTGCCAGAAGACATCCCAATCTTGGAAAAGCGGATGGAGGAGTTAATCGCCAACAAACCCGCAGTGGTTGAATATCGTATTCGCCGCGCCGATGGTCAAATTCGATGGATACGTGACTACGGTTATCCCGTCTGGGATGAAGTTCAAAAGCGTGTCATCCGTATTTACGGCGCGGGACAAGATATTACCACGCGTAAAAATGCCGAACTCGAAGCCCAGGAGCATGCACGTCTGGCGGGTTCGCTGCGTGATACGGCGGCGATTTTATCCAGCACGCTCGACCAGGACGAAGTCCTGAACCGCATTCTGGATGAGATCTATCGCGTTATCCCGTCCGATTCTGCCGACATCATGCTGATCGATAACGGCATCACACGACTGGTGCGCGTGCGCGGCGGTGAAAAGTATGGCGTTTCGACCGAAACGCTGACCGATTTCACGATAGCGCCTGACGACCTGCCCAATCTGAAAAAGATGTACGAAACGGGCAGCGCAGTCATCATCCCCGATACCTCGGACTCGATGTTGTGGGTCGATCTGCCGCTCACGGGCTGGGTGCGCACCTACTTAGGCGTGCCCATCGTCCTGGATGGCATCACGATGGGGTTCATTAATTTGATGAGCGCGCGGGTCGGTCAGTTCACACATAACCACGCGATTCAGCTTCGCGCCTTTGCCGACCAAGCCGCTGTCGCCATTCGTAATGCCGTGCTGTTCGACGAAGTCCAACGGTATGCCGATGCGCTCAGCATTATCGTGACGGAACGCAACAACGAACTCTCGTTCGAGCGCGAACGGTTGCGCGTGATTTTGGAAGCGACCGCCGAAGGCGTAATTTACACCGAAAATTCGATCTTCTTGTACGTCAATCCAGCGTTTGCGCAGCTCACTGGTTACACGCCAACTGAGCTGATTGGTCAACCCGTCACGATTTTGGCATCTCCAGAATCGTCGCAAAGCGAGATGACCGAATTTCTCGGCGACATGTCCGCACAATTGGAAAATGGCACATGGCGCGGCGCGATGCGCATGACGCGCAAAGATGGCTCGACATTCATCTGCGGGATGACGATCTCGCCTATCGCCCGCGACGAAGTGGCGACGCGCGCCGTCACCATCGCCCGTGATATTACGCGCGAGAAAATTCTTCAGCAGCAGCAGTCGCAGTTCGTCGCTCATGCGTCGCATGAACTACGGACGCCGATCACCAATTTCAAGACGCGCCTGCATTTATTGCGCCGCGACCCGGCCAATCTGGAAAATCATCTCGCTGTTATGGACGAAGTGACCGAACGTATGCGCCGTCTTGTCAACGATTTGCTCGATCTGACGCGCTTCGAACGCGGCATTATCCCGCTCAACCTGCGCGAACAGCCGTTGCAAGCGCTATTAGAAATCGTCGTCCGTGATCAGATCAGCGAGGCGGATCAGAAATCGCTGACGCTGCGCCTGACCATGCCCAGTATCCCACTCATCGCGCGTGTGGATGACGAACGCATTATTCAGGTCATCACCAATATCGTGACAAACGCGATTAACTATACGCCGATCAAAGGTGATATTCATATCAGCCTGCACGCGCAGCCCGACGCTGGCAGCGCGATGATTACGGTAGAGGATACGGGTGTCGGCATTTCGCCAGCACATTTACCGTTGATTTTTCAGCCGTTTTACCGCGTTGCCAGCAGCGTCGAAGGCACGGGCTTGGGCTTGAGCATCGCCCGCGAAATCATCGAACAGCACGGCGGGACGATCAACGTAAACAGTCAGGTCGATATTGGCAGCCGCTTCGAGATCACGCTGAATCTGGTTGACGGTGCGTCGGTGGATACCGCCCACGCACAGCTTACAGAGAATAACCATTCGATAACGACTCGCTGATGACACCGACGCCCATCACCGACCGCCCAAACGCGCTTGATAATACGCTCGTTCATCGACTGCTGGTCTTGAGCGAACGTATCGCTGGGCTGTCCGACGCCTATCTGATCGGCTCGCTGGTGATCGATGCGTTCACCGTCGGCGTGGTCTGGGCAAGCCTGTACGGTCTCATGGCTGGCGCTGCCGCCGCGCTCGCGATTGGGACGTTCGCGGGCGTGTGCGCCGTCTTTTTGTATCAGTTGCCGCGCGCCGGTCGCAGTTGGGGGTCGCCTAAACCGCCGTTGATCGCGCTCACGGCGGTGGCGGCGGTGCTGGTATCGGTGATCGGCGTGTTCGGGCTGCCGTTCGTCATTGTGCCTATCATGCTGATTCTTATCGCGGGCATCGCCTGTTATGCGACGTGGATCGAACCGTTCCGCGTTGGCGTCACCCGACAACGCCTGAAAACCGCCGACGGACGCGCGACTTTTACACTGCTGCATATGGGCGACCTGCATCTGGAGCATATCAGCCCACGCGAACACAAGCTTAATGCGCTGATAAAGCAACTGGCACCCGATGTCATCGTCTTTTCGGGGGATTTTGTCAACATCAGTTACACGTATGATCGAACGACAGAAAGTGAAATACGCACGGTGATCGGCGCGTGGCAGTCACCGCTTGGGGTGTGGTGTGTGCCAGGAACGCCCGCCGTCGAACCGCTCGATCGTGTGATCGCTTTCACAACTGCCTTGCCAGGTGTTACGCTGCTCACCAATACATGGCACACTATCCAAACGAATGCGGGCGTGCTGCATATACTGGGGTTGATCACAACGCACGATCTGAAACTTGATTGTGAAGCGCTGCGTATTGCACTTGAGGACGCACCGACGAGCGAAGGTGTACGGCTTATGCTCACCCACTCGCCCGATCTCGCGCCCGAAGCCGCGCAAGCAGGTTTCGATCTGTATGTGTGTGGGCATACACATGGCGGACAACTTCGATTACCCTTGTTAGGGGCATTGTTCACTGCCAGTCATTACGGACGTCAGTTCGCGATGGGGCGCTATCGCATCGGACACATGACCCTGTACGTGACGCGTGGACTGGGCATGGAAGGCTTCGGGGCGCCGCGCGCGCGTTTTTTGTGTCCGCCCGAACTGGTGTTTTGGGAGATTACGTTCTAGCCCGATGTCGCCCATCGTCATCAGCGCGCATTCGAGACGGGATTAGCGATTAGGAACTAATGATTATTCTCTTGCTCACCGTCCTGTACGTGACCGCAGCTTTCACGCTGACGATCTACGCATCATCGCACTTGATCCTGTTGATCTTGTACTGGCGGCATCGACGCGCACCCGCACTCGCACCCCCGACAACGGTTTTTCCGTGCGTGGTCGTACAGCTTCCAGTCTATAATGAACCGCACGTCATCGCCCGTTTGATCGACGCCGCCGCGCGGCTTGATTACCCCGCCGACCGCCTGACCATTCAAATCCTGGACGACTCCAATGATGCCACCACTCAGATCGCATCTGGCAAAGTCAGCGAATGGTCGGCACGCGGTGTGCATATCGAGCATATCCGACGTGACAACCGCGTCGGGTACAAAGCGGGCGCGCTCGCTTATGGTTTAACACTGACAGATGCCGATTTCGCCGCCGTATTCGACGCCGACTTCACCCCGCAGTCCGATTTTCTGCGCGCTATGATTCCAACCCTGCTCGAAGATGAGACGGTCGCCTGTGTGCAAGCCCGTTGGGGTCATATGAACCCGTTCGAGAACGCGCTCACGCTCATGCAAACGATCGCGCTTGACGGACATTTCGTCGTCGAGCAAATCGCGCGCGCGCAAGCGGGTTTGTTCGCCAACTTCAACGGCTCTGGCGGCATCTGGCGTATCGCGGCGGTGACAGCGGCGGGCGGGTGGCGCGATGCGACACTGACAGAGGACTTAGATTTAAGTTACCGCGTGCAGTTAAACGGCGGGCGCATCGCGTATCGCCCGGATGTCATCGTCGCGGCAGAACTCCCCGCGACGATGCCCGCGTATAAACAGCAGCAGGCTCGTTGGGCGCGCGGCGGCACGCAGGTGATGCGGTTACTGCTGCCGACGGTACTGCGCGCGCGTGTTTCCCCGCTCCGAAAATTTATGGCGGCGATGCACCTGTGTCAATATCTGGTACATCCGATCATGATTTTGCTCGTGCTGCTCACACCGCCGCTGCTGCTGACAGGGGCGCTGCAAGATTTGCAATTGAGCGCGCTCGGCGTGTTCGGCATTGTGCCACCGATTTTATTCGTCCTCAGTCAGCGCGCGCTGTATCGCGATTGGGCGCACCGTTTGCTTGGGCTGCCCGTGCTGGTCGCGCTCGGCATGGGGTTATCATGGAGCAATACGCGCGCCGTACTGCACGGCTTGATCAGCGCGCGCGGTGAATTTCGGCGCACGCCCAAAACTGCTGGTGCTGCCACCTCGCCAGATCAACCACGCTTTAATACCGATTGGTTGGGCGAAGCACTTTTGGCGGTGTACGCATTGGGCGGTGTGATCATCGCTGCGCGTGTTGCGCCGCCATACGCGGGCTATATGGCGCTGTACGCCATCGCGTACGGGTTATTCGCGTTGGTCAGCGCCCGTGAGTCGTGGGTCGCAGGGCAAGCACATATCAGCCATCGCTGGCGCTTCGCGTCGGTGCTGCTGCTGCTGGTCATTTTATCGGCGCTGGCGTTGGGGCGCGTTACGCTGTTGGCGCAAGCGCCGATCCTTAACTGCCCGAATGTTTTGGAGACGCGCGTCATCGTCCGCGAACGGGCGCGCGTAACGCCGCTCGGTGACGATGATCCGCTCAATATCCGTGATGCACCTGGGACGGACAGCGATATACTCGGTCGCATTCCGATTGGCGGGGTGTTTTTCGTACTGGCAGGACCCGAATGTACACAGCGCTATACGTGGTATCAGATCGATTATGATGGCGTGATCGGGTGGGTGGCAGAAGGCGACGTGAGCGTGTACTTTACCGAGCCGTACCCGCCAGCGCCTTAGTATTTGCTAAATTCTGACGGAGATATGCGCATGTTCAAACGTCTATTCAATGTGGCAAAAGTCGAAGCCCCATCCCCGAAAGAGAAGCAAATGACGCAAAATACAAATCTCGAAACCGTGACGCTCGCGGGCGGTTGTTTCTGGTGTTTAGAAGCAGTATACGATCAATTGAAGGGCGTTGAAGATGTGATCAGCGGTTACGCGGGTGGGCATGTCGTCAACCCGACGTATGAAGCGGTATGCAGCGCCACGACCGGACACGCCGAAGTGGTCAAACTCAAGTATGATCCGTCGTTGGTCAGCTTTAGTGATTTACTCGATGTGTTTTTTACCATCCATGACCCGACGACGCTCAACCGTCAGGGTAACGACGTGGGACCGCAGTATCGAAGCGCGGTGTTTTATCACACGCCTGAACAGCAGGCGACAGCGCAGGCGAAAATTGAGGAATATAACACGGCGGGTATCTGGAACAAGCCCATCGTCACTGAAGTGACAGCGCTCAACAACTACTACGACGCTGAAGATTATCATCAGGAATATTTCGAGAAGCACCCGAATCAAGGTTACTGCATGATGGTTGTCGCGCCGAAAGTCGCCAAGTTCCGTAAGAAGTTTTTCGAGCAGTTGAAGAAGTAAACGGTCAACCGCATCGCCAATCCCTTCTGCTATGGAGAGGGGAAAAGGCTGCTCATTCTAAACGAAGACGCTGTACGGGCGGAACGAAGACCCTCACTTTGAAGTGCATAGGTCGAGACCCGCCCTTGAGGTTGACGACATTGACTTGTAGGGGGCAGGGCAATCGCTTCAAAACTGATGGACAACCGATTTAAAGTTGGCGTAATAGAACAGGCGGAGCACACTGCTCCAGCCAATTGAACGTAAACAAACGGATCGTAGCTGCCGCTCCACAGCACAGCATTCGAGCTATCGATCACCCCGCGCACGCTGCCCAGTCCGTCTTGCAGCAGCCATTCGCAGTTGTTCGTCGTGTCTTTCTGAGCATGGATGCCGCGCGGGGCGTGGATATACCGATCCGTGTTCGCGCCGCTCGTCGCTGACAGAACAACCGCTAATCCGGGTTGCAGGTCAAGTAGATACTGGATCACGGTTGAGCCGACGGTCTGCTTGAAGCGGTTGCTCATCCCGTCGTAGGCGCAGCGCTTTCGATCTCAGTTAGCCTGAAGCTTCGTGTTTTCATAGCGTCAATTATACACCCGACACCTTTAAATCCAAAGTCCATTAAGCAATAAAAAGGGGTTTGGCGTACCAAACCCCTACAGACACTATTTGTTTAACGGGCGAGTCGAAACCCGCCCCAACGACACCCGTTATGCGGGATTATTCTGGCAGCAGTTCGCCGCTGAGCGGGTCAACGCCAGTTTCGATACTGCCATCGACCAAGCCCGCCAAAATTTCTTCGACTTGTGCTGTCACTTCTTCTGGCACAGACGAATCATGCGCGGGCGCGAAGCCGATACCTTCATTCGCCACTTCGAGATTGAACATCCCAGTTTCAAAGCCGAAGCCTTCACCTGTGACTAAGCGTTCAATCATCTGGTACACGCCGTTGTCGATACGCTTGAGCGCGCTCGAAATCAGGTTTTCTGCACCTGGGGTCGCACCGCTGTCGAACGTGGTGAAGTATTCGTCCTGGTCAACACCGATCACGAACACGCCTTCGGTCGCTGCATAGCTGATCGCGCCCGAACCTGTCGGTCCGCCTGCGCCCATGATCACGTCCACGCCTTCACCGATCAACTGTTCAGCCGCCGCCGCGCCGCGATCGGGTGCCAAAAAGTCGTCGATGTAAATGCCGCGCAAATCGATATCGGGGTTGATGTAACGCGCGCCCTGCTCGAAGCCGTTACGGAAACGGACGACGGGCGGGATAGGCACGCCATACACGCCGCCGATGATGTCGCTTTCGGTCAGGAGTGCTGCCATCGCACCGACCAAGAAACCAGCCTGATCTTCACGCGCCTGCAAGCCGACCAGATTGGGCAGCGGCGCGGCGATGAACTGATCGATACCGATGAAGTACACGTCTGGGTTGGCAACGGCTGCGGTATACGTCGCGTCCGCGATCAAGAAGCCGACGGTGACGATGGCGTCGAATTCTTCGTCCAAACATGTTTGAATATTGACTGCGTAATCGGTCTGCGCGGTCGTTTCGATGAAACGCGATTCCAGACCCAAATCGCTGGCAGCGCGTTCCATACCTTCGTAGGCATACTGGTTGAACGTGCCGTCGTTGATGCGCCCCAAGTCGGTGACAAGGCACACGGATTCGATCAGCGCTTCACCCATTATTTCTGGCATGGCGGTCATCAATTCACCGCTCACCGGGTCAACGCCTGTTTCGATGCTGCCATCGATCAAGCCTGCCAGAATTTCGTCGATCTGTGCCGTAACGTCTTCGGATACGGTCGCGTCATGGGCAGGCGCGTAGCCGATACCATCGTTCGCCACTTCCAGATTGAACATGCCCGTTTCGAAGCCGAAGCCTTCGCTCGTCGTCAGGCGTTCGATCATCTGGAACACGCCGTTATCGACGCGCTTGAGCGCACTGGTGATCAGGTTTTCTGCACCGTCGGATGCGCCTTCGTCGAACGTGGTGAAATATTCGTCCTGGTCAACGCCAATTACGCTCACGCCTTCGTTCGCGGCGAAGCTGATCGCGCCCGACCCAGTAGGACCGCCAGCGCCGAAAATCACATCCGCGCCTTCACCGATCAACTGTTCTGCCGCCGCTGCGCCGCGATCGGGTGCCAAAAAGTCGTCGATATAAATGCCGCGCACATCGATATCGGGGTTGATGTAGCGCGCGCCCTGTTCGTAACCATTACGGAATTTGACCACAGGCGGGATCGCAATGCCGTACACGCCACCGATGATGCCGCTTTCGGTGACGAGAGCCGCCATCGCGCCGACGAGGAAACCGGCTTGATCTTCACGGAATTGAATGCCGACGTAATTCGGCAGCGGCGTCGCCACAAATTGATCGACACCGATGAAATACACATCCGGGTTGGCTTCCGCCGCCACGAACGTCGCATCCGCGATCAAGAACCCAACTGTGATGACGGTATCGAATTCTTCATCGAGGCAGGTTTGAATATTGGCGGCATAGTCGGTTTGTGCCTGTGTTTCAATGTAGCGTGATTCCAGACCGAGGTCATCGGCGGCGCGCTGCATCCCTTCATACGCATACTGGTTAAACGTGCCGTCGTTGATGCGTCCCAAATCGGTGACTAAACAGACCGATTCGACCAGCGCTTCTTGCGCTGAAACGCCAGCAAGTGGCACGATGACGAGCGCTAAAGCGCCCAGAATCAATAGAAAGCGGCGAAGCATCATTTTTTTGGTAATCTCCAAAGGTGATCTGAAAAACCAGATAGTGCTCATTAAGCACCTGTTAAGAATTGTAGCGCACGCTGCGCCGCTTGTCGAAGCACAAGTCGCCAAAAACTGGGTACGAAATTTCATACAAATATTAAGGGCGAGGAGAGAAGCGATCCCTAAACTGAGCGGGTTATTCATACGGGCACAGCGATGCCATGCCCGTTTAACATTGATCGCGCCACATCTTTGCTGTCTTTTATGACGCATTCATCAATCGCTCGGCAATGTCACCCGTACAGTCAATGTATATAAATCGGCTTCGAGCAATGCCGCATTGATACCGACCTGATCGACCGCGATTTGTCCTGCTCCGCCGAGCAGCGCGGGCGAGAAGGTGCTGTAATAGCCGAGCATATCGGCGTAAAACGCGGGCGTCCCGTTAGAACTGACGGCTGCCCAGCGCGGTTCGTCAATCAGTCGATTATCGCCATCCAATGCGCGCCGCGCTGCATCCACCGACTCGCCTGTGCCAGCAATAAGCATATTTTCGACCATGCCAATCCCGAATACGAGTTCACCAGCAGGTGATTGCAGTGTCAAAAATGGCGCGCCGTCGATGCTGGTTTCGGTCAGAAAACCAGCCCCGAATAACGTATCAGTCAAGCGCCCAAATCCGTCACGCAGCGCGTCGCCGTCGTCCACACCTGCGACCACCAGCACATCATAGGGCGTATTCAGCACGGGCGTCGGGTTGTTCGGGCGCGCGATCAGCGCCGTCGCAAAACCACCTTGCAGATGATCGAGCAGGTCCGCGCGGATATCGACTCCACGCGCGTCCAGCGCTGCGAACGTGTTTTCCAGCGCGAGTTGAATATCGGCGCTTGTGGGCAGCGGGATTACCTCTTGTAAAACGGCGTTCGATTGCAGCACGACGAAGCCATTGAACGCCACACCCAGAAAATTGTTGACGGGCAGCGTCGTCAGCGCATCAAAAGCCGCCGCCGCCGCGTCTGTGCCCGACACAACCACCATCGCACTGCGCGGAATCGCATTCAAGAGTAAGGGATCCAATGGGGATAGTTGAACATCATCGACCGGCTCGGTGAGATCGAAAACCGCGACGGCATCGGCTTGTGTTGGGGTAAAGCGACTCAGCGCGCTCACTTCCATGCTGACGCCGACCGCATCGAATGCACCGCGCAGAAGCGCTGATTCGAGCGCGCTGTTCGGGCGCAAGGCGCGGATCGTATCGCCTAACGCACTCAAAATTGCGCCTGATCGCACCCCATCGATACTCACCACAAACGGGATAGACGCGCCAGCGGCTTCACCGCTGATATACGCGAATACGCCATAATCGGGCAGCGCGGCGCGCACACGCTGATACGCTGGTTGGTCGATCAGCCGCGTACCGTCACCCAGCACGACATCGATGCTCGCGCGGATTGCGTCACTGCCGCCGATCAACACGACCGTCGGCATCACAGCGAGCGCGATAACATCACCCTGATAGATCGTGACGCCGCGATATTGTGCGGTCGTCAAAGCATCCTGCGCGTTGATGACACGGCTGAGCGCCGCTGTCGCCGCGAACGCATCGTCCGTCGGCAAAATCAGGAGCGTATCGGCGGGAGTCGTCGTCAGCCCATCACCGAACGCGCGGTACGCGACCACAATATCGCCCGTCAGCCAGCCGCCGATTTGCGTGGCGAAGCTGATATTTTCGGTATCCAAACTGTCTAAAGGGATGAAAAAATCGAACGGCAGCCCCACATCATATGAAATGCGACCCGGCTGAAATAACTGACTGACGAACAACAACAACTGTAACTGCTCCAACGCTGCCGTTTGATCATCGGCGTCGAGCGCGATGATGCCCACAAAATCGGCGGGGACAGCGCTCAACGCACCATCGGCGGCGAAAGTCGGCAGTGATGCCTCCTGTGCCGCCGTCGAAAACGTCATACTGAGGAAAAACATTACAACGATAAGCCGGAATCCACGAGGCATGGCACACTCACACTCTTCATCAGGGGTCGATGTTTCAGATCGATCCCCTGATTATGCCGCATTTTATGCCAATTGCATCGTTTATCCGCCTATACGCCCACATCACGCCGTTGAAAGCCGACCATGCCGCCCGCAACGAAAATCACGGTGGCTGCGGTCAGCACCAACATCCCTGCGACCCCAAGCCCGCCCTGCAAAATCGCCTGTGAATCGAAATAGCTAAAGTACGAGAGCGGACGCAGCGTGCCCAAAATTGATCCGGTCGTTGTGCTGCCAAGCGTATTCAAGAAATAGCTCGCCAGCACGAATACCGCGATCAGGGTGGTCGCCAAGCCCCGATTGCGTAACAAGCCTGTCAACAACGCTGTGAATCCCATCACAATCCATGTAATGGGTATCATGCCCATCGTCGCCAATCCCATTTCTGCCACGTTGACCTGCGCTGCGATTTCGGGTGTCATCACCAAACCAATCACAATCCAGATGAACACCTGCACCAAGACCGCCACGATCAATAACGCATACGCCAATGCTTTTTCCCTGACGATTTGCGTGCGTGTAACGGGAAAGCTTAAGAGCGAGTCCATGATGCCACGTTCTTCTTCGTTGGCGACAATGTTCATACCGCACGCAGCGCCGTAAATCGCTAAGATTAATGGCAAAAACGCGAAGATTTGCAGCGCCAGATAGCCTTCCACCGTCGCCATGAACGCCATGTCGCTCGCGCCAAACATTTGCAGCATGACCGGCGGCATACTTTCCATGACTTCGGTAATCTGCTGTATCGATTCGACACTCGGCACCGCGACGATTTGCACCCACGCTAACAGTCCAAGTCCCAAACCCCACCACAACGCGCCGCGCCAACTACGCTTGATGGTCTCTCTGAAAATCACACCGTTCATTACTCACCTGCCTTTGCTGCTGTTGCATCGCTCACGGCTGCATTGTCACGAGGATCACCGCCATAAAACGTCAGGAAGATTTCTTCCAGCGTCGGTTCTTGCACACGCACATCCTGCACGTAATACGGCGAGATCGCGCGCAACAGCGGATCAAAATCGCCGCTCAATCGCATACGCGCGGTGGTTCCATCAATCGTCACGAGGCTCGCGCCCGCCACGCTGGACAGCGCCTCCGCCGAAATCGGCGCGCGCGCTTGCACCGTCACCCATTTGAAATCGGCGTGCGTCAGCCGATCGACACGCTCGACAGCTTTCAACTGACCATCGCGCAAAATGCCGACGCGGTCGCAAATCGTTTGCACTTCGCTCAACACATGCGACGACAAAAATACAGTCTGCCCGTTGGCGCGCGCTTCGACCATCAATTGGTTGAAGGTCTGCTGCATCAACGGGTCAAGACCGCTTGACGGCTCGTCCAGAATGAGCAGATCAGGCTTGTGCATCAGCGCCAGAATCAAGCCGAGCTTGCGCTTGTTTCCGGTCGAATAATTCTTAATCTTCTTGCTCAAGTCGAATTCCAGGCGCGCCGCCAACTGATTGGCGAACGAGAGATCACGCAGTCCGCGCGCCCGCGCCGCATAATCGATGACCTGCTGCGCGGTGTAGCGCTGCCACAAATTGAGTTCAGCAGGCAGATAGCCCACCCGCGCACGGATCGCTTTACTCTCGGTGATCACAGGCAGCCCGAAGACGCGCGCACTGCCCCGCGTCGGACGGATCAAATCCAAGAGCAGTCGGATCGTGGTCGTTTTGCCCGCGCCATTCGGACCCAGATACCCAAAAATTTCACCGCGTTCAATGGTCAAACTCAGCCCATCGAGCGCCTTTTTCCTGCCACCATAGACTTTGGTCAATAGATCAGTCTGAATCAGGGGCGTGTGTAGGGTCATGATGCCCCCCTTTCGTTAATTGAACGCACCATCTACAAAATTACGTCTGAATAAGTGCGTCGAGTCCCCCATATGTTAGGGGTCGCCTCCCCCAGAAATTAGGGGGCGATAATTGGCTCTTTGCCCCGCCATATGTTTGCGTTATGTTTTGTATTTTTGGAGTATTTATCATGTCGTTACCCATCATCGAACGGTTCATGTCCTCGACAGGCGCACGGATTTATCGGATTCCGGTCGAAGCGTTTCCCGGCTTCATCGCGTATTGCTATGTGCTGCTCGAAGCGGGCGTCCCAACCTTGATCGATACTGGATCGGGCATTGGTGACAGCACCGACCAATTGTTGGCGGGAATCGCGTCGCTCAAAGACACCTTCAACGAGCCGATCAGCGTGACCGACCTCAAGCGCATCATCATCACGCACGGTCATATCGATCACTTCGGCGGCGTCGCCTTTATGCGCGAACATACGGGCGGCGCGCAAATCGCCATCCACCAGTTGGATCGGCGCGTGCTGACCAACTACGAAGAACGCGTGATCGTCGCTACCAAAGATTTGCGCGTGTACCTGGAACGGGCGGGCGTGACCGAAAAACTACGCGATAATTTGATGGTCATGTACGGCTTCGCCAAAAAACAATTCAAGTCCGTCCCGGTCGATTTGTCGCTCGACGACGGCATGGTGCTGGATACGATGACGTTCATTCACACGCCCGGTCATTGTCCCGGTCAGGTGTGCATCATTCTGGGCGATGTGCTGATCAGCGCCGACCATATTCTGGGCAAGACCACGCCGCATCAATCACCAGAGAGCATCACGCATTACACTGGGTTAGGGCATTATCTCGACGCGCTCAAAACCGTATCGCGCATTGGCGGGCTTAAACTCGCGCTCGGCGGACACGAGGAACCGATTTATGACGTGTACGGGCGCATCGTTGCGATTCGTGAAAGTCACCAGCGCAAATTACAGCGCGTTTTAGACGTGATGCGCGGGTCGAACGAGCCATGTACGATCAGCGATATTTCTAAAGCGATGTACCCGGATCGCGGCGGTTACGATGTGTTGTTGGCGTTGGAAGAAGTGGGCGCGCATGTCGAATATTTGTATGAACATGGCGAACTCGAAGTCAGCAATCTCGGTGAGGTCGAACGGTCGGATAATCCGGCGCTGCAATATAGTGTGGCGTAGACCATCCCTAATTAATCCTTATCTTGACGCCCAAGACCCACCGGGTCGCCCGTCGTCGGGTGAAATAAATTCCCTTACATTTTACCGTCTGAAATACCGCGACGTACACATACCAGTTAAACTTCATTTAATACTTTCATCGAGACGCCTTAATCCGTTCTCACTAGACTACTCAATGGGTAAAACCACCATACCATTTTAGGAGAAACCCGATATGCGTAAAAGTTTTCTGTTTGTCGTGTTGGCAGCGATGCTCGCATTGGCAGTCATTCCCGCGTTCGCGCAGGAAACCGTTGATGTTCCGGTCTGGATCGCCTTCACCGATGAAAATCGTCTGGGTTGGGCGCAGGATCGCGCTGTTGAATATAATGAAATGTTCCCGCAATACAATGTGACCGTCGAAGGCTATGCGAACTACGAAGAACTGTTCGCGTCGACGGCGTTGGCAGCAGAACAAGGCACGCTCCCGGCAGTGGTGCAGTATTTTGAAGTCGCCACCCAGGACGCGCGTGACAGCGGCTACTTCAAGCCGATTGCCGAAGCCATTGGCGACCGCACCGACATCAACGGTATTGCCGTCAACTTCGACGATTTCGTCGGTCCCGTCCGCGAATATTACACCATCGATGGCGTGTTCACGTCGATGCCGTGGAACACCTCGTCGGCGATTTATTTCAGCAACATGACCATTCTCGATGCAGCCGGCGTCGATACCCCCCCGACAACGTGGGCGGAAATTGATGCGGCGTGCGAGCTGGTTATGGCGTTGGAAACTGCGCCAGAATACTGCTGGACATTCCCGAATCACGGTTGGTTCTTTGAACAGTGGATCGCGCAGCAGGACGAACAATTTGCCAACAATGGCAATGGTCGTGAAGAACGCGCGACCGAAGTGAGCATCAACAACGACGGCAGCGTCGCGCTGCTCACGTTCCTGGATGAACAACTCGCCAAGGGCTACCTGTATTACAGCGGCGCGCAAGGTGGCGATTCTTGGGGTACGGTCGATCAGGCGTTCAGCACGCAGCAGGTCGCGATGGCGGCTTACAGCAGCAGCGACACCGCGACGTACACCAATGTCGGCACGGATAACGGCTTTGAAGTCGTCGCCAGCTTCCTGCCCTACAACGAAGTCACGGGCTGGACGGGTAATTTGATCGGTGGCGCGAGCCTGTGGCTGGTCGATGGTCTTTCGACCGAAGTCGAAGACGGCGCGCTCGGTTTCTTGCTCTCGATCAACAGCACCGAAAACGCGGCGGCGTGGCATCAACTGACCGGTTACATCGCCGTGACCACCAGCGCCAACGAACTGCTGACCGAACAAGGTTGGTTTGAAGAAAACCCGAACTTCAGCGTCGCGGCGGATCAATTGGCGCAAAGCACGATCACGACCGCGACCAGCGGCGCGATCATCGGCGCATTCCCGTCAATCCGTTCGGTGGTCACGCAAGCGGTCGATACCGCGCTGTTGACCGACGAACCCGTTGCCGATGTGTTGGCGGCGGCGCAAGAAGATGCGAATACCGTCCTCGAAGAGTACAACCTGCTCAACGCGGAATAATTTTGGAGGGGCGCAGCGTGCTGCGCCCTGTTGTTACATGGTTCATGTGTGGCGGGTGGGTCTTAGACCCGCCCCACCGTTTTCTGGGGATATCCTCTTATGACTGCACAAGCCCCACTGCTCATTCATGTGATCGCGGCTCTAATCGGCGCAGTCTATCTCGCATGGCGCTTTCAACGCATTCAAGTATCACCTGCATTAGGCGGCATGATCGGCGCGGCGGCGGGTGCTGTCGGGTCTGCGATCTTCATGCTCCCGCTCAATTACTGCACGTTTGAAAGCGAACGCAGCCTCATCGACGCCGTTTTTGGCGTGCTGCTCATCGGCATCGGTATGGCACTCGTCGTGCTGCCCGTCGATGCATTGATTCGCAGCGTGGTCATGCGCCGCCGCAACCCCAACATGGGCGGCACAGCACAAGCGGGCGCGTTCAAAGGCTGGCTGCTGCCGATTGTATTTCTCGCCCCCACCTTGATCGTACTCACGCTGTTTTTGTACTACCCTTCTCTCGACACTTTCCGACTCTCGACACTGTTGGCGCGTTTAGGCGCGCGCCGAACCTTGTTCGTGTGCGTCGATAACTTCACTTCGCTCGTCAGCGACGGCGATTATCTCAACAGTTTCGTCATCACGATTTTCATCAGCGCCGCGATTGTCGTTCTCGGCTTGGCGCTGGCGTTGGGAATCGCTTTATTGGCGTATCAACCGATCAAAGGCGCGCGCATTTACCGCACGCTCTTGATCTGGCCCTATGCCATTTCGCCGGTCGTCGCAGGCGTGATCTTTTTGCTCTTGTTCAATCCGACGGGCGGCATCGTCAATTACGCGCTCGATAATGTCTTTGGCATCAAAATTGGCTGGCTCAATGACCCGACCGCCGCGCCATGGGCAGTGATCATCGCCAGCGTGTGGAAAAGTTTGGGCTACAATATTTTGTTCTACATCGCGGGCTTGCAAAATGTTTCGAAAGACATCCGCGAAGCTGCCAGCATCGATGGCGCAAACGTCGCACAGCGCTTTTTCAGTGTCGTGCTGCCGCTGCTGTCGCCGATCACGTTCTTTCTCGTCATCACCAATATGACGTATGCGTTCTTCGAGACTTTCGGCACGATTGACTATTTGACGGGCGGCGGTCCGCTCAATTCGACTTCGACGCTCATGTACAATATTTACGAAGTCGGTATCACCAACAACGATCTGGGCAAAGCCGCCGCGCAATCGATTGTGTTGTTCGCGCTGGTCATCGGCTTGACGGTCGTTCAATTCCGCACGTCTGGCAATCGGGTCAATTACGGAGCATAACCGCATGGCGACCACCACCGCGTCTGAAACTTACCCCGCTGATTATGTCGAACCTGTTCGCCGCACCCTGCTGCCCGAACGCTGGTATATCCATGCGGCGCTGTGGGTAATTTGTCTGATCGTCGGCTTTCCGCTGTTTTATGCTGTTTTAGTGGCGACACAAAATAACAGCAACGTATACGCATATCAGTTTTTGCCGGGCGACCAGTTCGAAAATAACTGGAACATCGTCATGAACCTTGCCAATCTGGGCAATTACATGCTCAACAGCATTTTCATCACGGTCTTAGTCACGGCTGGCAAAACGATTTTGTCGCTGCTGGCGGGCTTGGCGTTCGTGTATTTTCGTTTTCCCGGCAAATGGATCGTGTTCGGCTTCGTGCTGGTCACCTTGATGATGCCGACCGAAATTCTCGTGATCGCGCTGTTCCGTTTCGTCAACAGCATCGGCTGGGGCAACAATTATCTGGCGTTGATCGTCCCGTTCATCGCCAGCGCGACGGGTGCGTTTTTGTTCCGCCAGCATTTCGCCAATATCCCGGCGGAACTGAGCGAAGCCGCGCAGTTGGATGGCGCGAATCCGCTCACATTCCTGATTCGCGTGCTGATTCCGATGAGCATGAACACGATTGGCGCGCTCGTCGTCATTCAGTTCGTATATGTGTGGAATATGTATTTGTGGCCCGCGCTGATCATTCAGGGTCAGGAACGCCAGGTGGTGCAGGTCGGCTTGCGCACGCTCGTCGGCGCGGATGTCGGCATCAGCTTTGGACCACTCATGCTCGGTGCGGTCATCGCCAGTTTGCCGCCCGTGATCATATTCGTGCTGCTGCAAAAGCAGTTCATGAGCGGCTTCGCGCTCGGACGCGATAAATAAGGCATTCAACGCAAAGGCTTTTCGCGGTTCATGTCGGTGGGCGGGTGTGAGTCCCGCCCCTACGCCGACCCCTTCTCACTTTCTTTTTACGCCTTTGCGTTAGGCTTTTCGCGGTTAGCTTTTTTCTTTTACACCATGCACCAGCGCGTAAAAGCGCGGCACATCCCGTGCGATCACATCACGCTCGCTGCGCCACGCGAACGGTGCGCCGATACCACCATACTCGAACGAGACAAAACGCGGTTCGCGCGCCTCGCCCGACTTGATTTTATCGATTAACCACACGAACGCTGCCCAATCGTCGGCGCTCTCCATGCCGAAGTGATCCAGGTTGCAGCCAATTATGTCCTCGCCTTCGAATTTGTGCAGCAGTGCTTCATAGCCGTCGTACTGCATCGCTTTGTCATGCGTCGCTTGTGTGTAAGGCAGGACGCCCGCCGTATGAACCTCACCGAGACGATCCAGCGGTAGTTCACGCATATAATCGAGCGGATTTAGGGCAAGCGCTTCGGCGCTGATGCGTGCGTGCCCCACATCGAGCAGCAGCCGACAACCCGCCGCGCGCACAATCCAGTTAATTTTCTCTGGCAAAATCGCAGCGCGATATTTATCGCCTTGCGTCGTGCGATACGGTACGTTTTCCAGCACCACATTATCGCCGCCATAACGATCGACCACACGTTGTACATCGCGCAGACACACCTCAATCACGGCGTCGTCATCGAGTTCACCCAACGCGGATCGTGTAGGTTCGAGATGCAGATTGACGTGCGGCGTGTTCGTATCTTTCATCATGGCATCGATGCGCGCCCAATCGACACCCGCAAGCGTATTGTGCCCAACCACGAGCGGAAAATGCACATAGACGGGCGCATCGACGCGCGCGTCGCCGATCATGCCCTCCCAATCCGGGCATTTGAAACGGTCAATCTCGATTTTGCCATCACGGAGTAAATCACGCGCCTGCGGCGACCAGTTGATCGTAAATTCCATCGACTTTCCTCGCTAACCCTTCGACCTGTACCCTATCATAGTTATCGACACCAGAAGATGAAAACTCGTTGCGTCTTTCTTTTCGACTTTTCGACTTTGCGTTAAAGTTTTTCGGACACCTAGTGAGGAGTGGGATGATGACGATTGATAACGCAGTTCAGCGCGCAGCGGCGCTCTTACGCGCGGCACGCACTATCGCCGTGCTGACGGGCGCGGGCGTCAGCCGCGAGTCGGGCATTCCAACCTTTCGAGACTCGCTCGATGGCATCTGGGCGGACTTCGATCCGTTCAAGCTGGCGACGCCGCGCGCGTTTTTAGCCGATCCCAAACTCGTCTGGGAATTTTATCATTATCGGCGCGGCATGATCGCGGATGCCAAGCCGAATCCCGGTCATCTTGCCTTAGCGGCGCTCGAAAAATATCTGGGTGCGTACCCGTTAATCACGCAAAACATTGACGAGTTGCACGAACGCGCGGGCAGTACCGACGTGATTCATCTGCACGGGCGGATCGCGCGCGACAAGTGTTTCGCCGCCTGTCGTGGCGAACCAACGCTGGTCGATCTCGCGTCGCTGCCCGATAAAGACGCATCGCCACCGCATTGTCCGTACTGCGGCGCGTATATCCGCCCCGATGTGGTATGGTTTGAAGAATACTTACCCGAACGTGAACTGCGCGCCGCCGACGACGCGCTGCGCTGTGATGTCTTGTTGGTCGTCGGCACGTCGGGCGTCGTCCAGCCCGCCGCGTCGATGCCTTTTATCGCCGCTGGGCGCGGCGCAAAGATTATCGAGGTCAACCCGAATCGCAGCGATATTACCGACATCGCTGATATATTCGTCGCTGCACCCTCTGGCGAAGCACTGCCGCGTATCGTCGCGCTGATGGGCAACCATGAATAATTACCATTACGTCACGCCTTTGCGCGTTTGCGCCTTTGCGTTATGTTTTTTGAGTTTTCTCAATCCTGAACACGCATCCGCGCAAGCCTTCGATCAACCCGAACACGTGTTTCAGGTGTTCATCGATCATGACGCCGACGCCAGCGGTTTTGACCGCGTGATCTTCATCGATGTGCAGACGGGCGCGCAAATCGAGTCGCTGATAGACGGTGTGCGTTACACAATTTTGCCCGACGCCCTGTTATACGCCGACCGCGCCACCGATCAACTGATGATGCTGATGTCGTCCGGCGTGACGCGCGCGCATCCGTTCATACAAAAACCAGCCGGGGCGCGGCGCATCGACTGGCTGGTCTCGACGGATCAAACCCACATCGCCTGGACGATCACCGGCGGGTCGCCACGAACGCTGACCACGCAAACGTTTATCGCGGATATTGACGGCGATAATATCCGCGATTTGCTCACCGATGGACCGCGTGACGCGATCCGCGCCTTTCCGGTCGCGTTCAGCGTTGATCACACGCGCTTGTATATGGATTATCAGCCGGACGCGATCGGCGATTTTGCGCCGCTCCGCCAGTTCGCAGGCTTGTTCGCGGTCGATACGGCGACGGGTGCGATCACCGAATTACAGGGCGAGCCCGGTTGTTTTTGCGGGGCGGCATTCGGCGCCGGGCAATTCATGCGGCTGACGCTGGCGGGTGGCTTGGATGGATTCGGCGTGCGGCTGATCGATGTGCGCTCAAACAGCGAACGCACGATTTCCAGTCTGAATCTGGTCAACTTTACGCAGGGTGGCGATGTGCTGATCGCGCCCGATGGTCGCAGTGCGGTCTATACGCTGGCACAAATTCGCGGGTTCGGCACGCCAGGACAAACCGTACAATCGGTTTTCATTCTGGTCGATATTGATCTGGGGACGCAGCGGGTGCTGACTCAGCCTGCTAACACGCTGTTTCGTCCGGTCGGATGGTCAGACGACGCGCGCGCCTTGATCGTGAGCAGCGCAACGCTCGATGGAACGTGGAAAATCGATCTTGACGATGGCGACTTGCGCCTGATCGCTGAGCCGTCATTTTTGGGTACGATCACAAGCAGTTCACTTTGAGATACGCTACACTATGAGAATGACAACACTGCGCACAAATACAAATGCGATCATCGCCAAAATACCTGATTATGAGCGCCGCGCCGCCAAATATGCGCCCATCGCTGCCGCACTGCACGCGGTATTTGGACGCCCCGATTGGCGTCCGTTTTTGCCGCCGTTAGATGAACTAATCGACTGCATTTTGAGCCAGAGCACCAACGACCGCAATCGTGACCGCGCGTTCGGCGGCTTGAAGGCAAATTTTGCGTCGTGGATGGATGTCATGAACGCACCTACCGATGTGGTCATCGAAGCGATCAAGCCCGCCGGGTTAGCCAACCAAAAAGCGCCGCGTATCCAGAATGTACTGCGCACGATTTACGAACAGCGTGGTGATTTGAACATCGATTTTCTGGCGGAGATGCCGCTCGAAGAGGCGCGAAGTTGGCTGATCAGTCTTGATGGGGTGGGACCCAAGACGGCGGCGATTGTGCTGTGTTTCGCGTTTCTGCGTCCGGCGTTCCCGGTCGATACCCATGTTCATCGTGTCGGGCAGCGTATTGGCTTTTTGCCCGAAGGCATCAGCGCGGATAAAGCACACCCGCTCATGGAAGCCATCGTACCGCCGGGCGACCATTTCGCATTCCATCTCAATTTGATCCGACTGGGGCGCGAAATTTGCACGGCGCGCCGCGCCTATTGTGAGCGGTGTCCACTCACTGCCCACTGCGATTATTATCAACACACGCTGCAAGCCCAACCCCATGACGACGTTCAATAAAGATCATTTGCCATGATGAAACGACCGAATGCTGATTTGATCGCGGATCACGAGTTCACCGAATTTCGCCATGCTCTGACAGTGATGCGCTCTCAGTTACAAGCGCCGCGCCTTGATAATGCGTATTTCGAGCGGCAGATCGACAAACTCGATAACCTGCTTGAACGGATGGAAGGCGAACATCGCCGGCTAACACAGCAAGGGCGCTTCGAAGCGCTGTACAGTATCAGCCGCTTGTTGGGGTCATCGCTGGATATTCAGATAGTTCTCGATCAAGTCATGGATGCGATCATCCAACTGACGGGCGCAGAGCGCGGCTTTTTGATGCTGCGTGACGACGACGGACGAATCGAAGTGATGGTCGCCCGCAACTATGATCAACAAACGTTGAGCGGCAACCAGTTTCAATTCAGCCGCACAATCGTCAACACGGTTATCGATATGGGCGAGTCGATTTTGACGACCAACGCCAGCGAAGACCCGCGCTTCAACATGCAGGCGAGCATTATGGGACGCTCGCTGCGCAGCATCATGGCGACGCCACTGCGCGCGCGCGGCATGGTCATCGGCGCGGCATATGTCGAAAATCAAGCGATTGTCGGCTTGTTTCAGCCCGACGATTTGACCGCGCTCGAAACGTTCACGGGGCAAGCATCGGTCGCCATCGATAACGCCCATTTGTTCAGCGTCACCGACCAAAAATTGCAGGCGCGTTTACAAGAACTCAGCCAGTTACGCCGCATCGACATGCAGTTGAACGAGACGCTCGATGCTGATAAAGCGATGGCGCTCACGCTCGACTCGGTGTGTCGCTTCAGCGAAGCGGATATGGGACATCTCGGTATGGTTGTGGACGGTCATATCGTCGCCAAACATCATTTCTGTTTCCCTATCGATGACGGGCAGCAGGTCAATCTCGACGATCTATACCCCGCCACGCTCGAAGCCCTGCAATCGGTCGAGATGATTTTGATCGGCGATGGCGACCCGCAAGGCGGACATATTCTGATCGCGCCGATTCGGCGTGAACAAAAGGTGATCGCGATGCTGGTGTTGGTCAAGACCGACAGCATGTTCACCAACGATCAGCGCGAAATGGTCGAACGCATTGCGACACGCGCCGCTGTCGCCATCGAAAATGGCACGTTGTATGAAGCCGTCATGGCGGCAGACCTGGCAAAAAGCGAGTTCGTCGGCATTGTCGCGCACGACCTTAAAGTGCCGATGACCAGCATCATCGGGTATGCCGATCTTACATTGATGGATGGCGGCTTGACCGACGAACAGACGTATTTTCAAACGCGCATCCACGAAACCGTCGAACGGATGGAAATGTTGGTCAGCGATCTGGCGGATATTAGCCGCATCGAAAGCGGACATTTCTACATGACGCCGTCGCGGATCGCCGTCGGGTCGATTATGCAGGGCGTGCGCGACAGCATCATGACGCAGATTGAATCGCGCCAGCACCGTTATGTCGAAGATGTCGCGCCAGATTTACCTGCCATGCATGTCGATTATTACCGTTTGCTGCAAGTGCTGACCAACCTGACCAGCAACGCTTATAAATACACACCGAACGGCGGCATCATTCGCCTGAGCGCGCGGCAGGCGGGTGACTGCATCGAATACAGTGTCAGCGATACCGGCATCGGCTTGGACGACGAGCAAATCAAGCTGCTAGGCAAGAAATTCTGGCGCGCAACGGATGAGTTCACCCGTTCGCAGCCCGGTACAGGACTTGGTTTCGCTATTACGCGCAGTTTAGTCGAGCAAATGGGCAGCCATATTGCGATCACGAGTATCGTGGGTCAGGGCAGTACGTTTACGTTCAGCGTGCCGATTTCGCAAGAATAACCGTCGCCTCGTCGTTGCATTACGCATCGTAGGGGCAGGACTCGGACCCGCCCACCGTCAAGTTAGATCTGCCCACTTCCAGAAGGGATGATCGCATGGCACATTTGTTCATTTCACCCCATCTCGACGACGCAATTTTGAGCTGTGGCGCAACGATTGCCCAGCTCACGCGGCATGGCGAGCACGTGTTGATCCTGACGACGATGGCGGGCGAACCCCCGGAGGGACTGCCCAGCACGCCGTTCATCGATGCTATTTGCGCGCGCTTCACAAGCGGGCGCAACCAGATTCGGCAGCGTCGCGTCGAAGACGCACGCGCCGCGCAGCAGGTTGGTGCACAAATTTATCACCTGCCGATTTTCGAGTGCGTGTTCCGTACCGCACGCGATGGTCAGGGCGTGCGCGTGCCGCTGTACGGTAAACCGAACAGCCCCTATGAAATCCTCTGCCCCGATGACGATGCGCCGATCAGCCTGATGGAGTGTAAATGTCCGCTGAGCGAAGTCAGCATGATCTACGCGCCATTATGCGCTGATAATCATGTTGATCATCGCATTGCGTGCAATTGGGCGCTTGCGCTGACGCGCGGCGGCACGGCGACCCCGCTCCGGTTGTACGAAGAATATCCGGCGGCGGCGCTGAACAATCATGCGAAGGCGCGGCGCGCGCTGCGTTATTACGCCGAACTCCAGCCACCGTATCGGCTGAACGCGGTGATGCCGCCGCTCAGCAGCGCCGACATCGACGCCAAAATTCGCGCATTGAAAGAGTATAACTCGCATATTAAAGTGCTGTGGCGCGACGAAACAGCAATGGAATCAGCGGTGCGCGGTTATTTATCCGCGACGGGCAGCGGCAGCCCGACTGAACGTTTTTGGGATGTGTGGATGTAGATAAGCAGTGTTTGAACACAAACGCGGATGGGCAGCAGCCCGTTCTGACATTTCTCTAAGGAGTATCCATTGACTGAGACGAATGGGATGGAGCAAGCGAAGGCGCTGCTCGACGCATTGATCAAAAACGCGAAAAAAGGCGCGATTATTCCAGTGCGTTTACCGACACAATTAGAAGAGATCGCTGCCTTGATGCAACAGGCGCAGACGGACGCGGCAGCCAGCATCGCAGCGGCGTCCGCCGCCAGGACTGCACATGCTGGCGACGAAAACCTGGTGGAGGAACAAGCCGCGTTCTTTGGTCATGCAATCCACGAACTCCGGACACCGATGACCAGCATTCGCGGGTATTCCGACATGATGGTTAACCCGTCGATGGGAACCTTGGCGGATATGCAAAAGCAGTTCATGGAGGTTATTCGCACCAACGCGCGGCGCATGGAAACCCTGCTGCAAGATGTGAGCGATAGCAACAAGCTGCGTGCTGGCACGGTGCGTGTCACCAATAAGATGGATATGTTCAAGAATATCATCATGATGGTCGATAAAAATACGCGCCCGTTTGCTGAACAGCTCAACCGGACGTTGACCTTCAATATACCGTCTGGGCTGCCGATTTTGAACACCGATGGCGAACTGTTGGCGAAAGCCTTCACTAAACTGGTAGAAAACGCGCTGCGTTACACCCGCGACGGCGGAAATGTCAGCGTGCACACAAGCGCCGAAGGCAGCACAATCACAACGCAATTCAAAGATGATGGCATCGGCATGACGCCGGAAGAACTGGCGCAGCTCGGCACGATTTACTTTCGGTCGGACAACGAGTACGTGCGGACATATAAAGGCAGCGGCTTGGGCATCCCCGTCGCTTATGGCATGATCAAACTGCTGGGTGGCATCATCAGCGTGGTAAGCGAGGTCGATAAAGGCACGACGTTCACCGTGACGATACACGGCATGACCTAAAGTAGCCCTATGATGATGCAGTAGGGGCGGCAACCGCGCTGTCGCATCGCTGACAAGAAAAACTACACCATCCGCTCACAGACCCCATCACGCTGATGGGGCTTTTTAATTATCCTCGCGAGCGGTAAACTCGTTAAAATAGGCTTACGTTCGCCTACAACTACCTGTTAATCATAAAGGATTGGATTGATGAAGCGTTTAGTTTTACTGTGTTGTGTACTATTGATGACCGGAGCCGCCATGGCTCAAGACGCAGATTCACCTTTTGTCTTTGGCGATGCGCTGCCGACCGCGCCAGAATTATCCGCGCGCGGCGACTATGCAGTCGGGGTGCAAACTGTCGAACTGGTTAACCCCGGTCAAATCAACATTATCGGGTTGGCGGCTGGCGCGACTGACCCCTTGTACGACCGCCCATTGACCATCGAGGTTTGGTATCCGGCGGCTTTGGCGGATGGTGAGACCGAAAGCGTGACCTATGACGATACACTTGGGCGCGCCGACGTGGCGGATTCATTCGTCCCGTTCAGCTTTGCCGGACGCGCCGCGCGCGATGCAGCGCCGAACACTGAAGATGGCGCTTTCCCACTGATCATCGTCAGTCACGGCTACCCCGGTTCACGGTTCATAATGACCTACCTGACCGAGAATCTCGCGTCGAAGGGCTACGTGGTCGCAGCCATCGATCACACCGAGTCAACCTTCCCCGATGTGGGTAATTTTGGCAGCACACTGCTCAATCGGTCACTCGACCAAATCTTCGTCATCGATGAAATGGCGCGGCTGAGTGCTGAAGACGGCTTCCTGAACGGACTCGTGGATGCTGAAAATACTGCCATTGTCGGCTATTCGATGGGCGGCTACGGCGCGCTCAACGTCGTTGGCGCGGGTTATGGTCCGTTCCTGAGCGAATTTCTGGGTGCGCCGATTGCGCCGCGTTTGGCGGGCGCTGACGGCTATGCTGCCGATGCGCGCGTCAAAGCGGCGGTGGTGTTTGCGCCCTGGGGCGGCGATTTAGTTGCATTCGGTCTCGCAGGCACTGGCATGTGGGAATTAAACGCGTTCGAAAGCATTACCGTCCCGACCTTGTGGATCGTCGGCTCGGAAGATGATGTCGCGATGGCTGATGCAGTCGCCGGCATGTTCGACGCGGCAGTCAACAGTGACCGCTACCTGCTCACCTACGAGAACGCCCTGCATAATGTTGCCCCCAACCCGCCCGTCGCCGAAGCGGTCACGCTTCAACAGTACGAGCGCTACGCAGAACCGGCGTGGGATGAGGCGCACATCAACAACGTCAATCAACATTTCGTGACGGCGTTCTTGAACCAAACGCTCAAAGCCGATGATACGGCGGCAGTCTATCTCGATGTCGCGGTCGAAAACGCGAACGATGGTGTGTACGCCGTCGATGAAGCGGGCGCGTTCACAGCAGATCACACGTACTGGGCTGGGTTCTCGCCACGCACAGCACTTGGGTTGTCGCTGCGCGCGGGCGAATAACACAGTTACTTTCAGGGGCATGGCAGCGCCATGCCCCCCATCCCTACACTACAAGATCACATCGCTGGAATAGAAATCACCGTGCCCGAACCGAGTTCGCTGAATGCCGAATTCACCGTCACTACCCACGACGCATCAGCCGCTTGCGCGATGCCATACGGGAAGTTCAAGCCTTCAAGGATCGGCGTCACATTGCCATCAGCATCGATCATAATCACGCTGCCCGACGCTAGGTTGTAGCCCAGTTCGCCAAAACCATCCGCGAACTGCACCGCATACAGGTTGCCATCCTGACCAATCTCGACATCGACCACGAGCGTAAGCCCATCGATCGTGTCGAGTAGTTCACCCTCGGCGCTCAAATGCTCGATGCGCGCGCTGCCCGCCAGGAACGGGAAACCGCTCAGGAAACCGACGTAGAACGTGCCATCAGGCGCGATAACGACAGACGTTGGCACGGGCGATGGTTCGGTATCGCTGACCGCCCACGACGCGAACAGTTCCAAGCCCGCGTCTTCGGTATAACGCAGCAGTGAATTACCGCTCGCATCGACCAGATAAATCGTGCCATCTTCCGCGACAGCGATGTCTTGCGGGTTCGATGCCAGATCAGCCGTCGCATCCGGGTTATTGGTTTCTTCAAATGCAAGCAGGTCAACCACATTGACGACTGCAAACGTCTCACGGTCAAGCTGCACGAGCGCACTGGCATACGCACCTTCGGGGAGCGAGTCGCGCGTGGGTCCTTGTCCCATCACCAGCCACACATACATATCATCGACGTAAACCGCGCTCACCCCTTCCAAACCACCAAACGGGTCGCTTAAGCTGAACAAACCATCGATCAGGAAATCCTGAATGCCTTCAGGTGATACAGTGCTGACGCGCGCGGTGAAACCGACAAACACATCGCCTTGTCCGGTCGCGTTGACCGCGGTGATTTCGCCGCCTTCACCCGCTTCTGCGATATACAGGGTGCCGTCGCCGCCATAGAATACGTGGCGTGGCGCGTTCAAACCGGTGGCGATGACTTCGCCAGACATCTCCATTTCGGTTTCAGCGGGTAGATTCGGGTCTGGTGTCGTCGCAGGCGCGTCTTGCGCGTTCACTGCGTAGACTGCGATCAGCATCGTCGCACCCAACAATAGCACCTTCAAGAAATGACGCATTTTTGGTTCTCCTGTAGAAAACATGGTCGTCTTGTTGTTCGATAGACGTGACCGCGCAAAGCGGACAAACGTCCACTTTCGACGCTATCACAGTCTAAAACGCGCTGTCAAGCGATGCAAAGGTCATATCCGCGAGAGATTACAGATATTTTACATTTCTGCCATGACGCTTATTTAACCACTGCCCTCTGTGCCATCTTGCTGTTCCTTTGCTTCGCCCTTCAGTCTACACTAAACTCGCCGACCGAAGTTGTTTCACCCATTCTGGCACAGAGGGGTTATCGAAGAAGGTATACAATCCACCTATTCACGTGCTGAGTGGCATTGCCCTGTACGCGGTAAATCTACCCTTGGTTGGGGTGGACATTCTAGTCGCTCGCTAGGTCACAGGTGACGCAGCGACCGATATGTCTTCAGCGTCCGGCATAAGCGACCAGGAAAAGGAAGTACAATGATGTGTCAAAGGGAAATTCAGGTGGAGTCACCATGTCAAGACGGCATTCAGAACGTCATCGTACAGGAAGAATTGGTTGGTTGCGTGCCGCAGTTTTGGGTGCAAACGATGGCATTGTGTCAACCGCAAGCCTAGTGGTGGGGGTTGCTGCGGCAAATGCGATTCGAGGAGATGTCTTGATTGCCGGCATTGCTGGTTTAGTCGCGGGTGCGATGTCAATGGCTGCGGGTGAATATGTATCAGTGAGTTCCCAAGCCGATACAGAGGGGGCTGAACTCGCTCGTGAACGTAAGGAGTTGGACACCAACGAAGCCGATGAAATAGAAGAACTCGCATTAATCTATGTAGCGCGCGGCATCGATCCGGAACTGGCAAAACAAGTCGCCCAACAATTAATGAAGCACAATGCCTTAGCCGCGCACGCGCGTGATGAGCTGGGTATTTCAGATACGATGAGCGCGCAACCTGTTCAAGCGGCGCTCGCGTCAGCCGTTTCATTTGCTATCGGCGCAGTGATGCCAATCATCACTGTGCTTTTGGTCTCAGAGACAATCCTGGTTCCTGCGGTCGTTGGGACTTCGCTTGTTTTTCTCGCAATACTGGGTTTGTTGGCTGCCTGGGCTGGTGGCGCGCCCGTCATTAAATCAACTATTCGAGTCACCTTTTGGGGCGCTTTGGCGATGGGATTAACCGCCGCTGTAGGCGCTTTGTTCGGAACTCGTGTCTAAACGGAGAAAATTGATTAACGTTTGCATCTCTATCAAATTAATCTTGAAACGCGCCATTTAGCGCGTACCACTTTGTGCGTCAGCATGTACGATACTCCTAAGATTCACGAAAAGTGTTGGAGAACGAGCATGACGGAAATCGTCACCAAGCAAATTGAACTTCCCATCACCGGGATGACCTGTGCGAGCTGCGTTCGCAACGTCGAACGGGCGCTGACAAAAACCGAAGGGGTCGATACCGCGACGGTGAACCTGGCGACTGAGCGCGCCAGCGTCCAATTCGACCCGCAGACGGTCGCCCTGCCGCAGTTGATCGAGCGCGTCAAGAATGCGGGCTACGGCGTGGCGACGGCTTCGATTGAACTGCCGATCACGGGGATGACCTGTGCAAGCTGCGTTCGCAACGTTGAGCGTGCAGTCGCCAAAAAGCCGGGCGTGCTGGAAGTCAGCGTCAATCTGGCGACCGAGAAAGCGACGGTTCAGTATTTACCGAACGTTATGCGGCGCGGCGACTTGATCAAGGCGGTCGAGGGTGCGGGCTACGGCGTACTTGACCTGTCAGATTCCGACGCGCCGGAAGATGCCGAGCGCGCGGCACGTCAGGCGGAGATTGACCGCCAACAGCGCATGGTGCTGATCGGTGCGGCGTTCACGATTCCGCTGTTCTTGCTCAGCATGGCGCGTGACCTGTATATGGCATCGTTCGCAGGTACAGCCATGAGCGGGATGATGATGTCCGACAGCATGGCAGGTCCTACCCCGGCGCTCAATTGGCTGCTGTGGAGCGGTTTCCCGTTCGTGTTCTTCCTGCTGGCGACTCCGGTACAGTTGATCGTCGGGCGGCAGTACACCGTCGGCGCGTGGAAAGCGGCGCGCAATGGCACGACCGGCATGGACACGCTGATCGCGCTCGGCTCTTGGGCGGCGTATCTGTACAGTATCGTCGTGCTGCTCGGCATCGTCTTCAACTTTGGCGAGGTCGGCGCGCACGTCTATTTCGAGACGGCAGCCGTCATCCTGACGCTGATCACGCTCGGCAAGCTGCTGGAAGCGCGCGCCAAAGGCAAGACTAGCGAAGCGATCAAGAAGCTGATGGGACTTGCGCCTAAGACCGCCACCCTGCTGCGTGATGGACAAGAAAGCGAAGTCGCCATCGACGATGTGATCGTCGGGGACATGCTGATCGTCCGTCCGGGTGAACGCTTTCCGGTCGATGGGATGGTTGTCGAAGGGCGCTCATCGGTCGATGAGTCGATGCTCACGGGGGAAAGCCTCCCCGTCAACAAAGAGACGGGCAGCGAAGTCATCGGCGCGACCATCAATAAACAGGGGCGGCTTGTCATCGAAGCGCGGCGCGTCGGCGCGGAAACGGCGCTGGCGCAGATCGTCCACTTGGTCGAGCAGGCGCAGGGGTCGAAAGCGCCCATTCAGCGCGTCGCTGACCAGGTATCGGGCGTGTTCGTGCCGGTCGTGCTGGGACTAGCGGCGCTGACATTCTTCGGCTGGCTGCTGATCGGTCAGGTCAGTTTCACGGCGGCATTGGTGAATGCGGTCGCTGTGTTGGTCATCGCCTGTCCGTGCGCGTTGGGTCTCGCTACGCCGACCGCGATCATGGTTGGCACGGGACGCGGTGCGGAAATGGGCATCCTGTTTAAGAACAGCGAAGCGTTGGAAAGCGCCAAGCGTCTCCAGGTGGTGGCGATGGACAAAACTGGCACGATTACACGCGGCGAACCGAGCGTGACCGATGTGATCGCGTTGAATGATTTGAGCGAAACCGAACTGCTGCGCCTGACCGCTACAGCAGAACGCGGCAGCGAACATCCGCTTGGTCAGGCGGTCGTACGTGCCGCGCAGGAGCGGAATATCCCGCTGGCGCAGCCGGGCACATTCGAGGCGGAGTCAGGGCGTGGTATTCGGGCAACCGTCGATGGACGTATCGTATGGGTCGGCAGTCCGCGCTTCATCCGTGAGCAAGGACATGACCTGGCAGCGTTCAACGAACAGATCGAAGCCTTGCAAGCGCGAGCGCGCACCGTCGTGTTGACGCTTATCGATGGCACGCTGTCGGGTATTCTAGGCATCGCCGATACCGTCAAGGAAGGGTCGCATGAAACAGTGGCGGCGCTGCGGGCGCAAGGGCTGGAAGTCGTCATGATCACAGGCGACAACGAGCGCACCGCGCAGGCAATTGCGCGCGAGGTCGGCATCGACCGCGTGTTGGCAGAAGTGCTGCCGAGCCAGAAAGTGGAAATGGTCAAGAAGCTGCAAAGCGAGGGGAAGCGGGTGGCAATGGTCGGTGACGGCATCAACGACGCGCCTGCGCTGGCACAGGCAGATGTCGGCATTGCCATCGGCACGGGGACGGACATCGCGATTGAAGCATCGGATGTGACTCTGGTCAGCGGCGATTTGCGCGGCGTAGCACGGGCGATCAGCCTAAGCCGGGCAACGATGCGGACGATTTACCAGAACCTGTTCTGGGCGTTCATCTACAATATCATCCTGATCCCGGTGGCGATGGCGGGGGCGCTCATCCCGATGCTTGCCGCGGCGGCGATGGCTACAAGTTCCATCTTCGTCGTCAGCAACAGTCTCCGGTTGCGGGGTCGTAACGTATCGACTGAATCTGTTTCACAGACAGTGGAATTAAAGCCGATAAATGCAGTTGGGGATTAGCAGCTTCGAGGGGCGCTCACTGTGAAAGTGAGCGCCTTTCACACTCAAGCATCACACGTAAAAGGAAAACAAAAAGCCCTTGTAGCAAATAAGGGCTTCTCTTACAAGTAAGATACTGGCGGATTTACGCTTCCGTTGGCGCGTACTCGATCTCGGTCAACGCATGTTCAATCGAGTTCCACGACGCGGGTTGATTCCACTGCACGGTCACAAGCTGCGCGACTTTGTTGATGTCCAGGACTTCCACGCCGGGAATGCCTTCCAGTTCACCGCGCACGGTGCTGACGCAGCCGTTGCAGGTCATATTCGGTACCTTGAACGTTTTGGTTTCCATCAGATTACTTCCTCTTGGTTATTATACAATCCTGCTTTCAGGATGGAGCATATCATCAACTCCGCTGCGACACATACGCCATTTGGCGGTGTTTCGTGCTTTCAATAGTTCCTTACAATAGCTATAGGAGACTATATGACACTTCAATCGATCATTACATGTCCGCATTGTCATACTGCTAAAGAAGAGACGATGCCCACAGATAGCTGTCAATTCTTTTACCTCTGTAGCGGCTGCGGGGTGACGCTTAAGCCCTTACGTGGCGACTGCTGTGTTTTCTGTTCTTATAGCAGCGTCAAGTGTCCTCCCATGCAAGAAGAATCGGATCAGAGATAATGCGCGTTCTGCTTGCGGAAGATCACAAAATGGTGCGTCAAGGGACGCGTATCTACCTGGAAAGTATGGGCATCGACATTGTCGGCGAAGCCACGACCGGAACAGAAGCGGTCAAATTGGCGCATGATCTTCAACCGGATGTCGTTCTCATGGATATTCACATGCCGGAACTGACGGGCGTGGAAGCGACGCGGCGGATTCGCACTGATCATCCCGATGTGCGCGTGTTGGTCTTAACCGCTTACGACGATCCCGCTTATGTCCACGCACTTTTAGAAGCGGGCGCGGATGGCTACGTACTGAAAACCGCCGAGTTCTCGCAGTTGTATCGGGCATTGCAGGATGTCGCTGTCGGGCGTTCGGCGTTCGATGTCGCGGTCATGGCGAAAGCCGCACAATACGAGCAGGACACACCAAAATTAGTCGAAGGCTTGACCGACCGCGAATTGGAAATTCTGGGGTATGCGGGGCGCGGCTTGACCAACAAAGAAATCGGCAAAGTCTTGTTCATCTCGGACCGCACCGTGCAGGGACACTTGCAGAATGTGTATCAAAAATTGGGTGTCAATACGCGAACTGAAGCCGTCACCGCCGGCTTGACGCGCGGGATAATCACACTGACCGGTGGGGCATCATCATGAAGAACATATTCGTTGTATTCTGCGGGCTGCTGGTGAGTTCACTGTTGGGAAACCTGTGGGCGTTTTGGCGGGTGCTGCGCCCGGTACGAAAGCTGGCGGCGCGTGCTGCACAACTGGCGCAGGGAGACATGAGCGCATTAGAGAAGCCGTGCGGTGGTATTCGTGAAATTGGTGAACTACGGCACACGATGGCGACCATGACGCAGCACGTCCAGCGTGCGCAAGCGGAAGGACTGACCTATCGCCATGCGCTCACCGATGGGCAAGAGGCGGAACGCGCGCGCATCGCCCGCGAACTTCACGACGACACCGTGCAATCGCTCGTCGCCATCGCACAAAGCATCGAACTTGGTCTGAATTGGTTGGAGAACGATCCGGCGCGTGCCAAATCGATGCTGGGACTAGCGCGTACACAAGCGATCGAAAGCGTAGACAATGTGCGACGCTTGATCGCGGATTTACGCCCGCCCGCATTGGAAGAACTGGGTATTGTTCCGGCGCTGCGGATGCTCTCACAGGACGAGGATGAAGGCGAGGTGATCGTTGCCGTATCTGGTGTGGAGCGACGGCTGCCCGACCCTCAGGAACTTGCTTTGTTTCGTGTGGCTCAGGAAGCGGTTCGCAATGCGCGGCGGCACGGGCAACCTGAACATATTACGCTCGATCTGGCTTTCCATCCGGCGGAAATTCGTCTGATGGTCAGCGATGATGGGGTGGGTTTTCGCCCCCCAGAGACGCTCGATTGTTTGGCGAAAGTGGAGCATTTCGGGTTGATTGGAATGCGGGAGCGAGTGCAGCAGTTGAACGGAACCCTCAAAGTGTCGAGCCAGCCGGGGGAAGGCACTCGGATTCGTGTCGCTTTGCCGTTGAACAACGTGGATCAACCAACGGAGAGCGTCCATGACCCCGTGTGCGGGGCGATTATCCAGCCCCAGCAAGCATATGGCAGCACGGTCTATGAGGGAGAACGGTATTATTTTTGCTGTCCTGTTTGTCAGGGAGCATTTCGGAAGGATCCAAGTTCATTCACTCATGAAAACGCCGAGCAGCGACGGTGAAGCGACGTAAGACGAATCGATGTTGACATCTTCGTAAACCTGGATCATATCTCGGTAAGTCGCGCGCACGAATGGATTGTATTCGCCTGGCAAAAGAGGACTCTCGTACAGGCGCTGCGGCGTGTTTTCTGCCCTCAGGCTATACAACTTTAATGTGTCACCTTCATTGAGTGCGACTGACGCGCCGTGTAGGTTGGCGTAATCACACAACAGCGTCAGCACATTTTGTATGAACTGCTCATCTTTTGGCAGCCGGTGCAGATCGTGAGTGAAATCGATGATTCGGCGCAACTGTTCATGGCGATGACTAAGCGATTTAACCGTCATCTGACGAGTCAAGAGACGGTCAATCGTGAGCCGATAACTCGCTCATCCAGCACTAGGATATCATATGTTTATTTGAATAGCATCGCAATCAGATCACTGCTGCTGGCGGTCGTGTCTACGATGTAGTGTAGCTCTGTTCGATACAGATTTTCAATGGTGTCGTCGATCAGCATCAATAGGCGTGACGGTTTTGACAGCATTGGCATCTCCTGTACTGTAAATATCGATAATCTTTTGAGTTACGACGCAATGATGCACGAATGTGGGCGAAGAGTAAGAAACTGCGTCGCATTAGTGACTCACCTTACGCATACCCCTCGTTTTCAGCCCTCACCCCCTGCCTTTCTCCTTCAGGGCGAGGGATTTAGGGTGAGGGCAAAAACAAGGTTTCGTGATTCACTGAGACTGCTTACGAGGGTATTGCTCATGGCGGGACTCCCTGTTTTTACCAGATTATCCCCCCCCATTACATTTTGAAGCGATTAGCTTAGAGCGTAACCGTGAAACTTTCTTCTGCCGGATCAAAGTCTTCACGCAGTGGCATGACCTGAAACCACGTGTTGCCGCGCTTGAATGGGAGCGGATTGCCAGTCGCATCTGTAAAAATCATGTTGCTTTCGCGCGTTGGTCGCGCCCAGCGCGCCGCGATCATGACGCCATCTCGCAGCAGCATGGCATCGCCTTCAAACCACAACTCAATTTCGATGCTGCGGCTGGCGTTGATCCCCGACCCGCTTTCGATGATGTCTGTTTCGCGGTGGCGCGCAAACAGGACGACTACATTTGCCGCTGTCACCGGATCAAGCGTATTCGCGTCGAAATGTCCGATGCCATCGCTGATGCGGCGGTAGCGGGCAATCTGCACTTCGTATACCCATGTCACACGCGTCGCTCGATACGCGATATCGGCGCGCGACGCAGCAGCGGTGTCACCGCCATAATCGCCAAATATTAGCGTTGCAATCTCGGTGCGGAGTTCGAGCGGCGCACTGATTCCGTCTTCGGCAGCTAAATCCCACAACGCGTTTGGGTTCATGAACATGTTGTGTGGAACTTCGATGATGTCGTCACGCCAGAAATATGGCAGCCCGAACAATACGCCTTTATACAAACGATCTGCGACATCAGATACGTTCAAGAGCGTTTCGACGCCTGTACTCGCGCCGCTGAACGCGAGAATACCTTGATACATAGGCATGAGTTCGTAATCGATTAAACGCGCTGATCGTACCGATCCCACTCGATCCGGCGCATCGCCGTAGAAAACAGCGCTGAAGCGGGTCAAGCCACCTTCAGCATAATGCTCCCAGACATGATCGGCGCGGTTTAACCCGGCTTGCGGACGTACAAGCGGCGGCGCGTTGCTGATTTTGACAATGATGGGGCGACGTGTGAGAACATCGGGTTCGATGACCGGCAGCCCAGTCAGAGGATTGTCGCCAACCTCAGATGTGGTCGCTGGCGGCGTTTGGGCGGTGACGGGTGCGACGATGAACAAAAGCAAAAGCACGGCAAAAACAATCGGCTTGTGCATAATCCCTCGTATATATAGGCTAGACGTATGAAAAACATGCCTCGATTGCGGAGACAGCATAAAATCTGCTGTTACGATCATTGTATATGTTTTTCACAAGCTAAATACTTCTGGGCGCAAAGTGCGGATACAATAAACGACATGCGTGCGGGGTTTGTTGACGCCTGTATGGGCGAACGTTATAATCGAAAATGATTTAGCGGGTACAAAGGGCTGTTCAATGCCGCTACAAGGAAACGTTCGAGATTTTAGCACGACACAACTGCTCAACCTGATCAATCTCGCAGGTAAAACGGGTACGCTGTTCATTTTTGACAGCGTGCGCACGGGCGAGAAAGATGCGTTGGGCGCAGAAAAGATGGCTCCCGGTAAGGAACGCTCACGCGTTGCTTTCAAAACGGGTAAGCTGATCGCCGCCTCGCTGCATAATCAGGATAGCAACCTCGTCGCGGTGTTAAACCGCGCGGGCAGGCTGAACGACGAGCAAGCGCGCATCATCCGCGAACGCGCTAAGAACACCGCTGATAAAGCGCTGGCGCTGCTGTTGATCAACGCCAATTATGTGACCCAAAAAGATGTCGTCGGTGCGGTGCAGCAGCATACGCTCGATGTCGTCTATAATTTGTTGACCTGGGTCGAAGGACCGTTCCGGTTCGAAGATAATGTGCTGCCCGGCAGCGATCGCATTTTGGTGCCGATTGACCTTGAAAACGTCATCATCGAAGGCGCTCGGCGCATCCGTGAAATCGAACAACTGAATTCGCATTTGCCCAACCTGGATATGGCGCTCAAGTTTCCTGAAAACCCGCGCGAAAAGTTCAAGGGGATTCATCTGAGCGTCGAGGAATGGCGCGTCGTGTCGTTCGTCAACCCGAAAAACACGATCCGTCAGATTATGAAGCAGAACAATATGTCGGAAATCGAAATTCGGCGCATCGTCTATGGGCTGGAACAAGCCGGATTGGTCGAATTGATCAAACCGCCAGCCGCCGTCGGCGCGCCGGGTGGTTCGCGCCCGAACCCGGCGCCGCAAGTGCAAAAGAGCGTCGTTGATCGATTGATCGACCGAATCAAGAATATCTAGGCGTCAACTGCCGTCCTTATCGAGCGCATATCACTACAAGAGCGGATTGCGATGCAAACTGTCAAAATGGTTATCACGGGTCCATTTAGTTCGGGTAAAACCGAGTTTATCCGGTCGATCAGCGAAATCGATGTGGTTTCGACCGAACGCGAAATCACATCGGAAACCGAACGTCAGATCAAAGAAGCGACGACCGTCGCCATGGACTTTGGTCGCATCACCGTCGATGATGATCTGGTGTTGTATTTGTTCGGGACACCTGGTCAGCGGCGTTTCGATTTTATGTGGGAAATTCTGGCTGAAGGGATGCTCGGTTTTGTGGTGATGGTAGACAGCACCAAGCCAGAAACCTTCCGCGAAGCCAAAAGCATTCTGGAAACCTTCCGCGCCTACGCGCCAACGCCGTATGTCGTGGCGGCGAACAAGCAAGACCAAGCCGAAGCATGGAACACCGACGACTTGCGAATTGCGCTGCGCATCGATCCCGATGTCAAACTGCTGCCCTGTGTGGCGCGCAGCAAAGATAGCGTTAAAGAAGTACTGCTTCAACTGTTGTATTCGATTGTTGATGAGATGGAGAGCTAATTACTGCCCTCTTGTCTTTGATTATCTAAAGGTTGCGCGACTGTGCCAACGTTGGTGACGGAACAAGGTATTATCCACTACGAGGCATATGGTCGTGGACGCCCGGTACTGCTTTTACATGGCTGGTTAAATTCGTGGGCGCTGTGGCGAAACACGATCGAAGTGTTGGGCAAAGAATTTCGGCTGTACGCGCTCGACTTCCTCGGCTTTGGCGAATCGGGCAGCACCAACGGACGCGACGAGATTAGTTCCGCCTATTCTGTCGGCAACTTTATCCTCATGGTCAATCAGTTCATGGATCGCATGGGGATTATCAAAGCGCCACTTGTCGGGCATTCGATGGGCGGCACCGTCGCGCTGAGCGTGGCAGTGCGTCATCCCGAAAAAGTCGTCAAGGTCATCGTGATTGGTTCACCGATGCAAGGATCGTCGCTCAGCCCCCTGCTCAAGATGGCGGCGTATCGCGGTTGGATTGGGCTGGGCAAGACGACGCCACTGGCATATCAGGTCTTTCAAAGCGGATTCCGTCCATTTTTGCGCGTGTACTCTCATTTTCTGGCGCATGATGGCGCGATGCTGGGTGAAATGCTGACAACGGATGTCGCCAAGCTCAACGCCGCCCCATTTTTTGAGAGCGTCAGCACCCTGCGCCAGACCGACATACGTCCACGTCTGAAAGAACTGCACATGCCCGTGCTAGGCATTTACGGTAAGGGCGACAATATCGTCAGTCCTGGACAAGGCAATGTCCTCAAAGAGTATCTGCCGAGCAGCAAGATCGAATGGTTTGAAAAATCACGTCACTTCCCAATGCTGGATGAACGCGACCGTTTTCATGCAAGTCTGCGCGAATTCCTCAACAATGGCTAAATCAATGTTGAAAGCTAAAAGTTAAAAGGTGAACGGCTGGTGCGTTACTTTCAACTTTTAACGGGTGACTTTTAACTGAAAGGTTGTTTTATGCTCCGTTATGTCATCGAAGATACCCGCCACATCCCACCTTTTAATCAACCCGCCAGCGCGCTCACGATTGGCGTCAAGCCGCTTAAACTTCATCATGAAGATACGTTGTTCGCGTATTTTAAGAAAAACTTGAATCTCGGCACGACTTTTTACAGCCGACAAGATTTGGTATTCGTACAAGGACCTGCGCTGGTTTATCGTGACAGCCTGTGGTTCGATGAAGAATTTTTGGAATATTTCATGAAGCGCGCGCAAGAAGGTAAAGTCGCCTGTCGTGCCGCACTGCCAAGCAGTGACGCGGCGTATCGTGCCTATACACTGCCGCTTGCCAACACATTCGAGCGTGGCGTCGATGCGAACGGATCACCGGTGCATCTGCTCGATCTGTGGTACTTTCCCAGCAACTACACCCCCGATATTTACCCGGTCGTCGTACCAAGCGACGCACACGAAATGGGCTTTTACAGCGTCCCCGATTTCATGACGATGGAACAAGGCGACCTGACTCATTACGGAACGCAGCGCGCTGCCGTGCAAATCGAAAGTTGGGTGCACGTCTATTTTGCCAGCATCATTTATGGCAATTTCGGGCGTGCCAGCCGCTTTGATCGCCGCGCTAAAGAGCACAACTTTTTCACGCTCAAACTGTTGTGGAAGGCAGTCCTTGAGCAAAGACAGCTGCTCAGCTCCACTGAAGCGGTCAAGATTGGTAAAAATACGTCGATTCACCCGACTGCTGTCATCACGGGACCCGGATCGATTGGCGACAATTGCAATATCGGACCCGGTGTATTTATCGATAATTGCACGATTGGCGACAACGTAACGCTCGATGATGGCGTGGTGATGATGATGAGCAGCGTCGGTGATGGCTGTTTTCTGCCCTTCCGCGCCGCGCTTTATCTGACAACGGTCATGGAAAATACCATCATCGCGCAGAATACCTGCTTGCAAATGTGTGTGATCGGGCGCAATTCGTTCGTAGGCGCGGGCAGTACCTTCACCGATTTCAATCTGGTCGAGCAGCGTCCGATCCGCGCGGCGAATATCGCCGGTGAACTCGAAGATGTCGGACAAGTAGTACTGGGCGGCGCAGTGGGGCATAACTGCCGCATCGGGTCGGGGATGGTCGTGTTTCCAGGTCGTATGATCGAAAGTGATGTCGTGCTAATCGCCAGTCCGCAGCGCCGTGTCATCAGTCGTAATGTGACCTATGAAGAAAGCGATCATCACTTCATCGGCGATACCAGCGCACATCATCGCCATTATCCGCGCAAGAATGAGGTGCAGGCGGAGGGCGACGCATGGTAATGGTCAGCCCCAGCGAAGATACGTTCGCCTTTATCATCCACCCGATTCAAATCAAAAAAGACGTGTCACGGAAGTATCCGCTGCTCGGCAAGTTATTGACCGAAGGACAAATCAACTATTTTTCGCGCTTTTTCCCGCCTGTCTATTTGAGCGAGATCACGGGTGTACAATCCGCCGCGACCGGAAACACCGCGCGCGGCTGGTTCATCGCATGTCCTTATACCGCGCAGACCATGTTAAAACTGCCCGTTGAGATGGTGTACGACAAAATCGTCGCGTGCGGTCATATGGCGGAACAACTTGGGGCGAAGATTCTCGGTCTGGGCGCGTTCACGAGCGTGGTCGGCGATGCGGGCAAAACAATCGCGGATCGGCTGGATATTCCGGTGACGACGGGTGACAGTTACACGATCGTAATGGCAGTCGATGCGATCCGTGAGGCGGCGGGCGCAATGAATATCAATGTACGCGAATCGACAGTCGCTATCGTCGGTGCGGCGGGTGCGATTGGCAAAACGTGCGCCGAATTATTGGCGGGTGAATGTGCGCATCTGCTGCTGGTTGGGCGGCAAATGGACGCATTGGAATCGGTACGCGAACGCTGCGAAGGCAGCGGCGCACAAGTCGTCGCCTCAACCGACATGAACGTGATTTATCAAGCCGACCTCATTTTAGCCGTGACGAGTGCGGTACACGCGGTGATCGAGCCGCGCCACCTCAAGCCGGGTGCGGTCGTGTGCGATGTGGCGCGCCCGCGCGATGTGAGCAAACGTGTCGCCGCCGAACGCGATGACGTTTTGGTCATCGAAGGCGGCATGGTCGAAGTGCCGGGTGCGGCGCTCGATTTTGGTTTCGACTTTGGGTTTCCGCCGCGTAAATCGTATGCGTGTATGGCGGAGACGATGGCGCTGTCGTTGGAAGGGCGCTACGAAGATTACACCATTGGCAAGACGATTAGCGTGGGGCAAGCGCACGAAATCGGGCAGATCGCGGATCGACACGGGTTCAGGCTGGCGGGGTTTCGTAGTTTTGAGCGCGAGGTCAGCGCCGAAACCATCGACCGTGTGCGTGAGCGGGCGGCGGATAATCGGCGGCGGTTCGCGCTGGCGTAAGATTTTTCATCTAACCCACCCCATCACGTTGAGCGGACGACCAAGAAAATCCGCACCGAGCATAAACAAAAAGAGACGCTCAAATGAGCGTCCCTTTTTGTTTATCATTTATTCCTAGTATAGTCGGGGTGCCGAGATTTGAACTCGGAACCTCCGCCTCCCAAAGGCGGCGCGATACCAGATTACGCTACACCCCGAATTGTTTTGAAGTTTACCACGTACTTTTGATGAAGTCCATCCATGCTTGCAAACACGATCTAAAATAGGTGTCGTTGACGCGAATCGCACATACCCTGTACAGATCGAAACGGTCATTTTGACAATTGATTACTGTTCGATTTACGAATAATTGTAACTGCTACGCCAATGTCACATTAGAGACCACGGTGCCTTTTAAGCTTGGAACGACGGCAGCAGGCGCGTCCGTTTCTGCGCCAGTCGTCGAGTCAGTCGCTTGGACATCCTCGTTATCGCTCTGTCCTGGCATGTTCGGAACTCTCGCGTTTCGTTTCTCTCGCAGTCAGTGGATACGCCGCATATTATACAAACTGCGTGATAAGAATCAAACACACCGACGCATAAATTGTCATATTTGTGAAGGATGTATGCAGATTGTGAGGTCGGGCGGTGATGATTGTCAAAAGTTCGGTTTTTCTCTATAATGAGTCTTTATGGCACATTTGTTCACATTGACGCATATGACAATTAAGCTTTGTAGATTGTCCTCATCCTAAATCCTTCCTCCTTCAGCCCCTGAGGGAGAGGAGCAGGGGTGAGGGCTGAAAACGAGGGGCTTGCGTAAGTTAGTCGATAGCTGCGATTATATCTTGAATCTTAAAACCTTAGATCGTCTTGAAGCGATTATTTGCAAATACATACCTGAACGCTATTTCACACAGTCCACTAGACCTGTTGTAGAGGAAGCCTAAATGCCTGTTGAATTAAATCGCGTTATACAAGGCGACTGCCTTGAAAGTCTGGCAAGCATTCCAGATAACAGCATTGGCGTATGTTTTGCTGATCCGCCCTTCAACTTGGACAAAAAATACAGTTCGTACAAAGATCAACAGCCACTTTAAGAATATGTCGATTGGTGCGAACAATGGTTGCTCGAATTGATCCGTGTGACCAAACCAACCGGATCGATCTTGGTTCACAATATTCCAAAATGGTTAACCTACTACGCGACGATCTTGAATAAACATGCTCATTTTCGTCATTGGATTGCATGAGCGCGCCGCTCGGAAAAACCCTGCTCCCCGCGCATTACGGGATATTGTTCTATAGTAAAGAACCAAAAGGCACGAAGTTCTACGAAGTGCGCGCACCGCATAAAAAATGCCGCGTCTGTGATTCGTATTTGAAGGATTATGGCGGTAAAAAAGACCAAATGCACCCGTTCGGTTATCTCCTCAGCGATGTCTGGACGGATATTCACCGTATTCGACATGCCAGCCGCCGCGATGAACATCCATGCCAACTGCCGATTCATCTTCTAGAACGCTTGATCTTAATGACGACCGATGAAGGCGATGTTGTGTTAGATCCGTTTTTGGGGACAGGGACGAGCGCGATTGCGGCGAAGCAATTGGGACGACATTACATTGGCTTAGAACTCGATCCGTTTTATATCGCCACTGCTCAGCAGAAGCTAGAGCGCATCACGCAATCGACGACATATCATGGTCATACCGTTTCGATGTTTCTCAACAAAATTCACAGTATTCGTGATGTTGACGCGGCAGAATTGTTTCCAAAGCAGCTTACATCGATAGACAAAAAACGCAGCCGCGAGACGCATTTAGAAGATGTAGATATGCCTCAAACGATGAAAATGCTCGATTTACCATTCTGAAAACAAGAGACGTACCAAGTACGTCTCTTGTTTCCTGCCCAACGAACCGTAACTTACTCCACCAGCGCATCCTGGTCTTGTGGCACAGGCATATAATCTGTCACGGTGTTTTCTTCGCGCGCAAAATTGAGTTTGCCCTCAATTTCGTCGATCACGATCACACCGCCCTTAGATAACGCCGCCCCTCGCGACTGATCAGCTTGATCAGGTTCGCGCGCGCTGCGCGCTGCTCCGCACCTTCATTCATCCAGTCAGGCGCGAGGTCATTTTCTTTGAGAAGCTTGTGCGCCATCCGCAATTCTTGCGGGATGTGCGTCTCATCTGGCAGTTGCAGTGGTTTACCTTGTCCGTGCAAATTCGAGAACTTGCCTTGCTCTATGGCGTCCTTGATGATCTCGTCAATCAACGAGTCGGGGCGTTCAAACATCCCCCGTCACCTTTCCGACGGCATCGTGCCGCCGCACTTATCACGCTATTATGGGATGGCATACGTCGATTGCACCCGCCCCTGATTGTCGAGCAGTGTTACGCTGTCGCCCGATTGCAACACGGCGGCTTGTTGACCCCAGAACTTGTTATTGGTCGTATCTGTGCCGACGCGCGTATTGATGGTGATCGCGCCGCGCTCGAACAGGAATTGTTCGCGGAATGTGTACGTATTGCCTTCGCCATCGCGGAGCAGCCAGTCAGAGATATTCACTGTCGGTCCGTTGTTGCGGATTGTCACCGATTCTGCGGTGATTACGCCCGGACTGCGCACTTCGACGATCTCCATTTGCGCGTTTTCGGCAGTGGGCGGCAGCGTCAGTGTCAACGTGGGTGCGGCTGTATTCGTTGCCGCGATAGTCATGGTCACAGCCGGAGTCGCGGTGGCAGCGCCAACTTCGGTCGCGGTCGGTTCTTCGGTGAGTTCCGCCGGATTTTCGCCTTCGAGGACGTTTGCCGTCAGCGTGCAGCCCTCCAGCGGCACGATCAAGACCTGCCCGATTTGCAAAAAGACCGAACTTTCTTCCGTCAATCCGTTGACTGCAAGCAGTTGTTGACCATCCGCACCGTATTGCTCGGCGATGGCAAATGGCGTATCACCTTCGGCAATTGTGTGCAAAATGCAACCCGACGGGAGCGCATTGGTCGTCGCCTGCGCCTGAAGCGCGACATCGCCGCTCAGTAAACTTGGATCGATAGTCGGTGCGTTGGCGTCAACGGTGGTCGCGGCGTTCGGGGCGGGTGGAGTCAGCGTGCCGAATAAACCGGTGGGCAATAGAACAACGCCTTCTGGCGGAGTCGCGGTGATAATGAATGGCGTTTGAGTGGCTCCCTGTGTCGCGGTCACGATCACTTCGAGCGTGACGATTTGTGTCAGGTTTGACGCACCAGTATCCCGGTTGTTGACCACTTGAATGAGCGCTAATGCCACCCCAATCGAGATAAAAACATTGAGGATGACAAAGACGACTGCGGATCGACGCTGCATAAGAAAGTCCTTTTTGTGAAGGATAGCACAAACCATATCAAGGTCAAAGTTAAAAGTTAAATGGGTGATGGTGAATATTCTGGCATTTTCGGATCAAGCGTGTCTTGTTCCTACGAAAGATGTCCATGATATTCAGCACTCCCACAAAACGGTGATGCGTGCATGTTGTGACTTTTAACTTTTAACCGCTCAACTTTTAACTGTCTTTATCCGACGGCGGACGGCGGCGCTTCGATAGGCAAACGGCTGAGATCGCCATAAATTGTCAGCGTGCAGCGCGCGATCCAGCCGCGTTGTTCGCGGAAAACGACCTGTACCCACATATCGAGCGTATCTTCAAAATCACCGTTGCAATCGCGGTCGGTATCGAACCCGTTTGTACCGACAATGTCGATGAATTTGCCGAAGCGCAAAATGCCGATCTGACGCGCTTCCAAACTCGGTTCGAGCCGGATACGTACATTCTGTTCGAGCGGTGTGCCGCCAACGCCGGATAAGCTGGGCAAATCTTGGGGCGTCACCATGCTTGGCGGCGCATCGGTTGGGGCAGGCGTACTGATCTGAATCGGCGGCGGCGTGGATTCTTGCGCGACTGCCGACGATGCGACCCAGACGATCAACGCGCTGACGATCAGCGCGAGCACCAAACTCAACTTTTTCATGGATAAACAGACTCCTTCAAATCCCAACCAGAATACAGCAAAACAGCGTCTCGTCACAACATACGCAATCCCAACGTTCAGCGCCATGTATACAGCGTATAAAACAATCCATCTGTCCATACCGCGATCATGTGCGTTTGCAGGGCGACAGGGAATAAGTCATCGGCGGCAGTATGTGCAGGATCAGCGCGGTCGAAATCGAAGCCGGACGCCGCGACAGTGGGATCGGTATCCATCCACACCAGCCAGTAATCGTCGCCGTCAGCGCGATAGGCTTCAAAGACTTGATCGGGCGTGGCGCCTAAACGGAGTGGTCGCCGCCAATAATCGAACATGACATCGGGGTGACACGTCACCGATGCGGGGCAGTACAGGCTGCGCGGCTCGAACATCAGCCGCACATGCGAACCTTCGGGCAGCGACGCGAGCTGACGCAGCGCCGGGTAATGGGCGCCGAGCTTGCCCGATAAATAATCGTCCTCGCTGATCATGCCGAGTGTATACGGCACCACTTGATCTTGCACGACATCGCGTATGACATCGAAGGAATGCAGCGCGAACGTGATGACGAACAGCGCGCGCACGATAAAACCGACATAGATTGGTTTGCGGGGCAGATCGTCGATGGTGGTCAGCGCCAGCCCGCCGAGCGCCGCCGCCAAGGGGAACGCCATCGCCATCATGCGCGTTTGCGCGGCGATGCCGTTGAATGCCGACAACATCGCCCAAAAGATCAGCACGACCACTGCCAAAACGATGCCGTCAGCGGCGAACACGCGCCCGCGCCGCTTGAGTGCGCGCCCGATCACGATCAATAAAAGTGGAGTGGTAAGCAGCCATGCGCCGCTCGTGAATGCATAACCAGGTGTATATTGATCGCCCAATATCGTCGCCGCCAATGGCATCATCGGCAGTTGCCACGCGCTGCCCATCCCGATCAAGCCCGCGCCCGCCCCGTTGAATTGTGCCATCCGCGCAGCGTCCCAATTCAAGCCGTCGAATACGTACGGATAAATCGGGTTTTGATAGAGCAGCGCGCCTTTGAGCGCGAACGGACTGAACGCGATCAGCGCTGGAATGACCAGTGCTGCGCCATTGCGGATGAGGTCACGGCGTGGGCTGCGAACAACGACCAGCACGAAAATAGCAATCGCCCATCCGCCCGCAATATATTTGGCGGCAACTGCGCCCGCCAGCAAAATGCCCGCGACCACCAACCAACCGCGCTGATGGGTTCGCCGCCATGATAAAATGACGCTTAACACAGCGGCGGAATACGCGAGTACTGCCAGATCGACGTATGCCCACCCGAACAACTTGACCAGACTGAAAGCGCTCAACAAGATCGCCGCCGCCCTATAACCGCCCGTGAGATTGCTGACGCGACGCCCGACGCCCATCGTGATGAGCACACCGAGTACGCCAAACGCGAAGTGCAGTGATGCCGCCGCACTCACGCGCCCAAACAGTCCGATCGCGAGCGTATATAAAATCTCGATACCTTGTGGAAACCCCAAAAAAAAGTTATCCGGTTGCGCCGTGATCGCGCCCTGCGCCAGGTAGCGCATCGGCGCGACCAGATGATAGGTCAAACTATCCCACGCGTAGGGTGGGGCGAATGCGTATAGCGCGGCAGGGACGAGTACGATCAGCGATAAAAATGTGAGAATGCCACGCCATGATGGGGTAATTGCGAATCGGCTGAATACGTCTGTAAGCCGCTCGTTGATCGCCCCGCGCCGTTTTGGACGACCGTAAATCACGAGGATCGCAGCTAAACCAACCCAGATCGCGGGCGTGATTAGCAAGCCGATCAACCCCATCACGAGCGTGAAAATTGAAATTACCGTCAAACCGAGGAGCATAGTAATCGCGGCGGTTTCGTACCCTGACATGTCCGACGGGTGACGTTTCAGGGCGCTTCGGTTGATGGCAGCACGCCCGATCACATGCGCTGCGGCAAACAGGACGCAGATCGTGACGACATCCAAAAACGCGCCACCGACCCGCGCGAGCAGCGCCAGATCGACCGGCTTATGTACCCAGTAATAGCCGACCAGCAAAAGCAGCAGCGCGAGCAGCAGGATGAACGCACGTATCAGCAGAAATCCGGTTTGTTTATTCATCGATTGTGAAAAATCTCGTCATAATTACAGAAAATGCGATTACACTAACCTGAAATGCGTAGTTTGGGCAAACGAGAGTCGTCATGGCATATCTTATCGATGGACACAATTTGATCGGGCAGCTCCCCGATATTTCGCTCAGCGACCCTGATGACGAGATCAAACTCGTGTACAAGCTGCGCGGGTTGGCGGCGCGCGAAAACAAACGTGTCATCGTCGTGTTCGATAACGGCGTGCCATCGGGGCGATCGCATCTTTCCAACAATACCGTCGAAGTCGTGTTCGCCGCACCCGGCAGCACCGCCGATGCGCTGATGTTGAATCGTATCAAAAATACGCGCGATCCGGGTCAATGGGTGGTGGTGAGCGGTGATAATGTCGTGCTGGCAGCGGCACGTGCGCGTAAAATGCGTGCGTGCAAAAGCATCGATTTTATCCGTGTCCTCAACCCACCCAAACGCAATAAACATGATAAAGATGCCGCGCTCGACAGTGCGGACCCCAAGATTAAAGGGCGTTACGCTAAAATTGTCGAAATGGATGTGCAGATTACACCGCAAGAAGTCGAGGCGTGGCTTAAGTTCTTCAATGACACAGACGATATATCAAAACGTTAATTGTAACTGCTACGCCAATGTCACATTAGAGACCACGGTGCCTTTTAAGCTTGGAACGACGGGAACGGGTGCGGTTATCCAAATGCGAGATGACCAAAACAGCCGCTTCCTCAGGCGAAAGTTGAGGGAGTGGAAGCGTGGTTCTGAGCAATTCGCGAACATTTGTAACCGACAGTTCAGGAAGAATATCCATGGGGATATCGTCACGGTCATAGTCTTCCAGTAAAGTCGGGTCGGGGGATATTGTTCGCGCCAATCGAGACGGGTTTCGGCGATAAACCAACTGGAGAGTAAGGTCAATGCCAAGTGATGTTGCCAAGCTTTTAACTCACCTTACGTAAGCTTCTCGTTTTCAGCCCTCACCCCCTTGCCCCTCGCCCTCAGGGAGAAGGGGAGAAAAACGCGCTTTTGAAGTCCCTCGTCCTGAGGGAGAGGGATTTAGGGCGAGGGCAAAAACAAGGTTTCGTGATTCACTGAATTTGTAATGTGACATTGGCGCAGCAGTTACAATGATGCCCAGAAAATCACGATCAGCTCGCAGAAATTGGATTAGAGTGGAAATTTCTTCTTCAGATGGCTCGAAATGAGTTACTGCATCAATTAAATCGGCGACTCGTTGTTCAAACCTGTCTTCAAGTGGTAGGATGCTCGCTAAAGGCGTGCATGTTCGAATAAACTCGTTTAACGAAAGTTTTGGTGCAAGCTCAATTATCATGTACGTCAATGTGAACAAATGTGCCATAAAGACTCATTATAGAGAAAAAACGAACTTTTGACAATCATCACCGCCCGACCTCACAATCTGCATACATCCTTCACAAATATGACAATTTATGCGTCGGTGTGTTTGATTCTTATCACGCAGTTTGTATAATACGTGGCGTACCCACTGACTGCGGGAGAAACGAAACGTGAAAGTTCCGAACATGCCAGGGCAGAGCGATAACGAGGATGTCCAAGCGACTGACTCGACGACTGGCGCTGAAACGGGAGCGATTGACGCTGTCCCCGTGCCTGTCGCAGAAACGGACGCGCCTGCTGCCGTCGCTCCAAGCAATGAGTCTTCACCGACCATCAATGACGATCTCCGCGTGACCGATGACGATAGAGTCAGCGATGTCACGTCGGATGCACCCGCTGCGTCGAGTGAAGAACCGATGCCGGGTGAAATGCCAGATGAAGCGCCGCTGGTGCCAGACGCGGACGCGACAATGAGCGTTGATGCCGATTCGACGGCGGATTTGCCGACTGAAAGCACGACCGCACCCCAAACCAGTGCCGCCGAAGGTGCGCGTAAGTTTAAGAAAGGCGATCTCATCGATGGGGTAGTCAAAGCGACATCCCCGACATCTGTCATCGTCGCGCTCGATGGCGACAGCGAAGGCGTGATTTTATCCGCCGAACTGGAACGCATGGGACGCCAGAATTTAGAAGAACTAAAGCTCGGCGCATCTGTACGTGTGTTCGTGGTCAACCCGCGTGACCACAACGGGAATATTTTGCTCTCGTATAACCGCGCCGTCGAAGAAACCGACTGGCAGCGTGCCGAAGAATTTCGCCAAAGCCAGGAAGTCATGGAATCGCGCGTCGCTGGTTACAACAAAGGCGGCTTGATCGTCCGCTTTGGGCGACTGCGTGGGTTCGTGCCGCAAAGCCAGATGAGCGCGGATCGCCGTCGTGCTTTGGAAGGCGAAACCGAAGAAGAACGCTGGACGAGCATGGTCAACGAGCCGATCATGGTCAAAGTGGTCGAAGTCGACCGCCAGCGCAACCGCTTGATCTTGTCTGAGCGTTCTGCATCGCGTGAGACGCGCGAGAAACGCAAAGAGTCACTGATTCAGCAGTTGAGCGTCGGTGAGTCGCGCGTCGGGCGGGTGGTTAGCCTGGAAGACTTTGGCGCGTTCGTCGATATTGGCGGTGCTGAAGGGCTGGTTCACCTGACAGAAATGTCGTGGCAGCACATTACACACCCGAAAGACGTGCTGAAAGTTGGGCAAGAGGTGCGCGTCGAAGTCATCAGCGTTGACCCAAACGCCAAACGTATCGGCTTGAGCATGAAGCGGCAAGCGCCAGACCCATGGGATACGATTGCGCTCGCGTATCAAGTCGGGCAGTTGGTCAAAGCAGAAGTGACCAAGCTGACCAAGTTTGGCGCGTTCGCACAACTGGTCGATGTCAAAGAGATCGAAGGCTTGATCCACATCAGCGAACTGAGCGATCAGCGCGTGCAGCACCCTAAAGAAGTCGTCAAAGAAGGCGACATCATGACGCTGCGCGTGGTGAAGGTGGATGTACAAAACCGCCGCTTGGGGCTGAGCCTGAAGCGTGTCAATTCGGCGGAGTATATGGACAGCGATTGGCAGAATTTTCCAGACGCTTAATCTACGTTAATGATTTAACGAGTCACCGCCGCCAGAAAACGAGTTATCGTTCACTGTGCGGCGTTTTTATTTATACAGGTGAAAAGATCGCAAATTGGAAGGTTTGCTATACACTTTTCATGAAACTACTAGCTTTCTAACGCAAGGTTTATGCGACGTGGCATGTAGTGAGTGAGTAAGCGTGTGCTATAATCAGCAGAGGCTCAAGAAGCGTTATTATTGTTAACCCGTTCTTCAACTGAGTGCAATTGCTGGCAGCTATTCCAACGGCTGTAAGCGACGGAGGTCTCGTAACTGTGGCAAACAAGATGGAACGCTTCACCCAACGTGCGCGGCGAGTATTAAGCCTCGCGCAAGAAGAAGCCGAACGGTTGCAGCACAACTATATCGGTACTGAACACCTGCTTTTGGGGTTAATCCGCGAAGAAGGTGGCGTCGCTGGACGTGTGCTGCGCGAACTTGGGTTGGAACAGCGACGTGTCGAAGAACTGGTCGAACGCATGACACGCGCTACCACCCGCACCAGCACGACACAACCTGAGCTTTCTCCTGGCACCAAGCGTGTGCTGGAACTCGCGGTCGATGAAGCCCGCCGGATGGGGCATCATTACATCGGTACAGAGCATCTTCTGCTCGGTCTGGTGCGCCTGACCGAAGGAGTTGCTATCGATATCTTGAAGCGTCTGGGCATCAGCCCGGAAGAGGTGCGCCGTCAGACGCGCCGTGTATTGCAGGAGAGCCCTGTGCAACCGCCGCAATCCAGTCAAGAAGAACCGCGTCCGCCGCGTCCGCAAAAAGATAAATCTGGGAAAACCCCGTTGGTCGATCAATTGGCGACCGACCTGACACAACTCGCTCAGGAAGGCAAGCTCGACCCAGTGGTCGGGCGTGAAACCGAAATTGAGCGTGTGATTCAGGTCTTAAGCCGCCGCCGCAAGAACAACCCGGCGTTGATCGGTGAACCAGGCGTTGGCAAGACGGCGATTGTCGAAGGGCTGGCACAGCGCATCGTCAATCGCGAAGTGCCGCGTCAACTGCTCGATAAACGTGTCTTGCAGCTCGATGTCGGGTCGCTCGTCGCCGGAACGATGTATCGCGGTCAGTTTGAGGAACGACTCAAACGTGTGATCGAAGAATTGAAAACATCCGACTCGATTTTGTTCATCGACGAAGTGCACATGCTGGTCGGCGCAGGGTCGGCGGGCAGCAGTGTCGATGCGGCAAATATCCTCAAGCCATCATTGGCACGCGGTGAGCTTCAGTGCATCGGCGCGACCACGCTCGATGAATATCGCAAGCACATCGAAAGCGATGCCGCGTTAGAACGTCGTTTCCAGAAAATTCTGGTCGATGAGCCGACCATCGAAGAGACGATTGAAATTCTGCAAGGAATCAAAGTCCCCTATCAAGAGCATCATAACGTCGAAATTACCGACGACGCCATCGAAGCCGCTGCGAATCTGTCGGCGCGTTATATTCCCGATCGGTTCTTGCCGGATAAGGCTATCGACCTGATCGACGAAGCCTCTGCGCGTTTGCGTATGTATAAAAGCCCAGAAGCGGCACAAGTTCGCCGTGCCGAACAGGATTTGGAACGTATCGACGACGAAATGCGGATGCTCGAAGAAGAAGGCAGCGAAGACGAAGAAATGGATTTGCTCCGTCGTCAGCGCGTCAATGTTGAAGAAGTCCTGACCGGTTTTAAAGCGAACTGGAACGAAGAGACCAATCAGCCGCGTTTGGGTGGTGAGGATATCGCGGAAGTTGTCAGCATGTGGACAGGTATCCCGACCATCCGCATTTCGGGCGAGGAAAGCGAACGCCTGATGAAGATGGAAGAAGCGCTGCACTCGCGCATCATCGGTCAGCACGAAGCGATTCAGGGCATCAGTAAAGCGGTGCGCCGTGCGCGCGCTGGCTTGAAAGACCCACGTCGTCCGATTGGCTCGTTCATGTTTCTGGGACCGACGGGGGTTGGCAAGACTGAACTGACCAAGGCGCTGGCGGAGTTCCTGTTCGGCAGCGAAGATGCGCTCGTCCAGTTGGATATGAGCGAATTTATGGAACGGCACTCGGTCGCGCGTCTCGTCGGTGCGCCTCCCGGTTACGTCGGTTATGAGGATGCGGGGCAATTGACCGAAGCCATCCGCCGCCGCCCGTACAGCATCGTCGTATTTGACGAAATCGAAAAAGCGCATCCCGAAGCTTTCAACATGCTGCTGCAAGTGATGGAAGAAGGCACGTTGACAGATGCACGCGGTCGCCGCGTCGATTTCCGCAATGCCATCATTGTGATGACCAGCAACGTCGGCGCAGATACGATCAAGCGCGGCGCGAATCTCGGGTTTAACAACCCGCGTGGTGAAAGCGATGCCGACAAGTTCAACTACGACGAACTCAAAAAGAACGTCACAGAGCAGCTTCGTCGTGTGTTCCGCCCTGAATTTTTGAACCGTGTCGATGCCAGCATCGTCTTCCGCGCACTGACGCGCGACGAGATTAAGCAAATTGTCGATCTCGAACTCAAGAAAGTCGGTGACCGTTTGATCGAACACGCGATCTCGCTCGATTTGACCGAGGCAGCGCGTGATTGGTTGGCGACACAAGGCTACGATCCGGAATTTGGTGCGCGCCCCTTGCGCCGCTTGATCCAGAACGAAGTCGAAGACGCGCTGAGCGATGGCATTTTGTCCGGCAAGTTCAAACTGGCGAGCGTTGTCCGCGTTGATGCGCGTGATGGTCAGTTAGTGCTGGAAAATGTCGAAGACAGCGCCGAAGGTGAAGGCGAAAACGAAGCGCTCGAAGCGCCAAGTATGTAGCTCAAGCAAGTGCTTTAACGCTAAGAAAAGCAAAGACGCAAGGGGATAATCCTTGCGTCTTTTTGTATTCGTCAAACGTGGGTTATGGTGCGACGAAAATTATGGGTTAGCGACGAACCAGACATCGCCCACAGCATCACCAGTCGTATCGCCGCGCGCGGCATCTTGATTCCAGTAGTAGAGTGGCTGTCCGTTGTATGCGACCTGGAAGACACCCGCTTCGCGTTCAAATGTCGAAAACACACCGGGCAGATTGATCGCGGTAACGAGCAACTCCGCATCTGCGACGGTGACGGGCGGCCAGTTGGTCGCGCAGTTATCAACGCAGTTGCTTACCCCGGCTTCATCGTTGTCGAAGGTGTACAGCGTGAAGCCATTGGCGCCGACCAGCACGTTGCCATGATCCGCGGTGTTCCACGCATAAACGGCTGCCGGTGCGACGACCGTCCAGTTGGTACCTCGGTTGTTGCCCGTGGCATCGCCTGGGGCGGCGTCATTCTGCCAGAAATAAAGCGGCAGTTCATTGTATGTTACTTGCAGCGTGCCGTCGGCACGTTCAATCGTGCCAATTTCGCCGAGAATGCCATCTGCAACCGATAGTCCATCGGCGCTTTCGACGGTGTAGGCGGGCCACGCGTTCGCGCAGTTATCGATACAGTTGCTCACACCGAACGTGTCACGCTTAAAAAAGTACAGCGTCATGCCATTATCAGCGACCAGAAAACTCCCTAGACCGCTGCCTTCACCGCCAATATTCAGCGTATTCGGCAGTGCTTCCTGACCGAGAATTGGCGCGGCAATGCCGAGCGCCAGCACACATACAACCAACAGAACCAGCATTTTCTTCAAGATATTTCGCTCCTTAGAACCAGTATTGCCCAATTCGATTTGTAGAGGCGCCTCAATTAGACTATCGTTGAAATAACGGTTTTGGATTTGCGTCGGGTGGAGGAATTGGCTTGGAAATTGCTGCGCTGCTACGCCGCATAGAACAACAGGATGAAACGGCGCTGGCAGTTTTATATGCACAGTATGGCACCGCGGTTTACAGCCTTGTCTTGAAAATTACGCAAAACGAAACACTGGCGCAAGAAATTCTGCAGGATACGTTTTTGAAAGTGTGGCACAAGCCGAAGGCGTGGGACGCGGCGAAAGGTGAATTTCATAGTTGGCTGCTGACGACCGCGCGCTACACAGCGATTGATCGCATTCGGCAGGAATGGCGGCGCACGGGCAAAGATATCGAATTGAACGATGATGTCATGGCGGACGACGACGCACTGACACCGGGTGACTCCGAGCATATGCAGTCGTTGATCAACCAACTGCCAGATGAGCAGCGGACATTGATCGAACTGGCATACTTTAAGGGTATGAAACACCGTGAACTGGCACAACTGCTCGATCTGCCGCTTGGCACGGTCAAAACGCGATTACGATTGGGGCTGCAAAAATTAAGGAAATCGTTGGAAGACAATCCATAAGGCATGTTTCCAACGATATAATAGTAGGGAAAGTGAACACGACAGTACCGTGATGAAATCGACAAGCGATTGTGAACAACTACAGGAATTAATCCCCGCCTACAGCATCGGCGCGACCGACGATGATGAAACGCGCGCTATCGAGATTGGGCTGCGCGAGTGTCCTGAGCTTGCCGCCGAACTTGAGCGCTTTCAAGCGCTTAATCGTGCGCTGGCTTCCAGTGTCGTGCAGGTCGTGCCGCCGCCGCAAGCATTGGCATCGCTGCTGGATGCTGCCAAAACGTCACGCCGCCCGCTGCGACGACGACCGGCGCGCTGGTTGGCGGCGGCGGCTTGTTTAGCGCTGATTTTGATTGCTAACAATTTATACTGGGCAGCACGCATCAATGCGGTGGCGGGGCGTGAAATTCCGCTTCCGACCGGGCAAGGTGGGCTGGAAACCAATGCCAATGGGCGCTTGATCTGGAATCCCAATGACGGCAATGCCGTCCTGATCGCCGCTGACTTCCCTGAATTGACGCCCGATGCGGGGTATCAAGCGTGGGTGCAGCGCGCGGATGTGATTACGAGTTTAGGCGTGTTTCAGGTGGATGAACGGGGCGCGGGCGTTTTGGTATTTTCTTCATCGCTGCTGGCGGCACCTTTTGATTCGGTCGGCGTCACGACGGAACAACTTGAAGGCAGCCCATCGCCCACATCGCCGCCTGTGGTGCGTTGGCGGGCATTTTAGGGAGGGAGCAATCATAGATAGTGGCGATCGACACGACAAGCGTGCCGCGCAGCAGCGGGCGGATAGAATGGCAGCCACTAGCACAAATGTCCGCTCACACTGGCGTGGCGCCTCTGCCTTCTGGCACTCGTTAGAGGGTGATTTTCAACGTTTTGCTCAGAAAGATAAACATCGAAAATCGCCCTCTACTCACCAGTCCATCCTTGATTGGCGCTTATCTTGACGCCTGAGACCCACCGGATCGCCCCGTGACGTGTTATTCGACGACGGAGGTTGTGCCGGAGGTGTCGCGGGCGTAAAAAGCGACTTTATCCTTGATTTGTTCGTAACCCGGCTTGGGCTGGCGATAAATCCAACCGATATTCTGGGCGGTCGTGCCTTCGGGCGTTTCAAGATCAACCCAATAGCACACACCCTTGTACGGGCAGGTGTAGGTACGTTCGGTCACTTTCAAGTTCGTGAAATCGACCTTGCTCTGTTCGTAATACCAATTGCCTTCAAACGGCAGTACGGCGTTGGCTTCGGGCTGGGCGCTGGCAATGAGACGGGTGCTGGTACGTTCACGGACGGTAAAGGTCATAATGGCTTCTCCCTGAGATGCTGTGTTTTGTGTCGCGCATGAGCATAGATGCGAAATGTAAATCATTCATTACGCTAAACGGTGGGACGTCTCATCAAAACGTAACGATTGCCATCGCGGGTATCGCCATCGGCGCGGTAAGTGTCGAGCAGTTCTAAATCGGTCGCCGCGCTCAGCGAACTGCTTTCGCCATCATCGACATAATGACAGTAGCGATATGAGGCATAGATATCGGCTTGCGGGCTGGCTTTCCAATCGAGCAGATAATCAGCGGGTTCGATGAGGGAAGCCAACGAGGGCTGAAAGGGGACAAGATGACCATGAAAACGCGCCTGTTCGTAAAAGCGCCATTCTGTCCACACCAACAACCCGCCTGGTGCGACACGATCTGCTAGTGCGCGGACAAAGGTGTGGCGGTTGTGTAATCCTGGCACATGGTGTATCAAGCCGAAAGCGACGACCAGATCATACGTATTTTCGGTCGGCGGATGCAGGATCACATCGCGGTTTTCAAGCGTGACAGTGAGATCGGGCAGCGCGCGCAAGCTATCGGCAGCATGAGCGAGCAGCGCGGTGCTGTTATCGATGCCGTGATAATCGATTGGACGGTGCAAGCGCTCGACCAGATAGGCGCCGAAACGTCCGTTGCCACAGCCGACATCCAACACGGTGAGCGGACGCCCGGCGGGTGGCGGCATGTGCGGCAATATATCGCGCCAGCCGCGCCATGCTTTGGCGCGCGTCACATCGAATTCGTCGGCGACGGAGGCATAAAAGCGGCGATTGATGTCATTGAGCATGTGTATCGTGGCGTCATCCACGCGGTGATCCTCCAAAATTTTGCTGTGACATACTCCCCCGGCTAAAGCCGGGAGCTACTACCGTCAATACGGCTGCACCCCGAAGGGTGTCTGACGACCGCTCTGATAGACCGTTGATGCCCCAACAGATTGAGATTTTAAAGACTCTCACGTCCGGTTTTCTCTTGGAGACGTTGAATATTTTACGAGATGGACTTCCCATCTCAACGCCGTACATTCAGTTGTTAAAGAGCCGCATTGGACTGTCTTTTCTACCATCCCATGACAGGCTTGTGTAGTCTTTCGTCCAACCGTATTGAGAAAGAGTGTAGTCCAAATGAGCGCTTACCACAAGGGCAACGTGCGCTTTCATCCACGCGCTAAAGCGCAAGGTTTTCCCGCGCTGGACTGCTATAATCATACGAGACGAGAGGTGAGGTTGAACAGCATGACTCTAATCAAGACGCGCGTTGGCATGTCGCTGGACGAATTTTTGGAATTAGGTGCGGATCGTAAGTTGGAAATCATCAATAACGAAAGGCGGTATCTAATACCTCCAAAGGCTGGTCACAGCGACTTAACAAAATTCTTTTATGATCTTCTACTCGATCTACTGCGAATTTTGGGCAGCGGCGCTGTCTATGCTGAGACAACATTCGTAATGCCAGATACCGATGATCGCAATTGGGTATTAGGGTCGCGCGTGCCTGATGTGATGGTGTATCTCGGCACGCGCATTTCTGATTACAAACGTGACAATTCTGATTGGCGCGATTTTCCGTTCGCTGTTGTGCCCGATTTTGTCGTTGAAATTGTTTCGCCGACCGACAAAGTGAGCGAACTCGACGAAAAAATCGACGCGTACTTAGCCGACGGCGTGCGCTTGATTTGGGTGGTCGATCCACAGCGCCGCAAAGCGTTGGCATATGCGCCCGACTGGGATCAGCCGCGTCATTATGCAGGCGACGCGGTGCTGAATGCCGATGAGGTACTGCCGATGTTCCAAATCAAACTGATTGATGTATTCGCATAATCACATAACGGAAAATTTCATGGCTTATGCACTCAAACGTATCAATATCAGTTCGGCATTTAGAATTGGCGTGATCGTCAACGCGCTGCTGTATCTGATTATGGGGTTTCTGGTCGGGGTCGTGCCCCTGCTGCTGCTTGGGTCGGTCTCGCAGTCGATGGTCGTGACCAATGACCCGGATTTGAACGGTTTAATCGGGTTCGTGGGGACAGCGGGTGTGATCAGCTTTTTGTGTTTTTATCTGATCGGCGTTGTATTTGCCGCGATTTTCGGTGGGATCACTTTCGCATTAGGCGCATGGTTCTACAATCTGGCGTCGCGGTGGGTGGGTGGCATCGAAGTCGTGCTGCAAAATAATCCAGCGGGCTTTTTGGACGAGATCGAGCGCGATATTGCGGATGCGCAAACCAAGCAGAAACGATCCGAGCTATAAATCGCGCATCCACACCGAGAGATCGTAACCCGTACGCTGAAATTTTAGACGTTGATATAAACGCTGTGAACGTTCGTTGCTCAACTGCGTATTAACCGACATCGATAAAACCCCGCGCCGCCCAAACCGGCGCAAAACATCCCCGACGAGCGCCGCGCCGATACCATGCGCCTGGATAGTGGGTAAAACTGCCAGTCGTGCCAAATGCGACCCATCGAAATACATGGTGCTAAGTTGATAACCGACGGGTGTATCGTCGATCAACGCGAGCGTACAGGATGCCGCCATCCGCATCGCCTGGCGGGTATCGCTCGCCGTCATGCGCCATAACGGACCAAACGCAGTGTGATCGATTTGTACAACGGCTTCATAATCCGTAGGGTCAGCCGACCGTATCGTCAGATTGGCGGGGCGCATATCCGGCGGCAAGTCGGTTTTATCACGGCGCAGCGTGACAATGGTTTCGTGCGGTTCAAACGCGAGTTTGTCAAAGACATCGCCGATCCAATCGCGCATGAGCAAAATCGCCGCGCGGTTGACGTTCAGCGCTTTGAGATCGAGCCGGAGAATATCCCAGAGTGCCGCGATAATCGGCGTTGGGTCGGTATCATCAACGACCGCCGCCACGCGAATCCAGCATTCGCCTTCGACAGGTTCCGACGCGCCCAAAATGCCGACAAGCTGGCGTCCGCGCCACCCCAGCACGACGGGCGAACGCGCCGCGTCGAGCCATTGATCGGTCTCGTGCCAATCAAGATGGGTGTGTGAGTGCAGACTGCGAAAAAGTAACTCACGCACATCCTGACGGTTGCGGCGTTGATAAGGTGTGACCTGGATCGTGTCATCTGCGCGGCGAAACATAGATCAACGACGTTTGTTCGCGCCACGCATGGCATACGGCGGCGCGGTGATCATGCGGACAGTGCAGACATTTTCATCGAGCAGACGCACGCGCACGCGCGCATCCATTTCCTCAATCGATTTGCTGATGGTAATCACGGTGGGAATGCGGCGCAAATAGCGATAATCGAGAATTTGAAAGAGTTTTTCGCGTGCCCACGATGTCGCGTTTTCCGTACCGAGATCGTCGAGGACAAGAAATGGCGCGTTGCGGATGATCTGAAAGCGGTGATCCAAGCTGGTGCGTGCGCTCGGCTCGAAGGCGGTGCGTAAATAATCGAGCAAATCGGGCACGGTGATAAAGACGACTTCGCGCCCGACATCGCGCCATGCGTTGGCAATTGACGCGGCGAGGTGGGTTTTGCCGCCGCCGACCGAACCACCCAAAATCAACCAGTGTCCACGCTGATCCTGCACATAACTTTGCGTGATTGCCAGCACATTTTCGAGATTGCGGCGTTCGTCGGGTGGCGAGGCTGCTTCGACGCGGAAACTTTCAAAGCGCATATGTCGATACGCATCAAGGTTATTGTAAATCGGGTCGCGCTCGCGCCGTTCGTTGACGCGAAAATCTGCGACATTCAACGTAATGCGCCGCGTCAGTGCTTGATCCAGCAGGCGGCTTTTAATGCGTCCGTCGAGTCGTTCGACATCGGCGTTGGTGGTGATAATCGTAGGTAATTTGAACATCGAACGGTGATTGAACAACTGAAACAGTTTTTCCTGCGCCCACGCGCTCGGATTTTCTGTGCCGAGATCATCAAGGATCAAGAGGCGCGTATTACGAACGCGCTCGAACAGTTGATCATAGCCTTCTTCACTGTTGGGCGCGTATGTGGCACGCAAATGATCGAGCAAATCGGGCGTGGTGATGAATAAAACCGAGTCGCCCTGCTCCAGGCGGTGATTGGCAATGGCGGCGGAAAGATGGGTCTTGCCTGCCCCGTAACCGCCTTCGAATAAGAGCCACCCCGCCGGGTTTTGCGCGAATTCGGCGGCGGCTTTATACGCGCTGTTAACGGCGACTTCTTCTTCGGGCTGCCACAGTGTGTGTTCGACCATGAACGAGGTGAAGGTTTTATCCGCCATCGCTTCAAGATTGCCGAGCTTGCGTAAAGTTTCCTGGCGCGCCGGGTTCTTGAGGTGATGATCGCGCGGGCACGCGATCAGCTTGCCGAAATACGGGTGATCGACGGGTACATCGACGCGGACATAGCCCAAGCCGCCGCAAATCGGACACGCGGCGTCGTCGCCAATGCCGTCGGGGATTTCGGGCGTGCTGCCGCTAACGCGGGAGATACCAGTTGTCATGTCGTTCAGTCGATTTCTGAGCGGTTTCACCGGGTTTTCCTTCCTGTTCACGGCGTTTAAGGACTGCCTGAATATAACGCCAACTGCGTGCGTTATTTTCGACGGACGCGCGGATCGCATCTTCGACCCATCCTGCCGGGTATTCACGTTCGGCATCTTTGAGCGCATCCGCGATTAGAGGCGTGAGCGCGCCAATATTTTCTTCGTACAGACGGAAGATGTTCGGGCGTTCTGGGAGGATTTCGATCGGCTGATCGATGCTGCCCGGCTGCCACTGTCCAGCTTCGATTTGAGCAAGCGCGGCGCGTCCCGGCTCGGCATTGATGAAATACAGGGTTTCGCGGCTGCTATCGAGCATGACCTCGGCGCGCAGCAGCGCCCCGCTTTCGACGGCGTGCAGCAAGGCGTTCGCCAACGTGATATCCGGCGATACCGTCGGATCGATCACGCGCAGTCCATCGATCAAGGCGGCGTCAAGCGCGTATTCACTGGCACGCAGATAGCGAAAGTGTCCCTCGCGTTGTTGGATCGCCCAAAACGTGAACAGAATGACCTTGAGCGCGGCGAGATCGTCGATCAAGGGCAGCAGATCGGTGATTAAGGCGGCGGGCAGCGCAAACGTACGCGGTTTGCCGGGCGAAAATCCATGAAAGATCGGCGTCATTACAGGCTGCTCAAGTCGATTGTCTGGGTGCGGGCGTCGCTGAATTTGGTCAGCGATTTTTCAAAATGCAGATTGATCGTGCCAGTGGGACCGTTGCGATGTTTGGTGACGATAACTTCGGCAAGCGCCGGAAAGTCGGTCGCCTCGTTGTAAAGAACATCACGATATAAGAAAATTACGATGTCGGCGTCCTGCTCAATCGAATTATGAACAATCATGTTGTCTGCGACAAAGTTGTGATGGGTTGGCACAGTCAAATCAAAAACGTCTTCTTCACCGTCTGGTTCAATACGAACGATTTCATCCCAGTAAATGTCGCTGGTTGCTAGTTGATAAATCTGGTTGCACTTAACAACACCACTCAATCGTAACGCACGTTCCCGACTGACATTTTGTTTGTAAAGTCCCGTGCCGCAATACTCGTTGCCGAGTTGCGCTTGCATCTTTCGTGTTGTTAAACCTATTGTTTGCATGGCTGGAACTGCGTACATCTTCCATACGTTATGGGGGATAATATCTTTGTTTGGATTTGCTTGATGGGATATTAAATAGTCCGTAACACGCCTTAAACGCCCTTGACGTAGTGATCCGACTGCGCCTATGTGCGTGATAAAACGACCCATCTCGTTAGCACCGCTCACTACTACATGAAATTGATTCCGTCCCTTTGTGCCTTGTGATACTTGGGTCAAGCGCGCGTTGATACCCATTTTCAGGAGTAACGATTGAACATCGCAGGCAAGACCTTTACTGCTAGTTGCATAGTATATTTTAGGATATGGAGCTTTTTCATTTGTCGAAACAGGTACGTTGATACAGCCATCCGTTGACCAAAGATGACGCAAAAACAAACCGATTGCTTGTTCAGGTTGCTCAAAAACCTTTATCGGAATGCGTTTTTCGTAGGAACGGAGACCAAAAGCATTCATGGCTTCAAGCCATACGCGAACTGGACTTTGTTTGCCATGTGTCAAATGCTCAGTTGACGGCAAAAAGACTTGATACCAATTATGACCTTTTTCTTGGTCGATACGTGGTTTGATTGCATTATTGAAAACTTCAAGCGCCACCGTAACTACGATTTCAGCAATTTCGTATTCGCGTGTCGTATATTGAATGGCGTGTCGGGGAAGCGTGCAACCATCGCCAATCAAATGACCTAACAATGCGAGTTCGGCATTTGACATTGATTGTTTTGACGAAGACGAGAGCGCGCGTGGCACGGCAATATAATCATCCTGCGACAATTCGTCTAGCCGTTTCCAACCGTGAATGGTCAAAAAGGGATGATTAGCGGTGGCGCGAATCTCGCGTCCTAGTTGTGTCGTCAGCCTGTAGACAGATTTTGTACCCGTGCAAAAAGCGTTCGATACCGTTGCCGGCTCTAATTTCAGGGTTTTTAAGTTCAGGCTTAAGACTTGAAAATCGGTTTGACCAATCAAGGCGCGAATCGGTTTGGAAGCACCAGTTTCCGGCAAATAAATCAAAGTGTCGCCCGTCAAACAACCCGATTCACGAAGGTCGCTCAACTGTGGGCGTTTATCCTGACGGCTTTCGACCGCACGCGACAACTGCGCCGCCGAAAAGACCGGGACATTGAGTTCGCGCGCGAGTTCTTTCAAGCTGCGGCTGATATAGCTGATCTCCTGCACGCGGTTGTTTTCGTAACCGACGCCCGCGCTCATCAATTGCAAGTAGTCAATGATGATCAGGTCGATGCCGAGTTCGTGCGCCATACGGCGGCTTTTGGTGCGAATTTGAAGCGGCGTCATCGATGGGGTGTCATCGATGACGATGGAGAGCGCGCCCAAACGTCCGCTCGCCTGCACAAACCGTGCCCATTCCTGCTGTGATAACTGACCAAGCCGCAGCTTTTGCGTGTTAATCCCGGTTTCCATCGAGACAAGGCGCTGGACGATTTGTTCCGATCCCATTTCCATCGTGAAAATGAGGATGCGCGCCCCGAGTTTAGCGGCGTTGAGGGCGACCGAAAGCAGGAAGGACGTTTTGCCCATGCCCGGGCGCCCCGCAAAAATCAGCAGGTCCGAACGCTGCAAGCCGCCGAGCAGCGTATCGAGATCGCGGAATCCGGTTGGCAAGCCGAGTGGTTCATCGGGATGCTGCATCAAATGTTCGAGCTGATCGAAATAATCGCTGATCGCCTCGCGCATCGGCACCAAGTCGCGGCGCATGTTGCGCTCGGTGACTTCAAACAACTTGCTTTCGGCGTCGCTGGTCACTTTATCGAGCGTGAGCGTCTCGTCCATCGCCAAGCCGCGAATTTCATCAGCGGCGTTGAGCAAACGGCGGCGCACGGCGGCGCGTTCGACCAACCGCCCGTAGACTTCGGCATGGATCGACGTGGGCACGTTGACGGTCAACTGGGTGAGATAACCCGGACCGCCGATTTCGGTCAGTCGTCCTTGCTGGCGCAGTTCTTCGCGCACCGTGATCAAGTCGAGCATTTCGTTACGCTCGGTCAGGCGGAACATCCCCTCCCAGATATACTGGTGGCGCAAAATGAAAAAATCGTCCGGCTTCAAAAACGAAGCGACGTTGAAGAACGCTTCGGGATTGATAAGGACAGCGCCTAAAACAGCTTCTTCGGCGTCTTGACTATAGGGCGCGATGCTGGTCTGGTTATACGTCATCGGTATAAATTCTCGTGGTGCGCAAAAATAGAGAAACAAAACGGCGCGTCGCGCTAAGCGACATCGCCGTATCGTGTCAGTTAAATGGGGCGGCGATGTTGCCGCGTGGGGGCGATGTGCGGGCTAGTCTTCTTCGTCGGTGTCGAGATCGTCCAGATCGAGCGAGTTGACAAAATCCTTGAATGCGCTCAAACGGTCGTCCGCGACCTCACTTTCGAGTTCGCCTTCACGTTCTACGTCGTCTTCTGGTTCAATCGCGCCGCGATCCATGACCATATCGTTGACGAAAATCGGTGTTTTGCTGCGGACTGCCAGCGCAATCGCGTCACTGGGGCGCGAGTCGATTTCGACTTGTTTGCCGTTCAATTCAACGACCACGCGAGCATAATACACATCGTTGCGTAAATCACTGATCAGGATGTGGACGACTTTGCCACCCAATTCGCCGATCACATTTTTCAATAAATCGTGTGTCAAGGGACGCTGCGGCGGCATTTCTTGCAGTTCGATGGTGATCGCGTCCGCTTCACAAGGTCCAATCCAGATCGGCAGATAGCGGTCGCTCATCATATCTTTGAGAATGACAATGCGATGCTGCGACATCAAGCTGACGCGGATGCTGTCGATTACAACTTCGATCATGGCAGTTCGGCTTCTACTCAGTCCAATAAGACAAGATTATACATCGAACCGGGCAGGCGGCAACCAGTAAATTGGATGGTTGCTCAGGTTGTGGGGCATGAACGCTGCGGGATCGGCTGTCTGGAGGCGCGTATTAGGCGCGCCTCCAGAAATACTGTCTTTCAGTGGGTATATATTGGCGTTAATTGTCTTCACCGGGAATGATCAATTCTTGTCCAAGGCTCAACCGATCAGGGTTGGTCAGTTCGTTAATACGGATCAATTCGCTGATTGTCGTGCCAAAACGTGAAGCAATCGACGACAGCGTATCTCCCGCCTGCACGACATAGACATCGCCCGCACCTGTGGGTAGGTCGCCAGTACTCGGTTCGTCGGTCGTTTCTTCGTCGGGTAATGGCGGGATGTAACCAGGGCAACCATCGCGCGGGATGAATAATTCCTGATCGATTTGCAAAACAGGATTTGTGCCGGTCAGGGCGGGGTTGGCGGCGCGCAGTTCTGTCAGTGATACGTCTTGGTCAAGCGAAATACCATACAGACTGTCGCCCGCTAGCACGATATAGGTGCACGCATTTTCGGGGGTGGCGGTCGCCGTTGGGAATGATTCAAGACCAGTGGTTTCGGGGTCGCCATCAAACGCGGACGCATCCGCTGTTACTTCGATGCTGCCGCCAATCGGTGGGATGCGCGTCGGTACATTTGCTTCTGGTGTGATAAAACCGAGCGGGCTGCCAGGGGTGATAAAGATCACCGTTGGTGTGCCGAAGCCTGTAGTCTGCGCACTCAACGTCGGTTCCGACGAGGTGGGTGTGAGCGTGGGCAGCGGTGCAAAACTATTCGGGTCATCGGTCACGGTTGCCGGGTCGATGATGGCGTCGAGCGGCGTAGGCGTGTCGAAAGGCATGACTGCGTCAGCGGTGGTCGACGGGATGACGCCCAGTGCGCTATCGATGGTCGTGGTTGGAATCGTCTCGGACTGCGCCGCTTCACTGGCGGGGCGAAAACATCCGGCGGTCGTGAGCAGCAGCAGCATGGAAAGCACCAGCCCGCCGCCGTGTCTCGTGAAGATCAATTTCACGTCGCCTCACTCCTTGAACTGCTTACAGAAATACCGATGTCAGTTTACACGATTACGCGAATCATACTAGACATGAGCGCGGCTGTAGGTTAGAACTATCAGACCTTAAATTAACGGGTGATCTGAACATTCGAAAGGCACACATTTTGGCGGATGCGAAAAAACGGGTTCTCGTCGTTGATGACGATCAAGAGCTGCTCAACTTGATTCGTATTTTATTGTCTCGGTTGAGCGTAGAAGTCACAACGGCGGAGACCGCTTCCGCTGCCGCGCAACTGCTAAAAACAGCACCGCTGCCCGATCTTCTGGTTCTCGATTTGATGCTGCCGGATGTTAGTGGGGTTGATTTACTCAAACAAATGCGCATGAAGTCGATATTCGACACACTGCCTGTGCTGGTTTTATCGTCATTGATCGATCCGTCGCAGATTCGTGAGGCGCTTGACGCTGGCGCAGACCGTTATTTGACGAAGCCTTACATTGCCAATAACCTGATCAGCGTGGCGGGCGAGATGCTGCGTACCGGACGGCGCACGACGACCTAGTACGCCGACCCCTACGATCATTGCAGTTTTTCCCTCACCCCCAACCCCTCTCCCACGCAAAGGGGAGACGAGAGGGAAGAAAAGCTAAATACCGCTGTGGTGAGGTATTAAGGTGGTGTGAGACGATGCACGACATAACTTTGAGCGGCATACACACGTTCAATGGTAAATCCTGCCGACTCCAGTGCTGATAACCACGCCCGGACATCCACCGATGATGGCGCGACAAAATAGCGCGGGTCGCTTTCGGGCAAGATGAGTGCGTCGCGTACGAGCGCATCCGGCGTCGGGTAATATACGCGGCGTTTGTCGTGCCATCCGCCAAGATAATAGCCCAACTCCCAGCCTAACCAGTGATCATAAATCACGGTTGCGGTCGGTAAATCGTTCAGTGTATCTGCCAGCGCAATGATCCCCGCGTATTGGACGCGTTCACTGTTATAGGGGGTATCGCCGCTTGATGCGTTGATCGCGCTGCTAATCAGCGACAAAACCAGCGCACCCGCCGCGACGGTCATTTCGGGCTGGGTGATGGCACGACGCAGCATTGCCCACAACCACGCGCACGTACGTGCCGCCATTATCGCCACGAGTGGCAAAATCGGCAGCAAATAACGCTCATAGATGTTGAACGCTATCAGCCAGTGCGCCAGTAAATACACGACGATAAACGCGAACAACAGCGTATCGTAATCCGTTTCGCGCGCGTCACGCTGACGAATGACGCGCCAAATCGTCGCAATGGGGACGAAGAAGAGCAGTAAAATCGTCGGCGCGCCGAGTATCGCTTGCAGGTAAATCAGCCAATCGATGAGGCGTGGCGCAAGCTGGTCGGGCGTGATCAAACCGATCGGCGTATTGTTGGCGGCGGCAAGCGCGAAAATCGATGGTGACGGGAAACGGGCAGAATCCCACAGCAAGAGGGCGATGTAGACGAGGATGAGCGGCAACATAAACCTTAAAAGCTGCCCCCACCCCTGGTATACCGATAGGGAGAAAGATTTATCTCTGCCCGAATTCGAGGAGGGGAGCAAGTTTTCTTCTTGATGATGTCGTGTGATCGTTAACGCATTGTTTTGGATAAAGAGTAGAAGTAAACACAACGGCACGACGTAGAGCGCCTGCTGTTTGGAGGCGAATGCGAGTGCCAGCCAGAGTCCCGCCCACAACGGACGATGCGCCGCGCTCATGAGCAGCGCGAGCGACGTAAACATGAGCATGACGCCGTCTGTATACGCGCCCGGACTGTAGGCGATGGCGAGCGGGGAGAGCGCAAAAAACAGCGCTGCCCAACGGGCGATGCTTATCCCATATAGGCGTTTTGAGAGTGCGTAAACTGCCGCGATCTGGATCAGGCTGGCAAGGACACTGGGTAATCGCGCGGCAAATTCGCCTACACGCGCATCGAAATCGGGCACGCCGCGATTATACGTAGCGGCGACAAACGCCAGCGATAGCGCATTAGCATAAATCGTGAGCGGCGGTTTATCGAGATCACCTTGCAGTGACCAATCGCCTTGTGTCCAGATATTGCGGGCGAATGTGGTGAAGAGCGCTTCGTCGGGATGAAAACGTATATCGGCGCTGAGCGCGTGAAAACGCAGCAGGGCGGCGGCAAGCAGCAGAGATAAAAGGTAAAAGTTAACCCGTGAACGTTTGGGTCGCGTCTGTAGCGGACGACGACCCTTGATTTGAATACGCTTCACTGCAAACGTTCACGGAGATAATCCAGCGCGACCCGGTCGATTTGATCCGCGTTGTCGCGCTGCCAGCGTCCTTCGAGATTTTCGCTGCCGATGAGTTCATCGAAAGCAGTTTTGGCGTCGTCACCCCATATGCCGTCGAGGTCGCGCTTCCAGTAGCCGCCTTTGACCATCATGGCTTGCAGTTCGCGCGCGAGCGCCTCGGTAATCGGTACCGTGTCTTCTGGGTGCGGTGCGCCAAAGAAAAGATGATGAGCGCGCACCAGTGACGCCAGTTTCGGCATCGGGTTTGGGTCGTCATCGACGCGCACATCGAGATAGCGGTCGTTATCGCCGCCATAGCCGCCGTTCGCTTTCACGACCAACACTGCCGCTCCCTGACGCCCGCGTTTATCACCGCCTGCGCTATCGCCCGCCGCCAGCGCCACCATTAAGCGATCTGCGAGTTCGCCAGACGCGGCACGATATGCCGCCGCCATCGACTCGATCACGTCCGCACCCGTCAGAATATTGCCCTGACAGGTGAAGCCTTCACCGATATGATGTCCCGCCCATGCGTAACATGCCGATCCGGTGTGTGCGGCTGCACCGCCGTTCACATCGACGATGCCGACCTGTCGCAGGTCGCGTCCGTCATCGGCGGCGAGGAGTTGTGCCAACGTGTCGCTGGCAGATTTACCCGCCCCCATCAGCGCAAGTCCATCTACCCCGAAGCTGACTTTGCAATAACTTTGCGTGGCGACCGCGCCTGATCCGGCGCGCGCCCATGAGACGACTGCACCTACGGCGATGAACTTACTGGCGACGGCAACGCCCCATGCCTGTTCGGTGGGGTCATACGCGACGATGGAAAAAGTCATAATGAGTTCCTCGTAATGGGTAGGGGCGAACGGATGCGATGAATTGAATAGCAGTGGTTACAATATCGGTTTGTTGACAGCATTGTAACGCGGGAGCAGTAGATGATCGATTTTGGGCGGATTGCGGGCGTGATCATGGATATGGATGGGGTGTTATGGCGCGGCGATCAGGCGCTGCCTGATCTGGGTGCGTGGTTCGACTTTTTACGGGCGCGCGGGCTGCGTTACGTGATGGCAACGAATAACAGCCGTCTCGCCCCTGTCGATTACATCGAAAAGCTGGCGCGCATGGGTATACACGGCATTGAGGCTGACCAGATCATCACATCGGGGACGGCGACGGTCGCGTATGTGCAGGCGCACTTTCCGGCGGGCAGCTTGATCCATGTGTTGGGCGGTGACGGTTTGCGGATGATGCTGAGCGAGAGCGGCTATGCGGTGACAAGCGAGATCGATCCGCATGTGGTCGCGGTGACGGTCGGGGTCGATTTTGCGCTGACGTATGACAAGCTGAAAAACGCGAGTATGTGCATCCGCGCGGGGGCGGCGTTCATCGCCACCAACAACGACGCGACATTTCCGACGCCAGAGGGCTTGGTACCCGGCGCGGGGAGCATCGTCGCGGCGCTGCGTACCGCGAGCGGTGTTGAACCGATGAATATGGGCAAGCCGAATGCGCCGATGTTCGAGGCGGCGCTGCGGGCGCTGGGCATGGACGCAGGTGATGCATTGATGGTGGGGGATCGGCTGGATACGGATATTGCGGGCGCGGCGGCGTTGGGAATTCAAACGGTGCTGGTGTTGACGGGGGTGAGTACGCTGGCGGAGGTCGCAGCGGCGGCGGGTCAGCCGGATGGAGTGTACGCGGGGCTAGGGGAACTGGTAGCGGCGTGGTCGTAAGAGGGGGACTTAGACTTGCCCGCCGCCGAAAAGCTAAAAAGGCATAATACGAAGGCACAGAGGCACGAAGACCGGCAACCTCACGCCTAGCCGCTCTCTATCGGAAGAGTAAACGTGCCGCCGAGACACTATTGGAAGAGTGTCGCTTGGGTAGGCGGTGGATCGTCGGGTTGGGCGGATGGATCGAAGTCGCCTGCCGAATTGTGGGCGGCGCGGGTGGTTTCGGGGAGGCGGTATTTGGTCGTGCAGCGCATGACGAGTTCGACCGACGTTTCCAAATCTACGAGATGACCGACGGAGATATACACCGGCTTTGTCCCGGCGCGGGTACGTAAGACTGCGCCGATGGTCTCGCCCTTATCGATGAGTGGAGAATAAGCGCCGCGCTCGTCGGGCGGCTCTTGATACTTGCCCGTGAGCAGGGTTTTGCCGCAGCCGATGGTCGGGGCGTTGAGCCACAAGCCGACATGCGAGGCGATGCCGATACGCCGCGGGTGGGCGCGCCCCATGCCGTCGAAGATATAGACATCGGGCTGGATGCTCAGGGTTTCGAGCGCTTGGAGGATGACGGGCGATTCGCGGAAGCTGAGCAGACCGGGAATGTATGGGAAGGGCGTAGGCAGCGTGGCGCGGGCGGCTTCGACGAGGCGCAACGAGGGAAACTCCAGGATGGCGATGGCAGCCTGCGACATGGCGACGCCTTCGGCGGAGTCCTTGACGCTGACATCGACGCCCGCGACATAACGGATGGCGGCGAGATCAAGCGGGCGGTCGTAGATGACGCGCGCAGCAAGCTGCTTTTGTAGGGCGATAGCATCGGCTGCGGAGAGCGCCCAAGCGTGGAGCGGGTTGGGTAAGTTCATTTTATTGCACAAGCTTTCGGCTTTGAGGGACGGTGTATTGCAATTTATTTATGGTGTTATAATAGCTCTTGCCACATATTGCTATGCGGGGTGTTCATCAATGCTTATATCGACTGCTGGTAAACGAAACACTCGTCTACTATTAAATTCGTACACGTACAATTTCTGCGTCTCGACATTAAGGCTTGAAGCAGAAAAAACAAACTCTCCCTCATACGGCAAACTCGGCGCAATCCTCACCGCCGCAAACGCCAACCCAAACGCCAAAGCCGTCATCACAGGCGCGACGCGCGCGAAAAACTTGATCATGGTCGCCACGCGGGAGATTGCGCGTTGCCAGGCTGGACATCGCGCGTGACGACACCGGACGCGAGATCAAGAAAGGCGACATCCCACGAGTTAGTCGATTGGGTGAACGCCAGGATCGCGCTGTCGGCAGACCACGCCAGATCGAAGGGATAGAGATTGTTGCGGTCGAAGACGGGCGCGCCGTCAGCGGTGATGATGGTGAGATTGTCGCCGTCGGTGAGCGCGATATAGCTGCCGTCGGGCGCGAGCGCATAACTTTGCACGTCGTTGATCCTGTAAACAAGCGTGTTGGTCTGTTCATGCAGATCGTAGCGAAAAATGCCGCCGTCGTCATCATCGCGTAGATAGAACACCGATGAACCGTCGGGCGACCATTGGGGCAGGAACTCGCGTTGGTTTGGCGCGGAGACGAACAACGGTTCGATGGTGAGCGGATCAAACGACGCGATGTAAATTTCATGGTCACGTCCGCTCACGGTTTGCAGAAAGGCGATGCGCGTACTATCGGGCGACCAAAACGGACGCGGCGGCGCTTGGATCGCCGGAAAACACAACGGATCAGGGGCGGGGGCGGCAGCGTTGACGACGCAGATCAAGAACACCCCCTGATACGAACGGATGAAGGCGACACGCGTGTTGTCGGGCGACCAGGCGGGATACGTATCGTTCATAGGCGCGGCAAAAGTGAGATCGCGTGGGCTTGCGCCGCTCCAATGTGAGACGTAGACATCGTAGTTATCACCGTTGAAGCTGGCATAGGCGACGTGCGACCCGTCGGGCGACCACACGGGCGCGCGGTCGCTGGAGCCAAATGGATCGGGTCGCCAGGCGCGGCGCATGCCAGAGACGAGGTCGTGCAGGAATAAATCGGCGTCGCGGTCGATATCGCTGATGTGAATATAGGTGCGCGCTGGAAGGATGGAGGAAATGAGCAGGGTAAAAACGAGTATGGGCGTCAAGAGCAAGAAAAATTTAACGCACAGGCGCGAGGAAAGGTTGAAAAACATAACACTAAGTCACCTTACGCAAGCCTCTCGTTTTCAGCCCTCACCCCTGCCCCTCAGCCCTCAGGGCGAGGGGTGAAAAACCGTCGCGGTAGGGGAAGTCCTTCTCCCTCAGGGAGAAGGACTTAGGATGAGGGCAATCTGCGTAAGATGAGACACTAAGTCACAAACGCACAGAGGCACAAAGCAAAGGGCGGATTCATAAATCCGCCCTTTGCATGATGTTAATCTAAACCTTCGCCCAACAAGCCTAAGCCGGGCAGCTCACTGGTGGAACGGTCACGACTGGGGCGACCGCTTGATGGTGGACGTTCGTCCTCTTTGCCGAAGCGGATCACATCGCCGTTTTCGCCGATGGCTTCGACTGCCAAGCCGAGACTTTGCAATTCTTTAACGAGGACGCGGAAGCTGGTCGGGATGCCCGGTTCGTCGATCGGTTCACCCTTGATGATCGCTTCGTAGGTCTTGACACGCCCTTGCACATCGTCTGATTTGACGGTGAGCATTTCCTGGAGGGTGTACGCTGCGCCGTATGCTTCCAGCGCCCATACTTCCATTTCACCGAAACGCTGACCACCGAACTGCGCCTTGCCGCCCAACGGCTGCTGGGTGACGAGGCTGTAAGGACCTGTCGAGCGCGCGTGGACTTTGTCTTCGACCAAATGCGCCAGCTTAAGCATGTGGATCATGCCGACGGTGACTGCCTGGTCAAATGGTTCGCCGGTGCGCCCGTCGTAGAGCGTGTGCTTGCCGTATTGCGGGATCGGCTTGCCAGTGCGGAACATGACTTTATCCGCGTAATGGAGCATGTCTTTGGCGGTTACGCCTTCTGGCACAACCGTCGGTTCTTCAGAGTCGGCATCCGCCCATTTCATCCATTCACGGATCGAAACGGTCATCGCGTTGTTGTCGCGGCGCAAACGTTCTGGGCTGTTCAGGTTGGTGTTATCCCAGATCAGGATATCGTCGGGTTTGTCGCCCATTTCACGCAGCCATTCCGCCACGACCGCACGACGCGCATAATCGGTATTTTGCAGCAGTTCGTCCGAATCATAACCGCGACCGTTAAGCCACTCATGGACATACAGACGGCGGACTTCGTCGTCGTCGGCGTATTCCATCGGGTCAAAGCTTTCATCCTGCGCGACCCATTCCCATGCACGTTCGGTGATGATGCTCCATGCGCGGTCGATCAAGAATGCACGACCGAGTTCCGCTTCAATTTCTTCACCCTTTGCGCCGTCGAACACGGGGGTGACCGCGCGGAAACCGAGCCGTTCGGCTGCCCAGCCCAAATGAATTTCCAAAACCTGACCGAGATTCATACGACCGGGAACACCTGTCGGGTTGAGGATGATTTCGACCGGACGACCGTCCGCAAGATACGGCATGTCTTCGATGGGGACGATCTTGGAAATGACACCCTTGTTGCCGTGACGCCCTGCCATCTTATCGCCGACGGTCATTTTACGCTTTTGGGCGATGGCGACGCGCACCATTTTTTCGACGCCCGCGGGCAAATCGGGATGTTCTTCACGGGTGAAGGTTTTGACATCGACGACTTTACCGCGTTCGCCATGCGGCAGGCGCAGCGACGAATCTTTAACTTCACGGGCTTTTTCACCGAAGATCGCGCGCAGCAGTTTTTCTTCGGGGCTGAGTTCTTTTTCGCCCTTCGGTGTAATCTTGCCGACGAGAATATCGTTGGGTCCGACTTCCGCGCCGATGCGGATGATACCGAATTCATCGAGGTCTTTGAGCGCGTCTTCGCCGACGTTGGGAATATCGTAGGTGATTTCTTCGGGTCCCAGCTTGGTATCGCGCGCTTCGACTTCGTGCTTTTCAATATGGATGCTGGTGAACTTGTCGTTTCGCAGCATGTCTTCGCTAATCAGAATGGCGTCTTCGTAGTTTCCGCCGAACCAGCACACGAATGCACCGAGTACGTCGTGACCAAGCGCGAGATCGCCCATATAGGTCGAACTGCTATCCGCCAGCACATCACCCTTCTTGATGATCTGTCCTTTGCGGACAATCGGGCGCTGATCGACACAGGTCGATTGGTTGCTGCGGTTGTATTTACGCAGCCGATATACACGCTCGTCGCCGCTGATGGTGTGGATAATCACGCGGTCGCCCTGCACGCTGACAACTTCGCCTTCGACATCGCTGATCAATAACTGACCGCTGTCATACGCGGCTTGTGTCTCCATGCCCGTGCTGACAATGGGTACGTCAGGCTTGAGCAGTGGCACTGCCTGGCGCTGCATGTTCGAACCCATAAGCGCGCGGTTGGCGTCGTCGTGTTCCAGGAACGGGATCAACGACGCGCTGATGCCGACGATCTGGCGGGCGGCGATATCCATATAATCGGCACGACGCGCGGGCGCTGCCGTGAATTTCTGGTTGAAGCGCGCAGAAATACGTTCGGTGCTGAGTTGATTGAGATCATCGATGGGCGAATTCGCCTGTGCGATGACGTAATTGTCTTCCATATCGGCGGATAAATATTCGATCTCGCCTGTGATGAACGGCATCACGGGGATTTGTTCGATGCCCGCCGCGATGAATTTCTTGATCATATTGGCGGTAATCGTATCACCGTCGCTGGCGATGGCTTTTTCGTCGCCGACCGCAACATCTTCGCGCACGAAACGACCGAGCAAGCGCGGGTCGGTGGTTGGCAAGAACTTGGCGATTTTACGATACGGCGTTTCGATGAAGCCGAACTCGTTGACGCGCGCATAACTGCCCAAGCGACCGATCAAGCCGATGTTTGGGCCTTCTGGCGTTTCGATCGGGCAAATCCGTCCGTAATGGCTGTGATGTACGTCGCGGACATCGAAGCCTGCACGTTCACGACGCAGACCACCGGGACCGAGCGCTGACAGCGTGCGCTTGTGTGTCAGTTCTGCCAGCGGGTTGGTTTGTTCCATGAACTGCGAGAGCTGCGACGAACCGAAAAATTCACGGATCGACGCGACAATCGGGCGAATATTGACGAGCGTGACCGGAGTCACGTTGTCGTTTTCGCGGATCGACATGCGTTCTTTGACGACGCGCTCGGTACGGCGCAAGCCGATACGCAGCTTGTTCTGAATCAATTCACCGACGGTCTTGACGCGACGGTTGCCGAGATGGTCGATGTCGTCTTTGCCGATTTTGCCGTTGTTGATGTTGATCATGCGTTCGAGCAGCTTCACAATATCGTTCTTGGTGATGGTGCGCGTGCTGAGCGGGATCATCGAATCAAGGTTCAGGCGTTGATTGAGCTTGTAGCGACCGACGCGCTCAAGGTCGTAGCGGCGCTGATCGAACAACTGGCTTTCGAGATATTCGCGCGCATTATCGAGCGTTGGCGGGTCGCCAGGACGCATACGGCGGTAGAACTCGATGAGCGCGGCTTGGGCGATGGTCTGGTCTTTCTTAAGTTCCCAGACCGGCTCCATTTTGAGCGTGGCTTGCATATAGTGATGATCAGGATTGTCATCGACCGCCGCGTACAACGCATTCATTTCTTCATCGCTGCCCGTTTGGATGAGTGCTTGCGACGCGGGCATACCATCATTGACGGCGGCTAAGGCGCGCAGCAAAATCGTGACGGGAATCGTCCGCTTGCGGTTGAACTTGATCGTCAGGTAGTCGCTCTTGCGCGTCTCGAACTCCATCCACGCGCCGCGATCGGGAATGAGTTTGGAATTGGAGAGCAAGCGCCCGGTCGTCCGGTCTTCATCGGCGTCAAAATACACACCCGGCGAACGAATCAACTGGCTGACGACGACACGTTCGGTGCCGTTGATGATAAACGTCCCCGTCTCGGTCATGATCGGGAAATCGCCTAAGAAAATATCGGAGGTGACGACTTCATCGCCCGCCTCACGATTGACGAGCGCGACGCGAATATAGAGCGGCGCGGCATACGACATATCCCGTTCCAAACAAATTTCTTCGTTGTATTTCGGTTCTTCAAACCAATAGCGCAGACCAAATTCCTGCGCTTCACGGCTTTTGCCGGGAAAATACAACTTCAGATTGCCGTTGTAACTTTCGATGGGACTAATCTCATCGAAGAGTTCGGCAAGCCCGTTTTCAAGAAACCAATTGAACGAATTCAACTGGACTTCAATAAGCGAGGGCAATTCTTGGACGGCGGGAATGCGGGCATAGTTCTTGGTATAGCTCAAACGACGCATGTGCGCTCCTCAACCCCACAACTTGCACAGAATCAAAAAACGGAGACGACAAAATGGAGTCGCTCCACCGGATAGACACTCGGTACGTCAGTGCATAGATAATTTGATGGGCAAACTGCTCACCGATTGGAAGTGATTTAAGATTATCGGTAAAATCTGACAAAAAGTCAAGTAGGTCATGTTAAATTGTAACGACATTGCTTGAATCGTTCACGGCACTTGTAAATGATTGGCATGAACCGACGATCATTCGAGGGAGATGCATCATGGATTTTGCGGCATTATTTGCAACCGAAGAAGCGCGCTTCGCGGGCGTGGCGTATGCAGCGAGTCAATTGACGGGCACACAAACGATCATGATTGGCGGATCATGATCGCTTCTCAACCCATCGCAGCACGCCGCACATCGTTTGTGTACTGGATTGGACTGCTGGTCGTCGTCACGCTGGTGTTTTTGTTGTTCTTGCCGAAATTACACAATTTTTCACGGGCGACGCTGCCAGAAATGGTATACGGCACGGCGGATAAACCGTTCGCATACCGCGTACTCGTGCCGTTTACAGTACGGGTGCTGACTCCGATTTTCCCTGTGGGCGAGGCATTGATCGATGTACCTTTAGTACGCGAACGCTTTATCGATTGGCGATGGGAGACAGCATACGCGACGGAATATGCGGTCGCGGTCGTGCTGCTGTATGCGCTGTGGATGGGAGCAGCGGCGGCGATTGGGTATATGGTGGCGTCGGTTTACGATCATGCGATCGGCTTTCGTAATGCGGCGATGATCGTCACGATCTTCTTCGTCATTCCGTTGTGGATACGAGGATACTCCAATTATCTGAACGACCCGGCGACGCTGATTCTGTTTCCAGTGGCAATCGGTCTGATGGCGCGCGCGCGCTGGACGGTATACGGGGTTGTGTTCGTGCTGGCGACCTTGAACAAAGAAACGTCGATTTTGCTCACCATCTTGTTCTGTATTTATTTATGGAAGACGCGGACGACGATCCCGTTTTGGCGCGTGCTGGCGGCACAAGTGCTCATCTACGGGGCGATCCGAGCGTTGCTGACGTTGATATTTCAAGCGAATGGCGGATTCGTGATGGAAAATCATTGGGACGACAATGTGGCGCGCATGGCGGCGCTGGTGCAATCGCCGCTGTCGCTGGTGCTGATTGCCGGGCTATGCGTGTTCGTCTTTTATCGCTGGAACGAGAAACCGCGCGTGCTGCGGCGGGCGCTGTGGCTGATCGTCCCGATCTTCGTGCTTGGGATGATATCGGGCGTCATCGACGAATTTCGGATTTTTTATGAAGTCTATCCCGTGATTATGGCCCTGATTTTGCACAGCGCGGCACGTTTGATACAAATCCCGTTGGTGGTCAGGCAACCCGAGGGTGTAATCGTCTACGCGGACGGCGGACTCAACGACTCATTGGCTGCGTCAAGTGCGCCAGGTTCACGGATGAGTTGATACGCGACTGCACCGATAATCGCGCCGATGATGGGCGCGACGATATAAATCCATTGATTGTCCCATACGCCCGCGATCAAGGCGGGGGCAAAGGAACGGGCGGGATTCATCGAGGCGCCGCTGATCGGACCTGCCCACAAGGCATCAAGGGCGACCGTAAAACCGATGGCGAGCGCGGCAGGCGCGCCGACGGCTTTGGTATCAGTCGCCACCGAGATGATGACGAACATCAGGAACGCAGTCAGAATGATTTCCAGCACGAACGACTGCACGACCGACCCGGCGGGTATGGTTGCGCCGAGCGAGGCGATATTCCCAAACAAGAGACGAAGTGTGATCGCGCCCAAAACAGCGCCGATGACTTGCGCGGCGATATACGCGACGACTTCACGCCACGAAAAATGACGGGTGACGGCGAATGCCAGCGTGACCGCCGGGTTGAAGTGCGCGCCAGACAAATGACCGGTGGCGGCGATCATCACGGTGATGATCAAGCCAAAGGTGAGCGCGATGCCGACGTGCGTAATGACGCCGGTTTGGGCGTTGACGATGATCGCGCCGCATCCGGCGGTGACGAGGGCATAGGTGCCCATGAGTTCCGCGCCAGCGCGGCGTAACAGCGAAAAACCCATGTTCAACCCGCTCCATCGCGCAGCATTTTTGCGTAAGGATGCGGCATTCCGCCGATGTCGGGCGTGGCTTCGATGGCGCGCGCGGTGCGTTCGATATCATAGGGCACGCGGATAAAATCGACCGATAGGTCACGCGCGTCGGCGGTCAAGGTGATGTAACCCGCGCGCGGGTCGTTGTCCTTGGGTTTGCCAACGCTGCCCGCGTTGATGATGTGGCGTCCACTGGGCAGAATTTTGTGATAGGGCAGATGCGTATGTCCGCACACGACGACATCGGCTTGGGCAGTATCGAGGATGCGCTCGAAGTAATCATCGGGGCGATCCTGGAACAAATATTCGTTGATTTTACGCGGACTGCCATGTACGAGCAGCACCTGCAAATCGCCTACCGTGACCGGAATATGTGCGGGTAATGCGCGCAGATAGATTTTATTGTCGTCGGTGGTGTGCGCGTTCGACCACGAAATCGACAATTTACCGCGCGCTTCTTCGATCTCGGTTTTATAGGCGCAGCCGCAGTCACCGCTGGAATTGCCGACGCCTTGATCATAGTTGCCCATCAGCGTTGGAATAGTGCGCGCGCGGATGAACGAGACGACTTCGCTGGGAAACGTGCCGTAGCCGACTAAATCGCCCAGACAATATAGATTACTCAGGTCGCGCGCCTCGATGTCGGCGAACACGGCTTCGAGCGCGGGGAGATTGGCGTGAATATCGCCAAAAATGGTGATCGTGGTCACGTTAACGGTCACTTTCTTCGAGCGCGGACGATAGCGTCGAAATGAAAAAGCGGATACGCGTTTGCAAGCGGCGGGCGATATGGTCGAAGGCAGCCACACGTGCGGCGGCATCTTGGATCATTGCGGGGTCAGGATAGCCCCAATGAAGTTGGACGCCTGTGCCGGGAAAGCTTGGGCAGATTTCGCGCGCTTTATCGCATACGGTGATGACGTGATCGAATGTTTGATCGATCACGTCGTTCAAATGGTGCGACTGATGCGCACGAATATCGACGCCCAGTGTCAACATGGCGCGGATGGCTTCGGGGTGAACGCGGGTGGGGTGGCTGCCGGCGCTGGCGATGTGCAGCACGCCACCTGTGAGGTGACGCAGCCAGCCTTCTGCCATTTGCGAACGGGCGCTGTTGTGGGTACACACGAACAAAACGCGCTGAAACGCCAGGCGCTGTGTGGGTTGTGTATCGCCAAGACTTGGGTGAATGGCACTGCCCACTTCTAAGAATAACTGACGGGTGCGTTCAAGGTCGAGCGAATAGTAGATGTCGCGCCCATCGGCTTCGCTGCGACGGGTGGTGACAAGCGCGTCGTCGCGCATCTTTTTGAGATGATACGAGACGAGATTCATCGGCTGCGCGAGTCGTGTGACTAATTCATTGACTTGCAAATCTTCGACCGCGAGGGCTTTGAGCAACGCCCAACGGATGTCGTTCGCCAGCAGTTTAAGAAAGGGCGGCGGGGTGAGTGCGGCTGGGTCGGGTAGACCGACGTTCACGAAACACGCTCAGCTTCGGCGGTTTCTTCGAGCCATAATTTGACACGCGCCTGAATTTGATCGCGCACTTCGCGGAATTTGCTCAACTTTTCTTCATCTGTGCCCGTTTCGCGGGCGGGGTCTTCAAACAACCAGCGATGAATACGCCTGGCGTCGGCACTCAACGATGGGCAGTCGTCTTCGGCACGGCGGCAGACGATGATGGCATCATCGAAGTTGATGCGTCCCATAAACTCGGTAATGCTTTTGGAACGATGCGCGCTCACATCAATACCAATCTCGTTCATGACCTGCACCGTCATCGGGTGCAGTCCTTTCGGCTCCATACCTGCGCTGTAAACGTCATATTTTGCGCCACCAAGCTGTCGCAGCCAGCCTTCCGCCATTTGCGAACGCGCCGAATTGCCTGTACAGAGGAACAAGACTTTTTTCGCCATGAGTAGCTCCTTCATTTGCTTCAATCAAAATTGCTTCAATATGATTTGAAGTATATGAAGCTGACAGGATTTTGTCAATCAGATTTTGAACATGAAGAAGTACGCGGTTTAGACGCGCTACAAACTCGACCGCACGGCAAAAATGCGTGTACTGCAAGCGTATTAGCTCACCCGCACTGCCGTGACCACGACGCGCGCCAGATAGCTGTTGCTGATGAAATCATACTGATCACACGTGATCAGCGTGACCTGTTCAACGGGGGTGGGGTAGAGCACGCTCAAATCCTGCGGGCTGGTTTCGCGGATCGTGCTGACGGTATACACACGACGTTCGCCTTCGATCTCAAGGATGACATCGTCGCCAAACGCGATTTGTGAGAGTCCGGCAAAAATACCTGGAGTACCATCCGATTGTTCGATGTGCCCTGCCAAAACGATATTCCCCGGCGCATCAATCCAGCCTGTGCCTTGAAGATGACCGACATTGCCGCCCAAAAACTGAATATTCCAACTGCCTGTTTCGCCCAAAAATACGGGTACGATGTTGGAAACGACGTTCGCGTTTGGGATATACAGGCGGACATTGCCGAGTTGCAAGGCAACGGGCGTATCTGTGCCCGGCATTATCGTTGTCAGGGCAGGTGCGGTTGGTGAAGATAACGGTTCGAGGGTGGAAGGGAGAGGGGTGTTTTCGCCCCCTCCCGGTGTATTTGCATTTCGATTGAACAGGATAAACCCAAATCCGACGAAGATTCCAAGAATGATGACGCGAAAAATCGCCCCACTCGTATTCTGATTACCCCGCCCGATCATTGCTTAAACCGTCCTGGCGCTTTTTCGCTTCAACCATAACAACCCGAATGCAGCGATGCCGAGCGCGATCACGCCGCCCCAACGTACCGCAAAATCAAGCGGTTCGCCTGTCGCGGGGAGTTCGTTTACGCCTGTCAAGGTCGCGGTAGCGCTGTCTGATCCTGTGCTGCTCGTCAATGTGGCGGTGTTGATGACGACGAACGGCAGTACGGCATCGTCGCGTACGCGCGTGACAATCGTAATGGTGACGGTTTGACCAGGGGCGAGTGACGCGAGCGTAAAGGTGACGACTTGCCCGTTGAAATTGATCGTTCCCGCCGTCGCGTTGACCGATTGAATTTGCACGACATCGGGCATAGTGTCGGTCGTGGTCACGTTATTAGATGGAACAGTGCCGGGATTGGTGATCGTGATCGTCCATGTGACGATTTCACCGTTGACCGCAAATGGTGGGTTGACCGATTTGGTGATGAACGGGTCTACGATGACGATGACGGGCGTTGGGTTTGAGCCGGGCGTCGTCGGTGAAGGCGTCTGCGTCACAGTCGGGCTTAGACTCGGATCAATCGTTGGCGATGCGGTCGCTGTCAGCGTCGCGGTCGGGCTTAGACTCGGATCAATCGTTGGTGATGCGGTCGCTGTCTGCGTCGCGGTCGGGCTTAGACTCGGATCAATCGTTGGCGACGCGGTCGCTGTCTGCGTCACAGTTGGGCTTAGACTCGGATCAATCGTTGGCGACGCGGTCGCTGTCTGCGTCACAGTTGGCGACGTGGTACCTGTAGGCGTATCGGTGGCGGTGCCCGACGCGGTCGGCGACGTGGTACCTGTAGGTGTATCGGTAGCGGTGCCCGACGGAGTACCTGTAGGCGTATCGGTGGCGGTGCCGGACGGGGTGGGCGACGTGGTACCCGTAGGTGTATCGGTAGCGGTGCCCGACGGGGTACCCGTAGGTGTGTCGGTGGGTGTACTCGTCGCTGTCGGCGTGTTGGTCATCGTCGCGGTATCGGTCGCTGTGAATGTTGCCGTCGCCGTTGGGGTTGGGGTCGCGCCGACCAAATCCGATTCATACGCGCCAGCATCGCAGTTGACATCGCCTACCGGACGCGGGAACACGCGCTGATCCAGGAATAATGGATACGGAAGGTCATCGCAAATCTCGTTGCGCCCCGCGCCCAACGCCGCGCTGCCTGCTTGGAGTGGGCGCGTGTAGGTGATGATGCTGGCAAGGCTAAACGTGAGTTCGGGCGAACCGAGATTGGCGCTGCCCAACAACGCGGTGGTCAGATCCGCACACGCATCGGTCGAGGTGACATTGCCTAAGCCATCGGAGAGCGACGCGCCATTGCAATTGCCAGTGCTGTTGCCCGACAAAATCGTATTGGCGATGATGGCATCGTCAAAGTCGGACGATTCAGGGTAATCGATGCGCCCAACGAAACCACCGCCGCCGGGACTATCACCGTCGCCGCCGTTGGAAATGCCGCCGCCCGAAGCGGCGTTGTTATCGGAAATGGTCACGTTGACGATCAAGACTTCATCATCCGTGCCAGCAAGGAAGATACCGCCGCCGCTATCTGACGCGGTATTGTCGTTCAAGGTGCTGTTATAGATGCCCGTGCCTCTATCGCTCGCGTTGACGTAAATGCCGCCGCCGTCGAACGCCGTATTGCCGAAGAACGAACTGCCGACAATATCGGTGAGCGCGCCACCTGCCAAATGCACCGCGCCGCCAAAGCCTTCAGCGGTGTTGGGGGCGGAAATGGTGATGAAGGCGGATAAGAACGAGGGAATGGTGAAAGGAAGCGGCGCTTCTCCAAAATTGGAATAGCTGATGAGCATATTGCCGCCGTCGTTGAAAATCGCGCCGCCATCCGCGCCGGAACCATTGGCTTGATTACCCGCGAACGAGTTGGCGAGGATGACCATGCCGTTGATACCAATACCCGTATTGTCGCTGGTGCGGTTGTAAATCGCGCCGCCGCCGACGTTATCCACGCTGTCAGCGCCGGTATTGGCGATATTGTTGCTGAAATACACCCCCGTCAGCGTTGATCCCGTTTGCGAGCCGCCGCGATAAAGCGCGCCGCCGCTGCCGCCGTTGGTATCGCCCGTCTCGGTATCGGTGCCAGCTTCGTTATTAAGGAACGCGCTGTTGCTGATGGTGAGCAAAGCGCCAGTGAAAACGATCGCGCCGCCATCGTCACTGGCGCTGTTATCGTTGAACACGCATTCGTCTATATCGATGATGGTGGTCGCGCCGCTGCTGTCAATTGCGCCGCCGCTCTCCGAGTCAGTGTTATTTTGAAAGCGGCTCAGATTACACGTCAGCACGCCACTGGACTGCAAAATTGCGGATTCATCCGAGTTTTGGATCGTCAGTTCGTCCAGCGTCAGATCACCATCGCTGCTGTTCATGACGAACACACCGCCGTTGCTGCCGTTCAGAATCACGTTATCGCTGTAATTCTGGTCGGTGCTGGCGTCACCGTCGATCCGTATTTCGGAGATGACCGAGATGCGTCCATCCAATGTGATGGTGGTCACACTGGCGTCGAAAACGATGAGGTCATCAGCGGCTCCAGCGGCACAATCGAGATACGTCGCCGCATTGTCATTTGCATTTTGAATGGCTTCACGCAGCGAGCAATCGTTGAGGTTATTGCTTGCAGGAAATTCATCGGGGTTGCTCGAACTATCATAGTCACTCGTCACCTCAATCTCGTTGGGTGCCTGGGCATCAACGGGCGTGACAATCGATAAAGATAAGAAACTGCCAATGAAAATCAGCAGCGCCAAATTGAGCAGGGTGCGTCTATTCATAAGACGACTCCTTATTCATGCAAGCAAGGTTGCTTAAAATTTCATGAGCCAGTATAACGGAGAAATATGAAGAAAGGTAAATACAAATGCCAAATTTGAACGACCTGTTTTCTGGCGGTTTTGGCTTCTCATCGATTGTACCCTTTGTGTTTATCGTTATCGCGCTCATTTTTCTGGTTGCTGCGCTGCGTCAGCGTGCCAAAGTGGGCAGCGCGAAGCGCAATTGGGAAACCACGAGCGGGCGCGTGTTGTTTTCGCAGGTAGAAACACGCCGCACACGAAGCGGGGGCGGGACGAGCACATCGTATGTGCCGCGCGTCGTATATGAATACGCGGTGAATGGCAACAAGTATCAAGGCAATCGGGTCGCGCTCGGTTCAGAAGTCGGGCGCGGGAGTTACCGATCGGTTGAAGAAAAGATGACCGCGAGTTATCCATCGGGGCAGATTGTTCAGGTGCACTATAACCCGGCAAACCCGCAGGATGCAGCGCTCGAACTGCGCGCACCTTCAAGTAACCTGTTCATCTTCGTGGTCTTAGTCATCATCGTGATAACAAGCGTGACTGTGCTGCTCACGGCGGGCGGGTTTGGTGTGGCGCAGCAATTGATCGACCAGATCACCAACCTGATCCCTCAAGGCGCGCCGTAAAGCAAAGCGCACGCCAGCATCAGGGTGCTGGTTTAATATAGAAATATTGACCTGATGCGGCGTCGCGTTCAATCGCACCGCGACGCGCGCCGAAAAATTCATCGATGGCACGCGCTGCGCCGGGAAACGCGACCAACTGTCCGGTTTTCATGTATTCGTCGAAGCATATCACGCCACCGGGCACGACTTTATCGTACAGGAGCGTGAGCGAGTCTTTATACGAGTCGTACAGGTCGCAATCGAGATGCAGAAACGCGATCGGTTCATCGCGATATTGCATGAGCGTCTCGTTGAAAAACCCCTTGATGAGCGTGATCTGCGAATCGACAAAACGCGGATCGACATCGCTGTTTTTCAGATAGGTCATAACGCGGGCGATACTGGTATTCGACCAATCGCCTTTTTGCGGCTGACGCGGGCTGTCGTCCTGCTCGCTGGGTTCTGGGAAGCCTTCAAACGAGTCGAAGCCCCAAATGTGTCGTCTTTTGCCTTCTTCGCTGACTAAAGTGGAGAGGAGTAACAGCGAACGCCCTTTGCCAACGCCACACTCGACGACATGTCCTTCCAAGCCTGCAATTTTGTCGTACAAACGCTTGAAGTAAAGAAAGCGCGCTAATGTCCCATAACTCATTGGGCTAAGCGGTTGCTTGGGCGGGGTGATGCCAAGCCGACGCTGCACAGCGCGCACGATCCGCTTTGTATTGAAAGCCATTTCGTCTCCGGGACGGTATTATTGCGCCAGTATACCGATATCAGCAGCATTTTCATCCGTGACGCCTTCGACGGTGGCAGCGAGCGTAGCATAGCGGCGGCGCGCCAGCAGCCACAAACCAGCGGCGACGGCGAGCGTAGCGGCGATTTGCACACGCGGCGGCAGTTGGCGGACACGTTCGACCATGGTGCGATCAACACGACCGATTAAATCACGTTTGAGCGATTCGGCATAGGTCTTCGACGGTTTGACAAGCACTAACGCGCCGGATAACCCGCGAATTAATGCCAGCCATGAAGCGGCTTCACTGGGCGACAGATCATAGCGCTTTGCCCAGGACGAGGGAATATTCCTGCCGACGATCACGGCATCCGTGACGCTCGATAAATATGCTTCGATGGGAAAATTCCCGTTGCCGCTGTTTCCGGTGCTGCTCGATGAGTTCATCATGGTGGTCATCAACCCTTTTTCGACTTGATGTTGTCGTTCGATGGGGTATTGCTTTCGGTCAAATCATCGCGCAAGGCGATGAGCGTGCGATGGTACAACGACTTGATCGCGCCTTCAGTGCGGTTCATGATCACGCCAATATCCGCGTTGGATAAATGATCGACGAATTTGAGCGTGAGCAACTGCTGGCGTTCTTCGGGCAAGCGGCGAACCGCGTTGATCAGTGTTTCGCGTTCTTCATTTTCTTCTGCCTGACGGTCGGGTGCGTCACTTTTAAGGTTGACAGCAATAAACTCGTCCAACGCGATAATCTTACGCCGCCCACGATCCCGATGCCAGTTAGCGATCAGGTTGTGCGCGATGCGGTACAGCCATGCCTGAAACGGGACGCCGCGTTCGGTGTACGTTTCAATATGTCCCATCGCCCGATAAAACACGCGCGCGGTCAAGTCTTCCGCGTCGTGATGGTTGCCCGTGCGATAGTAGATATAGCTGTAGATTTTTTCCATGTATCGTTCGTACAATTCGCCAAAGGCATCTTTGTCGCCCGCTTTGGCGAGATCGACCAGTTCGATGTCTTCGAGTGCCTTGAACGCCTTTGCGCGCTTGACCAACGGATTACGCAGTGTGATATTTTTCATGATCTCAAAAACCCTTGTGTGTAAGGATCGTTACGGATATCACAAGTGATAGGTTACAAAACATTTTGCCCCCGCCCCGCCCCGATTTCGGCGACGGAGCAAGCACCTCACCTGTTTTCATAAGCGTGGGTCGCCTATAATCGGGCTATTCTTTATTCAAACCACTCAAAATCAATGGACGGGCGATGGCATACCCTCTCACATTTCAGCAGATCATTATGAAGCTGCACGAATTCTGGACAGCACAGGGCTGCGTGCTGTGGCAACCGTACAATATTCAGGTTGGCGCGGGGACGGGCAACCCGGCAACGCTGCTCAAGGTGTTGGGTTCTGAGCCGTGGCGTGCAGCGTATGTCGAGCCAAGCGTGCGCCCCGACGACGGGCGGTATGGTCAAAACCCGAACCGGATGCAGTACTACTATCAATATCAGGTGATCTTGAAGCCTGATCCAGGTAACCCGCAGGAATTGTATCTGCAATCGCTGGAGGCGTTGGGCATCAGCCAGCGCGAACACGACATTCGTTTTGTCGAGGATAACTGGGAAAGCCCAGCACTCGGCGCGTGGGGACTCGGTTGGGAAGTATGGCTGGATGGGCAAGAGATTTCACAGTACACGTATTTTCAGCAGGCGGGCGGTATCGAAGTCAACCCGGTCAGTGTGGAAATCACGTATGGGCTGGAACGTATCGCGCTGCCGTTGCAAGGCAAAGATAGTGTGTGGCAGATCGATTGGATGGGCAACGGCGTCGATGCGCTGAAATACGCTGATATTTTCCTACGCAGCGAGATCGAACACTGCACATATTACTTTGAAGTCGCGGATGTGACCGGACTCAAGCAGACCTACGACATTTACGAGGGTGAAAGTAAGCGAGCGCTCGACGCGGGCTTGGTCATGCCATCGTATGACTACGTGTTGAAGTGCAGCCACTTGTTCAATGTGTTGGATGCACGCGGTGCCATTGGCGTGACCGAACGGGCAGGTTATTTCCGGCGGATGCGTGATATGACGCGGCGCGTGGCAAAAGCGTACGCCGATCAACGCCAGCAAATGGAATATCCGCTGGAACGGTTGAATACGTTGTGGGGGGGTAATCCGACCAGTGTGGGGACAGGGCAAGCCGTGTCCGAAACGGACGCAGCACGCTACGCCCCTACAGAAGTGGTTGTACAGGCGCAGGATTTTCTGTTTGAAATCGGCGTCGAAGAACTGCCCGCCGATGATGTGCAATCGGCGTTGAGGCAGATCGAAGCCACCGCGCCCAAACTTTTTGAAGATTTACGCTTATCGCATGACGGCGTGCAGGTGATGGCGACGCCGCGCCGCCTGGTAGTGTTGGCGAAAAATCTCGCGCCGCGCCAAACTGACCTGGAGCGGATCGATAAGGGTCCGTCGGCGGATCGCGCGTTCGATAAAGACGGCAAGCCGACAAAAGCCGCCGAAGGGTTCGCGCGCGGACGTGGACTGACGGTCGATCAACTGCGCGTCGAGACGAGCGACGGCGGCAGTTATGTGATGGCGACGGTGCAAATCACGGGGCGCGCTGCCTATGAAGTAGTGGCGGAAGCGCTGCCCGCGTTCGTCGCGGCGATCAAGTTTGGCAAATCGATGCGCTGGAATGCGAGCGGGATCGCGTTCTCGCGCCCGATTCGCTGGTTTGTTGCCCTGTACGGGCAGCACGCGATCCGCTTTGAATACGCGGGCGTGACGAGCGGTGTGCATACGCGCGGGCTGCGTCCGTATGGGTCGCCGGAACATGAAGTGACAAGCGCGGCGAGTTATCTGGATGTGCTAACCAAGCAAGGCATCATTCTGGATCGCACGGCACGGCGTGCGGCGATCAGCGCGCAAATGGCGCAGTTGGCGGCGCAAGTCAACGGGCGCATCCCGGATGATCCGGGTTTGCTCGATGAAGTGACGGATTTGGTCGAAGCGCCGACGGCGTTACTCGGCTCATTCGAGCGCGACTATCTCAAGCTGCCGCGCGAAGTCTTGGTTACGGTGATGCGCAACAAGCAGCGTTATTTCGCGCTGGAAAGCGCCGACGGCGACTTGCTGCCGCACTTTATCACGGTGCGTAATGGCGACGCAGAGCATCTCGACAAGGTGAGACACGGCAACGAGCAGGTGCTGCGTGCGCGGTTTTCGGATGCATCGTACTTTTACGCACAAGACACGACCAAGAAACTCGACGACTTTTTGCCACGTCTGAATACGCTGACGTTCCACGAAAAATTGGGATCGATGCTCGATAAAAGTCAGCGCATCGCTGCGACCGTCGACTCGCTCGGTAGTCTGTTTGCGATTGATTCGTCTGATGTGACGACGGCAAAAACGGCGGCGGGTATTTTGAAAGCCGACCTCGCCACACAGATGGTCGTCGAAATGACCTCGCTGCAAGGCGCGATGGGACGCGATTACGCAAAATTGGCGGGGTATTCGGCGGCAGTCGCGGATGCGATTTATGAGCATTGGCTGCCGCGTGGCGCGGACGATAGTTTGCCCGCGTCGCCCGCCGGGACGCTGCTGGCGCTGGCAGATCGGTTGGATAGTTTGATCGGGTTGTTTGCAGTCGGGTTAGCGCCGCAAGCGACGGCTGATCCGTATGGGCTGCGCCGCGCTGCGTTAGGCGTGATTCAAATCGTGATCACGGACAAAATCGACGCTGATTTGGGGCGTGCGCTCGAAATCGCGGCGACAAATCAACCTGTAAGCGTGAGCGCGGAGTCACAACTACAGGTGTTGGATTTCATCGCGGGACGACTCAAAGCGTGGCTGGAAGAACGCAGTTTGCCGTTCGATGTGAGCGCGGCGGTGCTGGCGGAACAGGCGCGCAATCCGGCGCGCGCGCTCAAGCATATCGAGCAGTTGGCGGTGTGGGTCAAACGCGACGATTGGACGGCGATACTGGATGGGTTTGCGCGCTGTGTGAGAATCACACGCGATGATAAAGAAGCCAACACGATTGACCCGTCGGCATTCGCACAAGACGAAGAACGGGCGCTGTACGCGGCGTACCGCGCGGCGGCGGATCACATCGACGTGGATGGCGATGTCGATAACTTCTTGAATGCGTTCATGCCAATGCTGCCCGCGATCACGGCATTTTTCGGGACGGGCAAAGGCGATGGCGTGTTGGTCAATGCCCCAGACGCAACATTGCGCGCGAATCGCCACGCGCTGTTACAGGCGATCAGCCATATGCAGCGTGGGCGCGCCGATTTGAGCCAGTTGAGCGGGTTTTAGGGCAAAACAAGGATTTTAACGCCAAGGCGCAAAGAAAAAGCAAAGACGAAAAAGTATGGGCGGGTTTAGTACGCTAAGCCTCTACACACTGTCGCGTTGATGATTTTACGCGCGTTTCATTTGACTGAGTGGAGGCACAGGATGCGCGTATGGTTATTTGGGGCGGATGGATGCAGCCCGCTTGAAAAGCCCGATATACAACAACTGCTTAAGGACGAGTCGAAGATTTTCTGGGTCGATTTGTGCAACGACGAAGAACAGACGGCGCACGTGTTGCGGGATATATTTCAATTTCACCCGTTAGCGGTCGAAGATGCGATGAACGAACGTCAGCGCCCCAAGATGGAAGAATACGAAAACAACGTGTTCGCCATTTTGAATCCGGTACAGTTTCACGAAAAAGAATTGGCATTCCGCGAACTCGATGTGTTCGTTGGTAAAAATTTCATCGTCACGATCCATGATGGATCAGAAGACGCGATGGTCGAAGAAACGCTGCGGTTGATCAACAACCGCGCGACGTTCAAGCTGCCGATGTCGTCGGGGTATTTGTTGTATGTGCTGGTCGATGTGATGGTGGATAGTTATTTTCCACTGCTGGACGCGATTGGCGACCACATCGACGAAATCAGCGAGGCAATTTTGGGCGCGCCCAAGACCGACCAATTGGCGGCGCTGTTTCATCTCAAGCGCAAATTATCAGAGATGACGCGGGTTGTTGGGCAGCAGCGCGATATGTTCGGGCTGATCACGCGCGAGGACGAGCCGTTCATCAACAGCGAGACACTGCGCTATTATTTTCGGGATGTGTACGATCATTTGCTGCGCGTCAACGATACGGTGAATTCGTATCGGGACAATGTGGGCAGCGTGATCGACCTGTATTTATCGAGTGTGAGTAACCGACTTAATATCATCGTCAAGCGGCTGACAGTGGTGACGATTGCATCGAGCGCGCTGGCGGTGATCACTGGATTTTACGGGATGAATTTCGATCAAACGTTTCCATCGTTCGACTCGCCGTGGGGTGTGCCGTTCGTCGTGATTTTGATGATAGTGGTGGCGCTGCTGGTGCTGGTCTTGTTTTATAAGCGGGAGTAGCGTTCAAAAAGGTTAACACAAAATCAACCGACTGTCGGTTGTGCTGTAAATGCGACCTGCACTATACTTCATCATCCATTTTGACGACACAAAAGGGCATGGCAGACCAGAACAACGGTCGCCATGCCCCTACGTTTCTATAGAGGTATCGACGCCGTGCAAGGGGCGTGAAATATGAGTGTTATTGACGATATCAAAACACGATTAGACATCGTCGAATATATCAATCGTTATGTGCCGCTCAAGCGGGCGGGGCGCACGTATAAAGCGCCGTGTCCCTGGCATAACGAACGAACGGCGAGTTTTGTTGTCGATCCAGATAAACAGACGTGTCGTTGTTTTGGCGCGTGTGGCGAAGGCGGCGATATTTTCTTCTTCGCGCAAAAACAAAACGGCTGGTCGTTTCAGGAAACGCTGCAAGAACTCGCCAAACTTGCGGGCGTCGAACTCAAGCCGCAGACGGTGGAACAGAAAGAAAAAGACGAAGCGCGCGACAAAATGCGCTCGATGCTCGGCGTGGCGGCGGATTATTTTCATGAGCGCCTGTTCGATACGCGCGACGCCAACGCGGTTATGACGCTGACATACGCGCGCGACCAACGCCATTTGAGCGATGAGACGATTAAACGCTTCAAGATCGGGTATGCGCCTGCGGGATGGAATGCGGCGATGGATGCGCTGACCGCACTCGGTTTGAGCGAAGATGAACTGCTCGGCGCGGGCTTGTTGTCGCGTAATGATAACGGCAAGGTATACGACAAGTTCCGGCATCGGCTGATGATCCCGATCCGCGATGAACGTGGGCGCACGGTTGGGTTTGGCGCGCGCGCGCTCAACCCTGATGACACTCCCAAATACCTGAACAGCCCGCAAACGTTGGTGTTCGATAAGGGTCATACGTTGTTCGGCTTGGACTTCGCCGCCAAGACGATCCGCGATACCGAGACCGCCGTGATCGTGGAAGGCTATATGGACGCGATCTCGCTGCATCAAGCGGGGTACACGAATGTAGTCGCGCAAATGGGAACGGCACTCACCGACGCACAATTGAACTTGATCGCGCCGAAATGGGCGAAACGAATCGTGATGGCGCTGGATGCGGACGCCGCCGGACAAAACGCGACCCGTCGCAGTTTGGATGTGGCGCGTGAGGCGCTGCAAAAAGACTATGCAGGGCGCTTGTCGGTCGAATTTCGGATTTTGAGCGTGCCGGGCGCGAAAGACCCCGACGAACTGATGCAGGAAAATCCGGCGGCGTGGGGGCAGTTGGTCGAAAATGCAACGCCCGTCGCGGATTTTGTGATCGAGATGGAGACTCGCGGGTTATCCACGAATGCCAGCGTGATCGAGCGTGAGGCGGCGGCGCGGCGCTTGCTGCCGACGTTGATCATGACCGAAAATGACCTGTACAAGCGTGACAGTTTGCAGAAATTGGCGCTCAGGCTGCACATCCCAGAGCGCGATCTGTTGTCATGGGCGGCGGAACAACAAACAATCCAGCAAGCGCCGCCGCCGAAACCGCGTGAGCGCGCGCCTGAACGTGAGCGCCGCCCTGCGCCGCCTGATTTACCGGCATTTGAGGCGCATCCGCCACACGAGGCATTCGATAACCCATACGCCGATGTGCCGAACTTTGACGCGCCGATTCGTCCTGCGCCGCGAACAACGGTCGCTGTGCCGATGCGCGATCACAACGTGCTGGAGCGTTACTGCTTACGTATCCTGTACCAACAGCCGAATTTGATTTATCATGTACACCGCAAATTCAGCGAGATCGCCGGAAGCGAATCGGCGCTGGCGCGGGGACCGCTCGGTGAGTTCGGCGCAGACGATTTTAGCCGGAGCGATTACCGCGCATTGTTGATCATTTTACTGAACGCACAAGCACAAGAGGATGTCGATGTGTACGAATTTGTCCAAAGCACGGTAGACCCGTCGTTGATGGATGAACTGGTACGGTTATTCGATGATCCGTGGGAGGAGCTGCGTCCGCGATTGTCCTTTGGGTTGTCAGCGGACTTGCCGATCATCATCCATCAAAGTGAGCGCTCAAACGGTTCTGTCAATATGCAGACGGAGATCATCGAACATGCGATGCGCCTGCGCTTGCAGCGTTTAGAGCGGACGGTACAGGAAATCGCCTTTTTACAGATGGAAGCGATAGATCAAGACACGCCTGACTCTCTGGATGAGGTGATCGCCATCACGAACCAAGCACGGCGGCGCATTCAAGAGGCTTTGGGCAAGGGGCAGCCGGGTAGGAAACCGTATGGTAAAAAAGCGCACTAATCAAGTACAAGCCACTGCCGACGGCGTGGAGAGTAAAAAAATTGTCAAAGCCAAAGCCGACGATATCGACGACGGCAGCGAAGGCTTCGACGATGACAGCGCTGTCGAAAATGACGCGGATGAATTTGGCGACGATGAGAGCGACGATGTTGTCTTAAAAGATGATGACGCGTTCGAATTCAATGAGGACGAACTGGAAGACATCGACGAAGAACGGACTCTGGAAAGTTCGCGTATCGATACGTTCGCGCTGGTGGATGACCCAGTGCGGATGTATTTGAAAGAGATCGGGCAGGTTCCACTGCTCGAAGCCAACCGCGAAACGTGGTTGAGCGTGCAGATCGCCGCCGAAAATTTGTATCAAAAGCTGCTGGATGCGATGAGCGCACTGCCAGATGACCCCGACCACGACGCCGATTTGCCCGAACCGTACGAGATTGAACAGGCAGCGTATGCGTTTATCGTCGAAAACTGGAACGATGTCATTGGGTCAGTCGGTGCCTTCAAAAGTGTGGGCGCGCCCGACTTCGGCAACCTGATCACCGAAGTCCAGTTTATGAACGATCACACGGATACCAACGGATCGTCGTATATCCGTGAGTATTTGCGTCAGCGCGAATGGGGACGCGAGGAATCGTGGGATGATCTGGCGCGCAAGCTGTTTAACGTGTTTCACGGCTTGTGCTTGATCACGCCCGCGCTGCAAATGCAAATTCGCCGCTTTGTGAGTCAGAACGATGTGCTGCCAGAGCCAGAGCAGTTCAATATATGGCTGACAAAAGACACCAATTCGCTGGCGTATTTGCCCGACCTGTACGAAATGGTCGAGACGCGGTCGGAGATGGCGGCGGAAGCGCTGACACGCGCGAATTTGCGTTTGGTGGTGAGCGTTGCCAAACGTTATATGGGACGCGGCATCAACTTTCTCGATTTGATCCAGGAAGGCAATATCGGCTTACTGCGTGCAGTCGCCAAGTTCGACCATATCAAGGGTTTCAAGTTCAGCACGTACGCGACCTGGTGGATTCGTCAGGCGATCAGCCGCGCGATTGCTGACCAGGCGCGCACGATCCGCATTCCGGTGCACATGGTCGAGACGATCAACCGTTTGATGCGGGTACAGCGCCAATTGACGCAGGAATTGGGCGCGGAACCGAGCGCCGAACAAATTGCGCTTGATATGGAATTTTTGACGGCGGAAGAGACCGAAGCGATCAAGCTGCTGCGCCACGACGGGGCAAAAATGGACGCCAGCCTGACGCGCAAATTACGGCGTGCCGCGCAAAAAGTCCGCAAGATCATGCGGTTGAGCCAGGAGCCGATGAGCCTGGAGATGCCGATTGGTCAAGAAGATAACAGTTTGCTCGGTGATTTCATCGAAGACGACAAAGTGCCAGGTCCAGTCGATGCGGCGAGCCGTCAACTGCTGAAAGAACAAATTCGGCAGGCGCTCGGCATTTTGAGCGAGCGAGAGCGCGAAGTCTTAGAACAGCGCTTCGGCTTGGTTGATGGACAAGACCACACGTTGGAAGAAGTCGGTAAGCATTTCGGCGTCACGCGCGAACGCATCCGCCAGATCGAAGCGAAGGCGCTGCGAAAACTGCGTCACCCGACGCGCAGCCGTCAACTGCGCGATTACCTGGAGATGTAGGCGAGCGAAGAAAAGATTCAAGTGCCAAAAGCCTAACCCAAAGGCGCGAAGGCACAGAGACACAAAGGGTCATTAAGGGGTTATGGCACAGCCATGCCCCCTTGATGATTACATGCGATTGTTATGAGCTAGGCGTCCACGAGTCGTCGGTGCCATCGATGGTATAGCCCATATTGGTGATCTGACGCCCTTCGCCGTCGCACTCTTTCGTGCCTTCCAACATCACCATCAAGTCATAATCGCCTTTTTCGGCGACGCGCACGGTGAACGTGCCGCCATTTTCCAAGACTCCGTTTTCGCCCAAATAATCCTCGCCCCAATCACTGCTTGTCGAAGGGGAAACATACAGATAACAAATACGCTGCCCGACGCCGTTGGTGACGACAAGGGCGTATTCGCCTTCGCCTGCACTGCTCCCGCTCACATTGGAAACACCGCACGCCGTGACGACCAGCGCCAGCACCATCAACAGCGCGGCACGCAACCCGATTTTCATAGTCAAAAACCTCTGTAGTGGCTAAAAAGACGCCGATCATTGTCGATGAAAAAACGGATCGGCGCAAATTACCTCGTGATACAATCAGACTGGATGAGCGAAAGCGAGCCGATGTGGCAAAGCAATTGACGTATTGCCCCGTGTGTGGGCATGAATTGGGTCAGCGCGAAGAAGGCGGGCGGCTGCGACAAGCCTGCCCGAACTGCGGCTATGTTCATTATGTTAACCCCGTGCCAGCCGTCGGCATGTTGATTGAGATGGATGACGGTGTGGTCTTGATACGACGGATGAACCCGCCGCATCAAGGAGAATGGACGCTGCCAAGCGGCTTCATCGAAGCCGACGAAAGCGCAGAAGACGCGGCGATCCGCGAAGCCGAAGAAGAAACCGGACTCAAGACCGAGATCATCGAATTGGCGGGGATCAATTCGTTCCCCGAAGGACCGCCCGTGAGCGGGATCATGATTTTTTACCGGATGCGTCCGATTGGCGGCAGCTTGAGCGCGGGCGACGACGCGACCGAAGCCAAAGTGTTCACGCCGGACGAACTGCCCGTGCTGCCGTTTCGCACGCACCGCGAAGTTGTCGCGTCGTGGTTGGAGCGGCGCGGTAAACTGCTCAACGGCGACGCCGAAACCAGACATACCGACGCGCCTATTGAACGAGCGGATTTCATCACCCGACCCGCCGAAGCGCGCGACGCCGACGAACTGATGGCACTGCTGGCGCTGATCCCGGCGAATCGTGGGTTGACGCGCGACGAGATGCGCGATGCGTACCAGCGCTTTCGAGAGAGCGATCATATTCATGTGTTCGTGGCGGAGTCACGGCAAGCGCCGCCGATCATTCTCGGTTTTATCGCGCTGTCGGTGGTGCGGGCGCTGACCGAAGGGCGCGGGTTCATCAACGATATGGCGGTGCTGCCGTCGTATCAACGGCGTGGGGTGGGCGCGGCGCTGTTAGAGGCGGCGGTGCGCTGTGCCGAAGGACATCAACTACGACATGTGATGGTCAACGCGGAGCGGGCGAACGACCGCGCGGCAGCGTTTTACTCGGCGTTGGGGTTTCAGCAGGGTGAGATTTTGCATCTGAAGTTGCGGTAATATTCTCGTATATTGTTTGCAGGCGTTTGAGAACCACACACCCAACGCCCTCTCCAGGCGGAGAAGGCGGTTGAGCGAAGCGCAACGAGGTGAGGTTCGGCGATTTAGAAAACTTCGCTGTGACCGTTTTGCTGTTCGATTTCGCCGCGCCACGCGCCGGTTTCACGTCCGCGCGTTTCGATGAATTCTTTGAAGCGGTCGAGATCACCTGCCATACGTGCTTTGACGACGCCGAGCGCTGCGCCGACATTTTCGATAAAGCCTTCAGGTTCATAATCGATTTGCAGCATAACACGCGTGACTTCGGGTTCGATGTAATGAAACGTGACCACGCCCGCATGATCCGCGCCCGACGTGCTTGTCCATGCGACGCGCTGATCAGGGGTTTGCTCGGTAATTTTGGCGTCCCATTCCTGAGTCATACCCGCAATTTCGGCACGCCAGTGCATATTGGTGTCGTCAATCTGACGGACTTCTTCGATGCCTTGCATAAATTGTGGAAATTCTTCAAACTGCGTCCATTGGTTGTAAACGGTGCGTACCGGCATATTGACATCAATCGAGTGTTCATAACGTGCCATCGTCGATACTCCAACTCACTGTAAACCTGTCAGTCATATCTTAAGAAGGTTGATGGCGCAATTGAACACGCGATATGCCTATTTTTAAGTAGGTTGATCGATGGATATTAGCGAAGGCTTATCGAAACGCATTTCAAACGGAGGTGACTCGTTCGGTTTTTCTCGCTATCTGTTCATCTGTCAGCTTGTAGCGGCTTGATATAATGAAAAGCACTTCCTCACCGAAATGGACGCGCAATGTTCACCAACCGCACGCGCTTATTACAACATAATCCAATTCAACTCAACTATGGCGTCGCCGTGACGGACATCGATGGAGATGGCGCTTTCGAACTGTTCGTCTGTGGATTTGGTTTCGCTAATCTGGTATTGAAATGGAATGGGAGCGGCTTTGAAAATATCGCCGACCCGATTCTGGCGGACGCTGGACGACAAGCGATTGGTGTGGCGGCGTGTGATATCGACGGCGACGGCGACGAAGAACTGTATATTTTGAATACCGACACATTCGCCGGACAAAAACGCTTTGCAGATCGGCTGTTCGACCGTTCGGACGGCACATGGACAGATTTATTTTCGCTCAAACTCAATCAAAAAGTTCTCAATTTAACGGCGGGGCGTTCGGTCGCGGCGGTGGATCGCTTCGGCACAGGTAAATACGGCTTTTTCATCGCCAATTACGGCGGTCCCATGCGGCTGTATGAACTCGATGACGACGGCTACCTGCAAGATGTCGCGCCAGCAGCGCGGCTTAATCAGGTGACAGGCGGGCGCAGTGTGATGGCGCTGCCGCTAGTCAGCGATGGGATGGATATCTTCGCGGGTAATGAAGGCGGCGCGAATTTTCTGTTTCGCAACAACGGCGATGGCACGTTCATGAACATCGCAGACATGCTGCACCTGACCGATACCGACGAAAATGCGCGCGGAATCGCCGTACTCGATGCTAATCAGGATGGACTGCTGGACATCGTGTGTGGCAACTGGGAAGGTCCACATCGGCTGTTCATACAGGCGTTCGATGGCACATTCGCCGATCAAGCGACGCCAGAATTAGCCGAGCCATCGCGGGTACGCACGGTCATTGCGGCGGACTTTGACAATGATGGTTATGACGAAATTTTCTTCAACAATATCGGGCAGCCGAACCGCTTATTTGGCTGGCGTGGCGAAAAGTGGGTGCCGATATCGATTGGCGATGCCATTGAACCGTTCGGACTTGGAACGGGCGCGGTCATCGGCGATTTCGACGGTGACGGTCGCCTGGAACTGATGATTTCGCATGGCGAAACCGGAATGCAACCCCTCACGTTCTATCATACGCCTGTCAACGGTCATCATTGGCTGCGGGTGATCCCGTACACGAAAGTTGGCGCGCCCGCCCGCGGCGCGATAGTGCGGATTCGCGCGGGCGGCAAGACGCGTCAGCGCGTGATCGACGCCGGAAGCGGGTATTTGTGCCAGATGGAACCCGTCGCGCATTTTGGATTGGGCGAACTGGACGAAATCGAGCGGGTCGAAATTCGCTGGCTCGATGGCGAAGCGGTCACTATCGAATCACCGACTATCGATCAGGTACTACGCATTAAACACCCCGCCAGCGAAATGATTTACTGACTCGCCTTACGCAGATTGCCCTCATCCTAAGTCCTTCTCCCTCAGGGAGAAGGACTTCCTGACAGGGGTAGGGGATGAGGGCTGAAAACGAGGGGCTTGCGTAAGGTGGTTTACTGACTTCCCAACTGCAAAGGACGCAGAGGGCGTACGCTTGTCCCCTGCGTCCTTTGCGCTCTCTACGGTTAACGGTTTTTGCGTTGTTTGTCGTTATAATCAAGTTTATTCATTTGCGATCATTCATGATGAGGTACTGATGAACCTCGAACAGCGCACGCCGCTAGGCTGGGTACGCGGTTATGTGGCACGCGGACACGGGGATGTACCGGGAACGTATTACGCGCTGTACCGGATGAGCGATTTGGTCAATCGTGGCTTTATCAGCCCATCCGAGGGGCGCGGTTTGTTGATGGATGCCAACCTGATCGATATGGTATGGCAGTTGGAATGGGCGGACGACGCCGAGACATCGGAAGAAGCACTGGAATACAAGTTCACCGACATGGAAGGCTTCGCATTTTTCATGCATGGCTGGACGGGTAATCATCAGATATGGGAGAGTATTCCTGGTCTGGTCGTCGCCAACAATCGGCGGCTGGCGGCGATCACGGTTGATCATAACGGGTTTGGCGAAACGCGCTTCGTGCGCGAGACACCGACTTTAGAGGAATGCTGTCCGCCGAGTGCGATGAAAACGGTCGAAAACCTGATCGACGTGCTGCGGTTGCGCCGTCAACCGGGCGAACGTGACCCGAAAGTGATCAATTTTATCGGTCACAGCATGGGTGGTGCGGCATTGTTCTATTTGAATCCGCTGCATTGGCGCGTCGGTGAGGAGACTCGCTTAGCGCTGACGCCTGCACTGCTGCTCGATGATGAAGTCAAGCGGATATTCTTCACGACGTTGGGCATTGGCATTAGCCTGGTCAACATGATCCGCGTATTTGAAGTCGTCGAACGTATTATCAAGCCACAGCTTATCGAGGCAGTGTGCGCAGGCGCGAGTCATTTCGTGCGTAAGGCGCATATCTTGCAGTATCAACAAACGCCGCGCGGCACGACCGCCGCGACGTTTACCGCGATGGGCGTGCTGCAAGATCGTGAGATCGCGCGGCGATGGGATCATTTTAAGGTCATGTTGGGACACCGCGATGCGTTGGTCGGGTTGGTGCCGATGCTCGATTTATTGAGCAATCTCGAATTTCCGTCATCGAATATCCGCGTGGTGGCGGGGTCGCATTATTTGTTCAGCGTGGGACCCGAAAATGTCTATCAGCACGCGCAAAACCGCGAACTGGTGGTGCAGGATATTCTCGACCAACATCAGACGGCGTATCGGCTGCAAAAAAGCGGGTTGAAGGTCGGTTA
>JBBRAA010000004.1:0-125082 GCA_038207205.1 Aggregatilineales bacterium
GCGACGGCTGCCGCAAACACGAACGCGACGGCGACGCTCGACGCGGAGATCGGCTATTTTCTTGGCTCATGGGCGGCTGTCAGCACCGATATATCAGCATCATTGAGCGCGGTCACGCTGACGCGCGCAGCCGACAGTACGCTGACGATGACGTACACAAGTTACTGCCCACCACAAGGCAACTTGTGTTACACCAGCGAATCGACTTATACGATTTACAGCGCGGCGTATGCCAACGACCAGGTACGTGCCACCCTGGAAAATACGCGCATCACATTACTCAAAGGCGCAGATGATGGCGAAATCATCGCCAACATCCGTTTTGGGTCGGGCGATGCGTCGAGCGTGGTCATGGAGCGCCGACGTTTCATCATCGATGACTTCAGTGTTGTAGCGACATTTCAACTCGATCCGGGTGTTTTCAGCCAGCAAAATAGTTTCCAGTTGGCAGCGACGGCGACGCCATAAATTATTTGTAGTAGTGTTTGCCTTTCAACGTATCTGGCAGTAAATTGTCATCGCTGGGGCTGTCATCGCGCCCATAGCCGAGGTCTTTCATTAATTTGGTCGGTGCGTTTCGCAGCTTGAGCGGAATCGACAAGTTGCCGGTTTGTTTGACATCATCAAGCGCGGCGTAAATCGCTTCGGTCGCGCGTGATTTGGGCGCATTCGCCATGTAAATGACGCCGTGTGACAGATTCCACACGCATTCGGGATACCCAATGATTTCGACGGCGCGAAACACATCGTTCGCAATCGTCAGCGCGTTCGAGTCCGCCAGTCCGATGTCCTCGCTGGCGAAAATGACGATACGGCGCGCGATGAACTTGGGGTCTTCGCCCGCATCGACCATGCGTGCCAGATAATACAGCGCCGCATCGATGTTCGACGCGCGCATCGATTTGATGAACGCGCTGATCGTGTTGTAATGCTCGTCCGCCTGTTTGTCATAACGCAAATGCTTGGATTGCAGCGTTTCGCGTAACTGTTCGAGCGCAAGCGTGTGTGCATCGTCGTTTGTTGCGTACAGTTCGGCGGCGGTTTCGAGCAGATTGAGTGAAAGGCGCGCGTCTCCGTTGGCATACTGTGCAAGAAAATCGAGCGCAGTGTCATCGAGCGATACGTTTAATACGTGTGCGCCGTGCGCGACGATTTGCTTGATCTCATCGACCGACAGCGATTCGAGCAAAAATACCTGAGAGCGCGACAACAGCGCTGAAATAACTTCAAAGCTGGGATTTTCGGTGGTCGCGCCGATCAAAACAATCGTGCCATCTTCGACATACGGCAGCAGAAAATCTTGCTGGGCTTTGTTGAAGCGATGAATTTCATCGAGAAACAAGATCGGCGCGGGCGGCTTTTGAGCCTGTGATTGTTCGATCAAGCTGAATAAATCGGGCGCGGCGTTCGGGTCGCGATAGCCACTTTCGCGGCGGGCGCGTTCGATAATCGCGCGCAGATCGTCTTTGCCTGCGCTCACCGCCGAGAGTTCGTAAAACGCGCGTCCTGTTCCAACGGCGATCAACCGTGCTAATGTCGTTTTTCCAACGCCAGGGGGGCCCCAGAACAGCATCGAACGGACTTTATTCTGGTGAATGACCTGATACAGCGGCTTGCCAACGCCGACGAGATGTTTTTGCCCGACAAACTCATCGAGTGAGGTTGGGCGGATGCGGTCAGCCAGCGGCTGTGAACCGGATTTTGTTGGCATCACGTTCAAAGTACCTTGATAGTATGAACAGGTTTTAAGCGAATAATGACCATGTCGAATTCCAACCATGTCGTGATGTCATGCTCGGCTTTTTCTGGCGCTTCGTAAAAGCGTGTCATGCGTTTCATCCATGCAAAATCGGGGTCTTCTTCGACGGTAAGCTCACCTTGAATGAGATACCCTGCCTCATCGCCAGGATCGCCACCGATGGCAACCGCGCCTTTGGGATTCAGCGCGATATTTTTGATTTTACGTGTGCGCCGTTCGGCGATAAAGATGATGTCGTCATTTTCGAGCATAAACCACACCGGAACCGTATGTGGATAGCCGTTGGCACTGTGTGTCGATAAGCGTGCTGTCAACGGTTTCTTGAGAAAATTTCGCGCGTCTTCAGTGAACATCTCATCACATCCTTTATTAAATAACCAAGCGCGTATTAAAGATTGTGCAATTTTCGTTTACGGTTTGTATACTTCTAGCATGGGTTGGTCGTAGAAGTTTGTTTGTAATAGCCGCTTCGTTTCGAGCGAAACTACGATCTAATAACGCTAATTGTGGTACATCATGATTAAAGGAGTCTACGTACATGGCACAAACTTTAAGAAGATTGCGTTTATTATTCTTGATGGGTGCGCTCACCATGCTTTTGAGCATCGGCGGATTTTCGGCACTGGCACAGGATGCTCGTGCTGACGGAACGCCTAATCGCCCCACGCAAGATCAACTAAACGCTCTGCGCGGACAGCAGACTAGATCGCTGCCGGGTGTTGGTACTCTGAACGCGAATGCCGCGACAGGCGAAAATATCAACGCATTCGTGCCTGAATTCGCTACGACTTTAACGGATGGTCGCACGTTGGTCATCATTGAGCTTTATGATACCCCAGCGGCGGTCATTTTTGCACAGGCGGGCGGCGAAAGTGCCGAAATCGCTGCTAATGCGCTCGCAGATACGCAACGTGTGACCGTCGAAAATGCACAAAACGTCCTGATGGCAAACATCAGCAGTGCTGGAATTGCGGCAGATGTCATCGGTCGCACCGATACCGTTATGAACAGTATTTCGGTAGCAGTGTCGGTCGATTCAATTGCCCAACTTCGCGCGTTGCCGAACGTCAAAGCCGTATATCCGGTACGTCTGTACAATCGGCTGGATAGCAACAGCGTGCCGACTGTGGGCGCGCCGCAGGCATGGGCGGGGTTGATCCCAAGTGGGCTGGAAACAACAGGTGCTGGCGTGGTCGTATCGGTTCTCGATTCGGGTATCGACTATACACATGTTGCGCTCGGTGGTGATGGCAGCTTCACAACCCTTGCTTCTGACCGCGAAACGGTGGCAGATGGCGAGCCGAACTTCGGTGCGCCGACGGACAAGGTCATTGGCGGTTACGACTATGTGGGTGATGCGTTCGTGGGCGATAACACACCGCTTCCAGACGACGACCCCATTGACTGCGCCGAAGCATTAGGCGGCGGTCACGGGACGTCAGTGGCAGGTTTGATCGCGGGTGAAGGCATCACCGACGCGGGGACGAATTATGGTGGTCCTTACAACAGCGTGGATTATACAACGCTTGAACTTGGTCCCGGCATGGCACCCGATGCTAAACTCGTCGCAATGCGTATTTTTGGCTGCAATGGCTTCACATCCGACGTGCAAATTATTGATGCTATCGACGACTCGGTGAGCGGTGTATATACGGGCGGTGTACAGTCAGATATCGTCAATATGTCGCTCGGCGCGCCATATGGCTTGTTTCTCGGCGTGTCGCCGCTCGATCCATATGAAGTTGTCACCGATAATGCCGCGCTCGCGGGCACGGTGGTCGTGGCATCAGCAGGTAATGAAGGCGATTCATTCTACGTATTGGGCAGTCCATCGACCGCGTCCGCGGCGATTTCGGTCGCATCGACCTTCGATGGCGCTTTCGACGCGACGATTACCCTGCATGTGGCGGCGAACGGTAACTATCCTGCAAGTGTCACCAACAGTCCGGCGCTGTCAACGGTCGCACCAAGACGCGTGACATATGTGACGGAAGATGGTTGCCAGGCGAGTGACTGGGCGAGCTTCCCAGTGAATCGTATCGCATTCTTGTACTGGACAGGAAACTGCGGCTCGAATGCCATTCATCAAGCGGCAGAAACCGCGCCAAACCGACCAGTAGCGTTGGTTATCGCCAACAATGTGCCAAACGTGTTCATCGCACTCGCGTGCAGTTCTTTCACGTTTTACATCCCGTGCTATTCAATTCAACAGAGCGTCGGTGACTCAATTGTCGCCAACATCGGCGTGATCGAGCTTGAAATTAAGCCTGACGTGCCGATCTATACGCCAGACCTGAACGACGTGATCTCGGAATTCAGTTCGCGTGGTCCGCTCGGCTATTTCGAGTACGGCTTGAAACCGGACGTTGCGGCACCGGGCGATTACTTCCTGACTGCGCCTTCGAGCGGTTCTGGAAATGGAACGAGCAGCTTTGGTGGGACATCGGGCGCTGCGCCCCATGTGGCAGGTTTGGTCGCGCTTCTCTTGAGCGACTCGGTTTATGCCAGTTGGTCACCATGGCAGATCAAGGCGTTGGTGATGAACACCGCCAACAACGATGTTTATTTCCAATCACAATCATCTGGCATTCGCATCGGACCGCAGCGCGCGGGTGCGGGGCGCATCGATGTGCCGGATGCATTCAATTCGCAGGTGATCGCGTATAACACCGATTATCCGCAGTCAGTCAATGTCAGCTTCGGTTTCCCCGAAGTCGACCCCAATGTAGACAGCGTGATTGCACGCAGCGTCACGTTGTGGAACAAAGGTGCGGCTTCTGTCAGTTACGATGTCAGCATCGATGTGGTCAACGACAACAATATTGCCAGTTTTGCAGCGAGTGTCAGTACGATCACGGTTGGCGCGTTCGATACGGCTGTCGTGCCGCTCCAACTCGCGCTTGATTACGCCGACGGCGATCCGTTCAACTATTCGGACGACTCACTGACGCGCGAAAGCGTGTTCTTTGGCGCGCCTTTCTCGCGGCATTTCATGTCGGAAGAAAGCGGTTATCTGGTGCTGACGCCGACGACGGGCACAGGCGCGCCTTTGCGTGTGCCACTTTACGCCGCGCCGCGTCCTGCCTCATCGATGCGCGCTGACAGCAGCACGATTGAGATTGAAGGCGACAGCGCTTATACACTAGCCTCTTTCGCGCTGGATGAATCGGGGACAGGTGTCGATTCTGGAACGAACTTCCCTGAAGACATCGTTTCGACGGTGCAGGCGTTCCGTCATATGGCAACTGATCCATTGAACGATACAACGCTGCCTATTCCATACCTTGACCTTGAGCAGGTTGGTGTTCAGTCGGACTACTGGTATTGGTCAGACCCTTCCAATACTCAGGTTGGCTTCGGTCTTTCGATGGCAGCGGATTGGGCATCCCCTTATGCCGTCTATTTGACGGTTTACATTGACGCGAACCAGGACGGCTTCGGCATCGCCGCAGACGACTGGGTCGTGACGATGTTCGGCGGTCCCGGTGATTTCTTCAGCGATGACAGCTATCTGACATTAATCGCACCGGCTGCGACTTTTAGCGGCTGTTTACACGAATTCGTCAATGGACTGGACGCTGGTTTTAACACCTATTTATTCAATACCAACGTGGCGGAACTGGTCTTCTATCCGTATCTGCCGCTTGATTACGCGAATACATGCGGTTTCGATGCGACGAGCGGCACAAGCGTCCTTGAAGCTGGCGATACCGATTTCGACTTTTATGTTGAGACCGCATCCGCCACCACAGGCACGATCATCGACGTGAGCGATGTCATCTACTTCGACATGTTCTATCCGTTGATTGATGTGGGCGTACTGGGAAATGCAATTGATGACGTGCCAGGTAACACATTCTTGTACTTCCACGAACAATCGTATTACCCCTATGATGGTCTCGATTTAGTGCCGCCAGGAATCTTGCTGCTGCATCATCACAACGATGCGCAATTACAGGCGGCGGATGGCGAAAATTTCCGTCGTGCGGAAGTTGTAACGCTAGATTTCGACGATCTCGACCTGAGCGTCAGCATTCAATCGCCCTCCGAAGCGACGCCAGGTGAGGAAGTTACACATACAATCGAAGTCAGCAACTTAGATGCTGAGACCACCGCGTCGAGTGTTTTACTCGATTACTACTACGATAACGACAGTGACGATGACAATGCACTCCAATTTGTCAGCGCGCCTGGAGCATGTGCAAATGAGGCATCCAGCGAGTTGGTGACGTGCGATTTGGGCGCTATTGCCCCATCGACAACGATCAGTATCGATATCGTCTTCACAGTCGCGTCGGATTACGCAGGTGAGTATGAAACGCGGGCGATCCTCACGTCGTCGGGCATCCGCGATATCGATTTGTCGAACAACGATGCTTCGGCGCTGACGACTGTTTACCCGCCCGCACCGACGGTCATTGAACCACTCGGCGCGACGACGGACAACACGCCGTTATATCGCTGGAACGAAGTCGGCAGCGTCAGCAAGTACGAGTTCTGGCTGACAGGTCCTGGCGACACCTACATAACATCGGGCGAATTTCCGACCGCGGCGATCTGCTCGGCGGGCGTTTGCGAAGTCGATACGGGCATCACACACCCCGATGGCGTCTTCAAGTGGTGGGTACGCGCGTACAACGATGAAGTCGGTTACGGTTCATGGACGGGTCAAAACGACTTCACCATCAACGTTACCATTACGCCGACGCCGATTCCAACCGCGCCCATAGGTGATATTGGCACCGAGACTGAGCCCGATTTCGTCTGGGATGTTGCGCCCGGTGGCGAATGGTATCAAATTTGGGTGAGCAAGAACGGTAGCTATGTGTACAGCGGTTGGTACGACCAGAGCGCTATTTGCACCGACATTGATACTGGCACATGCACGACCAGTTTGCCCGTCACACTGACGGCTGGTGTGCATAGCTGGTGGGTGCAGGCATGGACATCCGCCGGCGGTTACAGTCTGTGGTCGAGCGAGACCCAGTTCACCGTCAGTATTCCGCTGAGTGTGCCAGTCGTCACTGCACCAATCGGAACCGTGTCTGATACGACGCCTGATTTTGTCTGGAACGCTTCGGACGGCGCGACGTGGTATCAGATTTGGGTGACGAATGACGATACTGAAGCCAATGTCTTTGAACAGCATATCGATCAAGTCATCGCGTGCACGGGCGGTGTGTGTACACTTACGTCGCCTGTCACGCTGACCGATGGAAATTACAAGTTCTGGCTGCGTGCGTGGTCGCCAGATACCGGATACAGCGATTGGACGGGTGAAAACCTGTTCGCTGTCGCCGCGCTGTAAGCGATACACTGCAAGTAGCAATGGATGTAATCATTGCCGCATTACCAGCATAAGAAAAAGCCGTCCGAAAACGTTTTCGGACGGCTTTTTAATTGAAGGCTATACTTTGATGATGTTTGCACCTTAAAGGAATAAGAATGCTTGCCACTGTTCATGCGTGCGCCGTCATCGGGCTTGATGGCTGCATCGTCGATGTTGAAGTCGATTTTAACCCGCGCGCCAGCATACCCGTGTTTATTATCGTGGGATTGCCAGATACCGCCGTCAAAGAAAGCCGTGAGCGTGTGCGTTCTGCGATCAAAAATTCTGGCTTAAGCTTTGTCAACAAAGGTTACACAGTCAATCTGAGTCCGGCTGACCTGCAAAAACAGGGACCCGTCTACGATTTGGCGATTGCGGTCGGCGTGCTGGCGGCGACCGACCAAGTGCCGATGACCGCGCTGGACGGTGTGCTGTTTGTAGGAGAACTATCGCTGGATGGCAGCGTGCGCCATGTCAACGGCGTTATGGCGATGGCACACGCTGCGGCACAAGAGGGCTATCATACGATTGTGTTATCGACTCAGGATGCGCCGCAAGCCGCGCTGATCAACACAATTCGCGTGATTGCGGTTGAAACGCTAGGGCAGTTGGTCGAACACTTGTACGGTATGAATGTGATCGCGCCTTTTGAGTTGGATCCATCGATACAAAATGACGCCAGTCATTTGGGCAACATTGTCGATTTTGCCGATGTACGCGGGCAAGACCATGTCAAGCGCGCATTAGAAATCGCGGCGGGCGGCAACCACAATTTGTTGATGATTGGATCGCCAGGTGTGGGCAAAACGTTGTTGGCGCGGGCGATGCCGGGCATTCTACCACCGCTTCACCCCGATGAAGCATTAGAGGTGACGCGCATTTATTCGGTCGCGGATATGCTCACCATGGATAACCCACTGATGCGCGTGCGCCCGTTTCGTGCGCCGCATCATACGATCAGCCAGGCGGGATTGATCGGTGGCGGCTCGCTGCCGCGTCCCGGAGAAGTTTCTTTGAGTCATCGTGGCGTCTTGTTCTTGGACGAAATTGTCGAAATTGGTCAAAAGACGCTCGAAGTCTTGCGCCAACCGCTCGAAGACCGCGTGGTGACGATCAGCCGTGCGCGCCAAAATTTGACTTTTCCGGCAAATTTTTTGCTGATCGGGGCGATGAATCCGTGCTTATGTGGGTATTATGGCGACCCGATCAAGCCGTGTACGTGTACGCCAAACATGATCGCGCGCTATCAAAGCAAACTATCGGGTCCCATTCTTGATCGTATCGACATGGTGGTCGAAGTACCGCGCGTCGAACATAATAAGCTGATCAGCGATCAACGCGGCGAAACCTCAGCCAGCATACGAGCGCGTGTCAATCAGGCACGTGATCGTCAGCGAGCGCGTTTCGCGGCTTATGCGCATGGCACGACGATGACCAATGGCGATATGGCGGTCGGGGATATTCAACAGTTCTGTCAATTGACGCCGCAGGCAAAGCAGTTATTCGATACGTCGGTCAAGCGCTTGAGTTTGAGCGCGCGTAGTTATCATCGGTTGCTCAAACTTTCGCGCACGATTGCCGATTTGAACGGCGACGACCTGATCGATGTCGCGCACGCCGCCGAAGCACTTCAATATCGTCCGCGTATGTTCGGGGCATAAAAAAGTGACTTTACTGTATTTTTGTAATTTGAAATGCCCGCAACACACCTTGATAAACGAAAAATTTATCGTTATCGCCCCAATAAAAAGGATAGCGAGTAAGAGCGATATCCTGATCAGTGAGTAGAAATTCTAGGGACATGGTGTCAAAGATACGTATATGTCCTAAGGTTGTTATATTGCTGAACGCTACTAACGTGCCGCTTGCATTTATCGTGAGGGGAAATGATTGATTAGTCACATCAAACAATGGCGTTGGAAGAATTATTTCAGATTTGCCTGAACTTATTACCCAATTCCATAATGCTCCATCATCCGTAAATCCAATTAAACCCGAACTGTCAGGCAACCACACGAAATTTCCAGAAGGGATTGCTTGGAATGGGGTTGAGAAAGGCATGATGACAGATGATATGCTATCTCGTTCAATGTCCAAAATATCAATTTGAGTTTGTGGCATCGTCAAGTCGTTACTTGGTTGATTATTACGGTATATAGCGATACAACATCCGTTGGGACTCCAACGGGGAAGTATCAATCCCTCTATATTGTGCGTAGTTCGGAGTTCGCCCGTTTCGCTATCGATTAACCTTAATTCACTTTCATGCTGTTCGCTATCGGAGGAAATAGCTAATGTATCATCTTGGAACCATGAAAAATCACGTACATCCTCTACTTCGATAACGTTGCTAGAACCATCTGGTTGGAATGACCAAATTAATAGATTTGTACTCGCTACAGCCAATTGATCGTTGGATAAACTCCAAGCCATGCGCGTGACGTCTAAAGGTCTAGGAGCATTTAACACTTGTAATAGCTGACCATTATTGCCGTTGATGACTGTAATCTCATTACTGCCTAAATAGCTTATTGCAACAAATGCACCATCTTCACTTACAGCAAAGTCTTGCATCTCACCATGAAATTGTTGGGTTGCACTTGCCCACACCAATTGATTGCTTGGTACATCCCAAACCTTTAGGTACCCATTACGATCTAGAGAAGCAAGTAGATTTCCTTGCCACTCCAGACGTTCCGCTACATCGTTCAGAGAGTTGTCTGCGTGAAACCCTATAGAAGTAACTTCGTCTGTCTCGATATTCCAAACACCCACTCCGCCCGATTCATATGAACCTGCCAGAGATATACCATCAGCATTCCAAGCTAATGCAACAATGAATGTTGGCTGATGATTTGTCGTAATTTGTTCGAATGTGTCATTTCTCCAAATTTTGACGGGCGACACTGTGTCACTGGTTGCAGCAAATTTTGTTCCGTCAGGACTCCAAGACATTGAGGCAGACGTAATTGGAGCAGCCGTTAGCTCTTGTACACGCTGACGAATAATAACATTCTCGATAAAAATAGTACCGTTGCTGAGGCGAACTGCCAATAGCTCTCCATTAGGATGCCAACGCAAAGCAACGATTAAATCTGAATAACCTCCAAAAATGACGACTTCTAAACTACGTATATCCCAAAGCGCTATATTATATGAAGCTTCCGAGTCAAGGTATGTTTCTGTAGCTAATAATCTGCTGTTCGGACTCCACGCAAATTGATTACCCACCTGATTTTGATTCATTTCTACAAGATTTTGACCCGAAGATACGTTTCGAATTTGCGTCATACCATTACTCGTTGTAACCAAATGTGAACCATCTGGGCTAATAGATAATCTTTGATATGAAATGTCTTCTTCACCCCATCTAGAAGGCGACCGATCAGCAATTGGTTCTGTATACCAAACACCATTACTACTTACAAGGAAAAGATTTGTATCTACGAAGTCAAAATCGTAGATAGTTCCTCTCCCAAACTGCCATAATGCTTCAACTGTCAAATCGGGAGAATCCGCTAAAACTAGATTGTAGTCATATTTTACTATAATTGAAGATAATAACAGACAACAAGTTATACATGAAATGTGCAAGGGGTCACCTAAAGCCTAAAGCATCAATATAACGAAAGTTTATAACGAATTGTCAAAATTGGTTCAAAGCAAAAGTATTTATAGACATATTGAGGCGAAGAATGATGAATTATTGGGCAATCTTGCGGATTGCCCATATCCCTAAACTACATCAAAATGTGCAGTTCGGATCTATTTCGCCCGCTCCTAAGCTACGTAATAAGGCTAGAGTTGTGGCAGAAAGAGCGGATGTTATCGCTTGACTTGTAAAAATTCCAATACCTGGACTAGTGACAATTAACGATGGTGTCAACTGAAATGGGGTGTTTCCAAGCCAATAAGCAGATGCCCTTCGTTGCTCGGGCGTAATTGCGGCATTGTAGTTGTCGATGTTATTTTCAATACCGACATAACTATTTCGCACCCAATTCAAGAAGTTATCCGCTATCCGTTCAACAAGTGGTTGTGTATAGTTTTCCCAAAAAATACCGATATCCGCCGTAGAGTCAAAATTTGCTGACGCTACATCCTTGACAATCTTCAACTGAAATTCACCGGCTTCAGTATTTAACGCAGTGGAACGATAACCTAAAACATGACCTAGTTCATGAATAACAGTGTTTTGAATTCCCTTATCATCTTGGTTGAAGAATCCATAGGGAGTTGAAGAAGGATAAAAATCAAGACCTGCTACGGTATTTATCCTTCCCCAACTGCGGTTATCCAATCGATTTACAGTAGTACGGCGTGTTACTCCACTAAAGCGAACAAGGTTTTTATTAAAAACTATAGCGGCAATTGTGTTCTGAAGATTGAGTGAACCGCTAAATCGTACTTCCAACCCACCAAACACTTCCTTAAAACTGAAACTGGTACGTGCTAATAGGCGATTTTCTACAGTAGTAAACGCATTTACTAAATTATCGATAGCTCTTGAATTACCTGCTGGATTCCACACTACATTCGGTTCGTTGATGTTAGATTGTACAGTCAGAATGACTCCCCAACGATCAACTAAGGATATGACAATTTTATCGGTAAAAATACTATCTGTTCCATAATCGGTTGTGTTGAGTTGTACTGTATCTTGAAATGTGACGTTGACAGTCCAAAAACCGCTGTTATTATCCTTTCTCAATGTCAGACACAGAGGCACAAATAAATGCACTCTGTGTCTGACAAGCTTTTCTAAGTAATCAATAAATCTTTTGTTTTCGCTATCCAGTAGCTTAGAACACCTAAAAAATAGCACACTAATTCTGTGTTATGTGTACTTTTTGCTTGAATCTTTGCTTGAAATTTTGTTCCGCTTTTTACCGCTTTTCTGGCGTTAGCAGACGAATACTTCGCGCAATACGAGGAGAACGGATCAAACGTCCTTGTGCTTGGAGAATATCAATACAACGGACAATCTTGGAAACATTTAAATAGCAACTACCCGCGATTTCTCGGATAGTTGGAGATAACCCACAATTCTGGTTCTGAAATGTTTCTATGGATTTATATACACCATCAAGTATTTCCTGTTTCATATAGTCTCCTTCTGACAATCTACAGAGGTTTTTCAAATCATTACACATGATACATTTTACAGAACATATGGTCTATTGGGTAAGTGGATTGAAATTGGATAGAAATTGGTGTGAGATGTTACAGTAATTAAATAGAATAAAGCACGAAGCTTATGAGCTAACCTTGCCATGCTTTCTAAAGGCTTGTATCATCGCTTGTCTATCGTACGAATAAGTGAAACGAGGTCATTCGGACAAGCGTGATAAAGGGGAAAGCCAGCGCATGGACTCGGTATGCTACACGAGTTGACGAGGTGGCGGTTTCTCATCTCAAGATGAGATTAAGCGCAATGCAATACGCGCGAAAATCGACAGATCAGCGGATGCCGCCGGGATGCTTCCACCATCCCCATCTTTCCCCCTTCAAAAAATTTGGATGAAACGTGTGCCGTAAAACCATCTGGCGACAGATGCGGACAGAGGGCGATACGAGTGGAGATCAACCAACTCTATAAGGGGAGAAACCAGCATGTGTGGCATCGTTGGCTATATTGGCGCGCGCGACGCGACGCCGATCATCATCAACGGCTTGCGCCGTTTGGAATATCGTGGCTATGACTCGGCGGGCGTGGCGGTCATCCGTGACGACATGATCCATTTACGCCGCGATGTCGGCAAACTTATCAATTTACAGCATAAACTTGAACGCGATCCGATTTCCGGGCATATCGGCATCGGGCATACCCGTTGGGCGACACATGGTGTGCCTGCCGAACATAACGCGCACCCGCATGTGAGTATGAATGGCGATTTTGTCGTGGTTCACAACGGCATTGTCGAGAATTACCTCGAACTGCGCGCAGAACTGATGGCAGAAGGGGTTCAGTTCAAAAGCGAGACCGATACCGAAGTCATCGTCCAACTTATCGCTAAACTCGCGGATGACGGTGTGCACAGCGATATTGTCGACGCAACGCGCGTCGCGGCGGGCTATCTGCGTGGTGCACACGCGATTGTCGTATTCAGCCGTCGCCAACCCGATCGATTAGTCGCGCTGCGGATTGGCAACGCAGGTGGAGTCGCCGTTGGATTGGGTGAGGGCGAAAACTTTATCGCGTCGGATATTCCAGCGATTCTGGAACAAACGCGGCGCATGATCTTTCTTGAAAGTCGTCAAATCGCAGTCGTTACGGCGGATACCGTCAGTATCAGCACGCTCGATGGCGCGAAAGTCAAAGCGCAAGTCCATGTCATTCCGTATGACCCCGTAAGCGCGGCGAAGGGCGAATACAAGCACTTTATGCAGAAAGAAATTTTCGAGCAAGCACGCAGCATCACCGATACGATTCGTGGGCGCGTCGATTTTGAACGCGATGAAGTCGTGATCCCCGAATTGAATTTGACGCCCGAACGTGCGGCGGCGATTCAACGAATGGTGACGGTCGCGTGTGGCACGAGTTACTACAGTGGCTTGGTCGGCAAATTTTACATCGAGCGGATCGCGCGGCTGCATGTCGAAGTCGATTATGGGAGTGAATATCGCTATCGTGACCCGATCATCGACGAGGGGACGGCGGTACTCGCGATCACGCAAAGCGGCGAAACTGTCGATACACTGGCGGCGATGGAAGAAGCGCGCGACAAAGGCGCACGCTTGCTGAGTATCGTCAACGCGATCGGCAGCCAGGCGATGCGCGTCTCCGACGGCTATATTGCCATGCACGCAGGTCCCGAAATCGGCGTCGCATCGACCAAAGCGTTTACGTCGAGCATTGTCGATCAATATCTGCTCGCAGTGCTGCTGGGTCAGTTGCGCGGCGTACTAACGCCCGAACAGCGCCATGAACACGCGCGTAACCTGGCGCATTTACCCGAATTGGTGAGTGAAACGCTCGAATGCGACGGCGCGGTAAGCGCGTTGGCGCGTGCGCTTTATCAATACAGCAATTTTCTCTACGTCGGGCGCGGCATCAACTACCCGATTGCGCTCGAAGGCGCACTCAAGCTGAAAGAAATCAGCTATATCCACGCCGAAGGGTATCCGGCGGGCGAAATGAAGCACGGACCCATCGCTTTGCTCGATCAGCACATGCCTGTGCTGGCGATTGCGCTTAAAGACAGTTTGTATGACAAGATGATCAGCCAGATTGAGCAAGCAAAGGCACGCGGCGCAATCGTAATCGCGTTGGCGACAGTGGGCGACACCACCATCGCTGAAAAAACTGATCACGTGATTTACATCCCAGAAGCGCCGGACTTTTTGACGCCGATTTTAGCCGTCATCCCACTGCAACTGTTGGCGTATCATGTGGCGACCCTGCGCGGCGCGGATGTCGATCAGCCGCGTAATCTGGCGAAAAGCGTGACGGTGGAATAAAAACCCAGCAAAAAGGCGCAAAGTAAGAAAAGCAAGGCGCAAGGAACTGAACCCTATTTTTCCTGCGCCTTGCGTTAAGTCTTTTTACCCGACAGACACGACGACATCGCAGATCACTTCGTAGCTCAGACGGTCGCCCGTAATGCGATAGGTTCCGGTAGCGGCTGTCCATGTCGTCGAGAAAATGCGTACATAGCGCCCGCCGCCGACCGCTTGTGGATTGGACACGCTGACCGACCCACGCCGATTTTCGATGATGATCCGCCCCGGATCGATGCGCGTCGCGTTATTGGCGTCATTCAGGTTATCGAAAGCGGGCGGGATGAATTCGATAATGACGGTTTGTCCCGCGCGCAGCGGTCCATTGGTCGTACCGCACGTCTCCAGGCTGAGGCGATTGCGTGTAGGTGCGTCGGCATAGGTGGTCATCGTGACGGGTTCACAAGTACCACTTTCGCTCACGAGCGCCGCGCTGATCCAGTTGCCGTTTTGCAGTTGATACCAGCTACCGCCGTTGATGTCGTTGGCAGCGACGACCGGATTGATGCGTGTGTCTGCGCTGATGCTGTTGATGATCTCGTAATTGGTGCCGGGACCCGCGCGCAAATCGGCGTTGATGATCAACGTGCGGACACAAGCCGCCAGTAAAGTGGGATCGGGCGGTGGAGCGGTCGGTGTCACGAAGCGCGCCTGGTAAGCAATGCGCGCTTGATCGATCTCGTCGGTCGTGAGCGGTTCGGGGATTGCGAAGCGCACGGGTAAATTGTTGATCGGCAGTCCGATCATGTCATTTGGAGAAAATGGAACGGGTGTATCTGAACCCTCGATACGGGTGCGCGTAATGGTTCCAGTGGGTAAGTAATTATTGTCGGATTCAATGACCTCACCATTGAGAACATTTACGGCTAAACCATCAAAATTGGTTTGCAAAAACACCGTCCCAGCAATATCAAGCGTAACATCATTGATAATCAACCGAACGGCTTCATCGGTGTTTGAAGTCTGAATTAAGACACCACTTTCTGGCGTGCCATCACAGATCGGATCATTGGAAGCAGTCGCAATCGTAAAATCCTCAAATGGATGGAGGAAACCGACACTTACATCACTGACGACCGCCAGCGTATATAAATCCGCCTGTGTTGTGATTGAACTGACTGCCGCCCATCCCACAATGTCACCTTGTCCACGTTCGCCCGTCACGATCACACGCACCCACGTGTTATCAGCCGTTCGTCCGTTCGCAGTCAGCGACTCACGCACTCCAATTTGCGTCAAAATTTCTGCGCTGTCGGTGGGGAGTCCACGTATATTCAGCGTACCTGTCGCGGTGATGAGAATTTCTGTCAGCGGTGGTGCGTTATTTGTGAACGTGACATCGCCAAAAGCAAAGATCGTGACATCACTTCCCGCATTTGTTGGGAGGGATGCTTGTACGTTCAGAAGCGCGGCGCTGTACTCGTCGCCATCGCCAACGCTGAGTGTCTGGATGGCTTCGGCGCTGATGAGATCGCCTGTTTGGTTGAACAATTCTGTCCCGTCAAATCCGGTCGCGCGTACCCCGCCATTGCCAAAACAGGCTTGATCCCGTTCGATGCTCACACATGTTGACCCCGCGCGTGCCAGCGCCAAAATCACGTTGGCAGGGCAGGTGGTGGCTTGCGCCGCCGCTGACACTGCCAATAAAGCGACTATCAGCCCGATAACAAACGTCCGTAGCAGCATGACAGTGTCCTGACTACCTCGATATTTACGATAAATTCGCATAAATTTTCCCCTGTGATTGCCGAACTATCCTGAGCATACCCGAAACGCGCGACAGCGTGGGGAATGCGGCGGGAAAGCGTTAGCAAGCCGTTAAAGTTGGCGACGCGCACAAAATTTAAATATCGCATATACTCCAATTTGTAAACCTAATTGCCCAATTGCACTGGATATTCTGCATGAAACGACTGCTTGCCGTGCTGTTCGTGAGTGCTGCTGCGTTGACTGGCGTTTTCGCGCTGGTCTCGTCAGCGTGGGGTCAAACCGAGTCGCCGGAATTGCTGCGTCCGATCCTGACAATTGGACGTCAACGCCCGACTGGGATCGATTATGACCCGAATCTTGATCGCTTCGTATGGACGAACGATCAAGGTCAGTTGCAAATCGTCGATGCGCGAAATTATCGACCGCTGGTCACGCTGTACGAGGATTTCGATTTTGGGCGACATTATACGCTCAGTCACGACGGGCGTTATATCGCTGTCGCCAATGGGCGCGTGGTCGATCTGTTCGAGACCAGTACGGGTGTGCTGGCGGCATCTATCGAGCCGAACGGATCGCGCGGTCTACAATCGCCGTTGATTTTCAGCCAAGATGACACGTATTTATTGATGAGCGTGGTCGTGCCAGAACGCCAGGAACTACGCCGCAGCGAGAATGACACGACGATTGTTCCATATTTATGGGATTTGCCGAACGCGCTTGATATTGATAATTCGCGTTTGCCCGGTCGGGTTGATGCGCTTCCGTTCTTCGATAACCGCAACGGTTTTGTTCTCGCGCCAGATAATCTAATCATCGCCGCGCTACCACGCCGTTTGCAGTTATTCGATCTCGATGGCGATTTGTTCACCCCTACAGGTGAAATTCAAACCGGACGCTTCGAACAAGACCCCATCGATGTGTGGTTCAGCCAATTCGATGACATTGTGTACCATCGCCCGCTCGATTCGCGTGAACTGATACAAATCGACACACAAACTGCCGTTGTTACGCGCATCCCGCTTGGTGCGTCGCTGGATGCGGTGGCAATGCGTTCGTTGAATACCATCCGTTTTGGCAGCGTTAGCCAGATCGTCGGCGCGGCGAACGACCGGGTTGGCAGTTCGCTGGTGCGCGCGCTGCTTGGCGATGATTATGCACGCAGCTACGATGATCATGCGATCACGTTTACGCTCGTCGATGTACTCGATCCGGTGACTGTGCCGCCCGAACAAAATGGCTTGCTGGTCTACATCTTGGACGAGACGACCGGACGCGGCACATTCGATTTAATTCAACCGCTTGGCGTGCGCGCCTATGCCATTAATCCGGATCGTACGCAAATCGCTCTATTAGAGGCAGGCGACGCCAATAATGGCGCAGTCAAAATCTACGATCTCGCGTCAGGCGCACTGGTGCGTACGATTCAGCCAGCGGCACGCAGCAGCGCCACTGCACGCCCGATTTTCACGTATAACGCGGCGGGCGACCAACTGCTGGTCGATTTTCAGCGCTTCGACATGATGACTGGCGACGTGATCGCCCAAGACCTGAATTACGGCGATACATTCGAAAGTTATCGATTTGCCGCTGACAGCGCATCATTGATCACAGAACGCAGTTTAGGCAGTCGCTATGAATGGTGGGAATGGGGTATTCCGTCGGGCGATGTCATCCGGCGCGAAAACTTTACTGTAGAGTCGCTTTCATCGTTACGAAGCGACCCGGCGCGTGGGCGCACTTTGTACAGCATCAATCGGGGTGAACTACAAGGCGTTGAAATTGTCGATCTGCTCGCTGGGACGCGCGATAGTTTGCTGTTCGATTTGTTTCCAGGTCGCGTACCCGATGCCGTGTATCCTAGCGACGACTGGCGGCATTTTCTGGCAGTGTACAGCGTCAGCCCATACAGCCCGCATTATCCTGGCAACGAAATCGTGATTTATCGGTTTGGCGAAGGCGCGGTCTGGCATTATGCCGGAGCGGACTTGCCGTATGTCGACTCGCGTGAATACGGCTGGGTTGATGATACGACAGCGTATGTATCGGGGATCAATTTTGACAGTGGGTCGGCACCAGAACGGATTTATGGGCTGACATTCGACGCAACGGGTGTGCCGCAGTGTTTGGTCGAAGCGTTCCCTGACGAGTGGCAGCGCTGGATTAACCTGTGGGAACGGCTGACGCTGACCTTGCGCGGAGTCGATTTGATGGCACTGGCGCGTACGTTGTGCCAAGCACTGCCCGCGCCGCTTGAAGTAATTGAAGGCGTATTTTTTCCGACAGCGACGCCGACGCGTCCATTTTATACACCAACGCCGGCAGTAATCGCGGGCGTTCCCGCCTGCTTAACGCAGCGTTTCGCCCGTGAAGCGGTCGGCTATGCGCAAAGCTGGCGCGAATTGATCGACGGTTTAACGCCTGAACAAATCGCAGAACTCGAAACACTCTTATGCGAAGGTTTATCGGGTGCAGGCGCGCCGCCGTCCGATCAAGGTAGTGAAGCCGCCCCGCAGCAGGTCTATTTGATCGATATTGGCACCGGCGACCGCACGCAAGGTGCGTATGTACCGCGCCGCGCAGAAACGGGTGAGGGCGTCAATATCAGCTTGATCGCAGACGCATATCGCCAGCAAACAGGCGGATTTAACCTTAACGACTTCATGCTCAGTCCGGATCAGCGCTTGATCGCCGCGCGTAACGGCGATGGCACAATTACGATCTATCAACTGCTCACCCCATACACCGATTTAGCGGCGTTCGCTACGCAAACCGCCGAGCCGGGACGCACCTTTGACCCGCGTGTGATCAGCGTACAAGCGACGCCGACACAAGCGTTCGCGGGGATTGGCGGCGCACAGCCGACGCTGACACCGACGATCACGCCGACATCGCCGCCGCCTGCCGCACAAATTTACGCGCTGCCCGAACGCGGGCAAATCACGGATTTTTGTCCGCTCACGCGCTATACGACCGACGATGCGCCAGAAAGTTATGCGCCTGGCGGTGAACTGCTCGTCACCTTGATCAATGAAGAAAGCGTGTTTGCGCTTGACCCACGCACAGGCGATCTGCGCTTGGACGAGACAATTCCGCGCTGTATCAACTGTCAATACTCGCCTGATCGATCCTGGTTGTTGAACTTTGACGATGGGATCACGGTCTCACGCCCCGACGGGAGCGTACTGACGCAGTTGTTCACGCCGCGCGAATCGCCGCTCATCTTTGGCACGACGTGGTTCGATGGGCATACCGTCGAATATCGTTACGAAGGTTTCTTGCCAGATCGCGGTGGATCGCGCACGTTGGTGCAGTATTACGACGCCGATACAGGCGAGTACAGCGAGCCGTTCGAGCCAGTTTATGGTGTGCAGATCAACGAGTTAGGCGCAGAAATTGTGAGTGAGCAGCCGCGTGGACGTGAAGTCGTGGTTGCGCGCCAATCGTTCAATGGCGGTACGGGCAACGGCTACAAATATTATATCGTGGACTACGCGCGCGGCGAGACGATCTATTTCGCGCGCTTGGTCGAACCCGATAACACCAGTATTCGCGTCATCTGGCATCCAAGCGGCGACTTATTTTATTACCAGGTCGGTAATGACGTGAACTGGTACATCTACCATACGGCGACGGGCGAACGGTCGATTTTTGGACTGCTGCCGATTGGCGTCCAAGCTGGTAATTGGTCGTTGACAGAACGCTACACCTCAGTATTGAGTAATGGCGTCTTTGAGGGACTGAGCCGCGACGATAATTATCGCCCTGCGTTGGAAATTTATGACCATGAAACAGGAAGAACGAATCGCTACTGCTTCGCGCCGTCCGATTCGCTTATTCGAGTTCTCAGAAGTTGGGATGATCGCCTCATCGCACTTTCAATTATCACCGACGAGGAGCGTCAACTAGAAACCGCGCGTCCGCGCCTTTACATTCTCGATTTGGCGACGGGCGATCTGGTTGAAGTGCTGAACCCGCGCGTTCTCGATATCGACTCGATTTTGACATGGACACAGTAAGGACGACGATGATCAATAAATTGCTCCGCCTGTGTCTTGTCGCGGTGCTGATAGGCGGCGTGATCGGCATAGCGCGTGCGCAAGAAAGCGCGCCGTCGCCCGACGCCAGCATCGCCCTCGATACTGGCGTCTATGTAACGACGCAGGATATTGTCTCGCTGCGACAAGGTCCTGGACGCGATTTTCCGCGCGTCGCAGTGGTTGATGCAGCGGTAACGCTCATGGCGGTCGGGCGTAGTCCCGATGGGCAGTGGTTTCAGGTCGATTCTAACGGGCAGCTCGGCTGGATTTTTTACACGCTTTTGGTATGGAGCGGCGATATAGCGCAGCTTCCCGTCGATGGTGTCAATCCCGCGCCGTTTGTTCGCGTGTATCGCGACCAGGTCTTTGTTCCCGTCGGCACACCGCTCTATTACCGTCAGGTCACGCCGCAAGATTTCGCGTTCAATACGACGGACTCTACGCTTGCGGAGATCACCGCGCATTTAGGCAGCGGCACGTATTATTGGGTGCAGTTGAACTACAACGGACAACTGTATTGGACAGGCTCATGGGCGCTCGGCATTGTTAGTGTGGGGCGGAATTCGTTCGATACCTCATACTTGTACAACTACAGCCGTGTCACCGACCAATTGGCAGCGAATGTGAACCAGAGTGACAGCACATTATTCCGCATCAATGATATCTGGGTGAATTTGGCGGTCGGCAGTTCAGTCTCGTGTAATAGTGCGCCGCAGCCTGTTGACGCCAGCCGCGCGCTCGATGCCGACGTAGCGAGTTTGCCACAGTTCGAACCGCTTTTACGCACGCTGCGCGGTGCCAACGATCGCATTAATCGCGCTGTGGCGGTGTTTGTCGATGCGTGCAGCCGCCCAGCCGATCAATTCTTTATCACGCAGACCGAAGTTGTCTCGGCGTTGAGCGATATTGAGGTCGCTGGACGCGATCTGCTGCTGGTAAGGTCGCTGTTATCACCGCTTACGCAGCGAGACCCGATTGAAGAAATCCTGAATCCACGCGATCGTAATGCTTTTAATCCGTAATCCTAAAGGAGTGCAGTCAATGAAACGCTCACTGGTATTCGTCCTGTTCATCGTTTTGCTCACCGCCGCGCTGCCAGCGTTCGCGCAAGAGGCGGCTCCCACGCCTATTCCGCCCATATGCACCGAGTTTGTCGGTCAACCCGATGATATTCGTACCAGTTATTACATGGGTGAAGGCTTAGGGTTTTATGCGGCGGGTGAATACTCGCGTGCCATCAACAGCTTTACCTGCATCCTCTTCGAGATTGACGACGCGCATGTCCCCGCATATATGGGGCGGGCGCTGGTGCTGACACAACGTGCCGATTATGAACGCGCGCTTGAAGATTATTCGCGTGCTATTCAGTTACAGCCGAGCAATATCGCAGCGCACAACAATCGCGGTATCGTGTATGCACTGCGCGCTGAATACGAAGAATCATTGACGGACTTCAACGAAGCGCTGTCGTTAGATAGTGGGTTCGTCATCGCTTTGAACAACCGGGCGGTCATTCAAGCGCTGCAAGGACAGTATGACGACGCGATTGCCGATCTTGAATCCGCGATTGACCTGACCGGCATCGACAACGTGATCGCCGACTTCCGCAATCCGGATCGTCCTCAGAATGCCCCCGCGCCTGTCTACGCGCAGACCGACGCTCAGCCTTACGCGCTGTTGGGGATTATTTATTCAGCGTTTGCGCTTCAGCAATATCAGGATTATCTGCTGTTGACAGGTTCCAATGCCGATTTCCGTGTGCAAAGTGCGGCGGGTGCGCTCGAATCGCGTTTCACGTTCGATTTACGCCTGGATGATGGCATCTGGCTCCTGACCGCCGATTTCGAGCCGGAAGGCTGATGCCGATGCGCCGCTCTATTTTCGTCTTACTCGCGCTAGGGATCGCCTTCATGATGTTGATCCCGGCGCTGGCACAGGAGGCGTCCCCGACCGCGCCATTTGTTGAAGCGACCGCGACTCCAGACCCGAACCTCGTGACGCCGTTCATCGAGGCGACGCCGACGCTGCTGCCCGACGTGATCGAGGAACTCAGTCCCGAAGTATCCGTTGAACCGACGGCGACGCCCATACCCGTGACGAACGAAGAATGCGCGCGGATCGTGCCGAATGCATCCGCGAGTTTCTTCATCGGCGCAGGCGACGCGTTCTTTACGCAGCAAGACTACACACAGGCGATTCGCATCTATACGTGTGCGTTATTGACCGATGTGACTTTCGCGCCCGCTTATGCAGCGCGTGGATATGCCTATTTCGTGCAGCGGGCTGACCCCGAAGCACTGGCGGACTTCAACCGTGCCATCGAACTCGAACCGGAAAATGTACAAGCGTACAACTATCGCGGCATGTTGTATACCGTGCAGGGCAATTTTGGTTTGGCGCTTGGTGATTTTACTGTCGCTGTCACGCTCGACCCGACTTACGACATCGCGCTCAACAATCGTGCGGTTGTCCATGCTGCCGAAGGCAATTACGACTTGGCGCGCGACGATATCGAAGCGGCACTGGCGCTCAACCCGGATGAATCCGCGCATTACGCGACGCGCAGTGCGCTCTATATGGCGTTGGCATTGGTCGATTACAACGAGTACAGAGCGCTGGCAGGCTTGAGCGCACCATACCCAGGCGGTTCGCCGCGTGAGTTGATCGATGGGTTACAAAGCGGCGTAGAGATTGGCAGTTTTTCGGCATGGTTGGGTTTCTTAAAACGTTAAAAACCGAAAACGATGAAACAATGGGCATGGTCATTCCATGCCCCTACGAAAGGCGCGCGGTATGCGGCATGTGCTGAAACTGTTTATCTTGGGTCTTTTGTTATCGGTCGTCTCGGTGCGGGCGCAGGACGACGCGGGCGGGCGCGGCGTAATCCGTGAAGGCGCGGCGGGCGCAGACGAGATCGACACCTTTAACCCCCTGGCGTGCCAAAACGTGTCTTGCGGGCGCATGGTCGGCTTGTTATTCCCGTCGTTGATCGGCGTCGATCTGGAGGCACGTACCTATGCACCAGGTGGTTTCGGCGGGATTGCCGAAAGCTGGACATTTGACTTGGACACTATCGATCTCGAACAGCCAACGCTGACCGTGCAAATCGCCACCGATCGAACATGGAGCGATGGCACGCCGATTAGCGCCTACGATGTGTATTTTACGTATCTGGCATTGACGACGGGCGTTCTGTCATCCCCATATGCGGAGAACATGCGCGCGACATTTAGCGCGGCGACGGTGCTTGACGAGCGAACCATAAGTTATGTTTTGCGCGACCCCAATTGCGATGTGCTTGCGGCGGTCGATACGTTGATCATGCCCGCGCATATTTATGACGCCAATTTCCGCGATCGCGTCGATGGGTTGGGCGATAACCTCGCTGATCGCTACGTTCGCGATGCGCTGTGGCAGGCGATCACAGGCGGCGTTTCGAGTGATACCTTTTTCGCGCGTCACCCCAGCAGCCGTGAACCTCGCGTCACCGCCAGCCCCTATGGGCTGCGCTACGATGATTTGAACAGCAGTGACTCGGTGCGCTTGCTGCACGAGAACGGGACGCTCGCCTATGAATATGTCGATGTGCCATCGCCCGACGACTCGGTTGATTTGTTCTTGCAGGGTGACCTCAATGTCATCGTTAATCCACTGTTTCTACGGCGTGACGATATTCGCGCCGCTGCCGAACGTGGCGAGGTCGAACTGCTGGAAACGACCGGAAACACATGGTACAGCGTCGTTTTCAATCTAGCGGATGCACGCGAACCACAATCGGCGTTTGGTGAAGATGGTGAAGCGCTCGATCAGGGTTATCACATCGCGTTCGGTGATATTCGCGTGCGTCAGGCTTTTCAGCTTGGCTTGGATGTCGCTGCAATCATCGATGCGGCGCTCAATGGAAACGGCACGATTATGCCTGCCAACCAAACGCCGACTTCATGGGCATACAACCCTAGTCTTGCGCCAATTAGCACGAATCCGGCACAATCTGCACGCTTATTGACCGAAGCAGGGTGGGTCGATGAAGATGGCGACGGTGTGCGTGAGTGTTACGGCTGTCTGTATGCGCCCGAAGGGACAAGTCTACAAATTTCGCTGCTGTACCCCGATAGTACGCAAGCGTCGATTGTTGCGTCATTGATGCGCCAGCAGTTGTCCCGACTGGGGATAAGTCTCAATTTGCAAGCGGGTGACACAAGTTTCACGGATGTGCAAAATTTTGACGCGGCGCTGATCATCAGTGTAGAGAATTATCCTGTCGAACCTGATCAGTTTAACCGTTTCGCGCGTGCAGGTGATTTTTTGTACGACGGCGAAAATATCGGATCATATGTCAATACTGATGTTGAAAATCTACTGTATCAAGCGCGCACGGTAGCCGATTGCGAAGCGAATGTGCGCGCCGATTTGTATCGCCAGGCACAAACATTGATCCAAGCCGATTATCCGTATGCATGGCTGTTCGTGGTCGATCAAATGATCGCGGCACGCAGCAGCATTGACAATTTCGACCCACGCTGGCAGGTTCCGTACTGGAATGTGGGCGAGTGGGTCGTCACCCAGCGTTAGGTAAAAGCCTTTTGTAGGGGTATGGCACAGCCATGCTCTTATCTGTCATCGGGTATGGCACAGCCATGCTCCTACGGGAAGCACGATCAGATGCGAAAAACAGCTTTCATGCTCACGCTCATAATGATGAGTACAGTTATCGTCGTCGCCCAGGATGACTCTGGCATGTTGGGTGGCGCTACGCCGACGCTTGCACCGACAACCGCGCCCGAAGCGACCGCCACCGTTATGTTCAGCGATGCACCGCGCGCCATCCGCGCCGATGTACAGGTCGAAAGCGCATTTGTGCGCGTTTTGCCCAGCGAAGACGCCGAAGCGGTCGCGTCGGTATTTGAAGACGAGATCGTCGAGATTATCGGGCGCAATCTGGATGGATTTTGGTTTGAAGTCCGCCGACCAGGACGCATGACCAATCTTGGCTGGATTTTTAACGAAATGCTCGACTGGGATTTCAACCCAGAAGTGCTACCGCTCACCGATTTCACGACCGGGCTGGTGGGTGAAGCGCTTAACGGCGATCCCGGTTTCGCTGCGTTCCTGCTCGAAAACGCTAATCTGCGCCGCTTGCCCTTGATCCAGGAGACGCGCATCGGCTTAGTACCTGTCAGTGCTACTGTACCGGTTTTAGAGCGTAATCAGGACGGCTCATGGTTGTATGTCAATTATTTGGGCATCGAAGGCTGGATCAGCAATTACAGCACGCGTGATATTCTGAATGTGCTGAATATTCCAATCGCGGCGGGTTTGCCGCCGCTTGTCACCGCCAATATCGTCATCATCCCGCCCGAAATTCAGCAAGCGCAACTGGATCGCATTCGCGCGTATGTGGTCGCGCAAAATAATTTTGCCGTCAATCTGGCATCATTCTGGTTCAATGTCAGCACGGGGGACATCATGCCGTGCAGCCCGCCACCGTTCGTAACCGAATACCTGTACAACGTGCAGGATGTACGCGAACTGCCCGAATTACAGCGCTATGTGCCACGCCTGGAGACAGCGAATTTTTACCTGAATACATCGATTGAACTGCTGACGGTATGCGGCGCGTTCGATTCTGGAATCATCCGCGTCGCGCGTAACAACGCGATCAACGCGCAAAACATCTACGATGCGACGCTCGGCTTTTTGGATAATGTCGAGGCACTCATCAACTAACCCCACGCTTAAACTTGTTCGGGGGCGGAGGGTTTTGATGCGCCCGCCCCCCACAGAGTCTCGCTGCGTCTTTTCTTTTGCTCTGTGGCTTTGTATTAAAGTGTTTACTGTCCCGCAGCCGCCTGTGCGGTCGCCGTCGCAGGGTAACCTGTAAGGGGCTTATCGAATGTGCCGCCTGTTTGCAGCAGGCAAATCTGCTGCCAGTTGAAACGACTGGTGCTGTTCGTCCAATACGGCGCAACGCGCCACGTATAGGTGCCTGCCATCGATGGCAGTCGCGCCAGTTCAATAACGCCTGTCGTCGTTTCGCTGTCGAACGCAGTACGGAAACCATCGGGTGCGATCACGATCACGCTGTATACCGACGTGCCTTGCAGCGGCGGATACGTCACGCTCAGCGTCGCATCGCCCGCCATAAAATTGCCAGACAGCGTGTAATCGCCAACCCATTGATCACAGACTTCGGTTGAAAGATCAAAACCATCTGGCACGCGCCCATCGGCATTCCGTGGGAGCAGACGTCCGGTCGGGAAAATCGAGTTGAACGCGGTACTGGTACGGATCAAGCGGGCATACACCCATGCACGCCGTTCGCCATATTGAATTTCAAGCCACTGACGCCCATCCCATGAGCGAAAAAAATCGCCCGCTCGACCGAGAATCTCGACGCTCGAATTGAGCGGCAGCCGACCGATCGATTCGTAGGCGAAATCTGGTCCGACGCGGACTTCGGAGCCATCGACATCGATTAAGCCATAAATCGCGTCGCCGGGTTGGTCGCCCGATGGCGCATTCTGTGCCGAAAGTATGGGCGCGTACAGCGCGAGCGCAAACAAGAACAGCGTGGTGAAAATCATCAACAGCAAAATGCGCGGACGATTCATGATTACCTCGGTGATAAATAACGTGATTGACTCCAAGTTTCGCACGCTTTACGGCTGCGTATGGGTCATGTGCGGCGGGCGTCGATCAAGCGTAGGGACAGCATATGGCGTTATAATAGCACGCTTTGACACGCTTACAGGGATCATGAACGTGGAAACACAAATTCAACTCCGGGCAATCCTGGAACGTCAGCGCGATCAGCTCGTCGGTTTCGCGCGCCGTCTGCTACAAATTCCCAGCGTCAATGGCATCGATGATGAACTTGCCGTCGCAGACCGCTTTTTCTTTTGGGCGAAACGGTTTGGGCTAGACGCGCAAATTGTTGGGGATAATCCGCGCCGCCCGAATGTGATCGTTACGTTGGGTGACGGCGACCCTGATTTGCTCTTGATCGGTCATCTTGATACGGTCGCAGCAGGTGATGCTGCGCGCTGGACGTATCCACCGTTCGGCGGCATCATCGCCGACGGTAAATTATACGGGCGCGGTGCTATCGATACCAAAGGCGGCATGGCGGCGGCGTTGTTCGCGCTGGTCGCGCTTAAGACGTGGGGTGGTTATACCGGAACCGTGCAGTTCATCGGTGTCCCCGATGAGGAGAGCGGCGCAACGGGAACACTCGGCATTAAATGGCTGCACACACACGGCTTACTGCGCGGCAAAGGTGCGATTTACTGTTACAGCGCTCATGACGCGATTCTGGGACATCGCGGCTTGTATCGCGTCAAAATTACCTGTTATGGCGAAGCAGCACATCCGGGTTTTCCGGCGTGGCAAAACGGCAGTTCGGGCGCAAACGCGGTTACAGGCATGGCGCGATTATTGCTGGCGCTCGAACACATCACGACCGAGTTTTCGACGGCGCGCCACTTTGATCGATTTCGCACCGTGATCACACCTGGCACGTTAATTGAAGGCGGCACAGCGATGAACATAGTGCCCGATAAGTGTGCTGCCTATGTCGATGCACGGCTGACGCCCGAAATATCATCGGCACAAGTGCGCGGCTGGATCGACGCCGAAATTGCTTTGATCGTCGATCAACAGCCGAAATTACGATTCGAAGTCGAAACCGTAAGCGATTTGCCCGCCGCCATCAGCGATGAAAACGCGGCAATCTTCGGAGTATTAGAACGGGTAACGCACGCCGTCACCGGCGAAACGCCATCACGCGTTGTCGCGGGTCCCGCCAACGAAGGCTATCTGTTGATCGAACACGGCATCCCGACGGTGTGTGGATTTGGTCCGGTCGGTGCAAACGCGCACGGCACGGATGAATACGTCGTCATCGACAGCTTGATCGAGGCAGCACTTTTGTACTCACTGATAGCGGTGGAGATGAGCGCATGAGCGACCCGATTTTGCGTCAAGCGCTGATTCTGGATGCCGAGCCATTGACGGTGCTTACCATCGCTTCTAAAGCGCATTGGGGTTACAGCAAAGATTTTATGGCGAAAGCGCTGCCGTATCTGCGTGTGACGCCGGAACAAATCGAAACCAGTCATACCTATGTGTTGGAAGTCGGCAGGCGTATCATCGGCTACCACCAACTGTGTCCGCGTGACGCGCGCATGATCTGGCTGGAAAGTCTGTTCGTGCTGCCCGACTCGATGGGAAAAGGCTACGGATCGCGGCTGCTCGATCATGCGCTCAAGTTGGCGCTTGCACTCGGCTTTGAGCGGTTGGATTTTGAAAGTGATCCGTTTGCCGAAGCGTTTTACCTCAAGCACGGCGCGATTCGCATCGGCGGACATGAATCAAACGTATTAAGAGGGCGAATGCTGCCGCTCATGCGCTTTGATCTTGCGCGTTTTCCATCGCCCATTCCAGCCGACGATCCCGCTCCACCGTAATATCTGCGCCCGATGGATTTGCCAAGCCGAATGTTTCGAGCGCGAAACTCGCCGCCGCCGCCCCATAACAGGCTGCCGTTTTCAAATCGCGTGTCCGATTCCACCCGACCAAAAAACCGCCGCAGTAGGTGTTGCCTGCGCCCGTCTGGTCGATGATGCTGGGTACAGGCACGGGCGGCACATAGATCAAGTCATCGCTGCCTTGCATCCCTGCCATTGATCCGCGTTCGCCCATACGCAGTGCGACGATTTTTGCCCCGTCTGCGAGCATGGAGCGGATGATCGCTTCTGGTTCGTTGATTCCTAGGATCGCTTGTGCTTCGATCAAGTTGGGGGATACCATATCCGGGAGCGCCAGTGTCGCCTTAAATTCGTCGCGGTTTTGCGCCTGCATATACAGCGAGTCGGGTTCCCATAAAACGATACTGTTTTGAAAAAACGGGCGCCATTTGCGAATACCAACCGCACCACGCAGTATCGTCGCCGCTTGCGGGTGCTGAAACGACTCTGGAATATGAATCGGATCAGGGAAAAACGCGAACGGCTCCATCGTTTGCGTCCGAAAAATTTCGGTACGTCGGTTATCCCATTCGAAGATTTGCCACGCGCGCCCTTGTGGAACATCGACGAACTGCACACCTGATACGTCGAAATCGCGTTCCAGACGTTTCCACGCCCTCTCAGGCATTTCTGTGCCTGCATTGGCGATCAAGCCAGGACGTTCGCCCCACAGCCATACACCGGTGGCGGCGTGTGTGCCCGCACCACCGAGAATATCCATTTGCGTGCGCCCGTCGGGAAACACGATATCGTCAATGAAAATGCTGCCGACGCAGACATATGGAAGGGGAAGAGTCATGAGGTTTCACCAGGCAATAGACAAGTTAAAGTTAAAAGTTAAGCGGGAATTTAATGCACTATACGTTCACTGATTCCCGGTAACTTTTAACTGTGTTTAGCGCTTCACATCATCGATCATACTGCCATCGTAGATACGACTCGCGCCTTGCGCCCATTCGACGGTGCGCCCGCCACCAAATCCTTGAAAATACTCCGAGCCGAGCGCATTGGCGCGTTCAGACGACAAAATTTCGCCGACGACACTATACACAATCGGCGCAAATGCCTCGCGGATATCGCCTTGCACAGGCAGCACGGTATCTACCCATGCGCTGATACGTCCTTCGCCTTCGGGCAGCACCCCAATCACGCGCCGTTCAATGCTTTGCGCGGCACGCGCGACCTCTGTCATGCGGTCAACATCGAAGCCGTTAGCATCGAGCAAAATCGTTGGCACACGCGGCGGCGCGGCAAAGTATTGCAGGTGTGCCCATTCTTCGGTTTCTTGTGCATACGAACTGTCGCCGCTCGCTTCCAAGACTTTCGCTGCGCTGAACATCGCAGAACCATACAAAGGACCCGCACCGACGAACACGATCTCGCGTACGTCGCTCCATTCGTTGACAATCTGATTGCAAATTGGCTCGCACACCTTGATCGTTGCTTCCATGATGTCTGCCAGACCGAGCAGTTCGCGCCGTAGTTCGTCGGCTTGTGCTGTCGTGATGTGTCCACGCACTTCACCAATGCGGATTGCCGCCGAATACAAGCCGACTTGCGAGGCGAGATACGAGCGTACACCCGGTACGATCATGCCGCGTAGTTCATCGGGGAGCGGCGGCACAGTGGTTTGAAAAATTTTATCGGCGTTGGTGGCTAAGCGTGAGTCGGGATTTCCCGTCAGCGCGATGCCCAATGCGCCCGCTTTGCGCGCCAATGTCAGCGCTTCGACCGTGCGTGTGACCACGCCGCTTACCGAAACGGCGATGGTCAAATTCGTGTTGGGTCCTGTTTGAGGCAGATAGCCGACGTTGTAACGTGCATACGTCAGTGAGCTGTACGCCTGTGTGGGTACACCTGCAATCTGGTTGAACGCGAGTTCTGCGCCTACCGATGCATGATGACTATCGCCGCAGCCGACAAGGTTAATCCGCTTGATGCTGGTGCACAATTCAAAGTCAAACGTGTCGCGCGCCGATTTATCAAAGACCGGGACGATCGCGCGCAGTAAGTCAGGCAGCGTGTCGATTTGCTGCTGCAAGGGAGAACGGTTCATCACAAACTCCTTTTGCTGTAGCGATTAGCGGTTCGCATGTCGCTAAAAGCACAAGATAATTCTATATGGATAGCCTGTTGTCGATTTTGCTAAACGCTATTCCACCATCCGGTCGTGTTCAAGTTGAATTAGTCGTTCGCTGTCTACATCGACGGCGATTTGCACGCGCGGGCGACCCGTCCATGCGGTCGTCGTATTATCGGTCATGCCAATGGAGGGCCATGTCTTGCCGCGCCCAAAACCGACGGTCTCGACGCGCACGGGCCACTGCTCGATTTTGAACAGTGTCGGGTCGATCAAGTATGCAATTGCCGATGAATCGTGAATGAAGATGCCGCTAATGCCATACTGCTTCTCAAAGAAGTCTTGATATACAGGCAGTATTTTGCTGACATGATCAGTCATTGGTGTACCGATTTGCGCATAACGGGCGATATGGTCGCCCGTCATGTGGACGCGATGTGTGACATCCAAGCCTACCATGGTCACGCGCCACGATGCTCCGAACACGACATCCGCCGCCTCGGGGTCGTTGTGGATATTCGCTTCGGCAGCAGGCGTCGCATTGCCGGGGACAATCGCGTTGCCGCCCATCAATACCACTTCTTTGGCGTGCTGGGCGATACGGGGTTCTAAACGCAGCGCCAGCGCAATATTGGTGAGCGGACCGATTGGAACAAGCGTGATCTCTCCAGGATGTGTCATGACCTGTTCGACGATCCACTGCGCGGCGGACATAGCGACCGCTTGAGTGGTTGGCGGCGCGAGGTATACATTGCCTTGTCCATCTTCGCCATGGACGTACGGCACAGGTCCCGCGTACGAGACAGCAATCGGGTCGTCCGCGCCTTTGGCGACGGGAATATCGCTGCGTCCGGCGATCTCCAACAGGCGAAGCGCGTTGGTCGTCGCTAAGCTCGTATGCACATTGCCGAAAATCGTCGTCAATCCAATCACGTCAAGTTCGGGGCAGCGTAAAGCGAAGTAGATCGCCATCGCATCATCGATGCCTGGGTCCGTATCAATGATGATTTTCGAGGGAGCCATGTTTAATCCTTTTGACTGAGCACTTGGCTAAAAGCGATTTGTCAATCACTGACAGCTAATCGCCTGCATCATCCACTAATCAGTTTGACCTGCACCTTGCGCGTACGCGGTCCGTCAAATTCATAAAAAAGCACGCTTTGCGAACTGCCAATCAATACATCGTTATCCGCGATGACGAGCAGTAAGCTGTGACCGATCAATGCTGCTTTGATATGTCCGGCGGCGTCGGCGGGCGTATCGTACTGGTGTAAAAAATCGACTCGTTTAGGCACGAGACGGTCGATTTCTGCGATAATATCGCGCGGTGTCGCCGCGTCCAGCGCGCTGTTAATCGTGATCGCGGCAGTTGTATGCGGCACCACCAGCGCGCACAAGCCATTTGCAAGACCGCTGACGTGTACGATCTCGCGGATGTGTGGCGTAATATCGGTCAGTGATTCGCCCTTGGGCGTGTTAATCGAGATGTATTCGAGCATTAGAAGGCGAGTCCTGTTCCCGCAAGTATCGCGTTGACTTCGGCGCGGTTCGGTACCGCTTTACCCGCACCCACTTTTTGTACGCTGGCAGCGCCCATCGCGTTCGCCATCGTCGCGGCGCTCTGCAAATCGTGACCCTTCAGCACGGCGCTAATAAACGCCGCGTCGAAGCAATCGCCAGCGCCCACTGTATCGACGACTGGGACGCGAAAACCGGGGAAGTGCTGATGAAAGCCGTTTTGCACGATGGTGCAGCCGCGTTCACCCTGTTTGATCACGATTGTATTCACGCCTTGATGCAGTAAATACTGATACGCATCGTTACCGCTGCGCCCGCCGCTTACACCGCCAATTTCATCTTCGGTCATCAGAACCACATCGGTATTTTTGACTGCCCAACCGATTTTTTCCGGTGTGACCTGATGCAGCGTTGGTCCCACATCGAGATACACTGGAATCGCCAACGAGCGAGCGTGCTGCATCACGTCCACCGCCATTGCGCCAACACGCGGCTCGTATAAGGTATACCCCTGTACCAGAATCGCATCGGCGGATTCCACAATCGTCTTAACTTTGGCATTGTAGACCGCGTCGCGTCCCATGCCGTATGCACCGACAAAAACATGTTCGTGCTTATCGGTATCGGTCAAGACCAACACCAATGTTGTTTTGCTATTGTCAGGTCGTTCAACGCCAGAAACGTCAATTCCTTCTTCTGCCAGTGTGTTCAGCAAATCCAGCCCGAACGCATCGCCACCCACCGCGCCGATCGCGCTCACTGTCGCGCCAATGCGCTGCGCCGCAAGCATCACGTTACAGGCGCCGCCCGGTTCAATCCGCATCCCTTTAATATCTTGATGATGACCGGAAGTCATTGGTAACGTGACCGGGAAAATTAGATCGACGACGAGATCGCCAACCGAGACAATATGGTTACTCATGCACGCCCCTCAATGATCGCTGCTAAACCGTCTGCAATGCCGCGCACATCATAGTCCGCGAATACCGTGTCGTTATCGAGCGTATCAATGATATACGGGTCGAATGCGCTAATGCCGCTAAACGCGCCGCTCAGCGCGCACGCAATCGCGCCAACCGTGTCAGCGTCACCGCTCAATGTCGCCGCGTGGATTGCGGCTGTCTTTGGGTCGCCGTGTGCCAATGCAAACACGCCATATGCAGCACCCACGGTTTCGGGGGTTGCCAGCGATGTTCCCACTTCGTTGTAAATCGCGCGCAGCCGCTCATCAATTGAGCCGCTTCCGCGTGCTAAACGGACTGCCTGTTCGATTTTACGGGTCACGCTTGCGCCGATCCAGCGATTGCCATGCTGACGTCCGATCTCTGCGCCCAACATACCCGCTGCGATCACCGCGTCTACTGTGCTATCCGCGTGCATAGCGACAGCGACACCCGCCGCGACCGCACAGGCACCACTTATTCCAACATTCGTGCCATGCGTGGGTAAACATGATGTAATCGCGTCTGTAATTGCGCCCATTGGGTCGCCCGGGTGCAGCAAGCCGATAACCGAGACACGCATTGATCCGCCGTTGGTGTCGCCCATACGACCCGTTTCGCGCGGGTCATCACCGTGCTTGAGCGCTAATACGCCGCGTCGCGTGCTGGGACCCACATAGCGCGATTGATCGCCGCCTGTGCGCTCGTACCAATCCAAAATCGCTATCACGGTGGCGTCGAGTGTGACGCCGCCCGCTTTGATGTATTCGCGTGCCAACGAAAATGCCTGCTCGCTGTCATCGGTGATGCGACCCGCGGGCAGCCCTGTATGTACTTCATGATCATCCGGCGCGGGCAAGAAGGACTCAATCGTACCGAAAACTTCACGGGTGCGATCCGGGTCAAAATACGCGGGCATCGCCCACGCATCCCCCAGCGCCTGTCCGTATAAACCACCAAGGATTTTCTCTTTCAATGTCGTCAAAACGTCGCTCCAATAATATCGAACGTAAATGTGAACGACTGTACCGCATCCAAGAGAGCGGCGCTACATCGTTTTACGGGTTAATAAGTCCATTTGTGCGTGCGGTATTCGTGATCTAGTGCCGATCAAGGCGTATCGGTTGGCGGTGGTGGATCAGTAGGTGGCGGGTCGGTGGGTGGTACTGGCATATCAGTTGGCGGTGGGTCGGTGGGTGGAATTGACGTATCGATTGGCGGGGAATTTGTATCGGTCGGCGCTTCCGGCGTGACCGACGGCGGCAATTGAGTCGCCGTCGGTGGAACCGGTGTATTGGTTGGGAATGCTGGCGGTGGGTTGGTCGCAGGTGGGTTCGTGTTTGGGGTATTGCTGGACGTGAGCATGATCGTCGGACTCAGGGTAGGCGTCGGTGTAAAAGTACGACGGCGTGTCGATGTCGCAGTAGCAGTACGTGTCGGCGTTCTCGTTGGTGTGCGTGTTCGTGTCGGTGTTAAGGTGATGGCGGGGGCGCGACTTGGCGTCAGCGAACCCGTCAGCGTGCGCGTTGGAATCGCCGTCAAAATTGGTGTGATCGTCGGTGTGCGCGTGACCGTCGGCGTATTGGTAGTCGTTGCCGTTATGGTTGCTGTGCGTGTAAGGGTCGTTGTCGGCGAAATAGTTGCGGTAGCGGTGGCTAGATAAGCGGACAGGCATACATCCGCAGTTTGGCGTCCGGTTGGGCTGAGCGACAAAATGCTGGTGTAACGCGCGGCTTCATCCGCCGAAATCCGTGCGTCGTTCGAGGCGCGCTGCTGACTCGGTACATAAATGACTTGCGAGCCTTCGGGGATCAGTCGGTCATCGGTTTGAGGATCGGTGAAATCGAGCGAACAAATTCCGCTATAGCAGCTAGCGACGAGCAAATCCGGCTGTAAATAGCGTACCGACATACACGTGCCGACGAGCGATAATACCGTATCGACCGATGTGCCTAAGCTGAGAAAAATACCCTCGCTGTAGCCGCCGCCATCGATAAATACATCGCTGTTTACGGTGACACCCGCACGAATGATATTCTGTCCGACATCTTCAATCGTGAGTTCGGCATTTGGCTGCAAAAAGAATTGCGCATCTTGCAGCGCGGCACCAACATTGTTGACGTTAATCTGTTTATACGTGCCGTCGAAAGTATCGACCGAATCGCCCAGCCTGATGAGTTCTCGTGCTCGCTCAATACCGTTGTTGACAAATACCGCCCCGATTTCTCCGACAATCAGCGTTGATGTTTGCGATGGTATCGGAGAAATGGTTGGAAACGGTGTCTCGCTCGCAGGCACACGTGTACGTGTCGAAGTGACAGGGGTACGTGTCGGTGTATCGCTTGGAAACGGTGATGGCGTAGCTGACACCGTCGCCGTCGGAGCGAGTGCAGTCGATGTTCCGGCACTATCTGTCTGCGCAATCAAGTTGATGATGGTTTCGGCGGTTGCCGTGCGTTCGGCATTACGTGCATCGCGCGCACTAAGGCGCGAGAACAGCGCCAGTACGCCGATTGCACCGACCAGCGCGATAATAGCGATAATCACCCCGATCAAGCCGCGATTCGCTGCCGCGCGCTGGCGCCGTGACGGAATTTGCAGCACCGCCGCCGGGATCGTCGTCGCCGACCCTGCCTCAATTGCGGTTTCGACAATCGCTTGCGCCGCCTCTATACCCAGATCGTTGGAGAGAATATCGATCAGGTCTGCGTCGCTCACGAATGGCGCGCCCGACGGCGACCAGCCGAATACGGCGGAAGTACACACCAGAACCGCATCGCCGCCCACTAGTCCATAGCCGTTCAGACCACGTTCCTGAGCCGCCACATAATTGAGATCGCCGCCATAAAAGCCAAGATCGGGTTCATCATCTGCGCCCCAGCCCAACGCTCGCACAGGTTGATTAGGTAGAGCGCCTGCGGGATGCGCATTACCCGTTCCTGTCTGTTGATTGGCGACGGTATGCTCGTTCGTCAGCGCGATTAAGCCTTGTACACGGCTGAACAGATACACGCGCCCAATACCAATATTGGCGACGTACAGCCGTTCTCCATCCACGATCATAGCGACGACGAGCGAACACGCGACGCGAATGCCAGTGACTTGGGTATGCTGTAGCAGTTGAAGATTAGCGTGATGAAAAGCATCGATTAAGAGTTCACGCGGGTTGCGCGATAAATTGCGCTTGAGCGATTCCAACGCCGCGCGGACGGCAATCGTCGCGGGAATCGCCAACGAATCGCTCGAAGATTCGACGGTTTCGGCAATTGCACCAATGGTGAGTTGTAATCCGCTCGCGGTATCGAACGTAACTGCGCGAACAGTGGTGAGATCGTTTGGTCGCCCACCTGGGGCGCGAGTGTAATCGCCAATGATCGGTGTGATCATGAAATCCTGTTATTGTGCGGTTGCGAATGGGCGCTGTTCTGCGCGCAAAATGCGCCAGCCGCCAAACAGCAGCCACACTGCCAGCGCCAACACGCTGCCCAAGATAAAGGCGGGCAGTGTATCGAAGAACAGTGATAAGAATAAGCCAAAATACACCCCTAGCGATAGGGTGGCTGCGATCAAACTATACACGCCGTTCGCCGTAATGCGTTCGACACGCTGAACAAACGGTATATTGAGCGCAATCAACGCGACCGATAGGATGCCGATAATCAACGCCAATGGGATTGCGGTTTCTGCGCCGCCGAAACCGTTGGGCGCGGCTATCAGGCTGATCATCAAGATGAGACCGATGACGGCGATCATGGCGAGCGCGACATGCAGCACACTCAAACGCGAGATTGTCCGCCAGTATCCCGCGTTAAAGTTCTCGCCCTGGATGGCACGTAAAGCGCGTACGCGCAAAATTTGTCGTTGTTGCAATGCATATAACACCAGCGCCATTATGGTTGCGATGTAAGGGATCATTTGTGGCAGCATCGAAGGGATTTGCAGCGAGCCGACCCGGAACGAAAGCGCATCGAAGAAACCGAATACGAGCGAGGCAATGCCTGTGCCGACGGGATGATTGCCACCCAAAAGGGGCGCAGCAAGCGCGATATAGCCACGTCCTGCCGTCATATCGCGCTGGAACAAATCGAGATACCCCATGCTCAGGTAAATGCCGCCGAACCCCGCGAATAAACCACTCAACGCCAGCGCTGCATAGCGTATGCGCGTAACGCGGATACCGACTGATTCCGCCGCGCTTGGATTTTCGCCTGCCGCACGTAAGTGCATTCCGAATGGCGTGCGATACAAAATGAACCAGACCACGCCGATCAGCGCGATTGCCAGATACGTCATGATGCTCTGGTTATGCAATACCGAGCGGAAGAAAAAGACGACCGAATATAACAAGTCACCGATGTTGTTAATTGGAGTCGGCTGTGCCATTGCTGGGAGTTGAACAAACGGCATTTGATAACTGTTCAAGTCATTGCTATCACCGCGATTACCCGTTATTTCATATAAGATGGCAACGGTTGCTGCAGAGCCGAGAATGTTCAGCGCGAGTCCCGATAAGAATAAGTCGCCCTTAAACTTTAGGTGAAAGATGCCTAGCAGCATCGCCATCAAAACGCTGATGCCACAGCCGGAAAGCAGCCCGACCCACGGCGCTAAATCGGCGCCGACGACAGGTGCGGCGAACGCGCTGACGACCGCGCCTGTAAACGCTGCACCCAACATCATGCCTTCCAAGCCAATATTGCTCACCCCAGCCAAACTGCTAATCAAACTGCCCAATGAAGGCAGCAAAATGGGCGTCGTCACACGTAAAATAGCAGCGATGAACGTCGCGCTGAAGATGCTTTGAATGACGGTTTCAAACACGTGCATTTCCTTCCGTCGGCGGGATGATCAAGCGTGGGTTTTCGCTCGTTGTCGTTGGGGTGCTCGGTTCCGGCAGCGTCGTGATTGAGCGTCGGCGTTGCAAGAAATTGAGCAGCGCGTCCGCCGTGATCAACAGAATAATCACGGCTTGAATGATACGTACCACTTCAAAACTGATGTTGGCGTCACGTTCCATGAACTGGGCGCCTGCACGCAAATACGCATACAAAAGACCTGTGAACGGGATGACAAGCGGATTGTTACGCGCTAACAGCGCGACAACCACGCCTTCAAACGCTAACGCGAGCGAAATATTCAACAGCAGTTGCCCATGAATGCCCATCGCTAAGTGCGCGCCCGCCAACCCTGAAAGAATACCGCTGACCGCCATCGCTAACATGATCGTGCGCTTGGTGTTGATGCCGCCGTAATTGGCAAATTTCAGGTTTGCGCCTACGACTCGAATTTCGTAACCGAGCGGCGTTCGTGTCATCAACAGCCATACTGCTATCACTGCGATGATGACGATAAATACCGCAATTGTCACCTGAGTCCCCGCGACCATGACCGGAAGTTGTCCGTTTGCGGGAAACTGCGCAGACGCCGTATAACCAGCGTCAGGCGGTTGAAGTTGAAAAGTCAGGACGAGTTCGTAAAAACGAATGGCGATCGTATTGAGCATGAGTGTGCTGACCAGTTCATTCGCGCCAAGATAGGCTTTTAAGATGCCCGGCAGCAGCCCCCACAAAAAGCCGACGGTCATCGATGCCAGCAGCGCAAGCGGCAGCACCAGCCATATTGGCGTGTTGCCTGCGCTTAAGGCAATAATACCGCTCACTAACGCGCCGAAATAGAGCTGACCTTCTGCTCCCAGACTGAATTGACGCGCTCGAAAGACAATTGCAATCGCTAAACCAACCAAAATCAGTGTGAGCGCGTCTTTGATCCAGTCTGCCCAACGCCCGATGCGACCAAGCGCACCGAGCAAAAACGCATCGTAGGCAAGGCGCGTATTTTCGAAGGCTTCGCCAAAGGCGACGCCAAACGGGACATCTTCGGGTCTGCCACGCAGCGTATAAACTCCATCGGCAGGCAGCGTAAAGTTTTCGATCACTGCGTCATTGACCGACTGTAAATCTTCGTAAGTGTCTACTTGTGGCTCGGTTGCGCTCGTTGCGCTGGCGATGATCGCGCCGCTTGGGTCGACCAGTTCGACCTGCAAATTGACTTCACTGCGGCGGTTGGCTGCATACGCTAAAACTGTAATTGTATCGTTGGTGCGCCCTTCAAACGTATACGCGACATCTCGGACAGGTTCGCGCGCCTGAGGCTCATTAAATTCGTCGCCGCGCTGTGTCCCATACTGAAGATCAGTGGCGGCGTTTTCAATCGGCTCGGCGTCAGACTGGACAGCGATTCGAAATTCGCCGCGTACCAAGCGGCTCGAGCTATCCAAATTAAAAACCATCGTCATCAAAAAGCCGAATACCAGCGCGACGACCACGGTGATCGTCACACGCAGCGCCGCCACGCGCAGTTCGATGATGAACAGCGCGACGCTGACTCCGACGAGCGCATTGATGAATAAGATGCTTTGGTAATCTTCTTGCTGTGTCATCGTATCGATCAGCGTTGGTAAATCGCCGCCGAAAATACGATAGGTGATGAACAGGGTTATACCGATGCCGATGAGCGCGGCAAGCAGCGCGATCATCAACCGTGACGATGCAGTGGCACGGGAGGATGTTTGTGCTGTCATCGCAGCGTCTCCATTTCATCGGCGGTTTGTCGCTGCGCGCCAAGCATATACAAGCCGAGCAGTTCTTCGGTTACATCCGGCGTATTTTTGAAGATCGCAGCGATTTCGCCGTTGTACATGACAATGATCCGGTCACTCAACTTCATCACTTCCTGTAAGTCGGCGCTGACGAGCAAGATCGCCAAGCCTTGTGTGCGTTTATCGACCAACTGTTGATGAATAAACTCAATCGCGCCAATATCGACGCCGCGTGTCGGTTGTGCTGCGATCAGCAAGCGCGGGTCAGCGCTGAACTCGCGCGCCAAAATTACTTTTTGCATGTTGCCGCCCGAAAGCGATCCCACTGGCTGATCGCCGCCCGCCGCGAGAATGCCAAAATCATTGATCATGGTCGCGCTGTTTTCAATGATGCGATTGAGATCAAGCAAGCCGCCACGTAAGAAAGGCGGTTTGTAATACCGATCGACAATTAAATTATCGGCGATGCTGCCGTCGCGTGCGACGCCGTTAGTCAGGCGATCTTCTGGGATGTGTGCCACCTGTGCTTCACGCATTCCGCGCGCGCCGGACCCGGTAACATCTTTGTTGTCAACGATAATTGTGCCCGTCGTCGGCGGGCGTAAGCCTGCAAGCACTTCGATAAGTTCGGTTTGACCGTTACCTTCGACGCCAGCGATCCCCACGATCTCGTTTTCGCGGACAGTAAACGATACATCCTTGACGATGGCGCGACCCGTTTCGTTGGAATACGTCACGTTGCGTACCTCCAAAACTGCGCCGCCGGGCGTTACAGGCGGTTTATCCACCACCATAAAGACTTCACGCCCGACCATCATCCGCGCCAACGTGGGAATACTCGTTTGATGTGTAAAAACCGTGCCAACCTGACGCGCATCGCGCATCACGGTTACTCGGTCGCTGATTTCCATGACTTCGCGCAGTTTGTGCGTAATAAAGATGACGGTCTTGCCTTGATTAACCAGGCTGCGTATCGCGTTGAACAAATCGGTCGTTTCTTTCGGGGTCAATACGGCGGTGGGTTCGTCTAAAATTAATATCTGTGCGCCGCGATACAACGCCTTCAAAATTTCGACGCGCTGGCGCATACCGACGGGGACATTTTCGACTTTCGCTGTTGGAGTTACCGCCAAGCCATAACTCGCGGCAAGCTGTTCGGTATCCTGAATCGCCTTTTTCCGATCTAACCCAACCCCGCGCGTCGATTCGCGCCCAAGCGCGATATTTTCGGCAATCGTAAATGAGTCAACCAGCATAAAGTTCTGGTGAACCATTCCAATGCCAAGATCGATGGCTTTTTGTGGGTTATCAATAATGACGCGCGTTTCATCCAGATAAATCGCGCCCGATGTCGGCTGTTCTAACCCATATAGTATTTTCATCAGCGTGGATTTACCCGCGCCGTTTTCACCGACAATCGCATGAATTTCGCCCTTGGTGACTTCCAGGTTGACACCGTTGTTTGCAACGACGCCGTTGGGGTACACCTTAACGACATTTTGTGCGTACAGCAAAGTCATAACTCTAAATCCTGTCGAATCGTCGCTGGCAACATAAAAGTCTATAAAAAAAGAGGCGACCCAACGGGTCGCCCCTACAACCCTACCTAATCGTGTTTGTGTTAGAACAACCCAAAAAGTTGCCCCCGTCACTTAACGAATTACATGCCTTCCATCGCCGCCGCAACATCGAAGTCGGTCGCGGGCATCGTATCGCAGCCTGCGCCAACGACCGCCGCTTCGCCACCTTCAGCCGGGAATACGGTATTGACGGCGATGTCGCCAGCCGTGACCGCTTCTGTGACACCCGCGACGAGATTTTGCACTTCTTCGGGTGTGGCTGCGTTGTAAATATCGTTGATTGCCAAGCCGACGCCGCCCTCGGCAATACCGAGCGCTTCGGCTGAACCGATCAACAGTTCGCCTTGCAGATACAGGTCAACCGCACGATACAGCGAGTTATCGACGTTCTTCAACATACTGGTCAAAATACGACTTGCCTGCTCAGGGTCATTATCGGCAATAATGGTTGCCTGGTCGCTATCCACGCCGATGGCGAAACGCGACTGCTCTTGTGCAGCTTCAAACACGCCGACGCCCGTGCCACCCGCGATTTGGAAAACAACATCTGCGCCTTGTTCGTACATCGCCAATGCAATTTCCTTGCCACGCGCCGGGTCATTCCAGCCGCCCGCATACTGTGTGATCACCTGTGCATCAGCGCTCACCAGGCAAGCACCCTGTTCGTAACCGACAATGAAGTCGTTGATGACCGGAATATCTTGTCCGCCAATTGCGCCCAAGACAATGCCTTCGCTCATGCCGTCGAGTTCCAAGCTGCTCATCGCAGCCGCGTACACGCCCGCCAGGAACGAGCCTTCATTTTGCAGGTAGGTCACGCTGTACACATTGGTGCAGCCATCGATACAGAAAATATCGTTAGTCGTATCTTCGTCATCTTGCGCGCCATATGTCACTGCCGCATCATAGGTGATGAACGTTTTGTCTGGGTATTCGTGCGCTGTCGCCGCGAGAAAATCGACCATCTGGAACGTGCCAACAATCAACAAATCATAATTGTCGCTGTCGCTCATCGAGTCAACAAGACCACTTTCCCAGTTCGCCGGGTCGATGCCGAGTTCAATCGTGTTAACTTCGATGTCGAAATCATCGAGCGCGCGATCCATGCCGCGCTGCGCGGAGTCGAAGAATGACTTGTCGCCCAATACGCCGTTGACCACGAGCGTGATGCGGAGTGGGTCACTTTGAGCGAAAACGCTGGCGGCTGTGAGTGTGAACACCATCAACAGTGCCAAAACAAGGGTGAGCATTTTTGCGCGAGACATACGATCTCCTTCAAGGAAAAAACGATAATAAAGATTATGACAACTTTAACCGCATGATGCAACAAAGGTTAATGAACCGTGCTCGGACGACGACACATCGCCCAAAATGGCATGTTTCCATTGCGAACACGCGCTTCGTGCATGACTTCAGTTTGTGCATCAACCGCGTATCCAATTCGAGCGCTGGCGTTAGAACGCAAATGCTGAAGATTAGTGTTTTTGCGACCTTTTAGGTTATGTTCAGCCAGATACCACTTCTGATAATGCTCCACGACGTGATCGTGTTGTTGTCCGGTCGCAGCCAAATCGCCGCACCGCTCGCATCTTGCGTTGTCAACACATGTCCTTGCTTGAGTCCTGTGCGTAGGAGTGTGCGAAAGAACGGCGCCGATCGATGTAAACGTTTGGTCTCGTCTTGCATCACATAGCTGTACATCGGGTCATCGAAAAACGCACGGCTCAGGGCGTGCGCGGTGGCATGAAGTTGATTTGGTTCCAACAGCTTGACAAGCGGCTGTGATATTGTCATAAATCGTCCCAGTTTTCGTGTTATCAAAGGTGAAAGTTTATTTTACTTTCTGCTTTTGCCTTTTGCCTGGTTTTGGAAAGTGGCACTTTATGGTCATCGTCATCGATACTGATGCGGGCGTAGACGACGCGCTTGCACTCCAATTGGCACTTGCTCACCCGACAGCACACATAGAAGCAATCACAACCGTCATCGGCAACATTGATGTTGATGCGGTGACGCGCAACGTGATGACCACACTCAAGCTGATGGGGCGGGAGGAACTTCCGGTGTATCGTGGTGCGGCGCTGCCGCTCATCAGCACCTGGCATAACGAGACCGAATTTGTTCATGGTATTGATGGCTTGGGCGATTGGGCAGGACGCCCGATCAGCGACAAGCAAAGTGAGACGGAACATGCGGCGCTCGCGTTGATCCGGCTGGCGAACGAAAATCCGGGCGAAATAACGTTGGTAGCGCTCGCGCCGATGACCAATATCGCCTTGGCAGTGCGGCTCGACTCGACCTTCGCCAGCAAAATCAAGCGGTTGGTATGGATGGGCGGTGCGATGTACGGCATCGGCAATACCGATACATTTACCGCCGAATTCAACGCGCATATCGACCCAGAAGCATTACACATTGTTTTGAGCGCATTTGCGCAATCAACGATGATATCGTGGGAAACCAGCCTGAAATATGCATTGACCTGGGACGAATTCGATGCGTTGGTGGCTTTGCCTGTCGATACGCCCGTCCATCGCATGTTCGCTGCGATCACCGCACATTGGTCAAAGGTCGGGCGCGCTCTGCCCACCGTGCGCGGTTTCGCCATGCCTGACCCACTGGCAATGGCGATTGCGCTTTATCCTGAGATTGTCACGCGTGTTGAAAACCGCTATGTAACGGTCGAACTCGGTGGCACGCACACACGCGGCATGACTCCTGTCGATTTTCCGAAAATGAGCGGACGCACGCCCAATGTCGATATCGTCATGGATATCGAGGGCGCAGCACTTTACGAGTTATACCGACGCTTATTGACCGATGGACACCTATAGGAACTTTATTTGTGCCGCTTTTTATGGGCGACCTACCAAGAAGCCCGCTGCGATGACAGGTCTGTCGAGATGAATAATTGGACTTCGCTGTTACAAACCCTTACCGCCATTCCGGGTATTTCCGGACATGAAGCCGTCATCGCACGTGCGATGGCAGATCAATTCGCGGCGTACAGCGATGATGTAAAAATCGACCGCATTTATAACGTCATCGCGCGGTTTGGGACGGGCGAGCGTAAAATCGCGATATGCGCCCACACCGATACGATTGGGATGTTGGTCAAACACATCAACGCCGATCACACGCTCAGTGTCGTTCGCGTTGGCGGGATCAATCTTAAAGCTGCACCTGCCGCGCCCGTACACATCCACGCTGAAAATCGTGTTATTTCCGGCGTCATCGGCGTGCGGTCAGCACATTTGGCGCTGCCCGGTGACGAAGTGGTCAAAGGTGACGCCGATTTGTATATCGATCTGGGGGGTGTGACCGACGGTGTCGAAATCACGACGCCGATCAGTTACGCGCCGGCGTTTCACGAAATGGGAAATCGTTTCATCGCCGCCCCGTATCTCGATGATCGCGCGGGCTGTGCGGTGCTTGTCGCACTCGCGGCGCATCTTAAATCAACATCATCGCCGCATTCGATCTATCTAATCGGTACCGTGCAAGAAGAAACCAATGCGATGGGCGCTCACGCCGCTTTAGCTGCTATTGATCCCGATATGGCGATTTTCGTCGATGGCACGGTCAGCTATGACACGCCAGATACGCGCGGGCGTGGTGATACACGGCTGGGTGGCGGGGTGGTGCTGACCTCGTTTTTGTATTTAAGCGGGATCGGTGGTTGGCACGCACATCCTGAGGTGCGCGCTGACCTTAAGCGCTGCGCACTTGAACACAAGATCCCGTTTCAGCAAGACGCCGTACATGGCTTGATGGCAGATGCGCGCGCGTCGCTGCCGTTGGGCATTCCATCGGCTGTTTTGGGGATTCCGATGCGCGGTAAACATGCGCCGCTCGAAATTTTAGATACCACCGACCTCGATAGCACATTGGCACTGTTGATAGAATTTACCAAATAATCCATTATTCATGGGTTACATAAATTTCTGTAAGAAGCATTTATACGTCCGCTTTTCGTCATGTTGATTGGACACCCGCATGTTTGAACGACTCTTGCCCCTGTCAACATTCAACCATCCGTTTCTGGGCGATGACGTATTGTGGTCAGGACTTTCACGCCTGCTCGATGCCCATGCGCCGCGTGCAGGGTGTGCATTACCCGGCGGCATCGGTGATGTGATCGCTCAACTCGCCGACGAACAAGGACTAAGCGCACATTTTGAGCCCACTATTGCCCAAACTGGAAATGCCGCGATCACGATAGGTGCGGCTAAGCCACAGCCCGATATTCTGATCGTGGCGCATATGGATCGACCGTCATTTCGGGTCAAGTCGGTGGAAACAGGCGAGATTTATCCGGTATGTGCGCTGCGCGTCCCTGTCGGCTACACGTGCGACGCCAAAGCGATCCGTTATGACAGCGCACAAAAATCACTGATTGTCGGCTCGCGTGGACGCTTCGTGTACACCATCGATGGACTGCATTATCACCCGAACACGGGCGATTTGCGCTGGTACGATACGATTATCATGGACGCACCGCCAACGCGGAAGGACGGCATAATCATTGGGACGGGGCTGGATAACAGTCTCGGCGTAGCGGCGGCGCTTGGCGCAGCGGTGCTTTTGCTTAACGACCTCGATGATCTTCAAGCGCAAAACAAGCAGGTCATGATCGCGTTCACTGACGAAGAAGAAGGTATCCCCGACGCCTTTTTCGGTCATGGCGCGGCACGGCTGGCGCATCATGTCCAGCCAACGATTGGATTTATCCTATGCGATGGACATACGGCGGGTGACGGTATGATCCCGCAGTTGGGGCAGGGTGCAAGTCATGGCGTGATCACGGGGATGGGGCGCGGTTCGGTTGTCGCACCGAACTTTGTGCGTTTAGCCGTCGATTTGGCGGAGTCGGTCAACGCGGCGCGACCCGTCACGGCTCAACTCAACACGGGTTATCTCTCGCGCAGCGACGATATGGGCTTGAGCCGCGCGATGCGCGTACTCGGCATGATCGGCACGCCGATGATCAAGCCACACACGGCGCAAGAACAAGCACGTTTAAGCGATGTCGTCCAGACCGCCGCTTGGCTGACGATGTTCACGGCGGCGTGCCTGGGCTTATCACCAGAAATTGCCCATGCCTACCACTTGTAAGTTATCACATGCCCGGTGTCCATGTCGGGCGCGGTTGATGCGGCGGCAGTACGCTCATCGATTTGGCAAGTTGATTCAGATCGTCTTTGTTGGTGTTGCCGCTTGGCAGTACCACATGCACGATGACGCCGCGTTCTTTCAAGCGGCGCAGCGCTTCGGGGTGCGGCGAACCAGTAAAGCCATCGGTCAAGATGAGTGCGCGGCGCATGGGCGGATCAGTTTCGAGCAGGTGATTGAGGACACAGGCGATACTGGTGCCCTGCGTGGTACGAATTTTGCCCGCTTTCAAGCCTTCCAATGTGATCGGCTCGACTTTGGTTGAAAACTGAAACACTGCTGCGTCGCCACGCCGTACATACGGGATCAACATGCCGATTAAGTGGGGCAGCAGGTGATTCATCGACCCCGATACATCGAGATAGACGTGTGCGCGCGCTTTGATCGACATCGAACGCGCTTTGACGACACCCGGCTGATGCCATAATAACCCCTGCACACCTAACCGTGCGCGGGCGCGGGCGTAGCGATCACGCGGGTTCGGCATTACGCCCATGCCCGTGATGCCCGGAAGCGGCGTGCGCGCGCGCTTTTGCTGCGTGCCGTCGCGCTGGATTAACGCGCGCTGCAAAATCATGGCGAATGCGCGTTTGGCTTCTTCTGCGGGGTTGCCAACGCCCGTCATCCACTCGTTCATACGGTCACCTGCGCCGCGTCCGCGTGCCATAAACGGCGCGGGCGGCCATTTCTCGGCGACACGGCGTACGACATCCCCAAAAAAGCCGTCGCTGAGCGCGCGCCCGTCGTTAACGCCTTCGGAGTCGTGGTCGCCCAACAGGGTGGGCACCGCGATCGCTTCGCCTTTCTCGATTTTGTCCCGCATCCACTTCTTAAGCAGATATAAAATATCTTCGTAAAGCGGCGGATGCCAACGCGCAAATGGTGTCGGTGGATACAGCCGCTTCAGAATATCGACCAAGCCATAAGGCTCATCGTTTTCGGGGTAGTGCGGTGCGTAGGGCCAGCCTTCGGGCGGGCGCAGCAGACAGCCAGGAAATTCGTCGGCTTTGTTAATCGCCTCGAAGAATCCGCGATATTCGGGGCGGTTGAACTGGCGCATCAAGCCTGCATTGATGATGGCATCGAAGGCAATATTTTGCGCTACTGTCACGCGTGGATACAACTGTGTATGCGCCAGAATGATATGGTACAGCTCGTGCATGACGAGCAAAAACAAATGCTCGTCGCGTTCGCAGTATTTCTTGACAAAATCTGGGTTGATCAATAATCGTGAGCGAAAGCCGACCTCGACGCCTGCCGTTGGAATATCACGACTGGCTTTGATCCCGGCAAGGCGACATAAGGTTTCCATCTCGAACGTCGCAGCCGGCACACAGCTTAAAAGCCGCAGGATCAGCGCGCGGCTTTCGACATCCTCGTGCATGATTTGCGATTGTGTGAACAGTTTGCCCATCATTCGCCTCATTTATTTATCATCATCGTTGTCGTCATCGTCGTCGAATATATCATCGGCTGGCGCTGGCGGCGGAACAAGTGACGTGGATGTGAACGGCGACGTGCTGAAATTGAGTACGCGCGGGTCGTCAGTCAGAATGACTCGCTCCAAAAACGGACGATCCAGCGCCAACGCCGCACCCGGAATCAATAAGTACGAGCGGGCACGCGCCAGCACGTTCAAGATGAGCAATGGATCGCTCGCACGCATGTACACCGGGGGCGCTTTGATGGCGTTAAGGCGGCGCACCGCAGCTTCTTTAACTTCTTCGCGCCAGTCATAAATATGTATTGCACCGACGAAATGCAGCGGCTTCCAATAATCGTTCAAGCGCGGTTTGAGCAGTTCTACCAGCGTGCGGTCTTTGTCGAGCGCGGCGATCAGTGGTTTGGGATCATGCAGATCAGTCGATCCATCGTCTTTGATCGGCGGTTCGATGTTGAGCATTTCATATAGCATCGGTGCTGCATCGGCAAGGTCGAACATGATCAACATATCGTGCATCGCGACGTAATCGAGTGTTGACCGTGCGCCCAGACGTGAAAATAAACCTCCAGGCGGCGGTGGTGGCGCAGGGCGTGAACCGGATGCCGCGAACGGATTAGGGCGCGGCGTCGGGAATGGACTTGAGGGTGGGGTGTTCGGCGGGGTGCTGTTCATAGCGTTATCTCCGTCGGTTGTCGGTTACAGATTGAAGAGATTCATATCGTCGCGGAACTTCTTGAGTTCTTCTTTCCAATCGTAGCGCTGCCACAAATCAGGAAACCCCGCCAGCACGAAGTTGCGCTCCATGCGTGCAGTCACATTGTTCGTATCTTCGAGCGGTGTCAGCCAACCGTTGATTTCGTTCCAAATATCGGTAATCGCACCCGGACGGAGTGGCGTCGATGCCAGACGGGGTGTCAAGATACGCGCCGCAAGCTGCATCATTGGCTCCCATGCCGAGGGCGATAAATCACGGCGTGTATGGAAGGCGGTGAAGATGACAGCGGATAACCCCATGCGTCGCGCGTCGTTTGGTTCGGAACCAAGCGCTTGCGTGATCAACTGCGAAATATCGGCGTCGGGCAAACCAAGCTGATCGGCTAGTACGATGCGCCGTGCCGGATCAAGTTCCTCCAAGACGCGCCGACCCGGATCGCCTTCAGGCATACTGGCAATTTGCCATGCCTGTTTATGGATGGCGACCAACTTGGCAGATGGCGCGGGGTGCGGGGTCGCCGTGTGCGGCATACAAAACATCAACGTGTATTCGGCGCTTGTCTCCAGGTCGGCATCGACGCCATACAAGACCATGCGCGCAGCTTGAATAGCGAGCAGCGCTTCGAACATGGTACGGGCACGACGTGAGCTGACGGGTAGTTTCGCTTGATGCAGCAGTTCAACGACGCTGACCGTGTAATCGGAAAGCCAGTCGTGCAGCTCGCTTTTGATTTCAAGTATCATCGCTTCGCAGCGTGTAACCAGTTCGACGAGCCATGATGAGTCATGCTTGTTGGTACGCATACTTAAAAATGGGTCTTCGCCAGAAACCAGTTTTTTCTGGTCGTCGCGGCTGAGTTCGCGCCATGTCGGTACGGTGATAATGAATGGAAAACGGTCGATCAACGCTGGGTCGAGCGGTTCTGAACCAAAATACAGGTCGCCTTCGGTCAAATCTGCGTCATCGGGCATGGGCGGGTTCATCGCACCCCAACGATGTGCGAGTTTTTGCAGCTCGATTCCCGCAACCGTGCGTTCGTGGACGATAGGAAACATCTTGTTTTGCAAGTCAGGACGGCAGCGCGATACTTCGTCGAAGAACACAAACTGTGCATCCCAAATTGAACCGGGCGACGCGACAAAACGCAGGAACGCCGTATTTTCGTCGGGCATGGGGATGCCGACGAGGTCGTCATAATTGATAAGCGATGCATTGTAATGGCGCATTTCCAAACCAAGAGCTTTCCCAAGCCGCTTGACCAGTTCTGTTTTGCCCGCTCCGTGCGAACCGACGAGCAGAAGTGGCATATGGGTGGCTAATGACGCCAGCAATACGGGGTCAAGGTGCAGCCAACCCCGAATACCCAGCATTTCCGTAATACTCGTCACAATGTCATCCTTGTGAGTTGTCAAGAAATTGTTAATTGATTATAGAACGAAATTTGTGGATATGAATGATAAAACTTGTAAAACCCTGCGTTTTCTCTAGGATATTCGGGGGATATACATAACTTAACGCGCCACAGGTTCGATCAACCAGATCGTTTTGTCTTCTGCGCTGAGATAAGCAAGCTGTGATCCATCGGCAGAAACCGACCAATCCCCATCTGCCACCTTGAAGCCATTGTCGATGAGCAACCGCGCATCATTTGTCAAGATATTGTAAAGAAACAGCGAGTGTCTCGATGCTGATAGATCGAGTGGAATGTAAAACAGCGATTCGGAATCGCGCCAGCGCCATGCGCCAAACCAATCGAGCCGTTGTGCGACCGCGCCTTCACGTGTTTCAATGACGTAAACGCCGTTAGTGGTTGAATCCGCTTGCGCCGACAAATAAAACGCCAGATGTGCGCCACCCGGAGAAACTGTTACGTTACGCAGCCGTTCCCACGCGCCTAAAATCGAAATGTCACCCGTTGCTGCATCATATATACCTAACGTGGTCATTAAACCCACGCGGCGGCTAACCATGAGACGACTGGAATCGAGCCACTGCGCGGATAAATCGCTTTCGGCGGCGACCATCCGCGGATTTTGTCCGTCTGCGTCACTGATCCAGATTTCGTTGGTGGGTGCATCTTGTCCGGGCATCGCCACGAGACCTGTATTGATCCAAAGCAGGCGAGAATTATCCGCGCTGAACGAAGGCAGCGCGCTTTGTGTCGTGACCAGCCAAGCGGCGCCATTCAGCCGATTCGTAATCCGTGTTTGTTCGCCTTCGCGTATGATCTCGTGCGAGCCGTCGGGCGAGAGATGGGCTGGTGGCGCAGGCGCGATCAATATCGGTTGGTCGCTATCACGCGTGTTCCACTCAAAAATGCTGGCGCGTGTGCCCGTGCTGCCGTCGATCAAATACAGCCGTTCAGGGATGAGTGGATTCCACCATGCACCTGCGCAGCACCCGTCAAAGGTGAGGCGGCGGGTTGTCCATGCCGAATCGTCGGGGGTAGCCACCGCGCGCGCCAGCGGCGGGTTGGCGGGGGCTGAGCCGGCAGACCAATCAGGATAGGTCGCGGTGTAGGCGTTGAGTGCGCGCCCACCAAATGCGACGGGCGGTTGATCATCGATGCTCATCCACTGGCGCGGATTATTCAGGTCTTGCTGAAAATTGCCGGAACGAAACGAACCGATCAGCGAAAGCGTGTGCCAATCAGCATCGATGTAATCGACCGGGTTGTACGCGGTCACATAATCGAGCGAACGCAGTTCGAGATGTAAATGCGGGCGCGAGTTACAGGTGAGATCAGGATCGCCGCTTAACCCAACAACTTGCCCGCGTGTGACAAATTGACCGCGTTGGACGCTGGGACGTTCCAGCAAATGACCATACAAGACGATCACCCCTGCATCGGCATGACGGATGAGCAAATTGTGTGGCGCGGAACCAAATCCCAGGTCGTCTGCAAAAACAACCTCGCCGTCCGCCATTGCAACGAGTGGTGTGCCACACGGCATCGAAAAATCCATACCAAAATGCAAACGCTGACCCGCTTCGTACCATTCTGAACCGCGCAAATACGCGCCGACCGTGTTGCCATACGGTTGACCGAGCAGCCAGGTTGAAGCACCTGGTGGCGACGCGACGGGTAAACCAAGCGGTTTTGGAGTTTGTGCTTGAACAGGCAGGAGGGAAAAACAACCAAACAGTAAAGCGCAGAAAATGAGCGATATCAAGCGATACGGCTGCATCGGTTTCACTCGGAAACTTGACGACTGTAGCCCTTATTATGTCGAAAGATAGCGCAAAACGGAAGGCTGTACCCTTCGATCATGGGAATTTTAGCCCGACAGGTTTCCAGCCGTTCTCGGTGAAAACCCCTTGATCAAAATATTCAAAAAGGGGATTTATGCGATGCCCGAAGCGCATCAAGCGTTTTTGTAGGTGTAAAAATTACAACTTATATTACGAGCCCTGCGCGCAGCATTTGCACTGATAGCATGTTTGTAGATAACCGTAAGCGCATTCAAGTGACTGAACGCTTGCTCAAGACAAAGTTGATCGGCGCTTGAAACGTGATATTCGTTGAGGAGACTTGGGCGAGCGGAAACCTGTGAAACGACCCGCCCAAGTAGCCCCAAAGAAAGTGCCCATGATGAGGTGACCCGTAAAGGAGGCTGTAACGATTACCCTGCGAGTTGAAGCATAACGTTCTCGCGGAGTTGTCGCAGCCCTAAGCTCTTTTCCTTACGAACCAGTTCTTCGCGTATGCCTAAACGAACGGCGATTTCGGAGGTGCTGTAGCCATGTTCGTAAAGCAAGATGATTTTACTGCGACGCGGCGGCAGTTTTACGAGTGCGCGTTCCAATGCCTGCTGTTCGCGCCAATCTTCGACACGTTCGTGGTCGCCGCTTTCTTCGGTGATGAACTCGCACATATCATCAATCGAGACGCTGCCTGCGTCGCGCCTTGACGCTTCCATGATCTTGTACCATGCGATTTTCTTGAGAAATGCCGTGAAAGGGATACTGCGATCTTCGTATTGACCCGCTTCAACTTTGATGTAAGCGGTGAGCAGTGTTTCCTGCAAAATCTCGTCGTCATCGGCGTTGGTACCGTTGCTCCACCGAATAAACTTGAGGACAGGCGCACTGCCACCTTCCAGTAACCAATCGTTCCATGCGCTAACGCGCGCTTCTTTTTCCGGGTTGAAGGATGGGATCAAGAATCGAACATCAGCAGATATGGGCGTGATACGCATAAGCTTTACCTTCCATTGAGAATAGCGACGCAAAGGGAAGTAAATGTCAAACCCGTGTCGATTTCGGACAAAACGCTGCGGTCTTCCTGTTCGGTTGTTAAGGTACGCGTTGTGATTATCGGAATTTAGCGGCGCGAAAACACGACCGACTCATCAACCTTTCGCTGTCGGCAATTGCAAGTCTATATGTTTGGGTTCATCGAACTGTGAAGATGAATAAACACAGCATAACATGAGAACTTGTGTTCTGCAAGCGCCATAAATTTTTCTCATAAATGTGTGATGAATCACTCAAATGCTCGCGTGTACAGAACGCGAATTCCCAAAACGGTTATAATGAGCATAAGATGAAATTAAGACTCATCGATGGAGAAATCGACGTGTACGATGTATTGCTATTGGGCGACTATTTTTTCGATATTATCTATACCGGGCTGCCAGAATTTCCGGCATTGGGGCGTGAAATTTACAGCACGAGCATGACATCGACAGGCGGCGCGATGTATATCACGGCGTGCGCGCTGCGTCGGTTGGGCGTACAGGTTGGGTGGGTAGGGCAGTTTGGCGACGACGCCTACAGCCAGTTTGTACGTGATTTAGCGATCAGCGAAAACATCGATCTGACGTTAGCGCGCATATTGGATCGACCATACCGGCGAGTCACTACATCGATGCCGTTGGAGAGCGACCGCGCCTTCGTCACATTTGCTGACCCTGACCCATCAGATTGGTTTGAGTATTGGATGCAGGTCATCGAAACCGCTGCATACCGACATGTACATCTTGGAAGTTTATTATGCATCGATCTCGCCGAGCCTTTGATTGCCGCCGCGCGTCAACGTGGAGCGACAATTTCAATGGATTGTCAGGACGTACCGTTGTTGACACAAGGCTGTGACTGGCAGCGTTTGCTCGGTTTGGTGGATATTTTTATGCCGAATGCGCGCGAAGCCAAGATTATCGCCAAAACTGACCTGGTTAGTGATGCGATCGACATCATACGCCGCTGGACGCCGATGCTGGTCATCAAAGATGGATCACAGGGCGCATGGGTGGCGCACGGCGACGACCTTATCAATGAGCCGTGTATATGTGCAGGCGATGTCATCGATACAACGGGCGCGGGTGACTGCTTTAATGCTGGCTTTTTGTACGGATATAGTGTCCGCGATGAAGATGCGCGCACGGCAGCACGTTATGGGAATATCTGCGGCGGAATGAGCGTGACCGGAGTCGGTGGCGCGACGAACGCACCCACACATGGTCAACTCGAAGCGTGGTTAATGCCGTCGCATTGATTTTGAACCGCAAAGAACGCAGAGAAATAAATGAAAAATCTCTGCGTTCTTTGCGCGCTCTGCGGATATTTCAGAGTTCTAATTCGACGCGGACGATGTTCTCGCGTTCGGTCGGCGTCGCTTGAAAGCCAAATTTATCAGTCAATGTGAGCATTTCGGCATTTTCGGCGTAGACAGTGCCATAGACCAAGCCAATTTTCTCGTCGTTGGCGATTTCGATTAAGCGACGCATCAGTTCGCGTCCGATGCCTTGATGTTGATACTGGTCGCTGACCAGCATTGCATATTCCGCTTGTGCTTTCATACCAGGATTCAAGTGCGGCAGTTTCGTCAAGCGTACCAGTGCGATGATTTGCGGTTTGCCTTGTGTCTGTTCATCACGGCGTACCACAACCAACGCCATTTCGCGGTCATAATCGATGAAACTGAGGCGCGACAGCCGTTCATGAGCAGTACGTTCGGGTAAATTCATCGCCTGCAAGTAACGAAAGAATACTGTACGTTCGCTCAAGCCTTGATGAAATTCGACCATCAAGGGTTCATCTTCCGGTCGAATCGGTCGAATGGTCACAGGTGTACCATCGCGCAGCGTCCATGATTCGACATACTGAGTCGGATATGGACGAATAGCGGGCTTGGGCAGTTTATCATCTGCGATGTCGGCGGGGTGTACGACGATACGTGCATCGAGCGCGATCATACGTTCGTGCGATGTCAGCAGTGGATTGATGTCGATCTCTTTGATCGAGGGTTGTTCGACAACCAACTGACTGAAGCGCACCATAATCTGTTCGAGCGCGTGCATATCGACGGGCGGACGCCCGCGCACGCCTTTGAGCGCAGTATAAATCTTGGTTTGTTCCATCATGCGGCGCGCCAGGGTGGTATTGAGCGGCGGCAAGCCGAGCGCACTGTCTTTGAAAACCTCCACCATGATGCCGCCCGACCCAAATAACAATACGGGTCCAAACTGCGGGTCAAGGCTGCTGCCCAAAATCAACTCGTAGCCGTCCAATTTCGCCATCGGTTGTACAGTGACGCCTTGAAAATCGGCAGCGCTGGCTTTTTCGGTAACGCTGGTACGGATCAACTCATATGCGGCGCGTACGGCAGCCGCATCGCTTAAATTCAACTGCACGCCACCGACATCGGTCTTGTGTGTAATCGTTTCGCTGTTGAGCTTGAGGACAACCGGATAGCCAATTCTATCTGCTTGGGTAATGGCATCATCGGCGGTCGCGGCGACGGCAGTTTCGACGGTCGGAATGTAATATGCGCTCAGTACCTGCTTGGATTCGTATTCGGTCAAAAAATCGCGTCCGCTGTCGCGTGCATGTTTCAAAATTGCAGCGACTTTTTCGCGGTCGGGCGTTTCGTTGTAGCTGTCGAGCGGGAGCATCGGCGTTTCGTAGATCGAACGCAGGTTCTCGGTGTACTGCCACATGTAATTGAACACGCGAGCCGCAGTATCTGGAAAGCCGAACGTTGGCACTTCGGCAGCATTCAAAATGACCTCACCTGGTGTGACGCCGGGACCGCCCATCCAGCTCGCTAATACGGGTTTATCATCGTACTGCGCGAAACTTTTGAGCATTTCGGCGGTCGCAGTCGGGTCGGTCATCGCTTGTGGTGTCAAAATCACCAGTGTGCCGTCCGTATTGGGGTCTTTACCGACGATTTCCAGCGTCTTGGCATAGAGTTCGGGCGTTGCATCACCGAGTACGTCAACAGGATTGCCATGACTCCACGCGGCGGGCAATATCTTGTTAAGTTCTGCAATCGTCTCCGCGCTGATTTCGGCAAGATCGCCCCCACCGCTGATCAAGGCGTCGGTCGCCAATACGCCGGGTCCACCCGCATTGGTGATGATCGTCAAACGGTTGCCGTGCGGACGTGGTTGTTTTGCCAGCACTTCTGCCATGTAAAACACATCGCTGATTCGGTCTACACGCAGTACGCCAGAACGCTTGAACGCAGCGTCCAAAACATCATCGCTGCCCGTCAGCGAGCCAGTATGCGAGGCAGCAGCGTGCGCGGCGGCGGCGGTGCGCCCCGCCTTGATGATGATAATGGGTTTGCGTAATGCGACTTCGCGGGCGGCGGACAAAAACGCGCGCGCATCTCCCACCGATTCCATATACATGACGATACTTTCGGTGGCATCGTCCTGACCGAGATAATCGATCAAGTCACCCCATCCGACATCGAGCATCGTACCGACCGAAATAAACGCGCTGAAGCCGACATTTTGGCTGCGACTCCAATCCAGTACTGCTGTAAGCAGCGCACCGCTTTGGCTGATAAACGCGACTGCGCCGGGACGGGCGATGCCATCTGCAAATGTCGCGTTCATGCCTGTATTCGGGCGCATGATGCCGAGACAGTTCGGTCCGATCAAACGCATTCCGCCTTTACGTGCTTCTGCCAACACTTCGGCTTCGAGCGCCGCGCCTTCGGCGCCGATTTCTTTGAATCCCGCCGAAATGATGATCGCGCCCTTGATCCCCAATTCCACACATTCGCGGATCAAAGCCGGTACGCTTTTGGCAGGCGTGACCAGCACCGCGAGATCGATTTTGTCGGGAATATCCTTAAGACTTGCGTAAGCACGTACGCCTAAGATACTGCTGCGTTGTGGGTTGACGGGGTAGACCGTGCCGCCAAATGGACTGCTGATTAAGTTCCAGAAAATCGTGCGCCCGACGCTGCCCACACGCTCAGTCGCGCCAATGACGGCGACATTTTGCGGCGAAAAGATCGCATCTAATCCGGTTGGGATTTTCGTAAGAATGGTCGTTGATGTCGATGTTGCTGGGACTGCTTGGGTCATGGATGCCACGCCTCTCGCGTAAAGATCACCAGAAGTTGGGATCATAACGCGATAGCGGGATAATCACCAAGTGTCAGATGGGTAAAACTAAGGAGCAGGATGATGCAGATTGGTTTAGTCGGTTTGGGCAAGATGGGTGCGAATATGAATTTGCGGTTGCTGCGCGGCGGTCATGATATGGTCGTTTACAACCGCAGCGCCGAGCCGGTCGAAGCGGCGGTAAAAGCCGGCGCGACTGCTTCAGATGGATTCGCGGATATGGTGGGCAAATTGAGCGCACCGCGCGCGATCTGGTTGATGCTCCCAGCAGGCGACGTTACAGAGCACAATATTCACGAATTTATGGAACTGCTTTCTCCTGGTGACACGATCATCGACGGTGGCAACAGTAATTACCACGATACCATGCGTCGCGCACAAATGATGACGGAACGCGGTCTGCATTTTGTCGATGTCGGCACGAGCGGCGGCATCTGGGGTATCACTGAGGGATATGCCATGATGATCGGCGGGGCAAAAGAAGCGGTCGAACGGCTGCGTCCGATTTTTGAGACGCTTGCGCCCGCCGCTGATAAAGGTTGGGGGCACGTCGGTCCCAGCGGCGCCGGACATTTCGTAAAGATGGTGCATAACGGCATCGAGTACGGCATGATGCAGGCATATGCTGAAGGCTTCGAGATCATGCAGAAAAAGACCGAACTTGAACTCGATGTTTCGCAGATTGCCGAAATGTGGCGGTATGGCAGTGTGGTGCGTTCTTGGTTGCTCGATTTAAGCGCAAATGCGCTCAAAGAAAACCCAACGCTGACTGGCATCGCCCCGTATGTGCCAGACAGCGGTGAAGGACGCTGGACAGTGCAAGAATCAATTGATCTGGATGTCCCCGCGCCGGTGATCACGCTCTCGCTCATGATGCGTTTCGTCAGCCGTCAGAACGACAGCTTCGCGGCGAAACTGCTCTCCGCGATGCGCAATCAGTTCGGTGGACATGCCATCAAGAAACAGGACTAAATCAAATCATGAGTCTGACAACATCGATCATTATTTTCGGCGCATCGGGCGATTTGACCAGCCGTAAACTACTCCCGGCATTGTTCAAGCTCTATCAAAAGAAGCGCCTGCCAGAAGACTTGCATGTCGTCGGGTTTGCACGTCGTCCCTATTCACACGATGACTTTCGCGGTTTGATGCGCGATGCGGTTTCAAAAGCCGAAGGCGCACAATTCGATGAAGCGGCGTGGTCGGCGTTCGTCGAGCGCGTCTGGTATGTCAAAGGTGATTTGGAGACGCGCGACGATTTTCGGGCATTGGACGACTTTCTGTGCAGCCACGAAAGTACGTCAGCAAATCGCCTGTATTATCTTTCGACCGCGCCCAATTATTACGGCGCGATTGTCGAACATTTGGCAGGGTTGAATATGACGACCGAAGAAGACGGCTGGCGGCGCACAGTGATCGAAAAGCCATTCGGCATTGATCTGCAATCAGCATTAACGCTGAACGAGACTGTTCACGCAGCATTCAAAGAGAGTCAGGTCTACCGTATCGACCACTATTTAGGCAAAGAAACTGTTCAGAACATCTTGTTTTTGCGCTTTGCCAACGCTATTTTTGAACCCATCTGGAATCGCAATTATATCGATCATGTCCAGATCACGGTCGCTGAATCGGTCGATGTTGAGCATCGCGGCGGTTATTACGACGGCGCGGGCGTGCTGCGCGATATGTTCCAGAATCACCTGCTGCAACTGCTGTGCCTGACAGCGATGGAACCGCCGACGAGCATGGATGCCACCGCTTTACGCAATGAAAAAGTCAAAGTGCTGAATTCGATTCGCACACCATCGCGCACGGATACGGTACGCGCACAGTATGAAGGCTATCGCGACGCTAGCGGCGTCGCGCCCAATTCTCGGACCCCAACTTACGCGGCGCTCAAACTGTATGTCGATAACTGGCGCTGGCAGGGGGTTCCGTTCTATCTGCGCAGCGGCAAGGCGTTGGCGGATAAAGCCAGCGAAATCGTTGTACATTTTCGGCGTCCACCGCATTTATTTTTGAGTACGTCGCCCGACGATCAATTGCCACCCAACGTGTTGTCATTATGCATTCAACCTGATGAAGGCATCCATTTACAATTTCAGGCGAAAGTACCTGATAGCGTGAGCGATACCAACGCTGTAGACATGACATTTCATTATAGTGATGGTGTGTTTCAGGGTGTCGAAATTCCAGAAGCGTATCAGCGTCTGCTTATGGACGCGATGTCTGGAGATGCCTCACTATTCACACGCGAAGACGAAGTCATGCTGTCGTGGAAATTGATCGATTTTGTCTTGAATGGTTGGACAGCCACGAATGCACCGGCATTAGCGACGTATGTGCCCGGAAGTTGGGGTCCTGACGCTGCGGATAAGCTGCTTGCCGATGAAGGACGTGAGTGGCGCATCAACTGCGGAGGACACAGCTAATGCCCGCCGATGTGCGTGTGTATCCCTCGACTCTGGCGCTCAATCATGCTGTGTGCGATCAAATCGTCGAAATAGCGGAACGGGCGATCACGACTCGTGGACGTTTCACAATGGCGCTTTCGGGTGGTAATACGCCTAAGCCGATTTACGAAATGCTGGCGACACGCGATTATGCTGATGCGATCAACTGGACGTTCACGCATATCTTTTGGGGTGACGAGCGCTGTGTCCCGCCAACCGACCACGACAGTAACTATTATATGGCGCGCGAGGTGCTGCTCAACCGTGTGAGAATTCCGCTGGGGAATTTGCATCGTATTCACGGCGAAATTGAACCACAAAAAGCTGCCGAACTTTACGAAGCTGACTTGCGAGATTTTTTCGTTAAGCGCTTGAATAGTCCGCGTTCGCGTTTCGATCTGATTTTGCTCGGCATGGGCGGCGATGGACATACTGCATCGCTGTTTCCTGGCACCCCTGCCATCCGCGAGACCCAAAAATGGGTGGCGGCGCAGCATATTGAAAAACTTAACGCGTGGCGCGTCACGCTGACTCCCGCGGCGATCAACGCAGCAGCGGCTGTATTTTTTGTCGTGACGGGCGATGATAAAACGGCGATGGTCAAGCGTGTGCTGCACGACCCGCTGAACCCGAACGAACTCCCGTCACAAGTGATCAAGCCGACTGATGGGATGCTTCGTTGGTATCTTGATCAAACAGCGGGCAAAGGGATAAAAGCTGTGTAAGGGGTGATGAGTAGCGTAGGATGGGAAAGCGTTAAGTTCTGTTTCCTTCGTTACTCATCATTACGCATCGCTTTTTTCCTGTTTTGTGGCGTTATTGCGCCAAAATATCCGCGAGTTTGAACAATTCGGGGTCGATGCCTTTGGTGCGTCCGATGCATTGCTCGTGCGGCGTCATGGTGAGTTCACTTTTGACCAAGCCGACGATTACACCATGTTCGCCCTGAACAAGTTTTTCGGCTGCCGCCGCACCGAGCCGCGTTGCAAGATTGCGGTCAAATGCACCCGGCGCGCCGCCGCGCTGAACATGCCCAAGCGTAATCGCGCGCATCTCAAAACCCGCATCGTGTTCTTTGAAAAACGTAATCAATGCGTCGGCGTTATATTTTGCACCCTCGGCAACGACGACGATCCCGTTGGTTTTGCCGCGTGTGTAATTCTCTTGCAGTTTAGAGACGAGCGCCTGCGGTTCAAACTCGTATTCGGGCACAACAATCGCTTCTGCGCCGCCGGCGATGCCTGCCATTAACGCAAGATAGCCACAGTCTCGTCCCATGACTTCGACCAAGAACGCACGGCGATGCGATGATGCCGTGACTTTCAGGCGGTCAATCGCTTCGATAGCGATGTTGAGTGCGGTATCGACACCAATGGTGATGTCCGACCCAATCAAGTCGTTATCGATGGTTGAAGCGACGCCAATCGTCGGAAAACCCATCGCGTCCAGCGTCGCCGCGCCTGTCTGTGAGCCGTTGCCACCGATTACGACCAGCCCTTCGATGCCAAGCGCCGCCAGATTTTCTAGTGCTTTGCGCCGCCCCGCTTCTTCTTTGAATTCTGGTGCGCGCGCGCTGCCCAACATGGTGCCGCCCAACTGGATAATGCCGCCAACATCGCGCACATTCAGCGCGACAATATCGCTGTTCATCAATCCCGCGTAGCCATTGCGGACTCCATAAACCTCTGCGCCAAGATATATGCCCATACGCACGACGGCACGGATGGCTGCATTCATGCCCGGTGCGTCACCACCGCTCGTCAGCACCGCAATTTTTTTCAGCATCGTCAATCCTTTTGATGAGAGGACTTGGGGTTGTTTGCAAGACTTGCGTGCATTGTAACGTGATGTCGTCATCAACACGGACACTTTAACAATTCGATAAACTTCTGGTGTCAGCAGCCGCAAGGGTGACGATAATCGATGGTTTTTTCATCGTGACGATTCTATGCAAGCAGTGTCCGTATCAACAGCAGGACGGCAAGGGCATTAATAACGAACTTTAATACGAGGCTCATATAGGTCATAGTGCCCTGTTTCTTTAAAGTTTATGGAATAAAGATGAATCAGAACCTAAAAATGGCAGGTGAAAAAATGGTCGCTGACGAGGTATCCGTACTGCGAACCAAAGCACTCGATATGTATAAGCTTCTGATTCATACATATGATGAACGACCGCTGATAGCGCGCCGTGAGCCGCTGCAAGAGCTTATCATGACAATTTTATCGCAGCGCACAACATGGCAGAACGAGGCGCTGGCGTTTCAACAGATGTGGCGGCACTATCGCTCCTGGGAAGCGGTTCGCGATGCCGACGTACAAGAATTGACCGAACTCATTGCCCCGTCGAATTATGCCGAGATCAAGGCAGCGCACATCAAGGCATCGCTGACACGCATCATCGATGAGTGCGGCGCACCGAATATCGATTTCCTGGCGACATTACCCACGCACGAAGGTTTAGCGTGGTTATTGTCGCTGCCAGGAGTCGGCATCAAGACCGCCTCACTGGTGCTGCTGTTCTGTTTTGGCAAACCGATTATGCCGGTGGATACGCATGTCCATCGTGTTAGTCAACGTATGGGCTTGATCAGCGCGAAAACCACGCCGGAAAAAGCGCATCAGCTTTTGCTCGATCTTTTACCCAACGAGCCGTATCTCCTCTATAATTTCCATGTCAGCACGCTCAAGCATGGTCAAAAAATATGTACCTGGAGCAATCCGAAATGCGAAAAATGCCCGCTGTCACACTTGTGTAATTTTTATCAGCATCGAGCCAAGCCATAAATGCGTCCTCTTGCTTGTGGTCGCCGTCACGCTCACCCTTATACATGGCACTCGACCGCTTCTGTTTCCACAAATGGCAGCGCCTTACAACGCCTACTACACGATGACGGGTTGTGTTGATTTTGCGAACGCGATACACGAAACTGACTGTCGTCAGATCGCGCTTTACATTGGTGGGGATGACCCCGAATATGTGCTGCATACGCTTCTGCCCGATGTGACGTTTCAACATTGGAGGCATCGTGCGCTGTACTCGTAGCACGGGGAAACAAAATGTACTGGAAGTTTCGCAATCTTGACTCATGAACGGATCGGTTTTCGTTTCTTACTTGTGTGTCTATAATCAGGCTTGCTTACTTAGTACTCGATGTGAGAGGCATTATTGAGATGACGCAAGAGACTTTCGCGCCGAATACCAGTGAATGGGTTCACCCTTCCGAAATCGTCAAAAAAAATGCATCGGTGTCCGATTATCCGGCATTATATGCCGAAGCGGTCAGTGATCTAGAAGGTTTCTGGGCGAAACAAGCGGAAAATCTGCACTGGTTTGAAAAATGGACACAAGTGTTAGACAGCAGTAACGCGCCATTTTATCAATGGTTCGTCGGTGGCAAAACCAATATTGCTTATAACGCGCTGGATCGGCATATCAAAACATGGCGTAAGAATAAACTGGCGTTGATTTGGGAAGGCGAACAGGGTGATAAACAAACATACAGCTATTGGCGGCTGTATCGTGAGGTGAATAAATTCGCCAATGTACTCAAAGGCATGGGTGTAAAAAAAGGCGACCGCGTGACGATTTACATGGGGCGCATTCCCGAACTCGTCATGGCGATGCTGGCGTGTGCGAAGATCGGTGCGGTTCACAGCGTGATTTATGGCGGCTTCAGCGAACAAGCATTGGCTGATCGTATCGAAGACGCGCAAAGCAAGGTCATGATCACATGTGACGGGGCGTGGCTGCGCGGCAATATCGTGCCGCTAAAAGAAGTCGTTGATGCGGCGGTCAAACGGTCGCCCGTCGTCGAAACGATCATCGTGGTCAAACGCACCGCGCACCCCATCAGTATGGAGCAGGGGCGTGATTACTGGTATCACGATTTGATCAATCTGCCAATTGCCAGCCCGAATTGTGCTTCTGAAGTGATGGATGCTGAAGACCCATTGTTCATTTTGTATACCAGCGGCACGACCGGAAAACCCAAAGGTGTATTACACACGCACGGCGGTTATTCGGTCTATATATCGACGACGCTGAAAATGGTGTTCGATATCAATGACGACGACCGTTACTGGTGCGCGGCTGATCCAGGTTGGATTACCGGACACAGTTACATCGTGTATGCACCGTTGATTTTGGGCGCTACCAGTTTCATGTATGAAGGCGCGCCTAATCATCCGTATCCCAATCGATGGTGGAAGCTCGTTGAAGAATACGGCGTCACGATTTTGTACACCGCACCGACCGCGATTCGTGGGTTAATGCGTTTTGGCGATGCATGGCCCAATCGCCATGATTTGAGCAGTTTACGCTTGCTCGGCAGCGTTGGTGAACCGATCAACCCAGAAGCATGGCGCTGGTTCTATAAAATAATTGGCAAAGAACGCTGCCCGATCATGGATACGTGGTGGCAAACCGAGACGGGCGGCTTCATGATCGCGCCAATGCCATCGGTCAGCCTGAAACCTGGCTCTGCGACGCGACCGTTTCCCGGCGTGCAGGTCGATATTGTCGATGATGATGGTCACTCGGTACCCGATGGCGCAGATGGTAATCTCGTCATTCAAGCACCATGGCCCGGTATGTTACGTACGGTGTACGGCGACCCGGCGCGTTACAAACAGCAGTATTGGAGCAAATACGAAAAACAGGGCTGGTATTTGACGGGCGATACCGCACGCCGCGATAGCGACGGCTATTACTGGATCATCGGGCGTAACGACGACGTGATCAAAGTGAGCGGTAATCGACTTGGCACAGCCGAAATCGAGTCTGGTCTGGTCAGTCATCCAGCAGTCGCAGAAGCGGCAGCGGTCGGCGTACCGGATGAAGTCAAGGGCAACGTGATTTATGCCTACTGCATTTTGCGCGCCGGATTCAAAGGCGATGATGCGCTGCGTGATGCGCTCAAGCAGCATGTCGCGCACGAGATCGGCAAGATTGCCGTACCGCAAAAGATCGAGTTCGTTGACTCGCTGCCAAAGACGCGTTCGGGCAAAATCATGCGTCGAGTCATCCGCGCGCGCGCGATGGGAATGCCAGAAGGCGACTTGAGTACGCTCGAAGAATAAAAACTAAACACCGACTGCAAAATCGCTTGCAAGGGCATAACTATGACATGCCCTTGCAAACGATCGCGTGATCGCAGCATTATCGGTTGCCCGCTGCGTTACATTTATTTACATCCAATACATTGGCGTTGGCGCACATCGTCGCCAACACAGGCGGCACGTCAGCGCGTACAAGCTGCTCATCATCGCCGCCGTTCGTCAGCGTAATCGTGGCGGTAAAACGTCCGGCACTGGTTCCGTTTTCCAGACCTTCGCGCGCGAACAAAACCAGATAATCACCGGGTGTCGAAAGCGTATATTCAAGTGTGCGCGTGTCGGTATCGCGCTGCAAGTCTTCGGGCAGCACTAACGCATTGAGTGCAGCATCATACAACGCAAGCGATGGTTCAAGATCGCCACTCGCCGCTGTCATCTCGACCTGGATCGTCGCGGGTGTGTTTTCGACGCGCACACAGCGCAGTGCCGCAAACGTTATATTATCAAGCTGGCTTACAAGTTCAGTATCGAGTTCGATGCGCTCGACCACATCGAAATTTGGTACGTAGCAATACACGGTACGTCCATCAGGATTAGCGAGCAAATCACGTGCATCCGCGAGGTCATCTTGTATGGCGTCAAAATCTGGCTGGAGTTCAAGCGCGCGTCCATAATCGGTGATTGCTTCTTCGAACATGCCGATATTGGCATACTGCGCCGCGCGAAATGCCAGCGCAACATAATCGTTGGGGTTGGCATCGAGCGCAATCGAATAGTTCCGGATCAAGAATTCTGCGCCAGAAATATCCTCGACTTCGCGGTCGGCGCTGAACCCATAATCATCGTTGATAGCGATGGCGCTGTCATAATCGGCGAGCGCTTCTTCTTCGTTGCCAAGTACGGCGTGGATCATACCGCGATCGATATAAAAAATCGGGTCGGTGGGTTCAAGATCAACTGCCCGATCTAAGTCGCGCAGCGCAGCATCAAAATCTTGTTGTATATAACGAATCCATCCGCGCCAGTCATAGGCGAACCCGGAACGGCTGTTTAATTCCAGCGCATCGTTGATAATGCGAATAGCCTGGTCATAATCGCCCTCGAAATACGCGGCAATCGCCTCGTCCATCAGGGCAAAAAATGCGTCGTCCTGCTGTGCGCGGGCGGGCATCAATAATGTGAATAACGCGATCAAGGTGACAATCAACAGCAGGCGGCGTAAGCTCGGTCTGAACATTCGTTATCCCTTTCTAAACCATCATATTTGATATGCTGACCAGTGTAGCGCAACTTTCCAACGTGCGATTAAACCCGCTCGGTGATTTCGACCAAATCGCCAACGCGCATGCTGCCTAGTCCGCGATGAATCACGTTTTGCGCGAATAAAACCCCGCTTACGCGACCGATACCACGCCTGAACGTTTCCAGGGTTGCCAGCGGTTCGGCGCGTTCGGGAATCGTCCCGGTCGCTGGGTCAACGGTTGTCACCGCACAGCGTGCACACGGCTTGGCAACTTCGCAGCGCACACCATTGATCGCAATCCATTTCCAATCGTCCTCATCGAACGGGCGCGCTAACCCTTGCACAACGATATTTGGGCGAAAGCGCGTCATTGGTACAGGCGAACTGCCGCGTGCTATCAATCGTTCATTCAAGTCAGACAGCGATTCTTGTGATGCGATCAAGAGCGGATATGCATCGGCAAAACCGGTTTGCCCCGGTTCATCGGTGAACTGCATACTCAACGCCCGCACCGCATGATCGTCAAAACGCACCAAACGTAATGTCGCACCGATAAATGTACTGATCCAGGCAGCGATTTCATTACCTTCATCGATAGCGCTAACGTCATCGCGCCATACGCGGACAGCGTACATATTGGATTTCGTTTGCGTCAGCGTCATACTGATATCAGGCATTCCCGGCGCACATATGACCAGCCGATCCGCGGTGATCATCGGCTGAATCAACGCCAAACGTGGATATTCACGCTGCGTGACGAACAATCCGCGCCTTGTATCATCATCGCGTACGATCATCCACTGGCGGTCGAACGCAAAGCCGCGCGCAATCAAGTGCATGGAGTCGTGAGAGATACCCGCGCACGACTTAACCGGGTACGTGAAAATGCCTGTGACACGCACGTTGGTCATCGTTGACACCCTTTCATCAAGTTCTTATGCCCATATGAGCGAATCATTATCTAAACGCGGTTTATTATAAGGGTTGGAATGGGGTTACGATATGACCGCAAGCACACCTTACGATAATTTGCCGATCACCTTCGAACATCGCTCGGTTATTCCGACGACGATGGATGCAATGATCGCGTTTCATGAAGACCCGTCAGCTTTCGCGCGGCTGTCGCCGCCGCCAATTTTTGCTCAAGTTCACCGCCGTGACTGGCGATCGATGAGTGACGCCGAAATCGAATTTACGCTGTGGTTTCTTGTGCTGCCGGTCCGCTGGATCGCACGGCACGAGCCGGGACCAACGCCGACATCGTTCATCGATGTTCAGTTCAAGGGACCCGTCGATACCTGGGTACACCGACATATCTTTAATCAAGTGCAAGGCGGCATCGAATTGATCGACCGTTTGACGATCATTCATCGCAAAAGTGGATTTTGGGCGATTTTCTCACGGCTGTTTTTCAGCCCGCTGCCCTTACGATTCTTGTTTTTCTACCGACATCTGCGAACACGCATGGGCGTCAAGCAGTATGAACACCAGCCTGCGCGATCATGACGACTGGACGGATCGTGATCATCGGCGCGGGTGTAGGTGGTTTGACGACCGCCGCGCTGCTCGCCAAAGCTGGCTACGACGTGACCGTTCTGGAGGCGCAAGCCTACGCGGGCGGTTCCGCCGGGACGTTTTTTCATCAGGGCTACCGCTTTGAAGCGGGGGCAACGGTTGCGGGTGGGTTTCAACCGAATGGTCCGCATTGGGTCGCTGCGCAAGCGCTCGGCATTGAATGGAATGTGCGTTTACATGAACCCGCATGGGTCGTACACTTGCCCGACCGCGACGTAGCGCTCACGCGCGATAACGCCGATGTACTGGCGAAGTTTCCGCACAGCGCCGCATTTTGGGATGAACAAAGCAAGTTAGCAGATTTAGGCTGGTCATTATCGGCGCAAGGCTTGCCGTGGCCGCCACGTGACGCAGCAGAACTCGCGCAGTTACTTAAGGTTGGTATTGGTAATTTTCCGCGCGATCTCAGGATGATCCCGTTCGCGCTGACGTCGGCGTATCAATGGTTGCAATGGCATGGGCTGGCAAAAGATGAAGCGTTCGTGCGTTTTATCGACGCTCAGTTATTGATCTCGTCACAGACCACCAGTAAAGGCGCTAACGGTATTTACAGCGCGACCGCGCTCGATTTGGCACGACAAGGCGTGTATCACGTCGAAGGTGGTATTGGCGGCATTAGCGAGACGCTGGTTGAAGCGATTCGTGATTTTGGCGGTCATGTGCTGTTCAAACGCAAGGCACAGCGTATCGTCATCAAAGATGGACGTGCGGTCGGGGTCGAAGCGACACACGGATCGCGTACCAAGACCGCCGATTTTTACCCGGCGGATTTCGTGATTGGCAATCTGACGCCATGGTCGCTCGACGATCTGCTCGGTGACGATAGTCCGCACGGACTGGAACGTGAAACGCGCACCCGCCGCAATGGTTGGGGGGCATTCGTTCTGCATCTGGGTATCAAGGCTGAAGGTTTAGGCGACCATTTTCCCGACCATCACCAGATGATCGCGGACATGCGCGAGCCGTTGGGTGAAGGGCGCAGCGTCTTTCTTTCAATGTCGCCGTCATGGGATGCCAGTCGTGCGCCGGTTGGGCATCGCGCCGTCACTATGACCACGCACACCGAAGTTACTTCATGGTGGAATTTGCTCGAACGTGATCCGCAAGCCTATGCCGCCCGCAAAGCAGAATACGCCGATAAATTACTCACCCAGGTCGAACGCTCGATTCCCGGTTTCCGCGCGCGCATCGTCCTGGAAATGCCCGGTTCTCCCATCACCTACCAGTTTTATACCGGGCGTCATCTTGGAATGGTCGGTGGGTTTCCGCAAACGTCGTTGTTCAAAGTGCGTGGTCCACGCACAGGTATCGCCAACCTGCGCCTCGTGGGCGATTCAGTGTTTCCAGGACAATCGACCGCAGGTGTCACGCTGGGTGGGCTGCGTGTCGCGGCGGATGTGCAGCGTCATTTAGCGAAACCCGAAGCGCGCATATTTTCATCACATACGAGCGGCGCGACAGACCACCTGCCAAGCACAGTATTAGAAACTGCACCGGAAACCGAATCAGAGGACGCGGTTTTATGATTGATCCGTGCGTCATCCATTGGTTTAGGCGCGATCTGCGATTGGGTGATAATACAGCATTACGCGCGGCGCTTCAGACCACCCAGCCTGTCATTCCATTATTTGTCCTTGATCCAGTTCTGCTCAAAGGCGAGCGATTCAGCCCATCGCGCATGGCATTTCTGCTTCAAGGATTGGTTGCGCTCGATAACGGGCTGAAAAATCATGGGACGCGTTTATTGGTGCGTCTTGGCAAACCCCAGATAATCCTGCACGATATGATCCGCGAGACGGGTGCTAGCGCGCTGTATGCGAATCGCGATTACACGCCGTATGCCGTCAAACGCGATCATGAAATCGCCGAGTTGCTCGGTATTCCAGTTTACTTGTCCGACGACCTGGTGCTGCACGCACCAGGTCAAGAGTTGCTGACGGGGTCAAATAAGCCGTACACTGTATTCACGCCATTCAAAAAAAAGTGGCTTGATCTGCCCAAACCCGACGCGGACGGTGGTGCGATTCCCGGCAGGCAGTTTCACAAGCTGGATGGCGTTGATAATAACGGTATCCCATCGCTCAAAGACCTGAAAATCACTGACACTATTGTCGATCTGCCGCCCGCCGGAGAGACGCACGCCAAAGCGCGTCTGAAAGACTTCACCAGCAGCGCGATATTTCAGTATGCAGATGGGCGCGATCGCTTAATCGCCCATCCATTTGCTGACCCTGCGCCACGCGGCACTTCGTATTTATCACCCTATTTGCGAATCGGAATGCTCTCGCCTCGGCAGGCATATGCTGCGGCACACGATGCGCTCAAGAATGGTGACGACGCCGAAGATCGCCGCTCGGTCGAAATATGGATCAGTGAATTGGCATGGCGTGATTTTTATCATCACATACTGGCGTATTTTCCGCACGTGTATGAGCGCAGTTTTCAAGAAGATTACGAGCGCGTCGAATACCGCACCGATGCGGAAGATTTGCAACGCTGGAAAGATGGACAAACCGGGTATCCCGTCGTCGATGCGGCGATGCGGCAGATGAATACCGTTGGCTGGATGCATAACCGTGCGCGCATGATCGTCGCCAGCTTCTTGACTAAAGACTTGTTGATCTATTGGCGCGAAGGCGAAAAATACTTCATGCAAAAACTGCTTGATGGCGATATCGCCGCCAACAATGGCGGTTGGCAGTGGTCAGCCGGGACAGGGACAGATGCACAGCCGTATTTCCGTATCTTCAACCCGGTTTCACAGTCGCGTCAATATGACCCAAACGGTGACTATATCCGCCATTACGTGCCCGAACTACGCGACTTGAGCGAGAAAGATATTCATGAGCCCTGGAAATTGACCAGTCCGCCGAAAAATTACCCGCCGCCGATGGTCGATCACGGTATGGCACGCGAACGCACGCTTGATGCCTTCAAAGCCGCACGCAAAGAGAAAACACTGTGAGACGCTGGACACTGCGCCTGATTATTCTGCTGTTGGTGATTTTATTTGTCGTCCCGTTCGTGTTTCCCTTGCCGCCGACGGGCGTTGATCCTGCTGCATTTGCCGATGCCGACGGACGTTTTATCACCGTCGATGGCTTAGAAACCTACGTGCGCGAACAAGGCGACGCTGACGGTGAACCTGTGCTGCTTTTACACGGCTGGGGCGGCTCGACCTTCTCATGGCGCGATACGATCAGCCCACTTGCAGAAGCGGGCTATCGTGTGATCGCCTTCGACCGTCCACCCTATGGCTTGAGTCAGAAGACGGGTGAAATACCGCTCTCGCTTACCGCGCAAGCGCAGTTTACAGCAGCCTTGATGGATGAACTTGGTATCGAAAGCGCTCATCTGGTTGGTCACAGCATGGGCGGCGGCGTCATCGCGTATTTCGCCATCTTGTATCCAGCGCGCAGCGACTCGCTCGTTTTCGTCGATGGTGCAGTACGGATCGCGGGCAGCGATAACGAAAACCGAGGCGGGACTCCGTCGTGGATTGGAACGTTGCTCGATTTTCCGCCTGCTCGATGGTGGACGCGGATTGGATTGCGCGCGTTCGTGCGACCCGATGCGTTCGCTGATTTTCAGCGCTCGGCGTATTATGATCCGACCATCGCTACAGAAGAGGTCGTCGCTGGTTATGGGCGCGCGCTTCAGGTCGAAAACTGGGACGACGCGATATTGGATGTGATGACGCGCGACCCCAACGACGATATTCCGTTAAGCGCGGCGCAAATTGAGTCAATCGCCGTCCCGTCGCTGATCCTTTGGGGCGAAAATGATACCTGGGTGCCGCCCAGCGTCGGCGAAACCCTGCACGATTTGCTGCCCAATGATACTTACATCACCTATGTGAACATCGGACATTTGCCGATGGAAGAAGCTTCAACGCAGTTCAACGATGACCTGATAGCATTTCTAGCGGAGTAACAACGTGTCAGAAGTTTTAATCTGGGGTGCGTCGGGCGGTATCGGTAGTGCACTCGTCACTTTGTGTAAAACGAACGGCTGGACTGTCTATGCGGCTGCGCGTCATGAAGATCGCATTCCAACGGGTGCGGAAATGACGACAGTATTCCGCGCCGAAGATACCTACAGCATTCAAAGTGCCGCCTACAGTGTTGGTCAAGCCAGTGCCGGACTTGATCTGGTTGTGTATGCGGCAGGCGGCATGGCAGCATCGACCATAGACTCATTCAGCGCCGATGATTGGTCGGCTGTTATCGATGCCAACCTGAACGGTGCTGCGCGCTGTGCGGCGGCGAGCTTGAGTCTGCTCAAAGAGGGCGGGCATTTGATGATCGTCGGCGCGTATATCGATAAAATCAGCTTTCCTAAGTTTGGCGCGTACGCGGCGGCGAAAGCGGGTCTTGAGCCTTTGATCACGATTTTGAGTAAAGAAAACCGAAAACTCAAATTTACGCTGGTACGTCCAGGGGCGGTCGATACCCCATTTTGGCGTAATGTGCCGTTCAATTTGCCAAAAGGCGCTGCGACGCCAGAAAGCGTAGCGGCAGCCATAATTGAACGTTTCAATGGAGGTACAGCAGGCGTGTTGGATTTATAATCGCGTCGTGCTTTGCTCTACCCGTCTCCTTAAAAGCGCGCTAAACTTACAAAATATTAAGACCAAGGCGACCCACCGGGTCGCCTTTGCGTATTCGTGACCACAAGGACATCTTCATCATGCCGAAAGACACTATCAAAAAGGTCGTACTGGCGTATTCGGGCGGGCTGGATACATCGGTGATCGTAACGTGGCTGCGTAACAATTATCAATGTGAAGTCGTGTGCTTTACCGCCGACCTGGGGCAAGAAGAAGAACTCGACGGTTTGGAAGCGAAAGCGATCAAGACCGGCGCGAGTAAACTCTACATCCGCGATTTGCGCGAGGAATTTTTGCGTGATTTTGTCTATCCAGTGTTGCAAGCGGGCGCTGTTTATGAGCGTGATTACTTGCTGGGTACGTCGTTTGCGCGTCCGTTGATCGCTAAACATCTGGTCGAGATTGCCGAGATCGAAGGTGCGGACGCCATCGCGCATGGCTGTACGGGTAAAGGTAACGATCAAGTCCGTTTTGAAGTGACGGCGATGGCACTCAACCCGCGTCTGAAAGTCATCGCCCCGTGGCGTGAATGGGATATTCGCAGCCGCGAAGATGCACTGGCATATGCCGAAGAATTCAATGTGCCCGTGACCAGTACACTCAAATCGATTTACAGCCGCGACCGTAATCTGTTTCATCTCAGCCATGAAGGCGGTCCACTCGAAAACCCGTGGAACGAACCTGAAGAAGAGATGTATAAACTGTCGGTCAGCCCTGAAAACGCGCCTGATCAACCCGAATATATCGAGATCGAATTTGTGCGTGGTGTCCCCATGCGCTTGAACGGCGAACGCTCGTCGGCACTCGGTCTCTTCACGCATTTGAACCAATTTGGTGCGAAACACGGTATCGGACGGATCGATCTGGTTGAAAATCGCTTAGTCGGCATGAAGTCGCGTGGCGTGTACGAAACACCCGGTGGGACGATTTTGCACAAGGCACATCAAGCGCTCGAAAGCATCTGCTTGGACAAACAGACGGTGCAGTATAAAGATGTGCTGGCGGTCAAATACGCCGAACTTGTTTATAACGGCTTGTGGTATACCCGCCTGCGTGAGGCGCTCGATGCGTTTGTGCAGGTCACGCAAGAAAACGTCAGTGGTACGGTGCGGCTCAAACTGTACAAAGGCAACATCATTTTAGCGGGTCGCAAAAGCCCACTCAGTCTTTACCGCGAAGATTACGCGTCGTTCGGCGAAGAAGATGTATACAACCAGAAAGACGCCGAAGGCTTTATCAAGTTGTTCGGCTTGCCTTTGAAAATCGAAGCGCTGCTGGGGTTGCAAACATCGCGTGATGGCAACGCTGACCAGCCTGATTACAGCAAGTTCAAGCGCGACTAAAAGAAATACTTAACGCAAAGGCGTAAAGAAAGCGTGAAACGCACAACGTATTGACCGTTTCCTTATGCCTTCATGCCTGTGCGTCGACTCTTTTGCCTTACAGGAGATAACATGACTTTATGGGGTGGGGCGTTCGATCAGCCGACCGACGACGATTTGCGTGCGCTCAACGACAGCTTCAGTTTTGACCGCCGCTTATACGCGCACGATATTGAAGGCAGTATGGCATATGCGCAAGCACTGGCAAATACTGGCGTCATCACGGGCGAAGAAGCCGCACTCATGCTGGACGGCTTGGAGCGTGTCAAAACTGAGTTTGACGATGGAACATTCGTCGTGGCGGCGGGTGATGAAGATGTTCATACGGCGGTTGAACGCCGCTTGACCGAGATCATCGGCGCGGTGGGCGGCAAGCTGCATACCGGGCGCAGTCGTAACGATCAAGTGGCGACGGATTTACGCCTGTGGACGCTTGACGCGATGCATAATATCGACAGCTTATTGACCGCGCTGCAAGAGGCACTTATCGCCGCTGCCGAACCGCATACCGAAACCGTGATGCCAGGTTACACCCATATGCAGCCCGCGCAACCGATCACAGCGGCGCACTGGTTGATGAGTTATTTCTGGATGGTCGCGCGGGATCGACAGCGTTTAGCTGGAACGCAGCAGCGTGCGGATGTTTCACCGTTGGGGTCGGGCGCGTTGGCTGGGACGCCGTTTGAGATCAATCGCGCGTATCTGGCGGGGTTGCTTGGTTTTGAAGGTGTGAGCGAAAACAGTCTGGATGCCGTCAGCGACCGTGATTATGTTGCGGATGCGCTGTTCACGGTGTCGCTGATCGGTATCCACCTCAGCCGCCTTGCTGAAGATTTGATCATGTTTAGCAATCCGGCATTTGGTTTCGTCGCGCTCGATGACCGCTACAGTACCGGGTCGAGTTTGATGCCGCAAAAACGTAACCCCGACCCAATGGAATTGGCACGCGGTAAATCTGGACGCTTGATCGGCAATCTGACCGGATTTTTAACGACGCTCAAAGGCTTGCCGAGCGGGTACAATAAAGACCTGCAAGAAGATAAAGAGCCGTTGTTCGACTCGGTCGAGACGCTTGAACGGCTGCTGCCTGTCATTACATCGGTGATAGGCACGCTCAAGCTCAACCCGGTTAAGATGCGCGCCGCGCTCACGGATGACATGCTTGCGACCGATTTAGCAGATTATCTTGTGCTAAAAGGGATGCCTTTTCGTGAAGCACATCATGTCGCGGGGCGCGCAGTACGCCTGGCAGCGGAACGTAACACGACGTTGAGCAAACTGACGACGGACGATCTGCGTGAGTTGTCGGATTTATTCGACGATCAAGCAGTGCGCGTGTTCGATTTTGCAGCGTCGGTTGCGCGCCGTCGCGCACAAGGTGGAACCGCGCCGGACGCGGTACGCGCGCAAATTGCACGGGCGCGTGAATGGTTGGAACAAGAGGACTAAAGACAAAAACATAAAGGCACGGAGTCACGAAGTCACAGAGCGTTGAAGTCAAGTCTTCGTGTTTTTGTGTCTCGGTGTTTGGCTTTTAGTTTGTGCATCTTGCCATATATTCGTTAGTCAACCTGTACGGACTTTGATCGAACATGTGATTTTTTGCGCGGACTGCTTGACACGATTAGTCAAGCGCGTTACGCTTTGTTACATTGACTTAGCAACTTCGACCAAAATCATGTCAAAAAACCAAAGCGCGACCCTGAATATCAGCCTTATTATCGTTATTTCGGTACTCGTCCTTATTATCGGGAACGGGATATAACGGCTTGGGTTGAAGCAGGTTGAGTAAATCAGCAGCGAACGACAAACCCTCCCAAGCCGGAGGGTTTTTTATTGCAGCGTCAAGGATGAGGAAATGAACGAGAAACCGACTAGTTCGATGCAAGTGGAATACATGCTGCCGCACGCGCAGCCGAGTACCAGCCCATGGACGGAGGCGTATCACAATGCGCCTGCCGCTCAATCATCGAATGACGCGCCTAAGATGGCATTCGATACCGAAACGCAGCCCACCCGCGACGCGCTTTCCGACATCTACAATCGTGGTTACGACGTGTAGATGTCAACAAAGAAAGCGCGTTTTTTTATTCAAGTGACGATGAGATAAATCGAGGAGAACATTGATGCCAGCAGAATGGATTTGGCGTAACGGGGAGTTCGTGCGGTGGGCGGATGCAACAGTCCATGTCAGCGCGCACGCACTTCATTATGGCAGCAGTATCTTTGAAGGTATACGTACGTATTCAACGCCGGAAGGCGCGGCGGTCTTTCGGTTGCGCGAACACACGCGCCGCTTGATGCAGAGCGCCAAAATTGCGCGCATCGAAGTGCCGTTTACTGAGGATGCTATCAATGAAGCAATTTTAGAGACGGTACGCCGCAATCAGAACGACGCCTGTTATATTCGCCCGATTATCTTTCGCGGCGCAGGCGTACTCGGCGTCGAAGGGCGTAAAAACCCCACTGAAGTCGTGATTTTTACGCTCGATTGGGGGCGTTATCTGGGCAGTGAAGCGATTGAAAATGGGGTCGATGTACAGGTCAGCTCGTGGCGGCGCATCGCGCCAGACACAGGCGCGTCGATGGCGAAAATCGGTGGTCAATATACCAACAGCCAGTTCATCAGTATGGAAGCCCATGATAATGGCTTCAGCGAAGGCATCGCGCTCGATTACAACGGGACGGTCAGCGAAGGTGCGGGCGAAAACATTTTCGTCATTAGCGACGGGGTAATTTATACACCGGGCGTCGGCGCCTCTATTTTACGGGGAATCACACGTGACAGCGTGCTGACCTTAGCACGTGATCTGGGGTATGAAGTTCGCTATGAAACGCTGCCGCGCGAAATGCTGTATGTCGCGGACGAAATTTTCTTCACTGGCACCGCCGCCGAAATCACGCCCGTTCGCAGCGTCGATCGTATCCAAATCGGTACAGGCAAGCGCGGCACAATCACCGAACGTTTGCAGGACGAATTTTTCGGCATAACGGGCGGCACAATTCCGGATCGGCATGGTTGGTTGTCGCCTCTGGCGCAACCTGTGATTGGCGACTAAAGGTTGATGGTAGAGCGGGGGGTAGCCCCGCTTACGAAAGCGCACGATGACGACGAACAATTCGAACGCGATTAGGCAGGAGTGTAGATGATGGAAAAACGACTGTTAAGTGGTGCCGAAATTATTTTGGAATGTTTGCTGCGCGAAGGCGTCGATTTAGTGTTCGGGTATCCAGGTGGCACGATTTTGCCGACTTATGATGCCTTGGGTAAATATCCGCAAATCCATCATGTGCTGGTGCGCCACGAACAGGGCGCGTGCCATATGGCGGATGGTTACGCGCGCGCAACGGGTAAAGTCGGCGTCGCGTTCGCCACGAGTGGTCCCGGCGCAACCAACCTCGTGACCGGAATCGCTACAGCGATGATGGACTCGTCACCGATTGTGTGCATCACGGGTCAAGTGCCGCGCAGCGTCATCGGTACGGATGCGTTTCAAGAGACCGATGTGACCGGAATCACAATCCCAATCACCAAGCACAACTATCTTGTGAGCGACATCACCGAACTTGCATATACCATCAAAGAAGCGTTCTATATCGCGCGTACCGGACGCCCAGGTCCCGTTCTGGTCGATATTCCCAAAGATGTGCAAAACCAAAAGATGGAATTTGAATATCCCGAAGGCGAGATCGTACTGCCGGGGTATCGTGTGCCGACCTTCGCGCCCGACCACGCTGTTGAAGCCATGAATAACTTGATCAACAGTGCACAACGTCCAGTGATTTTGGCGGGGCATGGCATCAACATGAGTGGCGCGGTCAATGAACTGCGCGAACTTTCCGAACGCGCGGGCATCCCAGTCGCGCTGACTCTGCTCGGTAAAGGGACGCTGCCCGAAGGTCATCCGCTTTCGCTCGGCATGATGGGAATGCATGGGACGGCGGCGGCGAATAACGCGATCCAGCAAAGTGATCTGTTGATCGCGCTGGGTATGCGCTTCGATGACCGCGTGACAGGCAATCTGAAGACGTATGCGCCGAACGCCAAAAAGATTCATATCGACATCGATCCGTCCGAGATCAATAAGAATGTCAAAGTTGATGTTGGCATCGCGGGTGATTTGCGCTCGGTGTTATCGCAAATTCTGCCGGGTGTGCAAGCGACGCAGCATCCCGAATGGATGAATACGATCCGTGATTGGCAAGAGGACAGCGACGAACGCGATATCGTCAAGCATAATGCAGGCGATACGCTGTCAGGCGCGCAAGTGATCAACGATTTATGGCAGTTTACAGGTGGCAACGCAGTCACCGTGACCGATGTTGGACAGCATCAAATGTTGGAAGCGCAGTATTACCCGCATCAGCGACCGGCGACCATGATCACGAGTGGTGGTCTTGGCACGATGGGCTTTGGGCTGCCGGCCGCGATTGGCGCAAAATTCGGACGCCCGAACGAACAAGTGTGGGCAATCGTCGGGGATGGCGGCTTTCAAATGACGTTGTGTGAATTGGCGACCGCTGTGCAGGAAAATATCGCGGTCAAAATCGCCATCATCAACAATGGCTTTTTGGGTATGGTGCGTCAGTGGCAAGAGTTGTTCCACGAACGTCGCTACAACGAAACGACGATGTTCAGCCCCGATTTTGTCAAGCTGGCAGAGGCGTACGGTATTCCGGCAGTGCGTGTGACCAAACGCGACGATATTCAGGCAGCGGTCGAGTTTGCCAACAGCATCAACGGACCCGTCTTGATCGAGTTCGTGGTGCAAAAAGAAGAAATGGTGTACCCGATGGTGCCAGCCGGCGCTGACCTCGATGCGATGATCCGCCGTCCGAAGCCCAGCAGCGAACAGGTGAATTGATCATGGTGTACGCACAAAATCAACCTGAGAAACTTCCACAGCGCAAGCATATTTTGGCAGCGCTGGTTGAAAATAAACCGGGTGTCCTTAACCGTGTGGCGAGTTTGTTTCGGCGGCGCAATTTCAACGTCGATAGTTTGACTGTTGGGCGCACGCATAAACCGCATATCTCGCGCATGACCATCACCATTGACGCGACCAAGAGCGATGCAAATAAGATCAAGTACAACCTGGTCAAGCTAATCAACGTGATCGATGTCGCGGATGTCTCCAACGAACCGCATGTCAGCCGCGACCTCGCGCTCGTCAAAGTACGCAGCGACGACGCCGACAGCCGTAACCATTTGACCGAATTATGCGAACGGTATCCAGCACGCATCGTCGATATTGGTCCCAAGTATGCGATTGTCGAAATCACCGCACAAGAGGATATTGTCGAGGCGTTCATTGGCGCGGCGGACGCAATTGGTATCGTCGAAATTGTCCGTACGGGTGTGGTGGCGATGGGGCGCGGAGTCCGTATTTTGGACAGCGACTACGAACCAGCCTTCCCATCTGCCATCAATGGCAATGCGCTTCATATCGTTTAATTGACCTGTTTATTCACGCTCATCACAGAGGGTACGCAACGACAATGGCTACGATGTATTACGACAAAGACGCCGATTTGAATCTGCTGCAAGGAAAGACAATTGCGGTGATCGGTTATGGCAGTCAGGGACACGCGCACGCGCTCAATGCCAAGGATAGCGGGATGCACGTCGTGATTGGTTTGCACGCAGGCAGCAAAAGCCGCGCCAAAGCTGAAACCGACGGCTTGCAGGTGATGAGCGTCGCGGAGGCAACCGCTGCCGCAGATGTGGTCATGATTGTCATCCCCGACACGATGCAGGCGAAGGTTTATGACGAGAGCATCGCTGCCAACTTGAAAGAGGGCGCGATGTTGATGTTCGCGCACGGTTTCAATATTCATTACGCGCAAATCAAGCCGCCCGCCACGGTCGATGTCACGATGGTCGCGCCGAAAGCGCCAGGTCATCGTGTGCGCGAAGTCTTCAAGGATGGCGCGGGCACGCCCGGTTTGCTCGCGGTGCATCAAGACGCGACCGGACAAGCGCGTGCGCGTGCGCTCGCTTACGCGATGGCGATTGGCTGCACCCGCGCGGGCGTCATCGAAACCACGTTCAAAGAAGAGACCGAAACCGACTTGTTTGGTGAACAGGTCGTGTTGTGCGGCGGCGTCACGGCGTTGATTCGCACAGCATTTGAAACGTTGGTCAAAGGTGGTTATCAGCCGGAGATCGCCTATTTCGAGTGTATGCACGAACTCAAATTGATCGTTGACCTGATGTATCAGGGCGGGTTGAGTTATATGTGGTACAGCGTCAGCGATACCGCCGAATATGGCGGCTACACCGTCGGTGATCAAGTCGAAAGCGAAATCAAAGAGACATTCGCGGGCGTGCTGTCGCGTATTCAAGATGGGTCGTTCGCGCGCGAATGGATCGAAGAAAACAAGAACGGGCTGCCCAACTTCAAGGCACGGCGCGGACGCGAACACAATTTGATGATCGAAAACGTCGGCGCGGAACTGCGCGATATGATGCCGTTCCTGCACGCGAAACGCATTAAACAGGACTAAGTCATGACTGTGACCGTCCATCGCTTTGACGACATTGAAGCGTTTCACGCGCGCGTCGCGCCATATTTACTCGAACGCGAACTGCACCATATTTTGCCGCTCGGTTTGACCAATATGTGGCGTCAAGTCGGTACGCCTGCTGTGCTGCCCTGTTTGGGCTGCGCCGAAATCGATGGACAGGTCGCGGGCGCGATGTTATGTCAGAGCGGCTTCCGCGTGGTTGTGTCATACGCGGCTGATTCAATGGCAGTGCGTGCGCTGGCAGATGACCTGCATAACACGCCGAGTTTTGCGGCGGCTTCGGGAGCGATGGGCGGTCAAACAGAAGTTAAAGTGTTCGTCGATCAGTGGTCACAGTTGACGGACTGCACGGCTAAACTTAATCGTGCCGAACGGATTTATCGATTGGATAGGGTGACCCCGGTGACAGGCGTGTCTGGACATTATCGCACGCCGACCGAAGCGGATTACGAGCTGATTGTCGATTGGATGATCGCGTTTGAACACGAAGCCGATCCAGCCGCAACGAACAATTATCGTCCCATCAGTGATGTTGATGAATACGTGTTTATGTATGGTGAAAGGGGGTGATCGTATGGCAGAGGATGGTCTTGCAAACCTTATACGACCCTTTGATCTGAACATGAACCTGAAAGGATCACCCCATCATGGCAAAACCGACGATTGACCCGGATGTAGTCTTGTTTTTCGATACGACCTTGCGCGACGGCGAACAAAGTCCCGGCGCGACCCTGAGCAGCGCCGAAAAGCTCGAAATCGCGCGCCAGCTTGCGAAATTGGGCGTCGATATCATCGAAGCGGGTTTTCCGGCGGCGTCACCGGATGACCTCGCGGCAGTGCAGCGCGTCGCCCGTGAAGTCGGCACGCCCGACGGACCCGTGATCGCGGGGTTAGGGCGCGCCGTCGAGAAGGATATTTTGTTGTGTTGGGAAGGCGTCAAAGATGCCGCCAAACCACGCATCCATACGTTTTTAGGCACGAGCGATATTCATCTGCAATATCAAACGGGCTTGACCAAAGCACAAGCGCTTGAGGTGATCCGCAAAAATGTCATGCTGGCGCGCAGTCTGTGCGAGGATATTGAGTTCAGCCCGATGGACGCTGGACGAACCGATCCGCAGTTCTTGATCGACGTGTGTACGCTGGCTATCGAATGCGGCGCGACCACGCTCAATATCCCCGATACGGTTGGGTATGTCACGCCGACTGAGTGGTACGAAACGCTATCGAATTTGATCGCGGAAACACCTGGCGGCGGGGCAGGGAGCGGCGTGATCTGGTCAGTACACTGCCATAACGATTTGGGTTTGGCGACGGCGAATACACTGGCGGGTGTCAAGGCGGGTGCGCGTCAAGTTGAAGTCACCATCAACGGTATTGGTGAACGTGCGGGCAATACCAGCCTTGAAGAAGTGGCGATGGCGCTGCATACGCGCGTGCCGTTCTACGGGCTGAAAACCAACATCGTCAGCAAAGAGATCGTCAAGACCAGCCGCATGGTCAGCAATTACACCGGAATGCACGTGCAGGCGAACAAAGCCATCGTCGGCGCGAACGCGTTCGCACATGAAGCGGGCATTCATCAAGACGGGATGCTCAAAAATGCGACCACATTTGAGATTATGACGCCCGAAAGCGTCGGTTGGTCGCAAAGTCGCTTGGTATTGGGCAAACACAGCGGACGCCACGCGCTCAAAGTCCGGCTGGAAGAACTAGGTTATACGCTCGATAAAGATCAACTCCAGCAGGTATTTGATCGCTTTAAGCTGCTGGCGGACGCCAAGAAAAATGTCACCGACGCCGACTTAGAAGCGCTGATGACCGACGAACTGGCGCGACCGGAAGAATTCTATCGGCTTGCAGATATGCAGGTTATCTCCGGTACAATGGGAATGCCAACCGCGACCGTTAAACTCCTCACAATCGATGGCACACCGATCATTCAAGCGGCGGTCGGCGTGGGTCCAGTCGATGCGTGTTATAAAGCCGTCGATGAAATTATGCAGCTTCCCAATACGTTGATCGAGTACAACGTACACAGTGTGACCGAAGGCATCGACGCGTTGGGCGAAGTCACCGTGAGAATCAGCACGCCGGACGGATCACGCTCGTTTGGCGGCTATGGCGCGGATAAAGACGTGATCGTGTCGAGCGTCAAAGCGTATCTCGGCGCGCTTAACCGCATGATCGCGGGCGTCGGCTTGGGCGAACGTAAGCCGGAAGGCGACGCGGCAACGGTAACAATCGCACGCTAGGTAGGGGCAGTGTATACGTCGTCCGTAAAATGAAATGATGTGTGGGCGGCGTACACGCCGCTCACAAACGTAATATGTAGAGGCATGGCGAGAGTCCGGCTGCCATGCCCAAAGATGAACAAGGATGCTAGAACCACAATGACACCAAAGACGCTGTTTGAAAAAGTATGGGAACGTCACCTTGTGCAGCCGCAGACGGACGCTTTGCCCGCCGTGCTGTATATCGACCTGCACCTGGTACACGAAGTCACCTCGCCGCAGGCATTTACCGAACTGCGCACACGGGGGTTGAAACTCCGCCGCCCAGATAAAACACTGGCGACGATGGATCACAGCACACCGACCACGCCGCGCGGACTAGACGGCTTGATCCCGGTCACGGATATGCAAGCATCGGCGCAGTTGGACGTGATGCGGAAGAATTGTGCCGATTTTGGCATTTCGTTGTTCGATCTCGGTACGGAAAACCAAGGCATTGTTCACGTTATTGGACCCGAACAAGGGCTGACTCAGCCGGGTATGACGATCGTATGCGGTGACAGCCACACCAGTACGCACGGGGCATTTGGTGCCCTTGCGTTCGGCATTGGCACGAGCGAAGTTGGGCATGTGCTGGCGACGCAAACGCTGCTGCAAAACCGACCCAAAACGATGGCGATCCGCATCGACGGGCACTTGCATGAAGCAGTGACGGCGAAAGACATCATTCTGGCGATCATCGCCAAGATTGGCATCGGCGGCGGCACGGGCTACGTCTTTGAATACATGGGCGAAGCCATTCGGGCGCTGTCGATGGAAGGGCGCATGACGATTTGCAACATGAGCATCGAAGGTGGCGCGCGCGCCGGCATGATCGCGCCGGATGAAACGACGTTCGAATACATCAAAGGGCGCCCGCGTGCGCCGCAAGGCGAAGCATGGGATCGCGCCGTCGAAGATTGGCGCACGCTGCCGACCGATGAAGGCGCGGTTTTCGACGCCGAAATCGTGTTAAACGCCGATGATCTCGTCCCGATGATCACCTACGGCACGAATCCCGGTATGGGCATTCCGATCACATCACGCGTGCCAAGCCCGGACGACTTGACCGATGTCAGCCAAAAAATGGCGCTCGATAAAGCGCTGCATTACATGGATTTGCAGCCCGGTCAAATGCTGTTGGGCAAACCTGTCGATGTTGTGTTTATCGGAAGCTGCACCAACAGTCGCATCGGCGATTTGCGCGAGGCGGCGAAGATGCTTCGTGGTCGGCGTGTCGCGGAAGGCGTGCGCGTCATGGTTGTACCAGGTTCGCAGCAGGTCAAACGCCAAGCCGAACGCGAAGGGTTGGATCAGGTCTTCAAAGATGCGGGCGCGGAATGGCGCGAAGCGGGCTGCTCGATGTGTATTGCTATGAACGGTGATCAGCTTGCGCCCGGTCAGTACGCGGTCAGCACGAGTAACCGTAATTTTGAAGGGCGACAGGGCAAAGGTGGACGTACCTTCCTCGCCAGCCCGCTTACGGCGGCGGCGACGGCTTTAAGCGGCGTCATCACCGACCCGCGCGAAATCGTACACGAAATGGAGGTCGTCTAATATGGAACCGATCAAAACATTCGATGGCAAAATTGTCGCGCTGCCCATTAATGACATCGATACCGACCAGATTATTCCGGCGCGCTACCTGAAAGTGACCGATAAACTCGGTTTAGGCGCAGCGTGCTTCAGTGATTGGCGCTACGAAGCGGATGGCACGCTGAAAGCCGATTTTCCGCTCAACAAGCCAGAACATCAAGGCGCGTCGGTGCTGATCGGCGGGCATAATTTCGGCTGCGGCAGTTCGCGCGAACATGCACCTTGGGCACTCGTCGGCGCGGGTTTTACCGCCGTGATCAGCACGTATTTCGCGGATATCTTCAGCAATAACGCGCTCAAAAACGGATTGCTGCCGATTGTGGTCGATGAATATACACATCGTCAGTTGATCAGCCTTGCCGAAGAAGACCCGAATACGCGCGTCTCTGTCGATTTGGCGACGCAAACGATCACGCTGCCCGATGGGCGCGCGGTCGCGTTTCCCATCGACGGATTCTCCAAATACTGCCTCCTCAACGGCGTCGATCAGCTTGGCTATCTGATGAATCTGGGTGACAAAACAGCAGAATACGAAGCAGCACACGAAGCAAGAGTAAAAACGAATTAACCGCACAGGACGCCGCTAAAATCTGAAAAGAACATGTGCGTTCTCGGCGTCCTCTGCGGTTCAAAAAAGGTGAAAAATGAGTGTAGCCATCTACGATACCACCCTGCGAGACGGGACTCAGCGTGAAGGTATTTCGCTCTCTGTGGCGGATAAACTGCGCGTGACTGAACTCTTGGATAATCTGGGCGTCGCCTATATCGAAGGTGGATGGCCCGGTTCTAATCCAAAAGACGCCGCTTATTTCGACGCCGTGTTGGGTATGAAGTTGACGCACGCCAAAATCGCCGCGTTCGGTTCAACATGTCGTAAAGGTGCAGACCCGCGCGATGACGCCAATATTCAGGCGCTGGTCGATGCACGCACGCCTGTCGTCACCGTTGTCGGCAAAACATCGATGCTGCATGTCACCGATGTGCTGCAAACGACTGGTGATGAGAATTTGCGCATGATCCGCGAGAGCGTCGCCTACCTGAAATCGCTGGGTAAAGAAGTCATCTACGACGCCGAACATTTCTTCGATGGCACGAAACTCGATATGGAATATGCCTTCGATACGTTGCGTGCGGTGGACGATGGCGGTGCGGATTGGATCATTTTGTGTGATACCAACGGCGGATCGATGCCGTGGGAAGTCGAAGCATTCGTCAGTATGGCGCGCGCGGCATTTCCGCGTATGCAGTTTGGTATTCACACGCACAATGATGGCGAACTCGCAGTCGCCAATTCGCTGGCGGCAGTCCGCGCTGGCGCATTGCAAGTGCAGGGGACAATCAACGGGTACGGCGAACGGTGCGGTAATGCAAATCTGTGCAGCATCATTCCCGATCTCGAACTCAAGATGAAGGTGCGCTGTCTGCCCGATGGCGCACTCCGTCATCTCACATTTGTTGCACATACCATTGCGGAGATCGCCAATCTCGCACCCGATGATCACCTGGCGTATGTTGGCAAAAGCGCGTTCGCACACAAGGGCGGCATCCATGTCGCGGCGATGCGGCGCAATGTCCACAGCTACCAGCACATCGATCCTGAAATAATCGGCAACGAGACGCGGATTTTGGTCAGCGATCTGAGCGGTCAAGGTAATTTGCTCAGCAAAGCGGACGAATTTGGTTTGGATGTGACGCAAGCCGAAGCGATTAAAGTGTTGGACGAGATCAAGCGGCTGGAAAGTCAAGGATTCGTATTTGAAGGCGCGGAGGCGTCGGTCGGCGTGCGTCTGCATCGTGCTAAACCGAATTATCAGCCGCTTTTTACGCTGATCGATTTTACGGTTATCGTCGAAGAACGACGCGGGCGTGGGTCGGTTGCCGAGGCGATGGTTAAGTTGGATGTGAACGGTGACATCGTGCATACTGCCGCCGAAGGCAATGGTCCCGTCAATGCGCTCGATTTGGCACTGCGTAAAGCGCTTGTGCCGCATTACCCACAGATTACCGATTTTCAACTTGCCGATTACAAAGTTCGTATTCTCGATGGCGATAATGGTACGGCGGCGGTTACACGCGTCTTGATCGATACGCAAAACGGCGCGCAGCGCTGGAGTTCGGTGGGCGCGGGCGCGAATATCATCGTTGCCAGTTGGTTCGCGCTCGTGGACAGCGTAGAATACGGGTTGTGTGTTGCGCCCGATATGAGCAGAATGCCACTTGAGACATGAGCGAAGCTGTGTGGGGAATTTGGGCGGATCGCGGCTTTTTGTGTAAGCCCGATCCGCTCTTGTCACTGGTCGAAACGATGACCGATGTCACCGATCAAACAATGGTGCGTGCGCTCGAAGAATCTGTTGCATGGCTGCCAGCGTTATTATTGCATCCTGACGAACTGCATTGGGTGATCGATAGTCTCGCTTTACTGACGCGAACCGATTTTGCGGATTTGACTCCACCTCAAGCCGAACGTTTGCTCCAGTTGTACAGCTTTTTGGCGACGGCATATATTTATGCCGATCCTGAACAACCGCTCAAGCATTTACCTGTCTCTATCGCACGTCCATTCGTCGAATTGGCGGCACTCGTCGAACGCCCACCGATGTTTTCGTATACCAGTTTGGTTTTGGCGAACTGGCGGCGCATCGATCCATTGGGCGAAATCACGGTTGATAATCTCGAAACGCTCAGCACGTTTACCGGGCTGCCAGATGAACGTTGGTTCGCTTTGATTCATGTTGATATTGAAGCGAGGGCAGCGGGGGCTTTACGCGGCGCGTTGGATGCCGCGCAAGCGGTAATCGATAACGATGCTGATAGGGTAACAAGCGGTTTGCGCGCGATTTATGATGGGCTGCGCGCCATGATGAAAACATTTCGAAGGATGCGTTCTGGCTGCGACCCGGACGTGTATTATCAGCAAATCCGCCCGTACAATTTTGGCTTTATCAATGTCGTGTATGAAGGCTCACGGTTTGGCGATACCCCGCAAAATTTTCGTGGCGGGTCAGGCGCGCAAAGCTCGGTCATTCCAGCGCTGGTAGCAGCACTCGGCGTGCAGCACGAAGCGACTGATCTTATGGTGCATCTCAACGCAATGCACCCGTATATGCCGCGTCCACACCGCGAGTTTATCCATGTCATTGGCGCAAGTGGGATTCGTGCGTTTGTCCAGCGCGTCCACTCGCCTGCGTTGACGGATGCTTACAATGACTGTTTACGCGCGCTCACCCTGTTTCGTCAACTGCATTTGAGTTATGCCAAGCTATATATTTTCGAGCGCGGCGACCCCGTTGGAACGGGGGGCACACCATTCATGGATTGGCTGAATAAACTCATCGACGAAACAGAGAAGCAGTACGTGTAGGGGCGCGGCGTGCTGTGCCCGCCTTCTCAACCCAATAGAGTCGTCCTTAAAATTAAATTTAACGTTTGTTAACGCAAATTGGGTACGTTGTATGATTGTCCATGATTTCTAGAAAAGGCACAATCCAATGCCCAAGATAAACCCATCCCGCCGACCGCTCAATTACGCCACGCTGTGGCAAAATATCGAACGCGAAGCCACCGGCAAGCTGATCCGTTATATGTCGCGTCGTGAATTCATGAAGTACATGGCGGTTGGTGCGGTGGCAGCCGTGATGTTCCCGCGTCTGTCGTTTAACCCGAACGCGCGTACGCTGAAACGCCGCGCCAATTTGCGCGCGCAAGAGATGGCTAATCCATCCTATGCAGATACGCTGCCAAATGGTGTCGCATCGGGCGACACCACGCAAAACGCCACGGTGTTGTGGGCACACAGCATGGTCGTTGGTGATGTCACGTTTGAATACAGCACTGATGAATCCTTCAGTAACATCATCGGCACGGTGACAGTTCCCGCGACCGATGCGATGATTCCGGTCAAAGCCAGCATTGATGCGCTCACCGCCGATACAGAATATTACTATCGCGTCAGCAACGGTACCGATACCCTGAATGGTCGGTTTCATACCGCAGCGGAAGCCGGGATAAAGCGCGGTTTACGCTTCGGCGTGAGCGGTGACTGGCGCGGCGAACTGCGTCCATACGTGGCGCTGGCGAACGTGCTGGAACGCGAACTGGAATTTTTCGTTGAACATGGCGATACGATTTATGCCGATATTCCGTCGCGCGACTTCCCCGGTGAACAAGCGACCACGCTTGAAGACTACCGTGTCAAGCACAACGAAGTTTATACTCAGTTCGAAGGCTTGAATTTTTGGGCGGATATTCGTGCGCGGATGTCGATTTGGGCGACCATTGACGACCATGAAGTGACCAATGACTTCGCGGGCGGCGCTGCGCCTTCCACCGATGCGCGTTTTGAGGCGGAGGGTGCTGAGTTCATCAACCAAACCGCGTTATACGCCAATGGTTTGCAAGTCTTCCGTGAATACAACCCGATGCTAGACCTCGACTATGACGGTACGGGCGACGCGCGCATGGATGGACGTCCCAAGTTGTATCGTTACGCGACCTATGGCGATGACGCGGCCATCATTGTGTTGGATGCACGATCTTTCCGTGATCAGGCTGTGCCAGAAATTTCGACGACGGATGTATTCAACGCGGCAATCCGCAACGAATATCTCACGTCGATGTTTCAGGAAGGGCGCACGATGTTGGGGCGCACGCAAGTCGATGATCTCAAGCGCGATTTGCTCGCGGCGCAAGAAGTGGGCATCGTGTGGAAGTTCGTCATGATCCCCGAACCGCTCCAACTGCAAGGTTGGTTTGGCGGCAGCGACCGCTGGGAGGGCTATGCGCCGGAACGCACAGAAGTGCTGGAATTCATCGTCGAAAACAATATCCAGAATGTGATTTGGGTGTCGGCGGACGTACATACCACGTTCATCAACAAGCTGACGTATCAAACCGAAGCGCTGGGCGACTTGATGGGCGTGCCCTCGTTGGAAATCAGCACTGGTTCGGTAGCATTCTTCCCGCCCACCGGCGCGGCGTTGGTCGCGGGTGCAGCCGAAGTCGGTTTGGTTCCCGACGCTGATTTTGCGGCGTATCAAGCGGGTAGTCTTGCCGAACAAGACGCGGTATTGGTCGGATTGTTCAATCAGTTCGTCAATCGTCTGCAAGGTTACGAGAACAATACGTTTGAAGGTTCGGGCGTAGACGCCGAACTGACACAGGGCAACTGGATCGCGGGTCACAGTTTCGGATGGACAGAATTTGACATCGACGCTGAGACCAGCCGCTTAACCGTGACGACGTATGGTGTGCGCGCCTATGATCGTGACGCCGTGGACGCCGACCCCGATGCGGTGTTGGCGCTGCAACCTGAAGTCATCAATCAATTCGTCGTCGAAGCAGCGGTGTAACACAGCTTACACGGGCGGGTTTTGAGACCCGCCCGCTCATGATCGATCATATTTGCATGGGCGGAATGTATTCCACCCGTGCCGGGTTCTCGTGTGGTACTATTCGCGCCCTGATGATATAGCACCATTCACGGATAAATCGCATGAAAGCCACGATTACAGTGTTACCCGGTGACGGCATTGGCGTGGAAGTTACCACGCAAGCTGTCGCCGTCCTCTCTCACGTTGCCTCAAAATTTGGTCATGAGTTCAATTATGAAGAAGCGCTGATTGGCGGTATCGCCATCGATAAGACCGGGTCGGCACTGCCGGACGCGACGCTTAAGACCGCCGAAAGCGCGGATGCGATCCTGCTCGGCGCAGTCGGCGGCTACCAGTGGGATAATCCGTCCGCGTCCGTGCGCCCTGAGCAAGGGTTGCTGGCAATTCGTAAGCACTTCGGTTTATATGCCAACTTGCGCCCCGTCAAAGCCTATCCGGTGCTCGCGCATTACGCGCCGCTCCGCGCCGAACTGCTCGAAGGGGTCGATTTACTCTTCGTACGCGAACTGACCGGTGGGATTTACTTTGGTCCACGCCAGGAACAAGGCGACGGCGAAAGCGCCTATGACACCGAACTTTATACCGTGCCCGAAGTCGAGCGTGTCGCGCATATCGCGTTCCGTGCGGCACAAGGGCGTCGTCATAAAGTCTCGTCGGTGGATAAAGCGAACGTGCTGGCTTCGATGCGTTTGTGGCGTAAAACCGTGACGAAAGTTCATGAAGATTACGCCGATATCGCGCTCGATCATGTGCTGGTCGATAGCTGCGCGATGCACTTGCTCACGCGCCCGGCGTCGTTCGATGTGCTTGTCGCCAGCAATATGTTTGGCGATATTCTCAGCGATGAAGCGAGCGTACTTGCTGGTTCACTAGGAATGCTGCCGTCGGCGTCATTGGGCGCGAGCAAAGTGGGCTTATATGAGCCAGTTCATGGCAGCGCACCCGATATTGCCGGACAGGGGAAAGCTAACCCCACCGGGTCGATTTTGAGCGCGGCGATGCTGCTGCGTTACAGCCTCGGCTTAGAAACCGAAGCACAAGCTGTTGAAGCGGCGGTCGAAAGCGTGCTGGCAGACGGCGCACGCACCGCCGATATCGCGCCGCGTGGGACGAGTTACACAAGCACGACCGAATACGCGCAAGCGATCATTCAAAAGATTTGACCGTAGAAATCGGTATCAGCCAAAAAATACCAAAAGCTTGAACCGCGAAGAACGCAGAGAATAGTTGAATATTTTGCGTCCTCTGCGGTTCAAGCTTCTAATTGTCGGTCACATCCGTGTCGAAATACGTACGGTCGCCGCCGGTGCGCGTCTGACGCGCGCTTAATTCATGCAGCGCCAGCGCCGCCACGTACAGCATCAAGCGGCGACCGCCGACTGCCATTGTTTCCCATGTCACCGCCCGCAAGCTGCACAGCGCGAGCGCGACAAAATATTCGCTCCATTTGTCCGGCGTCGCCAAACCTTCGTGGACAATATCGCGGATCGCATAGATCGGGAACATGGCGTCGCTGTGTTCGACCTGGCTGAATGTCGGTACTTTGCCCTGATTGATCGCCGCGATTCCACTGGCTGCGGTTCGAATGCTCTCCCAATTTGCGCCAAATGCGGGCATGACCAGATCGGCATACACGCTGATTTCCAGGCACGCCCAATCAAACAAGCTGTGACCAGGTCGGGCTTCAGCAAAATCGATTAGGAATGGTGTTTCGTGCGGTCCCACCAGAATATTGCCCAGATGCAGGTCGCCATGAATTTTACACAGTGACCCGTTGACATAGCGTTCCAGTAAATCGCTGTACAACCACAGGGGATTGGGCAGCGCGTGAATATTAACGACGCCCGGCAGCATTTCCGCGCGCGGATCAAAATCAGGAAAGAGTTCTGCGACGGCGGCTTGCAGGAGTTCGTCACGATTTTTCCACACCCGCCCGACGATACGCTCTAAGGGTTCGCCGCGATAGTACGCATTTTGTCCCATATTCAAGCCGCGCACATTGATCTTGTAGGCGCGCCGTGCTGCTTCGGTGCCTTTGCCGATACTTAACTGGATCGTATTTTTATCAGGAAAAACACGCCCGACGCTGAATCCTTCGACCGCGATGACATCGCCATATTCGAGTTCGTGCAGTTTGGATCGCCGGATTGGGTCGCGTAGGATATGTTTCGGCTGTATCGTCTCATCGTCGATGTATTCGAGCGTGAGCACCGGGGGCAGCAAAAAGTCGTATTCCGTCCATACCTGAAACCGATACGCGCGGCTCTGCTTCCACCATGTTTTGCCGAACGTTGGGTATAAATCGCTTTTCAGCCAATCGCCTAGCCGTGCCACGCCCAGGTCGCGCGCGCTGACCGGGACATTCGGTTCTGTGATTTCATTGGTGCCGACAAACGTGTATTTCAGCCCGGCGACATCGCACGTTTCGGCGGTGGTCGGGCGGTCTTCAAGTCGTGCAGTGAGCGGCGGCAGCGACGAACGAATATGCTGTTCGTAGCGCTGCGCTTCATCCAGGATCAAGTCTTGCGCATCGATTTTGGCGACGACAGGCGAATCCAACATGCCTTCACTGGTGATCGGCGTTACCAACAACAGCAGCGCTGATGAATAACCGCCCGTCAGTTTGCGCTCGATGCGGATGCGGTCGTAGCCATAAAACATACGTCGCAAAATGAATAAGTGATCATTGTTGAGTGCATCCATCGCCAACGCCGAAAACGTCGGCGCGAACTCGATCTGCACATAGGGCTGTCGCCCATCGTAGACTTGTTGACGTGTATTGGCTTCGCGGCGTACTAAATCGAGATCGACGCCCAGCTTTCGTAGTACACGCGTTGGCACGCTGTCGTCTTCTTCCAAAACGGCGATCAATAAATCGCGTTCGTCTAAGGCTTGTGGACGTGCTTGATCAATTGCGAGGTCGTTGGCGATGCCCAACACAATATCGGCGCGTGGGCTGTTGGGCAAACCGGGCCATAGGCGTTGTTTAGCACCTTTACCGGTCGCGCGGCGAATCGCGTCAATGACATATTCTGGCGTTAAGCCTTGTTCTTCGATTAAGCCGCTGGCTAAGCCGTTTTGTACTTCCAATAAGGCGATGAATAAATGCTCGACGCCAATGTAATAATGCTGCATCCGAAAGGATTCTTGGCGCGCGTTGATTAAGAGGTCACGAAGTGGGATTGTCATAATGTGGTCGATTTACTCGTCGTTCGATTGGATACGCAGCCATGTATGACCGAGACAAAACAGTTGATCGACATCGATAGGGATTGTGCCGATCACACGCGCATCATCGACACGATCTTCCAGAAACGTACCGTTTCGGCTTTCACGGTCTTCCAGCCACCAGCGTGATCCACGCCAATGTAACCGCGCATGATAGCGTGACGCATACGTGTCGTTACGAAGACAAACATCGTTGTCATCGCGCCGCCCTAGCGTGATAGTCCATTCGTCCCCACTCAGTTGACCTTCCTGATTGGCGGACGAACAGGTGATCAACTTGCCATCATCGACCCCGCTCATGATCATCAGATTTAGTTTATGTTCCATAATCGTTATGTCGTTCTTGCTTTGCTCCTTGTCAGTATAACACGACTTACGTCCGCGCCTCTTGCATCGTCACAAAAATTATGTTACCGTGTTCAGCAATGCACATTCACAATCACATATGTTTACTCTTATCCAGAGCGAGGGAGAGAACGGCTCGTTGAACTCGCGGCAACCCCCAAGGCGTTGGGAAGGTGCCAAATCCGGCAGTTACACTGGAAGATGAGAGCGCACACCGAACGTCACGACGTTTTGGAGTACGACCTCTAAAGAGACTTCGCCCTGAAGTCTTTTTTGTTTTGTGTAACCCTGCCTGTGGATAATTTTATCTGCACGCGGGGTTTTTTATTTCACATTCGTGTCGTAAGGGCAGGTTATGACCCGCCCGCTTAACTTCAAAAGGTGATCAAATGGCGAATCACGACAAACTTAACCAAAATCTCGAAGACGCGCTGGATAGCGTGACCGACAATGAAACGGTACTGCGTGGCGGCAGTACACGTGCTGTACACGGCGGTACAGCGCGTACCAAGGCTTATGGCTCGCTGACGACACCGATCGTACAGACCGCGACGTATACATTCCGAGATACGCGCGATTTGATCGACTTCATGGAGCGTAAAACCTGGGGCGACGGCAGCGACCGCGAAGAATATGGGCGCTATGGCAACCCGACCGTGACAGCGGTCGAACAGAAAATCGCCGCGCTCGACGGGGGTGACGATGCTGTGCTGTACGCCAGTGGCATGGCGGCGGTGACATCGCTGCTGCTCACGATTTTGCCGACAGGCGCTCACATCGTCATGACCGATGACTGCTATCGGCGCACGCGCCAGTTTTGCCTGACATTTTTGAAGCGCTTCGGTATTGAAACCAGCGTCGTGCCCATGGGTGGCTACGAGGCGATGGAAGCGGCGATCATCCCGAAGAAGACGCGCATCGTCATCAGCGAAAGCCCGACCAACCCTTATTTACGCATCGCTGATCTGGAAAAAATTGGCGATATTGGGCGGCGTCACAAAGTACTGACACTGATTGACAGCACATTCGCTACACCGATCAACCAGCGCCCGTTGGAATGGGGGATCGATTTTGTCCTGCACAGCGCGACCAAATATATGAGTGGGCACAACGACTTGCTGGCAGGCGTCGTTGTTGGGCGGGGCGACCGCATCAAGGCACTGCGAGATAGTCGTGGCGTTTTGGGTGGGGTTATTGATCCGCACGCGGCGTATTTGCTGGATCGCGGTATCAAAACGCTTGGGGTACGTATGGGTCAGCAAAATGCGACGGCGATGGCGGTCGCGCAGTATCTCGAAGCACATCCTGCTATCGAGCGCGTATGGTATCCCGGCTTGCCGTCGCATCCCGATCATGCTGTTGCGGGTGAGCAAATGACGGCGTTTGGCGGAGTCGTCACCTTTCAAGTCAAAGGCGATTTGCACACGACGGGCGATTTTATCGACCGTTTGCGGATTCCCTATATCGCGCCGAGCCTAGGCGGCGTCGAAAGCTTGATCGAAATGCCCGCGCTGATGAGCTATTACGAGAAGACCACCGAAGAACGCATGGCGCTCGGAATCAGCGATAATTTGGTGCGCTTTGCCATCGGTATCGAAGACACCGACGATATTCTGGAGGACTTGGAACGCGCGCTTGCGGATGTTCCGGCGGGACGCGCCCATGCCGCGCATCTCAACGCGCTCTGGGAAAAACGCTTTCGGGATTGAACGTCAATGGTGTTTGGGCGGGTCAATTCCCGCCCAAATGGAATATCTAAACGCCGCTTACTTCTTGGGTGATGTTTTTTTCGCTGCGGGTTGTGCAGGTGCGGCGGCTTTCTTTACTGGCGGAGTCGCTGGTGGGGTCTTTTTTACAGGTGCTGTCTTCTGAACCGACTCGTCTTTCAAGCGCACGATCATCCCGCCTTTGCTGTTTTTGCTGATTTCAAATACATCGGGGTGTGCTTGCACAAGTGGTTGCAGACTTTTATGCCCGTAGGTCCGGGGATCGAATGCTGGATCGAGCTGACGCAATTTATCGCCCAACCCGGATAAGGTCGCCCATCCATCATCATTGACCGCCGCCTCGAACGCTTTTCTGAATAATTGATGTAACGGTGACAACGTCGCTTGCTTTTTAACGACTGGAACGGTGGATGTGTCATCCCCATTTCTCAGCTTTGGTGGCTTCAACTGGGCGACGGCTTTATCGATCACTTCATTGATTACCACTGTCGGAACCGTAACAACCGGTTCAATTTCAGCTTGCAAATTTTCGGTGTACACGAATACATCGCACGCATTCACAAACGGACGCGGGGTATTTTGCTTGCCAATGCCCATCACGAATAAGCTCTTTTCGCGGATGCGCGTCGCCAGCCTCGTGTAATCGCTATCGCTGGAGACCAAGCAAAAACCATCGACCCCTGCTGTATATAAAATATCCATCGCGTCGATGATGAGTGCGCTGTCAGTTGCATTTTTGCCGACCGTGTAGCGGAACTGCTGGATTGGCTGAACAGCGTTGTTGTTCAACGACGACTTCCAACTGTTCATCTGCGGCTCAGTCCAATCTCCGTAGATGCGGCGAATGGTGATCACGCCATATTTGTTCGCCTCCGCCAATATTTCGTTGATCAAAGAGGCTTGCGCGTTATCGCCATCGATCAGCATCGCCAATCTTCTGGTGGTGGACACGTGATTGCTTCCTTTCTGACACTCAAGTTATGAGATGTCTGCGCTGATTTGACCATTCAGGATCGCCGCGATACTTTCCAACGTCGCCTCCGCTTCATGGATACGGTTCGGGCAAACGGCGTGTATATCCGGCAATCGGTCTTCGTGATACGCCATCGTCGCTTCGGCATCTTTGAGGACATGCCCTGTCAGCAAACCAACAACGGTTTCTCCTGGCTGGATGATCGTCCCATCGACCAGCTTCTTGATGCCCGCCAGCGTACACGCTGATGCGGGCTCGCAGCCGATACCTTGCGCGTCGATCAGCGCTTTTGCTTCCATGATTTGCTGATCGGTCACTTGCTCGACGACGCCATCCGTCCATTCGAGCGCGCGCACCGCCTTTTTGTAATTGACAGGATTGCCAATCTTGATTGCGGTCGCAATGGTTTCGGCGTGCATGGGTTCGTATTTTTCAAATTCGCGCACGAATGCACGGTATAAAGGGTTCGCACCTTCCGCCTGGATCACCGCCAAACGAGGTAGACGGTCGATCAGCCCAAGTTGCTTGAGTTCCCATAACGCTTTGCCAAACGACGAACTGTTACCTAAATTGCCGCCTGGCACAACAATCCAGTCCGGCACATTCCAGCGAAGCTGCTGTATCAGTTCAAAGATGATCGACTTTTGTCCTTCCAGCCGAAACGGATTGACCGAGTTCAACACGTAAACATCGGCGTGGCTGGAAAGTTGATTGACCAGGTTCAAATTAGTGTCGAAGTCGCCATCAACACGGATGCACGTCGCGCCGTAAGCAATCGCCTGGGATAATTTGCCGAGCGCGATCTGCTTATTTTGCAGCAGTACAACGCCTTGCATCCCGCTCCATGCCGCATACGCTGCCAGCGATGCGGATGTGTTGCCGGTCGATGCACACGCGACGCGCTTCATGCCCAGGACGCGTGCCTGTGTGACTCCGCCCGTCATGCCGCGATCTTTGAACGACCCGGTTGGGTTTTCGCCTTCATGTTTCAGGTACAGCGTCTTGATGCCCGCCCATTTCGCCAGGCGCGGCGTTGGATATAGGTTGGTGTTGCCTTCAGGACGCGTCACAATCTGATCATCCGCCAGATCGGGATAAATCATTTCTTTATAGCGCCATACCCCACTTCGATACGGCAAATCAAGCGCGCCGAGCCGTTGATCGAATAATTGCCGTGTCACGGTTTTCTTGAGCGTGTCGAGATCGTGCGTTACATCGAGCAACCCACCGCACGTCTCGCACGCATAAATAATCTGATTGATGGGGTAATGGTTGCCGCAGTTAATGCATTGAAGGATACTACGCATGGTTTGCCTCAACGCTACAATGAGCCGTAAGCATAACACTGGGTAAGGCTAATTTCGATGCTGGTTGATAAAGCACTTAATGAGCGCGTGGGTACACGCAAAGTGTGGGTGCAACATCCTGTTTTTCTTTCGCTTGTCCTCATCGCTGTGATTATTTTTGCGGCGCATTTTTTGCGTGTCCGCAATTTTGGTATGTATTTGGATGAATATCTTTTCATCGGTGCGTGGATGGATGCTGAACCGCAACAGATCGTGAATAATTTTCAAACTGTATTCGTACGGCTTCCACAAGGGCGACCGCTGCATTTTTCTATACCGCAGGCGCTTGCGGCTTCGATTACGCCCCAGTTTGGCATTCAAGGATTATATGTCATCGGTTACAGTATCGTCGTTATCACCGCAGGTGCAATGATGCTGTTTGTGCGCCGATTGAGCGGCTCGCTGCGTGCTGGGGTGGTTGCAGCGCTCATTTATGTTTTGCTGCCCGCAGATACCACGCACGCGCTAAATCTTCATACGATTGGTATTCAACCTGGAATGCTCCTACTCACGTTGGCAGCGTGGGCATATATTGATGACCGTCGCGCGTTGGCGTATCTGCTGTTGGTGCCGATTTTGTTCCTTTATGAATCGCCATTTACAGTCTTTTTCGTTGTGCCATTCTTGAAAAAAAACTGGCGCTGGCGTGATTTACTCGTGAATGCAGCGATCATCCTAACAGCGCTGGCACTTGTTTACCTGCTGCGTCAATCTGTTGCCGACCCGCGTGTTTTGGCTTTAAATGTTTCTGTAGCGGCTCAAAGAAGCGTTATTGCTACGGGATGGGGTGCGCTCTTAAGTCTCAGCGCCTACCCACGTGCGTTTAATAGCGTGCTGAACTCTTTAAGACCTGATACCTTGCTCGCCGTTGGTGCAACTTTTGCGATCTTGGTTGTCGCCTTTACCGCACTCAAACGGGAGCGCGTACCTATCCGTTTGTTATGGGTTGGGGTACTGGCGTTAGGATGCAGTTATTTATTGTCATTTACCCGGTTTCCGCCGACTTTAAACAGTGGTCTGAGCACCTCTCAACATATTGCTGGCGGTTTTGGCATGGCATTGATAGGAGCATCGCTCTGGTCTTTGTTTCCAAGCCGGCTGATTCTCGCGGGTTTTTTGGCGCTGCTCGTTGGTTACGGCGTGGTCATCCAGCGCGAATATGTGCTTAGCTGGAACGATCAACGTGATTTTTGGCAAGCGATCTTCCCACTCATCCAAGATGCAGACGACAGCACGATCGTGCTGGTTGACGCTGAAAATCTACGTTTTACCAGAGAGGTTCAAAGTCACGGTTTTCACTCGGCTTTTGTCTTTGAAAGTAGTTTTAGCATCCCTGATGATTGGACAAACCCGCCGCATGTGTTGTTGACAAGTTCGGTTAGAAATTTTCAGGTCGTCCCACGACAGACTCAATGGGTTGTTCGATACGGGGCTTGGGAATTCCCTATCCAAAACGGGAATGTGATTTATATCGATTATGAGGATGGTCGTTTTGCGCGCCGTACAGAGTCCACTGTGCAAGTAAGCGGGTTTTCGCTTCGCACCAAAATACCTGGCGCGGCGATTTCTTTGCCGACACGTCCATTGTATTCGCTGTTGATGGAATGAAGCTGTTGGCGATGGAATGTGTATTTAGATTGCTGATTGGGTGAAAGTATGAGCGCTGTAAACCGCCTGTTATCTAATCGTAATGTGCAAATTTTGGCGATTTTGGCTGTAATCGCATGGATCGCGCATTACTGGTACTTTCGCGATTTTGGCTTGTATACCGACGATTACACATTTTTTGGGACGGCGTTGGATTGGTCTCCGGCGCAGGTTTTATTCCGCTCGCTCAATGCTTTCCGCGAGCTGCCCCAAGGACGACCTTTCCATTTTTCCATCCCATTCGCGATGTCCGCATTTTTATACCCGCTGGGAGGACTTGGCGCACTGTATATCGCGGGCTACGTCGTCATTGTCGCAAATATCGGCATGATGTATTCAATAATCCGCAAGATTACAGGATCGCAGCGCGCGGCGGTGGTCGGCGCGCTTGTCATGATTGTTTATCCGGCAGTAGCGACGCACCTGTGGCTGACACACTCGCTGATTTTGTTCGTGTCTTTTCTGTTCTTTCAACTCGCCTTGTGGTTTTATCTGCAAGATCGTCGATTTTTGGCGTACGCGCTAATTGTGATCCCGTTGTTTTATTACGAGAGTCCTTTTCCAGTATTTTTAGTCGTCCCATTCCTTAAACCGGGTTGGCATTGGCGTGGTGTCATCGTAAACGCGCTCTATATTGCTGGTTGGTTCGTCATCGCCTATATTTTGCGGCGTGCCGTTGGCGAAGATCGTGCGCTTGATATTGACGCGCTTGATGCGTTGTCGGGTAGCTTAATCGCGCTCTTTCAAGGCACATGGGTGAGTTTGACCGCGTTTATTCAAATTATTCCGACAACTCTCAATGCATTACGAGCCGATATGATCGTCGCGGCATTGGGTTGTGGTGGGTTGATGGTCATGGCGCTTTATAAGCTGGAGCGGCGTACGGTCGCACTCCGTTATGCCTTCATCGGTCTGGCAGCGTTGATGATCAGTTATAGCCTGGCGTTTACCGATTATTCATTGGGTGGTTTGATGGGACCTGATACATCAGTGCATATTGCGGGGTTGTTCGGTGCATCCCTTTTTATCGCGGTCATCACGGCGCGTATTCCGATCGCCCCATTAGTCGTGGCGTTAGCCTTTGTGGTTGGCTATCGGGTCAGCATTCAACATGTCTATATCCGTGGTTGGGAATATCAGCAGTCGCTATGGTCACAGGTCTTGCAAGTCGCGCCCGATCTTGATGATGGTACGGTGATTTTGATTGATCGTGAGACTGAATTTGTGACCGAATATGGCTATGGAATAGATTGGTCATCTTATCTCGTTTTACCGCTTCTGTTCGATTTTGCTGCTGTTGATGACGTGCGTCCGCCACATCTACTCTTCAACGCCCAAAATAAATTCGGATTCGCGTGGATCGGTGGGGAAACTCAGCCTGATTTGCTCCGCTATCATATTCGGCAGTTGAATGTAGGTGCTGGCAACGTGATCGTACTCGATTGGGATAATGGGGTGCTGACGCGTTCAAGCAGCTCAACGGTCATGATTGCAGGACGTGAGGTGGTGACAAAAGCGTTCACAGAATCACGTTTACAGAGTTTGGAACGGCGTCCATTATACTATCTCATGATTACGCCTTCTCAACCGTGAAGTGGAATGACTGTCTCTTAATAAAACGTCTGGTTACTAATCGTGAAGTGCAGATTCTAGGATCGTTAGCGCTGCTGGCATGGCTCGCGCATTACTGGTATTTCCGTGATTTTGGTTTGTATGTGGATGATTACAACCATTTTGCTGAGCCATTCGACTGGTCGATTTCGCAAATCGCGCAGCGCGTTTACACAGCACTGCGGTACTTGCCGCAAGGTCGCCCGTTTCATTACTCGGTGACCTATGCGGTTGGCTCCTTGTCGTTTCAGTTGGGCGGGTTAGCGCTCGTGCATGTTATCGGTTTCTTGGTGGTCGCTGCCAATGGCTGGATGATGTTCACGATTATCAAACTGCTTACGGGGTCGCCACGCGGCGCACTGTTGGGTGCGCTGCTCTTCTTGCTTTATCCACTACCTACAACCCATAGTTGGTTGTCACATTCGCTGAATGCTTTTCCTTCGCTGCTGGTCTTTCAAGTAGCGGTATGGTGTTACCTAAAAGATCGTCGGTTATGGGCATACGTTCTGATCGTCGTCGTGCTGTTCTATTACGAAACCCCCTATCCGGTCTTTGCACTCGTGCCGTTTTTGAAGAAAAATTGGCGCTGGCGTGAAGTCATTTTTACGGCGGCTTATCTTGCTGCTTGGTTGCTCATCGCGTATCTGCTGCGACGGACGCTTGCAGACGACCGCGTGCTAAATCTTGATTTCACCGAGACGACGCGGCGCATTATGCTTTCAGTCATCGAGGGTCCTATTACCAGCTTGACCGCGTGGATATTCTCGACATCACGATTGATCACGCGCCTGCAAGTCGATGTGATTGTCGCTATAGTCGTAGGCTATGTAATCATTTGGTGGATGCTGGGACACACGACTTATAAGGTTGTAGTGGGCAGAGCGAGAATAATGCTAATCGGCTTGGCAATACTGCCGATCAGTTATATTTTGTCGTTTATCCATTATCCGCCCAATGATCTCATTGGACCGCCGACCTCGATTCATATCGGTGCTGTTTTTGGCATTGCGTTGATGGCTTCCGTCCTATTTCAGCGTGTACCTATACCCGTAACAGCGCTAGTGTTCGCATTGATGCTTGGCTATCGTGTCACTATTCAGCATGATTATCGGGATGGTTGGGCATTCCAGCGTTCATTTTGGACACAAGTATTGGCGGTCGCGCCCGATCTTGAAAATGAAACCGTGATCGTAGTCAACCGTGAAGTAGCCGATGCGCTGCCCTATGGGTATGGTGTAGATTGGTCGATGCACGTCGTTCTATCCACTATGTTTCGTTTTCCGCGAGAACTATACTCCCAAATGCCTTACACGCTCACTCTCAACGGCAACCGACTTGGTCCTCACTGGGTCGAGGATAATGCCGCGTCCGATCTCGCACAGTTTACATACATACAATTCAACATTCGGGATGGAAACGTCATCGTCCTCAATTGGGAGGATGGTATACTCACGCGCTCACCACAGCCGACGGTGATCATCGATGGGCGTGTGTTGAACACGAAACCGCTCGGTGCTTCCGTTTTGGAAACGCTTGAACGACGTCCATTGTATGACTTGATCGTGCAAGGGGCAGATATGGGACTTTCGGATGCGCGTTGATGCGAATTGAACAAGCTGAAACGATGCGTGTGGCGCGCTTATCAGCCGCGCTGCGTGCGTGCGTACGCACGCCAACTTTTTGGGCGATCTTAATCATTGTCAGCGTGGTCATCATCGCTTTATATGGGCATTATCGTTCGCTTGGCTTTTATGAAGACGACATCGATTTATATGTGCAGTGGCTTGATTTGCCGTTGTCTCAACTGCCGTGGCATGTCCGCGATTTGTTTACACAGCTTCCACAAGGACGCCCGTTCCAATTTGTGTTTTTGCGGTTGGCAGCGATGGCGGCTGGCAAGTTGAACGATCCGCTGTTCGGGTATGTTTTCGGTGCGGGTGTGATTTGCATGAACGGAACGCTCGCCTATTTTTTGTTTCGGCGCGTCACGAAATCAACCATGAGCGGCTTTATCGGCGCATTGGTACTCGTATTGTTCCCGGCGGATACGACGCAGGGTTATGTGATGCACGCGATAGGTTTGCAGCCCGCCATGAGTGCGTTACTAATCGCCAGCCTGATCTATTTGGGTGAAAAACGGACATGGTTGGCTTATCCGATTGCATTCTTTGCGCTTATCACCTACGAAAGTCCGTTTCCGGTCTTTTTGGTCGTGGTGTTCCTCAAATCGGGTTGGCGCTGGCGCGATGTCGTGACTCACGTCAGTGTTTTGGTAGCGATGATGATCGGCATGTACGTTGTCCGTACACTGGTAGGCGATTCAAGAGTACTCGAAATCGAGCCGTTAGAGGTTATCTATCGCGTCGTCACAGCGATATTTTTGGGACCCGCCGTTAGTTTAAGCGTGTTCGTGCGCTTAATTCCTATCACGCTGCAGCAATTGAATCTCGAGCTGGCGGCGGTCTTTATCGTCGGGGCGGTCGGCATTACGGCGCTGATACGTCGTTTGCCACGCGCGCGCGTTCCGTTCTCGGTGTTTGTCGTGGCGCTCTTGGCGATGATGTCCGCCTACTTGGTCTCCTTCACGCATTATCCGCCGACAACGGTCATCGGGCGCGAAACGTCGGTACATTTCGCGGCGGCATTTGGGGGTGGGTTGCTGGCGGCATATCTCGTAAGTTTGCTGCCGCCAACGTGGGGCAGTGCCGCAGTCGTCGGCGTGTTTTTCGGTATCATCATGATGTATCGAGTCACCATTCAATGGGATTTAGCGCGTAATTGGACGATCCAGCAGGATTATTGGCGTCAGGTTGTGGCGCTCACGCCCGATTTACAAGAGGGTACTGTCGTGCTAGTCAGCCCGAATGGTCTGCCGTCGAACGAAGGATATATGCTGACGCAATCGTTCAACGATGCACAGATGATCCGCTTCATTTTTCGCATTCCAAACACGTGGCGTGAGCCGCCGCGCGTGATTCCAATGCGTTCGGATATGCGCTTTCGGATGGCGATGACTGGTGACGAGGGCGAAATTAAATGGCTGCACTTTTGGACGTTTCCGATCCAGAATGGCAACGTAATCTATCTTGAAATGGTCGATGGTCGTTTGCAGCGCCCGGAACTAGAGACGATCCAAGTCGGTAATGATCAAATCCGGCTGAAACCGCGTACAGACCCGCTAATGTTCCCCATCCGACCTTATTATACGTTTTTAATCGGTGTGCCTTGAACGCACACCGTCCTACGGACATCAATGTGGAACAATCTATGAGATACGCTGAAGCCTATGCACCTGCTACCGTCGCCAATATTGGCGTCGGGTTCGATATTATGGGGTTTGCTATCCGTGAACCCGGTGACACTATTCGCGCCGAGTGGAGTGATGAGCCGGGTGTAACTGTCGCACACATCGATGGTGATAACGGCAAACTGCCGCGCGAACCGATGAAAAATACGGCGTGTGTTGCCGCGACATCAACGCTCAAGTTGGCTGGCGAAACACGCGGTGTCAAGCTGGCGATTTATAAAGGGCTTCCCGCCGCCAGTGGACTTGGCAGCAGCGCCGCGAGCGCGGTTGCTGGCGCGGTCGCCGTGAATGCGTTGATGGGCGAACCCCTCACGCGCGGACAGCTTTTGCCTGCGTGCCTGGATGGCGAAGCCGTTGCCAGCGGTTATCACCCGGATAATGTCGCGCCATGTTTGTTTGGTGGCATCACGCTTGCTGTGGGCTTGACATCCGATCGAATTTTCCAACTGCCTATCCCCGAAAAGCTGCATGTAGTGTTGGTGACGCCCAACATTGAAGTGCCTACCAGGTTAGCGCGTGAGGCACTGCCGCAAAATATTCCGCTCAAGCACATGGTCGCGCAAACCGCGGCGGTCAGCGAGCTGATGTATGCGCTGTACACGAACGATGTTGAGCGTATGGCGGCGGCGATGGAACGCGACAGCGTGATCGAACCCGCACGCGAACATCTGATGGCGCGTTTACGCGATGCACGCATGATCGCCAAACGCGCTGGCGCATTGGGGTTGGTTATCAGCGGGGCGGGACCCACGTTGTGTGCGGTGTGTGCCGATCTTGCGAGTGCAGAACATGTTTTGGCGATGCTGCGCGCATTTTATGACGAGAATGGAATCGGTTGTATCGGGCGCGCGACACGGATTGGTAGTGAGGGCGCACGCATTACCGCGTGCGAATGACAACGATAGTGTTCGATTGTGAAATTGTTGACAAATGAATTGCCGCTTCCTATACTTCAGTCTCATTACCCAAGAAAGGCACGTTTATGTCGGCATACGTTCAAAATTATATCGGCGGTGCGTGGGTAGACGCGCAATCTGGCGAAACCTTTTCTTCTTTCAACCCTGCGGATGAAAGTTTGTTGGCACAAGCGGCAAAAAGCGGTGCAGCAGATGTCGATAGGGCGGTCAAAGCTGCCAAAGCTGCTTATAAAGAGTGGCGTTTAGTCCCCGCGCCGCGTCGCGGTGAAGTACTGTATCGCGTCGCGCAAATTCTTGAAGCGCGTAAAGAAGCGCTGTCGCGCGTCATGACCCAAGAGATGGGCAAGGTTTTGAGCGAAGCACGCGGTGACGTGCAAGAAGCCATCGATATGGCATATTACATGGGTGGTGAAGGGCGGCGGATGCTTGGTTACACCGCGCCTGTCGAAATGCCCGACAAGTTTGGCATGGCGCTGCGCGACTCGGTGGGCGTGGTCGGTTTGATCACCCCATGGAATTTCCCGGTTGCGGTGCCGAGTTGGAATATTTTGCCTGCCTTGGTAGCTGGCAACACGCTGGTATGGAAACCGAGTGAAGAAACCGCGTTGATTTCGGCGGAATTCGTCAAAGCATTCATCGATGCAGGTGTGCCAGAAGGCGTTTTTAATCTGGTTCTCGGCTTGGGCGATGCGGGCGCGGCACTGGTCGATCACCCAGATGCGCGCGTGATCTCGTTTACCGGATCGACCGATACAGGCTTGAAGGTGTACACCAGTGCGGCGGCGCGCGGCAAAAAAGTCTGTTTAGAGATGGGCGGTAAGAACGCAATAATCGTTCTGGACGATGCTAATCTCGAACTCGCGATCAAAGCGATTACATGGAGTGCTTACGGCACGACCGGGCAGCGCTGCACCGCGACCAGCCGCTTGATCGTTCAAAAAGGCATCAAAAAGCAGTTGGTCGAAGCACTGGTTGAACGTGCGAAGGCTTTACGGGTCGGTGACGGCTTGCAAGAAGGCGTCGAAGTAGGTCCGCTTGTCAATGCAAAAGCATTGGCAAAAGTCGAGGAGTACGTCGGCATTGGTACGAGCGAAGGTGCATCGCTGATGGTCGGCGGCGCGCGTCCGGCGTTCGACAAAGGCTATTTTTATCAACCGACGCTGTTCGCCGATGTGACCCCTGACATGCGTTTGGCACGTGAAGAAATTTTCGGACCTGTCTTGTCAATGATCGAAGTCGATTCTCTTGAGCACGCGATTGAAGTGAATAACAGCGTTGCATATGGTTTATCGAGCAGCATTTTTACCGAAAATATCAATGCCGCTTTCCGTGCCATTCGTGATTTGACGACGGGCATTGTATACATCAATCACGGGACGACGGGCGCCGAAATTCAGTTTCCGTTTGGCGGTACACGCGGCACTGGCAACGGTATGCGCGAAGCTGGACAATCGGCGCTTGACAGTTTTACCGAGTGGAAATCGGTGTATATCGATTACAGCGGACGCTTGCAGCGCGCGCAAATCGACAACCGGGAATGATCCGATGATAAGCGCCAGCTGAATAAGATTGATCCTCATTGTACAAATTAGGTCAAAATGAGGTAAAATCGAGACAAATGAGCGGTAATTCTTTTGCTAATCGGCTGTACTGGGAAGCGACTTACGAGATTGTCCTTGGTTTAATCGCGGTCTATCCGCAGATTGATATTGAGACGGTGGGTGAGTCTCAACTGATCGACATGATCGTGTCGCTGCCTAATTTTGTAGATGACCCAAGCTTGGTCAACGAAGGTATCCTCAAAGACATCCTTCGGGAGTGGTACGAAGAGGTCAATCCCTATGAGTGAACTCAATTTACGAGAACTGCATGAAACCGAATTTCCTGTTCCGGCAGATATGCAGAACAATGTCGCGATCACCAGTTTGAGCCGCATTTACAATTGGAGTCGTCGGTCGTCGATTTGGCCCCTTTTGTTCGGACTGGCGTGCTGCGCTATCGAAATGATCGCAACGGCGGCGGCGCGGTACGATACAGCGCGCTTTGGTATGGAAGTTATGCGTGCGTCACCCCGTCAGGCAGATTTGATGATCGTGAGCGGCACGGTGACGAAGAAAATGGTCGTTCCGATTGTCCGCCTGTATAACCAGATGCCAGAACCGAAATATGTACTGGCGATGGGCGCGTGCGCGAGCGGCGGCGGTCCTTTCAAGGAAGGCTACAACGTCGTATCGGGCATCGACCAGTATATCCCGGTCGATGTCTATGTTCCCGGCTGCCCGCCGACTCCACAAGCGTTGTTATACGGTTTGATCGCGCTCCAAAAGAAGATCGACGGTCAATCGTTAGCAAATCTCGACGATGTGCCCTGGTATGGTGTTGGTCCCAGCGACCCCGTGCCGATTCCGATTTTGAGTGCGGATATCATTGACCCGCGCCAGATGGAAATGATCCGCCAGCAGGCAGAACGTGCGGCGGCGGGCGGCGTCTATGGCGTGCGTGAACTCCCCGCGGCGGCGATGGATATTGGCAGAGCGCCCGCGCCTGTACTTGAAGCCGTCGCAGATGGTGCGAGCGGCGCGGTTGTAACCCCTGCTGTCGAAGCGCCGAAAGCCGACCCGGCAGTCGAAATCGATCCACAAAAAGCTGCAAATTTGGCGAAGCGTGAAGCAGCCTTAGCGCGCAAACGCGCCGCGCAAGAAAAGGCGAAATAAATCATGGTTATGATTGAACAGACAGGCGCACCGGCGCAATTGACGACCGCCGACCTTCCCAGCGTCATTAGTCATCTTGAAGCACGTTTCCCGGACGCTGTAAAGGCGGATACTCGTCAGGGCTATGGTGGCGTTATTGTGGATCGTGGTCAGCTTGTCGAAGTGGCGCGCGCGATTCGCGACGAACTCGGTTTTAACTATCTGTCGAGCGCGACAGGCGTCGATTATCTTGGCATCGAAAACCAAGATCATATGGAGATGGTGTATCACGCCTATCGCACATCGGGCGGACCTGCCTTGGTGTTCAAAGCGCAGTCGCCGCGCGATAACTCGGAAGTCCCATCGTTGGTAGAAGTTTATCCCGGCGCGGATTTTCAAGAACGTGAAGCGTATGACCTTCTTGGCATCAAATTTTCTGGTCATCCGAACCTGAAACGTATTTTAATGTGGGAAGGCTTTGAAGGGTATCCGCTCCGCAAGGACTGGAAAGAAGCCTACTACGAAGAAGAACAAAAGCCGTTTGAAAGCCGTTGGCCGCGTGGTTATGCGCGCCGCGCCGAAGAACTGAATATGTTTGGCAAGAACGTCAAATATCCGGCTGATCTTGATTTGAGCCGTTTGAACGACACCACCGAAAACAAGCTGTACGCTGGCATGGGCTTAGGTGTCGATGTCGCGGACGAATTCGATGCGGAAGGCATGAAGACCGATCGTTTGATCGTCAACTTAGGTCCGCATCACCCCAGTACACATGGTGTGTTCCGCATGATCATCGCCCTCAACGGTGAAACCGTTGAACAGCTTGAGCCTGTGATGGGTTATCTGCATCGTAATCACGAAAAAATTGGTGAACGTAACGCATGGAATCACAATATGCCGTTCACAGATCGTCTCGATTACATCTGCGGGATGGGCAATAATCATGGTTACGCGCTGGCAGTCGAAAGCCTGCTTTCGCAAGGCGCGCGCTACACACCGCCGACCTACCGCGCCGAAGTCATCCGCGTCTTGATGGTCGAACTGACGCGCATTGTCAACCATTTCTGGGCGATTGGCTTCCTGCTTAATGACTTGGGCGCATTCTTCACGCCTGCGTTGTATGCGATTGCCGAACGTGAACGTATCCTTGACTTTTTTGAGGCGACGGCGGGCAGTCGCTTGATGCCGAACTACATGCGGTTTCAGGGATTGGCGAAAGACATCCCCGAACGTATTCGCGGTACTGCGAACTTGATCAACGACGTTGTGCGCGATTTTAACACGATGGATTACCTGACCGAACTGATCAGCGAGCGCTTGCCGAAATCGATTGACGAGCTCGATCGTTATCTCAGCGATAACGAAGTCATTAAAGCACGCACCGTCGGTGTCGGCTATTTGCCCGCCGAAATGGCGATTGCGTACAGCGCAGCCGGTCCGCTTCTACGTGGCAGCGGTGTTGCCTATGATGTGCGCCGCGCTGACCCGTACAGCATTTACCCTGAACTCGATTTTGATGTGTCGGTGCGGCACAACGGTGATATCTATGACCGTTATCTGGTACGCATCGACGAAATGCGTGAAAGTGTACGCATTTTGAAGCAGATTTTGCCACGTCTGGAAGCTACCAAAGGCGAAAGCGTGTTTTCTGGCAATAAAGCGATTTATATGCCGCGCGTGCCGCTTGGCGAATCCTACGGGCGTGTCGAAAATCCCAAAGGTGAACTCGGCTTTTACGTGGTGTCACAGGGCGACCCGAAAGGTCCGCAGAATCCGTGGCGCTATCATGTGCGCGCGCCAAGTTTTATCAATCTGACCGCGCTCGGTCAGATGTGCAAAGGTCACAAAGTCGCGGATATTGTCGCGATCCTCGGCAGCATTGACATCGTATTGGGCGAGACGGATCGATAATATTGCACACCTGCGTGCGGGCGACGTATCGAGTCGCCCGTACAGAATGATGTGAGGGTAGATATGTACGGAGTAGGTATCCTTAAAGGTCTCAGCGTCACGTTCAAGCATTTTTTCGAGACCTATATTGAAGACATCAAATACTTTGGTCGCCGGCTCGATAAAAAGACCGACTTCCAAAACCGTCAGAAACTCGATTCGCGCGGTATTTATACCGTGCAGTATCCCGAAGAAAAACTTGCTGTGCCAGAACGATTTCGGTTTATCCCGTTTTTGGTGATAGAAGATGCCGATCACCCAGAACGACCGGGCGAAGATTGGTGTACCTCGTGTGGCATTTGCGCGAAGGTATGTCCGCCGCAGTGTATCTGGATTGTGCGCGGCGAAGACCCTGTGACCAAGCGCCCGATCCCGCAGCCTGAAGCATTCTTCATCGACATCGATATTTGTATGAACTGCGGGTTTTGCGCCGAGTTCTGCCCGTTCGATGCGATCAAGATGGATCACGATTACGAGCTGGCGGATTACGACCGGACAGGCGATCACATTTTCGATAAGAAAGCGTTGAGCAAGCCGTTCACGTATTGGGTCAACATCGCGCCGACAACCGCGCTGGAAGAAGCGACGGATCGCGGCGGTTGGGAACACATCGATACGATTAAGACCATGAAGAAGCAGGGCAAGACCGCTGCACCCGTCAGCAAGCCGTGGGAAGAAATTCGCGGTGAGTGGATGGCGGCGGATGGCGGCGCAGTCGCGGTCGCGGAAGTGCCTGTGGCAGTCGAAGAAGATTTGGACGAAGCCGAAAAGATGGCACGTGTAACGCGACGTAAAGAAGCACTCACGCGCAAGCGTGCGCGCGATGCACAATTGGGCATCACGGAGTAGGTACGAAAAAATCTATTCCGTGTCAATTGCAGGGGCGTGGCGAAGATGCAAAGCATCTGCCATGCCCTTTTTAATTTACGGTTTGCAAGTGGGCATCGCAGACCTTAAACGGGCTTCGCCATGCCCATACACAATCTTGATGGGTTGTGTAAATAAACCAACTACGTTCATCAACATTGTTGAATGAGGTTATGAACTGATGCGCGGCGTGAAAAAAGAGAATTTGCCGACCAAGATTTGCCTCGTGTGCGGGCGACCGTTCACCTGGCGCAAAAAATGGGAAAAGAATTGGGATGAAGTCAAATATTGCAGCGATGCCTGCCGCAAGAAACGGACATCGGTATGAATGACCGAAACGAGATGCGGCGTGATTTTACTGACCGTGACGACTTGATCGCGTACCTGAAAAGTGAGTTTCCCGATGCGGCGGCGGTCGATGATCACGTTTCAGAGATGCGCGGCGGACGCAATGCCGCGCTGGAACGGCTGGCACAGGTTGATCCCGAAAAGTATGCGGCAACGCGCAACAAGTTTAGCGGGGCGGTCACGCGCTTATCGCCGTACATCCGTTATGGGGTGATCACACTGGTCGAAGTACGTGATCATGCGCTCAAACGGGTCAATCGGCAGCAGGCTGAAAAGCTCATCAACGAATTGGGCTGGCGTGATTATTGGCAGCGTTTGTATCACAAATTGGGCGACGGGATTTGGGCGGATCAAGAACCATATAAAACTGGATTCAAGCCATCGAGTTATGCCGAAACACTGCCCACGGATATTGAACACGGGGAGACCGGATTAGTTTGCATCGACTCGTTCGCGCACGATTTGCACGCGACGGGTTATCTTCACAACCATGCGCGCATGTGGATGGCGGCGTATATCGTGCATTGGCGGCGCATCAAATGGCAGGCAGGCGCACGTTGGTTTTTGCGTCATCTGCTCGATGGTGATCCGGCAAGCAATAACCTATCGTGGCAGTGGGTCGCCAGCACGTTCAGTGCCAAGCCGTATTTTATGAACCGCGAGAATATCGAGCGGTTTACAGATGGCGTGTATTGCAAACGCTGTCCGTTGTATGGGAAGTGCGATTTTGAAGGCAGCTACGAGACGATAGAAGCGGATTTGTTTCCGAGTAAGCCGCCGGAAAGCAGATGAAACAGGGGTTCATGGCGAGAGAGGAAGTCAGAATACTTCCACATACTTCCGTCCGAGAAAATTATTTTTATGATGATGTAGTGAACGAGTAAAGGTGGGTCATGATTGAACAGGTAGTCGTGTGGGTACATGGCGATGCGCTCAGCCCGACACAGCCCGCGCTGGAAGAATTTCCGGGCGTCCCGGCGGTGTATGTGTGGGATGACGCGCTGATCAAACAGTGGGGGATAAGCCTCAAGCGGATCGTGTTCATGTATGAGTGTTTGCTTGAAATGCCCGTCACGATTCGGCGCGGTGATGTATCGGCACAGGTGATCGCGTTCGCCAGAGAACATGGCGCAGCGCGCGTTATTACGACCGAAAGCGTCAGCCCGCGCTTTGAGGTGATTTTGGCACAGATCGAACGCGATCTGCCGGTCGAGGTGATTTTGCCGGATGCGCTCGTCGATTATGATGGGTTCATCGATTTGGGACGGTTCTCGAAGTATTGGCGGACGGCGCAAAAATATGCGTTCGGATGATCAAACGTAACTGTTCAGCCCTCACCCTAAATCCTTCTCCCACGAGGGGAGAGGGACTTTCTACCGCGTTTCGCTTCGCTCAACCGCCCCTCTCCACGCGAGAAGAGGGGCTGGAGGGTGAGGTTCGATGCTTGTTGACAGCTTAGTTCTTGATGCGTTCTTCAACTTCATCGCGGACTTTTTCGACGACGCTGCCGACCGAATCGGTCAGCACGCGGCGCGTACGGTCGCCCGTTTGCGGCGCGAACAAGAGCGCGACTGCCGCACCAAAGCCGACCCCCAATGCCAGCACGATCAACGCCAGCACGAAGCGCTCACGTTGTGCCTGTTCCTGAGTTTCGCGGCTGTAATACATACGATTGTTCAGATTATTTGTTGCCATGAGGATCGTCCTTTTGGAGAGTCGGTGATGGTCGATTAAGGTCGGTAGAAACTGTTCGGTGATGATTCCCGTGTACACATGATTACACGTTTCACGTCTAATGTAACCGTACTCTACATTTGCACCAAGCCCATGTGCAATAACGGTGATATCTGTATCAACCACATGACCTAAAATAATTCAGTAAGTCGTCGTTAAATAGCCCATATGGGGGGAGTGAACCTGACTTGCGGCGGATGAAAGGGTATGCAAACGTCATTATGCTAAGACTGATTTTTTAAGTCATCTTTCATTTGGGCATTATCGATCTTATCAGGTCTTACAAAAGTGCAGGCATTTTCATGATGCGATTTGCATCCTTTCTTTCTCCTGTTCCACAACAACGGTCGCAGTTGGCACGTTATGGGGTCGCGGTCGTACTCACGTTCGCCGCCCTGCTGCTGACCAGCCTTTTCTGGACAACCCTTAACGCGACTTCTGAAGCCAGTATCAGCGCCACATTGTTATTTTTCGTATTCGCGGTCATATTAAGCGCGATTTATGGTGGGCTGGGACCGGGCATTACATGCGGCATCCTATCGGCTTTACTGACAGATTATTTTTTCATCATGCCTTATCATCAAATCGCGTTTAACAGTTTGACGGGTGATACCATACGCTTGACTTTGTTTTTGATCGTCGCTTTTGCGATCAGTTATGTCGAAGAACGGCGGCGCGTTTCAGAAGTCGCCAATCAACAAAAGACTGCCGAATTAAGCGCGATTTTAAGCGCGATCCGCGACGGGTTATCACTCCAGGATAAAAACGGCGTGATCACGTATATCAACCCAGCATTGGCAGCATTCAATTTTGCACCGTCAGCGGAATGGCTGATGAAGCAGCCGCCAGAAATTCAATGGGGCAACATCGTCGCAGACAGCGCGATCGATGAAAATGAGATGGCGCTTGATCCATCCAGTATCTTTAGTCAGGTATTTTCGACCGCGCAATCAACGAACTGGTCGGTCAAACTTGCCGACCCCAAGAGCGAGGCGCAGCGGATTTTGTCGGTCATTACCGTGCCGATCTTCGATATAGATCGGCAGGTGCGGATGGTCGCGCATGTCGCGCGCGACATCACCGCGCGCAGCGTGTATGAAGAAGAATTGAAGCGTTTGAACGCGCAGTTGGAAGAAAAAGCGGCGAATTTACAGATCGCGCTGACAGTAGGACAGGAAAAAACGGCTGAATTAGATGCGATTCTGAACGCGATGCGGGATGGTGTATCGATGCAGCGTGCCGATGGCGAGCTTTTATATGCCAACCCGGCAATGGCGAGCTTCGTCCAATTCGATGACTTGGAACAAATGACCCGTGTGCCTACCAGCGAGCAGTGGGCGCGGTTGGAAATTTTGGAAATGAGTGACGATCAAGGATTACCCATCGACGCGACAAGCATCTATGAGTGCGTTTTTACGCACGGTCAGGCACAAACGTGGACAATGCATTATCGGGTGCAGGGTAGTGCGGAGGAACACTGGTTATCGCTGATCACTGCGCCAATTTTTTATGAAGGCGGGCATCTCGTTCGCAGTATGATCACGGTTGCGCGCGATATTGGCATGGAAAAACAGCAGGAAAAGGCGCGGCGTGAACTGGCTTCACGATTAGAGAAACAGGCTGCCGAACTGGAAATCGCGTTCAAAGAGCGCGCAGAAAAAGCCGCCGAATTCGACGCGATTTTGAACGCCATGCAGGATGGGGTGACCATTCAACGTGCCGACGGCGAAGTGACGTATGCCAACCCCGCCATCGCCAAGTTGATCCAGTCACCGCACACAGATATGACGGGCAGCGTCCCCGTCAGCGAATTATGGGCGCGGTTGGAGGTTTTGGAAACGACCGACGACACTGGCTCACCCATCGACGCGCAGCGTGTTTATGCACATGTTTTTGAGCATCGTCAGTCAAAAGTGTGGTCGCTACGCTATCGCCTGCACGGCAGCGATGACGAATACTGGTTATCGAATATCACCACGCCGATTTTTGATAACGGCAGCAACATCGTCCGTGGTACGGTGGTGGTGTCACGCGACATTACCGAACAAAAGCGGTCGGAAGTCGAGTTGAAACGTCTGAACGACCGCATCGCCGCACAATCGGAAGAAGTCAACATCATTCTGGAAGCGATCACCGATTCGGTGACCGCGCAGCTTGAAAACGGACAGGCGGTGTATGCCAACAGCGCTGCCGCCGGAATGAGCGGCTTTAGTGCGGTTGAAGAGATGCTGACCATACCGTTTCCGAAATCACGCGAAAGCGTCGATATTTACGATGAGCGTGGCGAGATCATGCCGCTATCGGCAATGCCGCGCGTAGGTGTGTTTCAGCACGCGCTTTCGTCTGATTTGGTGATGCGGATTGTGTATAAAGAGACAGGCGGCGAACGTTGGATTTCGATCAAGTCTGCACCTGTCTTCAACACTGATGGCACCGTGCGTTTGTGCGTCAGTGTCAGCCGCGATATTACGGCGATCAAACAAAATGAACTGCAAATGATGGCATTGGCGGCGATCATCGAACAGCAGCGCCGCCGCCTGAACAATGTCATTCACAATGTGCCGGGTTTGATCTGGGAAGGTCATGGGTCGCCGCGCGATGGGCAGACGTTCGATTACATCAACGAGTACAGCGAGACGTTATTCGGATACAGCAGTGCTGAACTGCGTGACGACCCTGCTTTATGGGAGCGCATGATTTACCCCGAAGATTACCCGGCCATGTGGAATCGCAGCATTGAAATCTACGACCAGCGGACGACTGGAACAACGAATTTCCGCGCTGCACGCAAAGACGGGCGTTCGGTACATGTCGAGACGTATACATCGGTCGTCGATACCGACAAAGGTGAAACGCAGGTATTCGGCGTGATGATGGATGTGAGCGCGCGTAAAAACGCAGAATTTGCACTTGAAGCGTACGCTAAGAATTTGCGCCGCAGCAACGAAGAACTCGAACAATTCGCGTATGTGGCATCACACGACCTGCAAGAACCACTGCGGATGGTGACGAGTTATCTACAGCTCATCGAAGACCGTTACAAGGACAAACTCGATGCCGACGGCATCGAGTTTGTCGATTACGCGGTCGGTGGCGCGGCACGTATGAAAAATTTGATCAACGATTTGTTGATGTTTTCGCGTGTGCAGCGCGGCGGGGCGGATTTTGTCCGCTTCAGCCTTGATAAAGCGCTTGACCGTGCCCTGCGAAATTTACAACTCGTGATCGAGGATACAGGCGCGATTATCACGCGCGACCCGCTGCCGATGCTGCAAGGCAGCGAAACTCAGATGTCGCAGTTGTTCCAAAACCTGATCAGCAACGCGCTCAAGTTCGTTGGCACCCAACCACCCCAAATTCATATCGGCTTTGAACAACAGGATAGCGTCTATCAGATATTTGTGCGCGATAATGGTATTGGCATCGAAACAGCGTATCTGGAACGCATTTTTGTTATTTTTCAGCGCTTACATGCCAAAGACAAATATCCTGGCACAGGCATCGGATTATCTATTGTCAAGAAGGTCGTAGAAAATCACGGCGGTCGTATCTGGGTCGAATCAGAAGTGGGCGTCGGGACAACGTTCTATTTCACATTACCTTTGCTTTAGGAGCGTTATTCATGCAAATGGAAGCCATCATGATCCTACTCGTCGAAGACAACCCTGGTGATGTGCGCCTGACGCGCGAAGCCCTCAAAGATATGAAGATGAACAATGAATTGTTCGTCGTAGCCGATGGCGTAGAAGCGCTGTCGTTTTTGCGCCAGGAATCCCCGTATGAGGATATGCCGCGCCCGGATATCATTTTGCTCGATTTGAATTTGCCGCGAAAAGATGGACGTGAAGTGCTGGCAGATATCAAAGCGGATGACCGTCTGAAACGTATTCCAGTGGTGGTTTTGACGACGAGCGACGATGACCGTGATGTTATGACCAGTTATGATTTGCACGCCAACTGCTATATCACCAAACCCGTCGATATTCGCCGCTTCATCGAGATCGTCAAGAATATTGAGAATTTTTGGTTTAGCATCGTCAAACTTCCGCCTAAAACTTAGGCGGGTGTTTCTGTAAGCACTCGCCTTAAAACTTGCAAAATCAAACCATTGCAACGCCGGAGCAAGAGCTAGAAAAAATGAATGAACCTATGGATATATTACTGATTGAAGACAATGCGGGCGATGCACGGCTAATCCGCGAAATGCTGCTGAAAAATGACGACTACGATTCGAAGCTGGAGATCACCACCACGCTTGCAGATGGGCTGCGGCAGCTTTCGGAAGATGTGTTCGACGCCGTGCTGCTCGATTTATCGCTGCCCGATAGTCAAGGGGTAGAAACATTGCATCGCGTGGTTGCACAAGCGCCCGATATGGCGGTGGTGGTGCTGACGGGGTTTGGCGATCAACGGTTGGGCGTGCAAGCCGTGCAAGCGGGCGCGCAGGATTATCTCGTCAAAGGCGATACCGACGCCAAGCTGATCACACGGGCGGTGCATTACGCTATCGAGCGGCAGCGCGTGCAAACGGCAATGCACAAGCAGTCGCTGGAACTCGCCGCCATCGAAGAACGCCAGCGGTTGGCGCGTGAACTGCACGACAGCGTCAGCCAAACCTTGTTCACGTGTCGCAACATGAGCGAAGCGGCGATTTTACAGTTCGAGCAAAATCCGCCGCGCTCACTTGAACTTATGCAGGAATCGAATCGGCTGACGGGGTCGGCGCTTTCGGAAATGCGGGTGCTGCTGCTCGAACTGCGCCCAACATCGCTGACGAAAGTCGGCTTGAAACAGTTGTTTGAAGGCTACGCCGAAATGTTCCGGTATCGGCGCGGGCTGGATATTATGCTGGAACTCGATGACATTGCTCCACTCATCCCCGAAGCACAAATCGCATTTTACCGCATCATGCAAGAAGCGCTGAACAACATCGTCAAGCACGCGGGCGCACAGCGTGTGAAGGTATCGGTGCAGAAGCTTGGAGGTGATCTGCATATGCTGATCCAGGATGATGGAACGGGCTTTGACCTGGAAGAGGTCGCGGCAACCAGCCTTGGCATTGGCATTATGACCGAGCGGGCTGAAGACATCGACGCGGAGATTAGGATCACAAGCGCGCCGGGCGCGGGGACGCGCATCGATGTACGTTGGCACATTCCTGATGACTATTAGACAATCCTACAGGAGGACATAGTATTATGCAGCAGTACACGCCACCCGCACTGGAAACTATTGGACAACAGAAGAGGAAGCCCATGGCAACCGAAAAGATTCGCGTATTGCTGGTCGATGATCATGATATTGTACGCAAGGGCTTAAGCGTGCTGTTGGAAAATTTCGATGATATTCAGATCGTCAATCAAGCGAACGATGGTGCTGCCGCGCTTTCAGCGTGCAAACAAGGCGGAATCGACGTGGTATTGATGGATATGGTGATGCCGCGTATGGATGGCGTGACGGCGACAACACAAATCACGCACGCGTGCCCAGAAGTTCGGATCATCGCGCTGACGAGTTTTGGCGATGAAGAAAATGTGCAAGCCGCGCTTAAAGCGGGCGCGATTGGCTACTTACTCAAGAATGTGACGGGTGAAGAACTCGCCAACGCGATTCGCCGTGCGTATGCCGGACAATCAACGCTCGCACCCGAAGCCGCGCAGGTATTAATCCGCGCGACGACGCGCCCGCCCTCCGTCGGTCATGATTTGACTGAACGCGAGCGCGAGGTGCTGTCGTTGATGATCGAAGGCTTGAGCAACCGCGAAATCGCCGAGCGTCTGGTGATTAGCAGTTCGACAGTCAAGAATCATGTCAGTAATATCCTAAGCAAACTCGGTACTATCAGCCGCACGCAAGCGGTCGCGCTGGCAGTCGAAAGCAGAATCATTCGTTAAGGGCAAGGTGAAAGCGGTTGTGTGAAAAAACAAAACTGTAGTACTTATCTGCACGTGCCACACTTTTGTCTTTTGACGCCTGATCCGTCATCATAATGCTGCTCACCATCACGCCCAACCCCGCGCTCGACCGCATCATTACCCTCTCTTCATTGATGACGGGTGCGGTCAACCGTGCATCCGATGTGCGCGCATCAGCGGGCGGTAAAGGCATCAACGTCGCGCGTGCCGTGCGCGCATTGGGCGGCGATGTCCTGGCGTGCGCGCCGCTCGGCGGGCTGAACGGCGCGCGTTTGACCGCCTTGTGCGCCGACGAAGGCTTGCGCTTGCGCCCATATACGGTCAGCGCCGAAACACGCACGGCGACGATTTTGCTGCACGATACCGATAAAATGACCGTCATCAACGAACCGGGTCAGCCCTTGGATACGCTGCAATGGGCGGGGTTCGTCGGTAGTCTGCAAGCAGCATTCGACGATGCAGCCGCGCTGTGCATCTGCGGTAGTTATCCGCCACACGTCGATGAGATCGGCGTGCGCGGGCTGATCAATCTGGCGCGCCATAGTAAAAAACCACTCTGGATCGATGGAAGCGGCGTCGGTTTGGCAGTCGCCTACGCGATCGGCGCTTTGAATCTGAAGATCAACGGCGCTGAGATCGGCGCGCTGCTCGGTCGAACTGTGGACGATGCTGACTCCGCACTGGCGGCTGCTGCCGACGCCCACGCTCACACGCGCGGGGCGGTCGTGGTCACGCTTGGTGCGCGCGGCGCGGTTATGGTGAGCGATGCGGGGCGTTTTATCGCAACCCCACCGTCGATCACGCCGATCAACACGATTGGAAGCGGCGACAGCTTTCTGGCAGCGCTGGCGATGAGCGGCGCTGCTGCCGACGGTCTGCGGGGTGGCGTTGCGGCAGGCACAGCGAACGCGATCACCGAACGCGGCGGCGGGCATTTTACGCGGGCGTCGTTCGAGTCGATTCTGGAACAGGTTCAGGTATCGGCTGTATGAATACCGCACGCATCGAACGACGGCTGGCTTGTCGGATCGCGGTCAAGCCGAGTTACATCCCCGTAAAAGCGCGTCCGCGCCTAGTGTGCGCGTTTTGAATGTGAACATTTGCATCTTTGCGGTATGTTTGAGCGCTTGCGATTCGGCGGGCACAGCAGCGCCATAACCTCACGGATGGGTCTACCACTATGGAAATTTCCAACCCCACTTACACGCCACCCGGCTTGTCCTTCATCATGATTTACAGCGCGGCGCTGCATGGTCGCGCCGATATGACGGTCTACATGCCCGCTGGTCACGAACAAACGCCCGATTTGCCGATGGTCACGCTGCTGCACGGCGCAAATGCCAGTCATTGGGCGTGGGCATACACGATGGGCGCACATGTGACGCTGCAACGGCTGATCGACGCGGGCGATGTGCCGCCGATGGCGCTGATCATGCCGTCGGACGGGTTGGTGGCGCTGGGGTCGGCATATGTGGCGCACGCTGACGCCGATTATGAAGCCTGGATACTCGATGATGCACCACACGAGGCGATGGCGGCATTTCCGCATGCGCTGACGGATAACTCGATACGCATGGTCGCCGGGTTATCGATGGGCGGGTTCGGCGCGCTGCGACTCGCCGCCAAATACCCCGACCGTTTCGCTGCGTCCGCCGCGCATTCCAGCGTGACGATGATCGACCAAATCGCAATGTTGACGGGTGAGATTGTTCCATCGGCAAGCGCGCATCCCGACGATCACGCGCTGTTATATTGGCTGACGCTGAACAAAAATCGGCTGCCGCCGTTCCGCTTCGACTGTGGGATCGATGATTTTTTGATCGCGCAAAACCGCACACTGCATCAAGCGCTGATAACGCATGAGATCGGCCATATCTACGAAGAATTTGACGGCGCGCACAATTCGGCGTACTGGACAGCGCACATCGAAGATACGCTGCGGTTTTTCGGCGGGATATTGAAAGAAGCGGCGGAAAAGCGAAAGATTTAACGCAAAAGCAAACGTAGTACCTCATCACAGCGGTATTTAGCTTTTCTCCCCTCTCCTCAGTTTGTGTGGGAGAGGGGTCGGGGGTGAGGGGGAAACTGCAATTATCGTAGTGGTCGGGTACTAGCGGCAGGACTCAAACCTGCCCAAATCGGCGTTCAAGCGGCATACACGCCACTCTATAATCGGTTATACACGACGTGTCCGTCGATGACCGTGAGATAGACGGTGTAGTCTTCATCGACGATGACAAAATCGGCGTCCGATTGAATGCCACCGCGCGCGTCCAAGTGTCCTTTATGCGCGTGGATACCGAGCAAGCGCGCCGGGTTGATGGTCGCGTAATCGACGGCACGATGCCAGAATGCCTCGTCGGTATCGGGCGTCGCGCCGTCGAGATCGACTTTGGAGACGACACGCATGACGCGGTTCATGGTCGAAGAACTTCCGGCTAAAGTGCCATCGGGCAAGCGCACCGCCCCATCGCGCAAAATGACTTCGCGGTCATCGAATGGATACACGCCGTCGGGCATTCCGGCAGGACGCACCGCGTCGGTGATGACGATGGGGTTGCGCTTGACGTTGAACAGCAGTTTGATCACCATCGGATGCACATGCACGCCATCGCCCAAGACTTCGGCGGATAGAGTGTCGGTTGTCAGCACCGCGCCGACCACGCCCGGCTCGCGTTGATGCAGTGGACTTTGCGCGTTGAAGGTGTGCGTCGAATGGCTCAAGCCGAGCGTATGCGCGCGCAGCACTTGATCCGCCGTCGCATTGGAGTGCGCGACCGACGTGATGATGCCGCGCCGCGCGCATTCTGCGATCAAGGCATCCGCGCCGGGAATTTCGGGCGCGACATCGACGATCTTGATCACGTCGAGATCGAGATACTGAAGAAATTCGTCTGGGTGTGGCTCACGGATATACTGCGGGTTTTGCGCGCCGGCTTTGGCACGGTTGAGGTAAGGTCCCTCCAGCCGTGCGCCGATCACCTGCGCGCCGTCGGTCGGCTGATGTTGCATATAGGCTTTGATATTGAGCAGCGCCGCCATCAAGTGCTGGTGGGTATGGGTGAGCGTGGTTGGCAGCCATGCGGTGACGCCGTACTGCGCGAAAAACCGCGACATTTCGTGCAGCGCGGTCGGCGTCGCATCCATCACATCGTGTCCGGCGGAACCGTGTATATGAATATCGATCATGCCAGGAATGATGGTCAAACGCGGCTGTGCGCTCAGATCGAGCACAAGATCGAAATCGGCGTCGGGGCGGTACGGTTGACCGATGCCAATATCTTCGACAGTGCGCCCGTCCCACGCGATCCAACGATGATACTGCTGCCAGGCATCGATATAGACGTTCACATTTTTGATCAGTCCGTGCATGAGCGTTACACCGTATTCGTGACTTTGGTCAAGCCGATGGGTGCATCGACATCGCCGCCGCGCGCCATCGCTAAATGCATCGCCATTACCTGACCAGGGATGACCGCCGCAATCGGGCTAAGCCAATCCACGAGCGGCGCGATCGGCATATACTGCCGAGCGATGCTGCCGAACGTCTCGTCATCGCTGATCACGAGACAATCTGCGCCTTTGACGTTGAGTTTTTCGACCAACTCGCGCATTTTTTCGACGGTCGCATCGCGCGGCGCGACGATGATCACCGGAATGCCGGGCTGCACGACGGCGATTGGTCCGTGCCGGAAATCGGCTTCGCTGTATTCTTCACCGATGACCGAACACAACTCTTTAATCTTCAGGCTGATCTCATAGGCGGTGCAGTAGTTATAACCGCGCCCGATGACTGCGTATTGTGTCATGTCTTTCAAATACCCCGCCCAGGCGTGGATCGGCGTGGTCAGTTCCAGCGTCGCCCGCAGCGCCGCCGGAATGGTGTCTAACGCCGCTGTAAGCGTCGTATCCGTGCTGACCGCCGCCGTGATCAACGCCAGCGCGATCAATTCGGCGGTGTAGGTTTTGGTCGCTGCGACGGCGAGCTCTGCGCCCGCGTGGATATACAGGTGATGATCGGCGTTTTGCGCAAGCGGCGAGTCGGGCGCGTTGGTGATGCTGACAGTGAGCGCGCCGTGCGCGCGCGCGTCGGTGATGACCTGACGCACATCTTCGCTTTGTCCGCTTTGCGAAATGCCGATGACGAGCGCGCGATGATAGCGCGGCGGCTTGCGATACAGCGTGTGCAGCGATGGCGCGGCGAGCGCGACCGTCAAGCCTAAGTGTGCGCCCATGATGTATTGGGCATAACGGGCGGCGTTATCGCTGGTGCCGCGCGCGGCGATGCACACATACACCGGGTCATACTCGCGGATGGCGGCAGCAATCCGAACGGCGTGCGCGCGTTCGGCATCGAGCAAGCGCGCGGCGGCGGCGGGTTGTTCGTGGATTTCGCGTTCAATATTGAGTGTCATGATTAATCTTCCAGCAATTTTTGCCTATTTGATATTATGTCGAAAATTGTACTCAAAATACACAAACGCATCCCATTTGTGAATTTAATAAAGACTTAAATAAATGCCACTTGACCTAAATATTAAATGTAATTATCCTTGAAGTATCGTTGAACAGAATGGACAGCACATGACAAATCTGTTTTTTCATGTCAGACGGTTGAGCATCTTTGTATTCTTCCTCGTTGCAACCACTTTGGTTTCCGCGCAAGATATTCAGGATATTCCAACTGATCCTGGAGTATTGGCTAACGGCGATTTAGACCCTTCCTATCGACAACAATATCCATCGCAGGGTTCAGCCACAATCACGAACCCAAATTCCAGTGATATGTTTCGGGGTGGAAACTGCCAGACAATCAGATTCCTTTACAGTTCTGGTCTCTCCTTCATGAACGGTACGCAGTTCCATAGTGCTCAATCTTCATCAGTTGATGGACAGAGCTACGCTTATTGCAATATTCAACGTATTGGAACCCGTGCTCGCCTGTGGATTTCAGGTAATCTACAAAACGACTCCGGTGTAGTGAATGTATACAACAATTCGTTTGGTACTGCATCCGCCTCCAGCCCACAAATCGCATGTCAGTCAAGCTCTTTTGGGAGAGGAAATCACGAATTTCAACAAGGTGTGAGTCTGTTCACCTATGTTACAGAAGATTCGGTCTGTTGACAAAACGAAGACAAGTACCTAAAGGAGTATCGAGTGATGAAAAGCCGATTTTATCTCGCGTTAGGTTTGCTGATATTGGTTGCGATCACCGCTTCAAATGTCATGAGTCAAGAGGACATCGACACGGATGTGGGCGTATTACCCAATGGTAATCTTATGCCCGATTATGTATCGCAATTTCCAGAACAAGGAAAAGCTATCGTCTGGATTTTTACACCCGCGAGCCGTTACAACTCCAATTGTCAGGCGGTCGTATTTTCATATGTAAGCGCGTTAGCTTCGCCCGGTGGTCTGTCTGAATATGCAGATTCGCGCGTCAGAGATTACGCCAATTCAACTTACCCCTGTGATATTCAACGTTTGACAGTAACCGCGCGTTTATGGACAAACAGCGTACTTCGGTCAACCAGTATTGCTAATCGATACAACAGCGCGGATGCGCTCGCTACTGCTTCATCTTCAATCGATTCGTGTAGTACGAGTAACAAATTAGGTCGGGGTGACCATGAATTTCAGCAGGGTGCTTCGGTCTACGCTTATACCACTGAAGATACAAGCTGCTGACCAGTCGTTGAAATGGGATAGGGATGCTTCACCCGAAGCATCCCTATTAAAAATGTTTACAAATTTGCGAGGAAGTTGTAATGACACGCTTTCGGGTTATCAGTTTACTTATTTCGTTCACAGTTATGATGTCCTTGAATGGCAAAATAAGTAATGCACAGGAATTAGGTGGCTATGTCGGCATTGGTATCCGAAGTGAGTCGGGTGAAAATTGGCAAACCTATGTACTTCAACCCGATACACGGTTTAGTGGAAGCCTGTTTCTGACCAATCAGGTTGAAGCGCGTGATTATTTGCTGATGTGTCTGCTCGATTATGTGCAAGTAGAATGCGATTGGGAAGGTGAGCAAACGGACTCTTTGCTCATAAGCCTCGAAGCAGGTGAAGAGGTCAATATTCCGTTTTCAACGCCTGTCATCGCCAGTGGGTTTCATGATTTCATCATTTTGGCATTCGCAAACCCGTTTTCGAGCGATTTGACAGAGGCGTATCGCTTCAATACTGATCTCAATTATTTGTACTCGTCACGACTTGTTTTACTGGCTGAACCTTATGACCTTGACATGCCAACCCCCACTATCGATTACACAGGAGAAACAGCGACCTCAGAAGTTGCCTTTCAAGGCGTAGTCGTCAATCAAAATCCAAGCCGTGATGTGTTGAATGGGTGGACGAATTATGATACTGAGACGAGCGAGCCTATCGATTTTTTCATTCATTTAGGCAACAATGCCGTTAGTCCTCCAGAAGCGATGAGGGTTATATTACTCACGTTTTTGAATTATTCGCAGGTCAACATCGATCATGCCGATGACTTTGAAACGTCAGCTTTGATAACCGATATGGGCGAAGGAACACAACTTTCAATTGCCGCAGCAGTGGATGCACCAGATGAACCCGGTGTATACGAACTCATGGTGGTGACCGTCGATAATCCATATACACTTTTGGAACAGCCGCCTTTTGACGAAGATCGATTGGCAAACCCGATTTCAGCAAGGATTTCGCCTTCTATTCGGGTTGCCATCGTCGTTGATGACTAATTAAATCAGATGTTTGTACTTTTCAGCGTCAGCGCGCCCGCGCCGAGTGCCTGACGCGGACAGCCGGGTCGATGCAGTGTGATCGATTCGACCAATGCAGGCAAAATCCAGCCGCGCGCTTGCGTGATGATGCCGTTGGTAATCAAATCCCATGCGGCTAAGCCGAAGCCGCCGCCAATGATGATACGCTGCGGCTGAAACATGCCCGCACACAGCGCAATCGTGCGTGCCAAGCCGTCGCGCGCCTCGTCGATCATACGTAAACCGACCACATCGCCCCCGCGCGCCGCCGACAACATGGCATCGGCGGTCATGTTTGCGCCGCGTGCCAAGCCTGAGCCGCTCAACACGGTTTC
>JBBRAA010000005.1:0-115417 GCA_038207205.1 Aggregatilineales bacterium
CGACATAGATTTTGAACATCGTTTGCTCACTATAGACTTTCGGCGTTCCTATCTCGCTCTCGACCCAGACCAGATCAATCAATGCCAGCAATTGGATTAAGGGATGCTCATGGGTTATCATCTCGTCGAGCCTTTTCGATACGGTTGCGGTGTGGTAACCAACAACTTTACCCGAATTGGCTCGTTTGTTTACATTGGCAGCTTATGCCCCACCCTCAGATAAGTGGTATAGTTTCACATGTGCATATGCACAACTGTACGAGAGTATTGCACTCAAATCTTCATGATAGGAGTTCTATGATCATTCAGCCGTTCGCTCGAAAAGCCGCTGCCATACTTGTCGTTTTATCCTCTACCGTTGGGATATACGCGCAACAAGATATTCCTATTGCTGTGGGAGACACACTTACTGCTACTTATGATGCCAACACACCGCTGGAATTCCCATTGCCGATAACAAATGTACCGCTGCTGGTGGTTGCGTCCAGCGAAGTGTTTTCACCAGCCCTGACATGGTTGAGCAGCGGTGGCAACAGCTTCACAATTATAGGAACGGGAGAGAGTCAGATTTTTGTTCCCCCATCGACTGGGACGCAGAGCGTTGCCGTATCGGGTGTTAGATTTCCGACACCGCCTGGAGATTTCACCCTGAGCGTCATCGAAGTACCCATGACTCCCATTACGGCAGATGCTCCTACCGAGGGGATATTGGGTGAGGACGGGCAAGCTGTGTACTTTATCCACGAGGGCGAAGCAGGGGATTTGCTGACAGTACGGACGGAGAGCGGTGGTCCTGCATTAGAATTACGACTCTACAGCACATCGGTAGCGGCGGATACCACGAACTATGGCGGAGCGAACGGTTTGGACTCGGAGATTATAGGGTATCCAGCTTACAGTACGGGCATTACCTACCTTGAGGTGCGCCCAGCATTTCCAGGTGAAACAGGCTCATTCCGCGTTACGCTCACGACTGAGAGCGTTTCGACTTTGACGAGTGAACCCCAGACAATCCGGTTGGATGAGTACCAGTCCAGTGTCGCTGGGGTCACTTTCGAGGGGCAAGCTGGAGTTCCAGTTACGATCAATTTCCCTGATCTATCCTCTGACGTTCTGTTTGTCACCGAGGCGACCCAAAACGGCGTTTCCGTTCACACGCCTGCTGGCTTTGACGTTCCTACCACAATTGTAATCACCCCGCCTGCTGATGGCTTAGTCATTGTTCGCTTCTTCACAAGCTTGATTGACTCGCGCGCGCAATTTGAAGTCGCATTGGCGCAGTAAATCAATGGGTGCAATGTAACAGATAGTGAAAGAAGATATGTTGGACAGCGGGTTGGATTGAGGAGAATCATCCAGTCCCCAAGCCAACCCGCTGTTCAACCGAGAGATGGGTGAATGGTAAAGAAGCGGCGAATGCGAACAAATACTCTTGTCATCGTATCAGCAGTTTTGGCGCTCATCAGCCTTTTTCTGCATCCCGCACGCGCTTAAAACGAAACGCGCCCCTACCTACATGGGATTTACGCCTAATAACCGCGCAAGGTGAAACGCGCCTTTACCACACAGGGTTTAGAGAGTTGCATCCCGCCTGATCGTTTCTTATTCGCGCAGCAGCAATTGAAGCTCTATCAAAATTTGATAGTCCCGAAATGATAGACCCCCTCATTGGCGCTCTTATGGATTCTGATAACTACATACGAGGTGCGGCAGTAGAAACGCTTGGTGCCATGAAAGTGGCAAGAGCCGTTCCCGATTTAGCGAGAATGTTAGACGATACCGAGTTAAAGCATCCAGGTAAGCGAATCTGCGATCTAGTATTGATCGCGCTTATAACAATAAGAACAGAGGATGCCTTAGACGCTGCAGTTGACTGGTGTGTTCAACAACTGCCAAACGATACGGTTCGCGTTGAGGGTAAAACTCTATCACGTTGGGCATCTGATATGTCCCTCACTGGCGACGGCATGACCACTCTCTATCGTAAACGATGGAACGTGGAACCTTATCATAAATCGCTCAAACAGAATGCTTCACTCGAAAAATCACCGACTCAGACGGTCACGACCCAAACCAACCATCTGTTTGCCTCTTCTCTGTGCCTACATCAAACCCGAATGGTTGCGTAAAACCACTACCCTCAACCACTTTGCGCTTAAGACCAAACTCTATGTGGTGGCTTTGCAGGCTGCTTTTGAGACCCTGCGTCAATTGCAGCCTGTTCGCTTGGCTGCGTAAGGTGAGTCATTAACCAGTTGTAATCATCTCAACGCAATGCTTAGTGACTTTATTGCATAAATAATCTGGCACGCTATGCTTAAGGAATCATCGATAGTACGATGTGTGATCTTATATGTTGCTGGATGGAGCCCGGATCGTGAACGAAGACTTTTCTGAAACTTATTCTGTCTTGGTTGTCGATGACGAAGCTGCGATCCGTTATTCCGTCGGTAAAACGCTTCAGCGTGTCGGTTATAATGTACGCGAAGCGGCGAGCGGCGAAGATGCGCTCGAATATATGAAAACTCAGGCGTTTGATGTCGTTCTAACGGATATTCGGATGCCGCCTGGTCTCGATGGTATTGAATTAATTCGCCGGATAAAAGACATTGATGTCGATACGGTTGTAGTTTTGATGACCGCATACCCACATTTATCGACGGCGGTAGAAGCCTTGCGTCTGGGCGCGCACGATTACTTAATCAAACCAAGTTCCAGCACAGATATTCGTGCAAGTGTCGCACGTGGCTTAGAACGCGCCCGTAATCTGAAACGCCGCCGCGCGCTTTTAGAGGCGATTCGCAGCAACATCCACGAACTCGCGCGCAACCCTGATGATGCAGCGATGCGTTTTGTCACCGACGATGAATCGGATCATAGCGAGACGCAGCGCGCCTCGTATTACGACGCCGTTAGTACGCCTGAAACCGCTATTGGCATCGTCATGCATTTGGGTCCCTTAACGATTTATCCCGGACGTTATCAAATTTTGGTCGATGAAAAACCGATCGATTTAACGCCGACGGAGTTTGATCTGCTCTTGTTCCTGGCAGCCCATCGTGGGCGGGTAGTTTCGTGTCATGAACTAGTGCGCGAAGTGCGCGGTTATGCCGTTGATGAAAGTGAAGCGCGCGAAGTGATTCGCCCGCACGTGAGCAATCTACGTCGCAAGCTCAAGAGTGCAGGCGATGATGCCGATATGATCGTCAATGTGCGCGGCATCGGTTATCGCCTAAGCGAACAAGCCGACTAGTCTGTGCTACAATTTCTGGCGGCAAACTGAGGATTTTCTCCTGAAATTCACGCCTGTTTTTTCGCGTCTACTGGTCTTTGTATTGCTCTCCACATTGATAACTACTCCCCTGACCGCGCAAGCCACTCGTGTCAATCAGCTGCTAGCGACCATGACGCTTGAACAACGTGTGGCGCAGATGTTTATGGTCACGCTGCATGGCTCGGTCATGACCGAACAAGGGGCGGCATTTTTGCAAACCTATCAACCTGGCGCGGTCGTGCTGTTCACCAGCAATATCGGCGCGCCTGCCGCTGTCACCCGTTTGACGAATAATTATCAACAGACGATCACAACCGCGGGCGGCGTACCGCTTTTGATTGCGGTCGATCAAGAGGGTGGGGTTGTGTCGCGTTTAGCGCCAGAGCATGGTTATACATTTTACCCAACGCCGCTTTTGTTCACCGCCGCAGGCGACGCGATGACTGAACAAGCGGGCGCATTGATCGCCACTGAATTGGCGGCGGTCGGCGTCAACATGAACCTTGCGCCCGTCGCTGACTTGGAAACTTTTCGGGAAAACCCAATCATCGCGCGCCGCGCATTCGGCAATGATCCCACGATTACAGGCGAAGCAGTAGCGGCGTTCGTGCGCGGTACACAATCGATGAACGTACTGGCGACCGCCAAGCATTTTCCTGGTCATGGCGATACACGCGAAGATTCACATGGCACGCTGCCGATTCTGAACTTAGATCGGGCGCGCTTGGATTCTGTCGAACTTGCGCCATTTCGTGCCGCCATCGACGCCGATGTCGCCGCGATCATGGTCTCGCATATCTGGTTTCCGCAGCTTGACACAACACCGAACATGCCTGCGTCGTTATCACGCCCCGTCATCACCGATTTACTGCGCGACGAACTCGGCTACGACGGAATTATTATGACCGACGCGCTGGATATGAACGCGGTCGATTTGACCTATAATTTTTACGACGCGGCGATCATGGCGGTCAATGCGGGGGTCGATTTGCTGGCGGTAGGTCCAGGCATTGGCGATGATGTAGCGGCGAACACGATTCAAGGCGTCATTGATGCAGTGCGGCGTGGTGATATTCTCGAAAGCGAAATTGATGACTCGGCGCGTCGGATACTCGAAGCAAAAGAACGGTTTGGTTTGCTCGAATGGACGCCGCTTGACCCGACGACAGCAGTTGAGCGTGTCGATGCCGAAACGCATACGACGTGGATCGACGCGTTGTTCCGCGCTGCGACAACGGTTGCTTATGATCGAAATGACCTGATTCCAATCAGTCCCGAAACACGCACAGCGGTGATTTTTCTGGCGACGCGCTATCAAATCCAAAATGAATGCGCTTTATACAGCCAGAATATTCAGTGGGTTGGCGTGAGCGACGAACCGAGTGCCGACGAAATCGGGTGGGCAGTCGCCGCCGCCGAAAACGCCGATACGGTTGTTGTGTGGACGCAGAACGCGATCAACAACCCGGCGCAGCAGCGATTGGTCGAAGCGCTGCCGGAAGAAAAAACCATCGCAGTAGCGATCTGGTCGGTCTACGATTGGCAAACGTACCCTGATGTAGCGGCGTATATGGCGACCTACAGTCCGGCACGTCCGAGCGTTCCCGCCGCGTGTGCAATCCTGTTCGGTGCTGCACCCGCACAAGGGCGTTTGCCGATGACGCTGCGGCTCGATTTGCCGGCGGGATCGCGTGCGGACTAAGCATCCCCTCACTTGGGCGATCCATCGAGTCGCCCCTACGTGAGTCGCTACACCAATTGCTAATCGCTAAGCGCTTTTCGATATGGTATCTTTAGCATCGTCTCACCCTCTGAATGTAGGATAGAACACGCATGGGAACGCTCAATCCCGACTTGCTATCGAAAGAGATGGACGCGGTATTCAATGACGCCGTCGCCCTGAAAGATCAGTATAAAAAATCCGTGCTGATGCCCGAATTGATCCTGTTGGCGCTATTGCGCCGCAAAGACACATCGGCTGCGCGTATTTTGCAGGAATTCAAACAATCGCGCGGAGTCGATCTCGATCGATTGGAACGCCAGATCGTACTGGCGGTCGAACAACGCCGCGACCCGGATGGCAATCTCGATTTTGTCGCGGCAGGCAATCGTCAAGTGCCGCTCTCGCGCCAGGCGATAATCATGGTCGATGACGCGCTCAGCCTCGCCAATTCACAGGATCAAGTGCGTGTCGATACCGATCATGCGCTGACGGTATTGTCGGAAGCGTCGCAAAGTGCATCCGGTTTGCTGCGTCAGCATGGAATCACACCGAAGGCGATCAGCGAGCTGCAAAGCGAGAATTCGCAGCTCATCCGCATGAATAGTACGACGCAAGATTTTGTCGCGCTGGCGAAAATCGGCAAACTTCGGGCGGTCTATTTTCGCGATGCGCTGCTGCGTGACATGACGAATGTGCTGTCGCAGTCGATCAACCGACATTTAATCTTGATCGGTCCCGATGGGGTGGGCAAGCGCACACTGGCATACAGCCTGGCGCTGCTCATGGCGGAGAATAAAGGTCCTAAGGGACTCAAAAGCCTTGTCGTCGTCGATGAAACCGCGCTGTTGGACAGCGATCAAAAAGCAATCCGCGCGGGCTTAAACCAGGCGCGCGGCGGCATCATGTTCATTCCGCATATTCATCGCTTTTTTGGCGGACCCATTAAAGCCGAATTCAGCAAAGGCACGCCGATGATCCAAAAGGCGTTCTTGAGCGATGATCCGGTCATTATCGGCACGACGACCGAAATCGAATGGGCACAGCGCGTCGCGCCTGTCAGCACGATAGCTGAGAATTGTCAGCTTTTGCGCGTACCAGAGCCAACCGTCGATGAATCCATCGAGATTCTCAAAGTGATGAAGCCGCATCTTGAAGCCGATTATGCGCTCAAAATCAGCGAAGAAGCGCTCACGCTTTCCGCGCGCCTTGCAAAACGGTATATCAACGCCGTGCCGCTTCCGCGCAGCGCCGAACAGCTCCTGCACCGTACAGCGGCGATGGTGACGATGACACATCCGAGCAACCCGGCGACCGAACCCGCCGCTGTGGACGCCGAAGATGTGACGCTCGCCGCCAGCCAGATCACCGGCGTGCCGGTGAGTAAACTGGGTGAAGATGAGCGGATGCGTTATGCGCAGATGGTCGAACACATCAAAGAGCGCGTGATCGGGCAAGATCAAGCGGTGCTGGCAGTGAGCCGAGCCATCAAGACAGCGCGCGTCGGGTTCAAAGACGCCAAGCGCCCGATTGGTGCGTTCCTGTTCCTGGGTCCGACAGGGGTTGGCAAAACTGAATTGAGCAAGGCGCTGGCAGAATTCATGTTCGGCAGTGAAGACGCCATGCTCGCGCTCGATATGAGTGAGTTCAAAGACGAAAGCAGCCTTAATCGCCTGATTGGTTCACCGACTGGGTATGTGGATAGCGAAGCAGGCGGTCAATTAACCGAGCGTGTGCGTCAACAGCCGTATATCATCGTGCTGTTCGATGAAGTCGAAAAGGCACATCCGCGCATCCTGGATATTTTGCTGCAAGTGATCGAAGAAGGGCGCTTGACCGACGGACGCGGACAAACGACCAGTTTTAGCGAAACCGTGATCATCTTGACCAGTAACCTGGGCAGCGAGGATTTAGCGGTGCCAGTCATCACCGATGAAGTGCGCGAAGCGGCAATGGACGATGTGCGCGAATGGTTCCGTCCAGAATTTCTCAACCGTCTCGACGAAGTCATCATGTTCAACGCGCTTTCGACCGAAGACCTGGGCTTTATCCTTAAGATTCAGCTCAAGAAAGAGGTCAAAATGGCGGCGGAACGCGGCTTAAAGCTGGAATTTACGCCGTCTGCCGAAACATGGATGTTGGCGCAAAACAACGAACCCGAATATGGCGCGCGTCCGCTGCGGCGCATCATCCGCCGTTCGGTGCGCGAGCCATTAGCTGACTGGCTGCTGCGTGCCAACCCCCCTGCCGGAACAAGCATCAGCATCGATGCGACCGACGGCGCGGACACCCTGCAATTTGCCGCGATTGTCGATGGCAAAAATGTCAGTGTCAGTGCGGATTAGAAATTTCACATACGGTGGCGTTCACGCCGCCCGTTCTTATTTGAGCGCACGCTGAAGGAATCAACTCATGACTGATGTCAACAAGTCCGTCTTTCGTAAATATGATATTCGCGGCACGGTGACGGGCGAAAACCCACAGATTACCCCTGAACTTGCGCATCTTGTCGGGAAGGCGCTCGGCACGTTTATGCCTAAAACATTCGGCATCGAACGGATGTTTGTCGGGCGCGATAACCGTGTGGCATCGCCCGGTTTACAGAACGCATTGATGGACGGCATCGCCTCGACTGGACTGCCTGTGACCGATATTGGTGAAGTCGTGACGCCAACGGTGTATTTCGCGTCCGCGAGTTTCGTGGGCAAAGGCGGCGGCGTCATGATCACAGGCAGCCATTTGACCACCCAGTACAACGGAATCAAAATGGCGTATGGACCCCTTGCGCTGGCAGATCAACAAATTCAGGATTTGCTTACGATCATTCAAACCGACGCGTTCGCGGTGGGTCAAGGTGAGATCGCGCAAGATTATGAGATGGGTCATCGTCATATGCAGACTATCAAAGGGATGGTCAACATGGCACGCCCACTCACGGTTGTCATGGATGCAGGCAACGGTATGAGCGGATCGTACGTGCCGCAAATCCTGACTGAACTCGGTTTGAACGTGCATTGTCTGTACTGTGAAAGCGATGGCACGTTCCCGAATCATCTACCGAACCCCGAAGACCCGGAAACAACAGCCGATTTAGAAGCGAAAGTTTTAGCAGTCAACGCCGATTTAGGTCTCGCATTCGATGGTGACGCAGATCGATGCGGGTTCATCGATAATCATGGGCATCACATCACGGCGGATCGTTTACTGGCGCTGCTAGCAAAAGATGTCCTCACGCGTCATCCGGGTGCGAATATCGTGTTCGACGTTAAAGTTTCGCAAGCGCTGCCTGATTATATTCGCAAGCATGGTGGCGTCCCGGTGATGTGGAAAACCGGACACAGCTTAATCAAGCTCAAGATGCATGAACTCAACTCGCCACTGGGCGGTGAAATCAGCGGACATTTGTTTTGGGGTGATAACTATTACGGCTTCGACGATGCGCCGTTGATCGCGCTCAAGACGCTGGAAATTATCGCTAAATCGGGCAAGACGGTCTCGGAATTATTCGAGGATATTCCGCAGTTGGTCGCGACGCCGGAGATTGTGCTTTCGACGCCGGACGCGGTCAAGTTCGAAATCATCCAGGAAATCACCGATGCCTTGAGCCAGCAAACCGATGTGATCACACTCGACGGTGTACGCGCGTTATTCGAGCACGGCTGGGGGTTAGTTCGCGCCAGCAACACGCAACCCGCCATCACGCTTCGTTTCGAAGCATACACGGCGGCTTCATTGGTCGAATACATCTTGATATTCAAAAACCTGATGGACAAGCACCCAGAAATCGACCAGACCAAGCTGATCGAACAACTGACGACGTTTCAAGCGCAACTCTAAATTAGAGAGCCGCCCGCGTGGGGAGACCCGCCGGGTCGCCCCTACAAAGAATTGACTCCAACCATGCCAACGTTTGAAGAAATTTATGCGCGTCACGCGGCTGAATACGAAGCGCTGGTGGCGCGCGAGGATTATCAAAATAATCTGCTGCGCGCGATTCAGGGTGTAATCGACCTGAATGGAATCGACGTGATCGAACTTGGCGCGGGAACAGGACGCGTCACGCGATTGCTCGCGCCTTTCGTTCGTTCAATTCGGGCGTTCGATGCGTCGGCGCACATGCTGAAAATTGGCGACACGGTGATGAAGGCGACCGGAACAACCAATTGGACGTTACAGGTTGCGGATAATAAAGCACTGCCCGTCGAAGCGGCGTCCGCTGATCTGCTTATCGAGGGCTGGAGTTTTGGTCATGCGACGGTATGGCATGTCGAACGATGGCGTGATGAAATCGGTGCTGCGCTGGACGAAATGCGCCGTGCTGCCCGTCCCGGCGGCGCACTGGTAGTGATTGAAACGCTCGGCACGGGCGCGCTTGAACCCGCACCGCCGAGCCAAGCGCTGGCGGATTTTTACGCCTATTTAGAAAACGAACATGGCTTTACCCGCCATGCCGTTCGGACCGATTATCGTTTTGAATCGCTTGAAGAAGCGGTCACTTTGTCACGCTTTTTCTTTGGTGATGAAATGGCGGATCGCGTACAGCGCGAAAACTGGCAGATTTTGCCCGAATGGACAGGCGTGTGGAGTTTACGCCTACCGTAGTTCGGCGTAAAGCTCACGCAAGCGCGTCGCCATGTGCGTGATTGTCAGGTCGCGCTCTACACTGGCGCGCGCTGATTTTCGCAGTGCACCGAGCATCGATGTGTCGCTCAACAAAATATTTATTTGTTCCGCCAATGCTGCCGGGTCACCGATGGCGACCGTATACCCAATCGCTGGGTAATCGGGCAGCATTCCTACGCCCGTACTGATTGACGGCACACCGCACGCTGCCGCCTCCGCGATGCTAAGCGCAAACGTTTCGTGGCGCGACGTCAAGATATGCAGCGCACAACGGCGATAATACGCTGGCAGTTGATGGTGCGGGATCGCCCCAAGAAAGTTGATGTGCGCCGCAATACCCAGATCGCGCGCCATCGATTCCAGCCATGCGCGATCTATCCCGTCACCAACCAGATCAAGCGTGACATCGGGCAAACGCGCGACCGCCCGTAACAACGTCGCGTGATCTTTAACCGGGATCAGCGACGCGACGCAGATCAAGCGCTTTGGATCATACGATGTGTTATCCGGGTGAAATAAGTCCGCATCAATTCCAAGTGGGATTAAATCAATACGCCTTGCATCGACCGCATAGGAAGACTGTTCCAGTAATTTATTCACATACCCGCTCGGTATATGTACACGTGTCGCGTATCGCAACGCTTGTCCTGTTGTCCAGCGTCCAAAACGCGATAATTGCCCGCCGTATCCGATGTCGTGCAGCGCTGCCAGCTCGCCGCCCAAAATTGAGACGACGACCGGAATATTGTGCGTTTTGCCAAACCATCCGGCGATGAGTCCGGTTTCGTCTGCCCACATCGCATGAAGTACGTCGAATGGCTGTTCACGATGCAACCGCGACAATAAGCGATAGGTTTCCAGCCATAGTTGTAAGCGTCGCGCGCCGCGTGTCCATGCGCCATAACCGAGTGAATACACCTGTGCACCAAATACGCCATATTGGTCGCGTCGATGTGGATAACGCAAGGCGATGATACGCAGATCGAGGTGGCGGGCTTGTTCGCGTGCAAGATTCAACTGGACTGGGATTGCTGGGTCGTTTTCATCACTGCTAAAGCCGGGTATCAGGACGCCAATATTCATGGGTGAACCGCAAACAGCGTGTAATTACCGAATCGCCCGATTTGGGTGAGTCCGCGGCGCCGACGCAGCCAGCTCACTGCGATGTCAGGTTCGCGCCCGCGCCATTGGTTTTCAATTTGCCACAGATTGATCAGCAAATAGGCAGCTTCTTCTTGTGTTTTCGCGTATGCAAGCGTCGCGGGTGTTTCGTAATATAACTCGCGCACCTCACCCGCATATACGCGCTCGAGCGGCAGTGTCAGGTTCATCGTGTATACAGTGGCGCTTTCGGGGATATGTGAAAGTGCCCACGACACGGTTTCTTGATCACGCAGGTGCGTTCGCACAAAGCCTGCGACGATGGGGTTGAACGCAAACATGCTCAACCCGATCGCAGCGATGCCCACGCCTATCCACAAAATCGGTTTTTGCGGCAGCGGGAGACGTTGGATTGCCCACTCGACGCCCGCCGCCGCCAGTAACATCACAACGGGCGCGACGATGAGTGGAAAGCGGATATTTTGATACGGAATACCGATCAGAAAAATCGACGGTAGTATCCACCACCCCATGAGCAGCCACCACACCGCCCGCTGCCGCCACAGCGCCGCGATGCCAACGATCACAAACGGGATAAAGATCGGCAAAAGATAATAGGCGTCGATGAGGGGCGCGGCGTAAAACTGTGCGTTAATGGTCGCATACTCGAACTGTCCATCGATGTTGACGAACGATTGACGACCTGCATTGAGCGGTGACCATCCTTGCACCCAGGCATGATCCAAAACCGGAAATGGGTTGATGGCGCTGAACGCAGCTTGTGGCAGCATCACGATTACCGCCGTGAGCGATGCAACAATCACCGGTCGCACACGCACTCGCCGCCATGTCGCCAGCAAAAATAGTGCATACACAGGGATCAACGCCAGATACAACCAACGTGTCATGCACGCGAATGCTAACAGCGCCGCCGATGTTTGTAACCAGACGGTACGATCTGTGCGTGCGTGACGGAGCAGGGCGATTGTGCTGAATAACGCCCAAAAAAGCGCGGGAATATCCGCCATGATGACAACACTCGATTGCACCGCTTGACCACACACCGCTATGAGCATGCCCGCCAGTAACGCGCTCGGCATCGTTAAGCCGATTTGCCGCGCGGTGAGATAGATCAGCGGCGCAAGTGCCGCGCCCATGATGATGTTGATGAATTGCCCGACAAACGCCGACACACCGACGACAGCGAACACGCTGGCGAGCGTGAGTGGATAGCCGACACCCCAAAAAAATGGCGTGAGCGGCTGACCGCGTGCGATTAAGGCGGCAGCGTCAAAATAGGCATAGGCATCTTGTCCGTACAATCCATTAAAGCCACGCGCGTAATAGAAGCGGATGAGAAACGCCAAACCGAAAAGAAAAACATAGTGAACTACAGAGAATCCAATGAGCAATTTAAGAAATTTCATAAAGCGGCTGTCGATAATCGCTGTAGGTTTTTGAAGGTCGCCATACCCATAATAGGCTGAATGCTGCCAGTTCGACAATTACTTGTACAAGCGCCGCGCCAACCGCACCGTATGATGGAATCAGCCATAAACTGAGCACGAGTTGCCCCAAGATCGCCACGCCGTTGACGGCGTTGACGAGTCGTTCACGCTTGAGCGCGTACCAATAAAGCGTGCGACCGCCGCGCAACAAGTGACCGATCAGCGACCAGCCCAATACGACCAACACGGGTACGGCGGCGCTAAACGTGTCGCCAAAAACCAGCGCGATCAACGGGGCGGCGGTCAAGGTTAAGCCAATACCAGATAACAAGCCGAACCCGCCTAAGGCGAGCATCGCACGCCGAAATGTACGCTTGAGTAAGCTTGAATCCGCGGCAACGGACGCCAATAATGGAAAAAACGCGCCAAAAAACGCATTCGGGAATAAACGGGCGGCTTCGACAAAGCGGCTCGCGGCGTAAAACAGACCGACATCGCGTGTGGTGGATAACGATTCGAGCAAAATGGTGCTTAATCGCAGTTGAAGCGCTGCGAACAACGCCGCCAGAGCGAAATGCCACGATCGACGGATGAGCATGACCCAGGGATACGCATTGTGGACGGAACTTTGCGTGAAATAATGGCGATATACCCAATATGCACCGACCAGTTGCAGCGCCGACGAGACGACGTTGGCGACCAGCACGCCGACAAATCCACCACCGTTGACAAGCGCAAGCATGGTCATGATGACTTGCGCGGCGATCATGCCGATATTGAGAAACGGGATCGGCAGCATGAGATCGCGAGCACGCAATACTGCCGTAAATGTGCTGAACAATGGCAAAATCAAGACCATGGGCGCGCTGATATGCAGCCCGATGACAACGCGCGGATCGTCGGTGAGAACCGGAGCGGCGACCAATATAAATGCAAACGCCGCTGTGCCAAAAATCAAGCGGGCAATGATAGCACTGCGTAACATCGGGACGATGAGTGATGGATTTTGCGCGAGATCGCGTGTCATCAACGTGCCGATGCCGAATTCGACGAGCAAACTGAGCGGATAAATCCATGCCATACACACGGCGTAAATACCCAAGCCTTCATCGCCAAACGCCCGCCCGATCAGCGCGGAGAAGACGAACGACAAGACTGCGCTGCCAATGTTGGATACCAGCAGCAAACCTGTATTGCGACGCAGTGAGTTCACGGCAGTCGCTCGAATTCGATCCAATAATGATCTGCAAATTGCGAAAGCATCGCGTGCAACAGGCGATCATCCCATGCTGTTAAACGACGCAAAAGGCGCGGGCGTTTTTCGACGATGGGATATAACGCGCTCGGTGGGAGCAGCAAGCCGAGCGGTTCGAGATGGACGCGACGAAAATAGGGCGCGAATTCGCGGGTGATCTGGTGCACGGTTGGGTAAAAAATCGTCATTGGCGGCTGATCGTCAATCGTGAATTGGCTGACGCCGCCGACGCGCCGAAACGCGATCTTCAAATCAGCGTGCGCGAGATGCCAGCCGATCTCCCACAAACAGTAACGCGCCATGACCCCGAACGCGACCGTGCTATCGGGACGGACGCGATCCGCCAGCCAACGCGCTAACGCCGCGCGGTCTGAAACGCAGTTGATGACGCCGAAATTGGAGAACGCGCTCGAAAAAGATTTTTGAGCCGCAGAGGACGCAGCGGGTGCAGAGGAAGAATCCTGAAAATACTCTGCGTTCTTCGCGTTCTCTGCGGTTAAGGCATTGAGGTCAAGTTGTGCAAGGACGATGTTCGGTTCATGCGCGGTTTTGGCGCGGGCGGCATCTAACATGCCCGCGCTGGCGTCGGTGGCGACGACATGGACGCCACGCTGCGCTAATACAAGCGCATCTTCGCCTGTGCCACAGCCAAGTTCAAGCACGCGGTCGCCCGTCTTGATATATCGGGCTAAACGACTGTGAACACGCGCACGTAAATGCTGTGCGATGGGCGACGCGGTGAAGTCGGTATCGTAGGTGGGGGCGAGCGCGTCAAATGCCATGAAAGAAAGCGATTAGCCTTTAGCAAACCACTAAAGGCAAATTGCCAGTCGCTAATTACTCAACGCATTTTGCGGACGAAGCGTCTCGGTCGCTTGTTCGCGTCCACGCTGCGTGAGCAGCATCCCGATGCGCCCGATCTTAGCATTCGCTGCTAATTTGAGCTTGCGTTTAAGCGGTACGTCACCTTTAAGATGGGCGCGGTTGAGCGCGACTTCGTTGACCATCCAGCGCGTAGCGAAGCTGTAAAAACGTTTGGAGTAACGCCCCGCAACGGTCAAATCGCGGTCGGTGCGTTGATCCCAGCTTTTATCGGTCAGGATGCGATTTTCGACCTCGTTGTAATACGGCGTGCCTTTGATCGGATACGCAACCGTCGTCAAGAACAGATCGGGGTTGCTGCGTTTGATGTGGGCGACGGTTTCATCGAGATCGCTCATGTCTTCGCCGTCGTAGCCGAGCATGATGAACATGCCGGTTTCGATGCCGTATTTTTGCAGTAAGTGCGTTTTTTCCTGCACATCTTTGGCGTCGGTTTTGCGCTGCATGGCATCCAGAATGCGCTGCGAACCACTCTCAGAACCATTCCACAAGCGGAAACACCCCATTTCTGCCAGTTTGCTCACGACATCGTCATTTAGACGGTCAGCGCGCGAAATACACTCGAACGGAATTCGGACGCCGCGTTTTTTGAGCGCGCCGGCGTATTCAAAGAACCAACGGCGGTTGATGGCGAATACGTCGTCGGCGTACCAGATCAAATCCGGGTTGTAGCGTTCTTTGATCCACAACAATTCGTCGGCGGCATCATTGGGCGTGCGGCGGCGGTGCGTGTTGCCGTAGACCGAATGGCTGCACCATTTGCATGTATACGGACAGCCGCGCGCCTGAATCACGCTGACCGAACTGCTGCCGTGATGGTCTTTCCACACGCGCATATATTCTGGGATATCAATGGCGTCACGGTCTGCCCACGGGTACGCGCTTAAATCGGGAATCATGGCGCGTGGCGCGGTTTCGACAACGCGTCCGTCGTCATCAAGAAAGGCGATGCCTTGGATGCTGTGCAAGCCGCTCATACCGTGCTTGATCAAGTGTGCGACGACGGCTTCGAGCGTCAATTCGCCTTCACCGCTGACAATCACATCTGCGCCGCGCGTTAGATATTCACGCGCGTAATACGGCGGTTCGGGACCGCCCAGCACGACTTTCGCACCGCTTTGTCGGGCGATAGCGATCATTTTCAGCACATTAAATTTGGTCATCAGGTTGGTATAAATGCCGACGACCGATGGATGCTCGCGCGTGACGTGCCGGGTAAATTCATCAAGACTGGCAAACGTCGAATCGAAGATGCCGACGCTGTAGCCCTTCGACTTCAAATAGGACGACAAGCACAATATCCCCAATGGAGGATAGGGCTTCATGACTTTCTGTTCGTGTGCGTCCTGGTAAAGAAAATAGCCGTGAGTAAGCAGAATGTCCATGAGTCGATTATCAGTGCGCCTCGCCTATTCGAGCGTGAAACCAGTCGATTGTTTAACAAATTCTAAGACTTTATGAAACGCATCCTTATCGGTTATCCACATCACAGTATGCACCGACCCCGCCGCGTGAATTTCAATGAACGTCGAATCGCCTTCTTCGACATGCCGAAAGCGCGTGGCATTATCGAGATTAAAAATCTCGGTGATATTTTCCGCGTTTTTGTATTGGACCCACGACGCCATGATTCTCCTCCAAACGAAAATAGTGCGCCTATTTTAGCACGACGTTGGGCAAGCGGGTGGGTTGGTGTGGCAGCAGCGCCAATTCATCGAGTTTAGCGCGTGCGCCCGGTAGTGTGACTTGATGATAAATCATCGCCGCCAGCCGCTTGATGTGGTCGGGACGCAGCCGCGTTGGGTTTTTGAGCAGTGCGGGTAGTTCACGCCATGTTTTGCGCGAGCGATATTCTTTGTGGATTACAGTGTGCAAATGACGGTAAAACTCGGTGCGAAATGATCCACGATACAGCATCGCTAAATCTTCACTATCGATCCAGTTGACGCGATCACCCAGTTCATGTTTGACATTCTCATAAAAACTTGTGCCGGGTAACGGATAACTGACGCTGATCCCAATGTCGTCGGGCATCAGGTCGCGCACCATTTTGATCGTAAGTTCGATGTCTTCGCGTGTTTCGCCCGGATACCCAAACTGCAAAAAGAATGCGACTTTGACGCCGTGTGCGTGCAGTTGGCGTGTCGCCTCGTAAATTTGCGCGACTTGCGTGCCTTTTTCCATCGCATCGAGGACTTTTTGCGATCCGCTTTCCGCGCCGACCCATACGATCTGTGCGCCGGCGCGCGCCAATGCCGGAATCGTCTTGCCACGCAGCAACAGATCGACGCGGTTGAGGCTCTTGAACGGAATACGCAGATTGCGTGCGTCGAGTTCATCGGCAAACGCTTCGATCCAACGGTCTTGGATACCCATGATGTCATCCATGAACCAGATGTGATCGGGGTTGAAGCGTTCTTTGAGCCACGCCATTTCTTCGACAACGTTCGCCGCCGACCGGACGTTGTAACGCTGACCCCAAATCGGCTTGGCGCACCAGTTGCAATGAAACGGACAACCGCGCGTCGTGACCAGATTCATCGAGTAATAACCGTGATGTTCGCGCCAAATCGCGCTGTACGCGTCACGATCTACCAAATCCCACGCTGGAAACGGAATTGAATCGAGTTGGGCGATAACCGGACGGGGATAGGTTTTGACGACTTGCCCGGTTTGGTCACGATATGCCAGGCTTTTAATCTCATCCAATGCGAGCGACGATTTGCCTTCGAGATGCTCGATGAGTTCGACCAGCGTGTGATCGCCTTCACCTGTCAGCACATAATCTGCGCCGCGTTGTAGATACGCTTCGGCGTGATCGGTCTCGTCCGCGCCGCCACAAATGACGATGCAGCCGCGCGCTTTCGCCGCATCGATCATCGTGAACGCGGCGTCGCGCATACGGAGCAAGCTCATCTTGCTCAGGTAATTAAAATTATCCTCGAACAGCACCGCGTACTTTGGGCGGTATTGATCGAGCGCCGCCGCCCACACGTCAGTATTTTCCGCGAGCATGGCGTCGAACAAGGCGACGCTGTAGCCGCGTTCGCGCATCAAGCTGGCGGCGTAGAGCGTGCCAAGCGGCGGGTACGGCTGCATCGCTTCGTACAGTTTGGGGTCAAAGCGGATGAAATACGATTGTCCGAACAGAATATCCATTTAAGGAGAGTACCGAGTGCTGAAGCATAAGTATAAAGAATTCAGGCGATTTCGCAACTGATATTTGAGTCTGCGCCGCAGGCTAAAGCCGTGCGGCTCGGCAAAAAACGTGTAAGTCCGCTAAAGGGGCTGTTAAGAGCGAATTCAGTGCGCTTTTTTTGATGGCAGTCCGATGCTTGAGCATCTGGCGGTATTAAAGGTTAGAACCAGCGATTTTTGAATGGCGATTGTAAGAATTCCAGCCCTTTTTCTTTGAGCGACGACCGCGCGATCTGCCGCGCGAGATGAAGATTGATTAATTTGGGAATGCCATCCAGCGTCGCTTCAACAGTTTCGACGTGTGGGAATTTTGTCATCAGGTCGGGATCACCGATTTGGGGGATGCCGCCGCGCACGACGAGCGCGAGATCGGCACGATGAGCATTATCGATCAAGTGTTCAGGCTTGTATGGTTCATAATCGTGCTTGAGGACGATCCAATCGGCTGCCGCATTGATATCTAAATGACCAATGGCACTGAAATAGTTACTAAAGGTTTGAAAATTTCTAAAATGGTTGGTGACACAACTCAATGCGTAAGGATACACAGTATCTCGATGATCTTTTATCGTTTCGGCGATCATCGCTGTATAAAGGCGAATTTCATCTAATAAATCACCGTCGGCGGTCAACCTTGAGTCGCTACCTATCAATAACCGAGAACGGAAAGCAAGTGCTGTCTCCATTGGTAGCCTGCTCAATAGATATTGATTGGTACTTGGGCAAATGACCATATGAATATTGCGGGTGTGATGGTTGTATAAGTCGCTAGCGGTTAAACCGACGCCATGTATCAATACCGTATTGGCGTTGACACAGCCGATTTTTACAAGCTGTTGAAATTCAGTTTGTGCAATATGATCCGTGCCTTCTGCTAAATGAATGAACCACGGGTAATTGGATGGCGTTTTGCGGTACGACTCAATGATCTTTGCTTCGGCATTGAAATGAAGTGAGTGCGCCCATCCATATTCTTTGATGACGCGCACAGGAAAACTTTTTTTGAACAAGGGTGCGTAAGGCGGGTCATGATGAAAGACGGTGAGCGCACCGCACAGTAAATTTTTTAAGCCACCAATCAACAATCGATCTTCGTGTGGGTAAGCGCGCAGTTCTTTGAATGGCGATTCGTTCAAATGTACGTTGACATCTTCACCCCATTGGTGGGCATTGTCGTATTTGTCTCTGAACTTTGTGCGCGGATAATGATTGAGGTCTAGGTGATCATGCCCATTGATCAAACCGGGAAAAATCGTATAGCCTTCTAAATCAATTCGTAAAGCGCGTGGGTCAGGATCGGCAATGACTCGATCTGTAACATTGAGTTCGCGTGGTAATTCGCGTTTGCCCGCGTGCCAAACTTGTGCGCCGACAATCCGTAACGGTTTAATCACTTTATCTTACGTCTTTGCGTCGAGCTTTTTGTTTTAATCTAAGCGGATGCGCGGATTCAAGAGCGCGTATACTACATCCGCTAGCAGGTTGGCGATGGCGAAGAAGAAGATGACGACCATGACGACCGCTTGCATCAACGGAATATCTTTGCGCTCGACGGCATTGGTCATCAAGCGCCCCAAGCCGGGATAGCTGAATACGTTTTCGATGACAATCAAGCCGCCGATCAACCAGCCGAACGAGAGCGCGACGACCGTGATCGTCGGCAGCAAAGCGTTCCGCAGTACATGCTTGATAATGACAGTGCGGCGCGGCAAGCCTTTAAGCGTCGCAGTGCGGACATACGACTTTTTCAGTTCGTCGATGACGCCCGCGCGCGTCATGCGAACGATATACGCCATCAATACAAAGGTCGCGGTGATCGCGGGCAAAATCAACTGACGTATCCAATCGCCTAAACTGGCGTCGGCGGGTGCAGTCGCGCTGGCGGGGAACCAGCCTAAGCCCAACGCAAATACGTTGATCAACACGAGGCCGGTAACAAATTCGGGTAAACCGACGACCGACAGCGTGAAAATACTGATCGCGTTATCGACGAATTTATTCTCGTTGAGTCCAGAAATCACGCCTAGAAAGACGCTTAACGGCACGCTGATCAACAGCGTAAAGCCTGCCAAGCGCAGCGAATTACCAAGCCGATCCATGACGAGTGGGCGAATAAGTGGATTGCCACTCACAAACGAACGCCCCCAATCACCTGTGACGAACCCGGTCAGCCAATCGATATACTGCTGCGGCACCGAATTATTCAGTCCCAAATCCTCACGCAGTGCGGCAATGGCTTCTGGACGGGCTTCGCGCCCCAAAATCAAGCGCGCGACATCACCAGGCAGCAGTTGAGTCAAGGCGAAAATGACCGCCGACGTGATCAACAGGGTAATTGCCAACAGGGCTAATCGACGGAGCAGAAAACGAATCATATTTGCGCGTCCAAAATCGGGTTGGGTGAGTCTTGTTGTAAGCGCGCGAGTTCCTCGACCGGGATATGACAGCGGATAAAATGCTCTCCGCCTGCATCACGGTATGGGGGCACATCAGTCTCGCAGATTGCGCCAATTTTGCGCGGGCAGCGCGTATGAAAACGACAGCCCGTCGGGATATTGCGTGCGCTCGGCGGGTCGCCGTGCAAGCGAATTTGTTTGCTCTTAATGGTTGGGTCTGGAACAGGGATTGCAGAAATCAGCGCTTCGGTATACGGATGCGATGGCATGGTATAGACGTGCTCGGATGTGCCTTCTTCGACGATCTCACCTAAATACATGACGGCGATCCAGTCCGCAAGATAAGCGACAGCTTTCAAGTCATGTGAGATGAACAAATACGACGTACCGTGTTGTCCGCGTAAGTCTTTGAGCAGGTTTAGGATGACCGACTGTACGGATACATCGAGCGCTGATGTCGGTTCATCCGCGACGATGAGCGCGGGGGTAGTAGCAAACGCGCGGGCGATAGCGACACGTTGTTTTTCGCCACCGCTCAGTTCCGTTGGGTAACGCGCCGCATAGTCCATCGGCAAGCGCACCGACTCCAGCAATTCCGCCACGCGCGCGTCAATTTGAGCGGTGGTCATCGGCTGTGAACTCAAACGTTTGAGCGTGCGCGCGAGTGTTTCACCGACGCTCATAAAAGGGTTCATGGCGTCGTTAGGATTCTGAAAAATCATTTGAATCTGACGTAGTTCATCGCGTGAACGCGCATCGACAGCCGCGTTGAGCGGCGCGTTGAGCAAGTGCAGATTGCCGTCGTCGGTCGCTTCCAAACCAACGATCAAGCGCGCAAGTGTGGTTTTGCCGCTTCCACTTTCCCCCACCAGACCGAGCGTGGAACGGCGGTTGATATGGACACTGACATCATCGACGGCGTGGACACCATTACGCTTGGTCAGGCGTCCGAACATCGACTCGCCGCCAAACGTCTTTTCGAGATGATCCGCGTCCAAGACCATACCCGCTTCGGGCGGCGCGCTCATCTCGATCAACTTGGGCGCGGTATCGATCACGAGTGTGCAATCGGCGATCTCACGCCAGCGATGACAACGCACTGTACGTTCGGCATTGATTTGTTCAAGCGGCGGTTTTTCGGTGTGACAGATTGCTATAGCTGCGGGGCAGCGCGGCGCAAACACACACGCTTTCGGACGATCTGCCAATGATGGCGCAACGCCTTCAATCGTCGGCAAGCGAGTCTCCATGCCATGCGTTGGATTGACGGGGCGGGGTAAGCTGGCGAGCAGACTGATGGTATAGGGATGAATTGGGTGTTTGAACACGTTTTCAATCGACGCCGATGCCATGACTTCGCCCCCATATAAGACGGTGACGCGGTCGCATAACTGGGCAATCAAGCCAAGATCGTGCGAGACATACAGCGCCGCCGCGTCGTTTTCGCGGATCAACTCGCGGAATAAATCGACTATGACGGCTTGTGTGGTCACATCGAGCGCAGTGGTCGGCTCGTCGAGGATGAGCAGACGTGGCTTGGTCGTCAACGCCATCGCAATCGTGACGCGCTGCTGCATACCGCCGCTCAGTTGATGGGGGTAACGCGCGGCGACCGCTTCGGGATCGGCAATTTTGACTCGCCGCAGCATATCGATGCCGCACGCCCACGCCGTGCGCGCATCCAAGCTAAGATGCAGCCGTCCGATCTCCGCGATCTGCTCGCCAATGGTGTATGACGGATTGAGCGAGGCGAGCGCATCCTGAGGTACGAGCGCGATTTTACTGCCCCAAATAGCGCGCATTTCGGTGGGCGTTGTGCGCGTGATATCGACGCCATCAAATACAATTGTGCCGCCAGAAATCCGCGCATTGCCCGCCATATACCGCATAAGTGCTAACGCGAGTGTCGATTTTCCACTCCCGCTTTCGCCAACCAAGCCATGTATTTCATTGGGATAAATGGTCAGGTTGACATCATGGAGCGCATTTAACCAACCGCGCCCGAACTTGTACTCGATTGATAGTGCGCGCGCTTCGATGATCGGCGTGGTCTGAGTCATCCAAGTCCGCCTTCGTAGCGGAATATCCGCCGTAAGCCATCCGAGAGTAAATTGACGCCGATAATTAACAGCGCAATCGCCGCGGAAGGCGCCCACAATGCCCAGGGCGTTTGCGCGAAACTCCCGCGCGCTTCGTTGACCATGCGTCCCCAATCGGGCGATGGTGGCTGTACGCCTAAACCTAAAAATCCGAGTGACGCGGTGAGAAAAATCGCATATGAGAAACGCAGCGACGCCTCGACAATCAAAGCAGGCAGCACGCTCGGTAAAATTTCGCGAAACAAAATAAATAAAGTCGATTCGCCGCGCAACCGTGCCGCTTCGATATAACCGGCGGAGCGCACATTGAGCGCGGCACTTCGAACGACTCGCGCGACAATTGGGGTATATAACAACACGATGACGATGATAATGCCGACGGGCGATGGACCAATCGTGCCGAGCATGACTAACGCCAGCACCAGCGCCGGGATTGCTAATAAGCTATCGAGAATGCGCGAGACAACATTATCAAGAAGACCGCCGTAATAACCGATCAGTAAGCCAATCGCGCTGCCGAACGCGACCGACAAAAAGGTCGTTATCGTGGGGAGTAAAATAATTTCGCGCGCTCCCCACAAAATGCGACTGAATACATCGCGTCCGAGCGTATCCGTACCCAATGGATAATCGGCTGATGGGGCAAGTCGCGCCGCACCGCGTATGATCTCGTCGAAACGATGGGGTGCTAGGCTCGATCCAAAAATTGCCAGCAGCATAAATACAATTACCATCAACGAGCCGATTAATGACTGCGGACGGCGGATCAATTGGCGTACAACGCCGAGCACTTGATTTAGCAGCATAGATATGCGTATTCTTTTTTCATGGGTTGAATTCTTAGGTTGTGTTGTCGAAGTCATAGTGACAGGGGCATGATTTGCACCATACCCCTCACGTTTGCCTTTGATTACGTTATGTGATTAGCTGCCGATCGATACGGAACGGAAATCAGTCAAGCCCGGAAACGGCGCCATTTCCAGCCCTTGCACGGTATCGCTGATGCCGCCGAACAACGGGGCGAAATATGGGATGATGATGGGTCCGCGCTCCAGGAAAATCTGGCTGATCTGCGCGTAGATTGCCGCACGGGCGTCGTCATCGGTGGTCTGGCTGGCTTCTGCGACCAACGCTTCGAGTTCTGGGTCGACAAATCGGCTTTCGTTGAATCCGCTTTCGATACCTGCTTCGATATACGCCTGACGCAGTAAAATCTGCGGCGTCGGGCGGTCGCCCCATCCGGTAATTCCCAGTTCGACTTCGAAATAGTTATCCGGGTTGGCGAAATCGTAGTACAGTCCTTCTTCTGTCACCTGAATTTGCACGTTGATGCAGCCTTCTGCCCACTGCTGCTGTAAGACGGCAGCAAGATCAGCATATTCAAAGGCGTTCGGCGTAAACAACGTGCCTTCATAGGTGCCGATACCCGCTTCTTCGAGCAGTTCGCACGAGCGCGCCGGGTCATAGGTTTGGTTTTCGACGGTGTCATCGAAGAATGCCGAGAACACAGGTGCAATCGGGTCGTTATTGCCAACGGTGCCGCGTCCTTGCAGCAAAATGTCGTTCAGTGCGGCGCGGTCGGTTGCATACTTGAACGCCTGGCGCACGCGGACATCCGCGCCCGCAAAGCCTTCGTCGGTGCGCAGACGGATGACGGGATGCTGGCTGGTTGCGACCGAGATCACGCCGACACCATCGGTCGATTCGACACGTTCGGTCTGGGCAATCGGCACTTTGAAAATGAAATCGAGTTCGCCGCTCAAGAACGCATCGACTTGCGCTACGCTGTCGTCGATAAACACGAATTCCAAGCCCGCCAACGCAGGCGCGCCGCGCCAGTAATTCGCATTCGCCGTGAATACGGCACGCGCACCTGGATCGAATTCAGTGAGGATGAAAGGACCTGTGCCGTTGAAGTTCTCGAAGGTTGCATCGCCTTCGCCCAACACATTGACCTGATCTTCGCCGTCACGCACCAGCAGCGCTTGCCGTGCCGCGACGCCGTACAGGAAATCTGCATTGACCGCTGTCAAGGTGAATATCACCGTGCTGTCATCGGGCGCGCTGACTTCGTACTCACCGAGCAAACTGATGGCGGGTGACTGCACTTCTTTGAGACGATTAAAGGTGTAAACCACATCCGCACTGGTCAATGCCGACCCGTCGTGGAAAGTAATCCCTTCCGCGAGCGTAAATGTATAGGTCAGACCATCTTCGCTAATCGTCCATTCGGTCGCCACATTGGGCGCAATGGTCGAATCAGGCAAGACTTCGATCAGATAGTCATAAATGGCGCGGTTAAGCGCGGTTTCGGGGTCGTTGCTGTGCTGAGCCGGGTCTAGGACGACGGGTGCATTCATGCCGACTCGCAGTACGTTACCTGCTTGTGCAGTTGCGCCAAACGCCCCGATCAACAGTGCGGTGAGCGCCAAAACCACGACAAATTTCTGAGTGAACTTCATGAACTTCTACCTCCAAGTGTTGGATATCAGTCACACCGCACACGGGCGGCAAAGAGGGAGACAACTTCCACGTTTCGGGCTTATGTGCGGGGATGAGGGTTAACGCCGCGACACAAGCGGGAGCAGCGCGGGCGGATTTAGTGCGGGTCGGAATCCTGGGTCGGTTGTAGTTCGAGCAAGGGAATCCCCTCTTGTAGATACTGACCGACCGACAAACGCATTGCTTGGACAATGCCATCGTGAGGCGCTTTGATACGATGTTCCATTTTCATCGCCTCAATTACAAGGAGTATATCGCCTTTGGCAACACGCTGACCATTTATCACCGAAATACTCATGATCGTGCCCGGCATGGGTGATCGCAGCGACCCTGGACGGGTTTCGCGAGTTGCACCGCTTGCGAGCGGGTCAATCCATGTCAGCTTGAACGTCCCGGCGGGGCAGTGTACCCACCACGCCTGATCGCTGCCTGCGACGACGGTGACGGTTTGGCGATGACCATCGAGCGAAAGCATCATCACTCCATCTTCAATACGCCACGCGCGCACGTCCATATGCGTTCCATTCATGTTGACGCGATAGGCTTGTGAGATTCTTACATCTTTTGTCAGTTCAACTGTGAATTTCGTGTCGTTATAAGTGAATACCTGCCGCATCGGACGAAATGGGTTATTGCGCCAGCCGCTCGCAGCGCCTGTTTTGGCGATTGCCGCCGCGATTAAGGCGATTTGCGGCGGTTCGGCGGGATCAGCTAAGAGGTCGGGATGACGGTCGATAAATCCGGTGTCGATGTTTCCGGCGATAAAGTCGGGATGGTTGATGACACGGCGCAAAAAGTCGATGTTGTGTTGTATTCCGAGCAGTTTGGTTTGATTTAAAACGACAGTCAAATGACGAATTGCATCGTCTCTGGTATCTCCATAAACGATCAGCTTTGCCAGCAACGGATCGTAAAAGGTCGTGATTTGATCGCCTTGAACAATGCCATGATCCAAAAGATAATGAAAATCCTGATATTCTCGGTCTTTCCAATAGAGAACTTGTCCGGTAGTCGGTAGAAAGTCGTTGGCAGAATTTTCAGCGTAAACACGCACTTCAATCGCGTGTTGGTCTTGATTGCGTCGCTTAGAAATACGTGTTTGAAGTGTGTCTATAGCCATTGATTCGCCTTGTGCAATCTCAATTTGTTTACGCACAAAATCACCAAAATAGGTGATCAGTTCGGTCACACGATGTTCGACTTGTAAACGGGTGTTCATTTCCATAAAGTAAAAGTTTTTGTCTTGGTCAAGCAGGAATTCGACCGTTCCAGCGCTGACGTAGTTCAACTGCCTGCCAATATTGACGGCGACAGCGCTCATGCGCTGGCGCAAATCGTCATCAAGGGCGACCGACGGCGCTTCTTCGATGATCTTTTGGTGGCGGCGTTGAATGCTGCATTCGCGTTCGCCCAACGAAATGATATTGCCGTGTGTATCGCCAAAAATTTGGATTTCGATGTGGCGCGGATTTTGGATCAGCCGTTCTAAGATTAATGTCGACTCGCCGAATGCCTGTGACGCTTCGCGGCGCGCGGCTGATAATGCTTCAGGCAGGTCATCGCGCAAATGCACAGCGCGCATTCCTTTGCCGCCGCCGCCCGCCGCCGCTTTGACCATGATCGGATAGCCGATCTCGTCCGCCGCTGTGATGAAGGCGTCGTCGGTTTGATCATCGCCGTTGTAACCCGGTATGAGTGGCACATCTTTGAGCAGCAGTTTGGCGTGGCGTTTATCGCCCATCGCTTCGATGGTGGCAGGCGCGGGTCCGATCCAGATCATGCCCGCGTCGATGACAGCTTGCGCGAAGTGATGATTTTCGGACAAGAAACCGTAGCCGGGATGGATCGCGTCTGCGCCTGTGCGCTGCGCCGCCGCGATGATCCTGGCGATGTTCAGGTAGCTTTCGCTGGCGGCACTCGCGCCGATATGGACGGCTTCGTCGGCGGTTTTCACGTGTAATGCGTTTTCGTCGGCGTCGGCATACACCGCGACGGTGACAATGCCCATGTGCTGACACGTTTCCATGATGCGGACGGCGATTTCGCCGCGATTGGCGATCAAGATTTTTCGGATCACGGTGCATCCACCCAGCGCGCGGGGCGCTTGCCTAAAAATGCCGACATGCCTTCTTGTCCTTCATCGCCTCCGCGTATCGTATTAAGCAGTTGCGCGCGATAGGCGACGGTTTCATCGAGTGATTTTGCTGCCGACTCATGGATCAGGCTTTTGATCACGCGGATCGCATTAGGCGCGCACTGGCGAATTTCGTTTAACAGCGACTCAATACGTATGGCTAAATCGGCGTGCGCAACGACTTCGTGGATCAAGCCGTAAGCGAGCGCTTTGTGTCCGTTGAATCGTTCACCTGTGAGCATCAAGCGGCGCGCTTGGGTGATGCCAATGCGCTGGATGACGAACGGCGCGATCAAGGCGGGCGCAAGCCCTAAACGGACTTCGGGCAAGCCAAATGAGGCGTTATCGGCGCTGACGGCAATATCGCTGACGCACGCCAAGCCGAATCCGCCGCCCAAGACCGCGCCTTCGAGCCGGGCAATAACGATTTGTGGCGCGGTATTGACGGCGCGCAGCATCGAATCGAGCCGTGTCGTGACGGCGTTTTGTTCGTCGGGCGTCATGCTTGCGGCTTGCGCCAAATCGCCAATATCGCCGCCAGAACAAAAATGTCCGTTCGCGCCGCCGATGACGACCGCGCGAATATCGGCGCGTTCTTTCATGCCGACGAACAGCGCGTACAGTTCATCGACCATCTCAAAGTTCATGGCATTGCGCGTACTCGGTCGATTGAGCGTAATCTGCGCAAACGGCGGCGCGATTTCGACGCGTAAGGTTTGAAAATCGCTCATTCATCCCACTCCATGTAGAGCAAAATTCCGGCTAATGACTTGCCCAACGGATCAATCCGTAACGAGCGCGTTGCGCCGCCATCGAGCGCACCGTGCATGACGAAATTGAGCGCTTCGATATTGTCGAGTTCGTAGCGGATCACGTCGCCTTTGACGAGATCGCCATAAAATGCCTTGACGCGGTCGGCGGTCAGCTTGGCTTTGATGTCTTGATAGGCTTGGGGCGTGCGCGCGATCACGCTGACATTGGCGATGTTGCCTTTGTCACCCGAACGCCCGTAAGCGAGATCATACAATCGGCGCATGGCTAGACCTCCAAGTACGTAATATGCGGATCAATTTTGTCACGTGCGATCAACGACGACCACAAGCCTAAAATCACGCGCGGCTCGCCGCCGACGGTCGTACCGCTCACGCTCATACCGGGTGGGCAGCTCAGCCCGTTCGCCATCACTTTTCGTACAGCGGTTTTGAGCGTTTCGGCATGATCGGCTGTGAACATGACACGCACGACAAGTTCAAGCGGATCATCGATGGCTTTGGCGATGCCGCCGAATAAACTGTCGATGCCCAACAGTTGATATTCAACGCGATTGATCGGTAAGTCGCGCCATGACTCGTTGATCATCGCTTTCAACTGCGCCAGTTTGCCCCAAACATGCGGATAACCGAGTGTGAAAATCAGTTCACGCATATAGCCTTCCATCCGCCCCATGCTGACTTTGAGCATGTCCGGTCGTGGGTGTCCGGTGACACCGCTCACACGCACACGATTTAATCCGTCTTGATCCACTATCAGTGTGGTGAAATTTACAGAAACATCGGGCGTCAAATACTGTGTCGGATCATGGACTTCATATAAAAGTTGTTCTTTGACGGTTTCCAGCGTGACAACACCGGGTGTATCAGGCGTTTTAGTCAGCACAAACGAGCCGTCTGCATCGATATGTGCGATGGGATAGCCGAGATGTGCGAGTTCGCGTGGGTCGATGTTGTCGATCAAGGCGAGGCTGTTGCCACCGACGACCTGCCCGGTACATTCGAGTAAATGTCCGGCCACGATCCCCGACGCGAGCTGATCCCAGTCATCCCATGCCCAACCGTAATGCGCGGTCATCGGCGCGACATACAAGCATGGGTCGGCAGCGCGCCCAGTGATGATGATGTCCGCGCCATTTTTGAGCGCCTCGACAATCGGCGCGGCACCCAGATAGACATTGGCGGTGACAAAATTCTGATTATCGGCGTCTGCAAGCGTTTCGCCTGTATCCATGTTGACAAATCGTTCGCCTGCCGCTTGTAAATCACTCAATGACGCCAGAATATCATCGCCTGTGACGGCAGCGATCTTCAAGCCGTGCAGCCCAAGTTTCACCGCCGCCTCGCGGATCATCTCTGCCGCGCCGAGCGGATTTAGCCCGCCGCCGTTGCTGATCAACGGAATTTTGCGCGCGAACGCTGTTGGCAAAATCTGCCTGGCGATGATGTTCAAATCGAACGTGTAGCCGCGCGTCGGGTTCGCCAGCATGTCTTTGCGTAAAATCGCCAGCGTAAGTTCACTCAACGCTTCAAAGCACACAATATCGACATGACCGCCTTCGATCATCGGCAGGGCGCGGGTCACATCATCGCCATAAAATCCTTGCGCAGAACCAATTCTCAAGGTCATAAATAAGCCTTTTTAACGCGAAGTCGCAAAGAAATAAAAGAAAGTCGCAATGAGAAATAATCCTTTGCGGATTTTTGCACGTTGCGACTTTGCCTTGAACATTTTCTTTATCGCGGATTAAAGTTTTCGAGTTTGGCGATGATGCCCAACATGACTTCATCCGCGCCGCCGCCGATGCTGGTCAGGCGTGCATCGCGGAAATAACGTGAGATCGGCGTTTCTTCCATGTAGCCCATGCCGCCATAGAACTGCAAACAGGTATCCGCGACTTCACGCATTAAGCGCCCGACTTTGAGCTTGCACATCGATGCCAGTTTGGTGACTTCGAGCGAGGTCTCGTCTTGTTCGAGCAGTGCCGCCGTGTGATAACTTAAATGACGCAGCGCTTCGATCTCGGTGAGAAGTTCCGCGAGTTTGAACTGAATCCACTGGTTGGCGATCAACGGTTTGCCGAATGTCACGCGCTCCTGACAGTACTGGATTGTTTTGCGAACCGCCTGCTCCATGCCGACGACGCCGAGCAGCGCCGCGACCAAGCGTTCGCGCTGAAACTGCTCCATTTGCATGTAAAAACCCATGCCTTCGACGCCGATCAAGTTGGTTTTTGGTACGCGGCAGTTCTCGAACGTCAGCACGGCGGTATCGCTGCTGTGATTGCCTAATTTCTTGAGTTTTTTATCGACGATGAATCCGGGTGTGTTCGTCGGCACAAGGATTAGCGACATGCCTTTGTAACCTGTACCCGGTTCGGTGCGGGCGAGTAAACACACCCAGTCGGCTTGTACGCCGTTGGTAATATACATTTTGCTGCCGTTGATTACATAGTCATCGCCGTCTGAATCAGCGCGCGTCGTAATACTGGCGACATCTGATCCGGCGTTGGGTTCGGTGACGCCAATGGCGCCGACCATTTCACCGCGAATCGCGGGCGCGAGATATTGGTGTCGAAGTTCATCCGAGCCATATTTCGCCAGTGCTGGCGAACACATATCGGTATGAACGGAGATACCCATTGGGACGCCGCCGCATGGGATGCGACCGAGTTCTTCCATAAGTACGACCGTGAACCAAATATCGGCTTCTGCGCCGCCAAACTCGCTGGAATAGCTCAAGCCGAGAAAACCGAGATCGCCCATCTTTTTCAGGACGCCGTGCGCATCCCAGAGTTTGGCGTGTTCCCATTCATCGACATGCGGCGTGATCTCTTTATCGATAAACGCGCGCACTGATTTACGGAACATCGCGTGTTCGGCGGTAAACGGACTGGCATAAACGTTGGTGCGCGCGGATTGTGCTTCAAGAACCATGATTTTTCTCCAAAAAAGACCTACTTCAAAACGATGTCAGTGGTGGACTTGCCGACTCAAATGGACGGGTGATTTTTATCTAAAATTGCGTGTGTCAGGTCGCCGCCCGCGTATGCAGCGATCAATGCGGTGAGATCGCGGATTGCATTTTCTACGTCGGCGCGTGCGCCGTCGTGATGTCCTTCGATGGTGATGATCGCGTTGCTGGTATCATCACGCGCCGCGCTTTGATCGCTTTGTCGCCAACACCAACGCCGCGCGAATACGAGTTTTGTATCATCGGAAAATACGACTTCGCCCGTTTCGGGGTGGTCGATCTCGGTTGCGCCCAAATTAGTGAAGCGTTCGCTGCCGTCAGCAAAATGTACGCTGATCGCTCCGGTCGCGTGGCGCGTATCGACCATCGCAATTGGCAGCGCATAGCGAATGCTGACCAAATTTCCCAGATCGACCAATAAATTGATGCTGGGAATATCGCCTTGTTTGGTCAAGCGGCGCAGAAGCGCTTCGATGGCGCTGCGTACTTGTGTGGGATCAACGCCGAAACTGCGGAAAACTCTGCGCCACGCGGCTAAAGACGGCAGTTGGCTGAGCGGAGTCTCACCGATTTTGGCGATCACAGCTTGTTGTTCAGCGCGGTATATTTCGAGCAAATCGGGCGGCGATGGACGGTTGGTCATGGCGCGCGCGATGATGACGCCGCCGATGATGGTCGGATATTTGGTGAGGATGTCGGGGTGATATTGAAAAAGAGTCATTCGTCATCACTTTTTGCAGCATCGAATGCTAGCGTTCGTACAATAATGGCGTCACAGCCTTCATCGATCAGCAACTTGGGCATCCGGCAAGCTCAATTCAATGTCTTCGTTAGCGCGCGTGTCGGCAGCATAATCAAATGACGCCAAAATATCCTCAAGCTTCAGATTTGGATGGGCATCAAAGATCAATTAGCCCGCCGCCAATTTCCGCAAAATCGACTCAACGGTGATGCATGTCCTCTTGATAACAGGCTTACCGATCATAATACGCTTATCAACCGTGATGCGTTCGTGTAATTTGAAGTGCATGATACTGCTCCCAACGCGATTTACATCCTAAAATTACCATACTTCGGCGCGCCTTCGCTCACCCAATCACGGTTATAGCTCATCGATAAGCCGACGCTCAACGCCATGCGTGTATCGCGCGGGTCGATGATGCCGTCGTCCCACAAGCGCGCGGTCGCGTAATACGGATCGCTTTCTTCCTGAAATTTTTGAATCGTCATCGCACGCAAAAACTCGATTTGATCTTTGTCCGGTGCTTCTCCGCGTTTGCGCGCGGCTTCTTCGGTGATGATCGCCAGTACGCCTGCCGCTTGCTCCGCGCCCATGACAGCGATTCGGCTGCTCGACCATGTCAGCAGCAAGCGCGGATCATACGCGCGCCCGCACATCGCATAATTGCCCGCGCCATACGAACCGCCGACCAAGACGGTGAACTGCGGCACACTGCTGTTAGCGACGGCGTTGATCATTTTCGAGCCGTGTTTGATGATTCCGGCTTCTTCATAAGCGCGCCCGACCATGAAGCCGGTGATATTTTGCAGATAGATCAATGGGACGCGAGCGTGATTGCACAATTGAATGAACTGCGCCGCTTTATTGGCGCTGTCGGGGAAAAGCACACCATTGTTTGCCAGCACGCCAACCGGAAACCCGTCGATGTGTGCGTGAACACACACCAGCGTTGATCCGTAATCAGGCTTAAATTCCATCCAGCGTGACCCATCGACGATGCGGGCGAGAATTTCGCGCATATCGAGCGGATTGCGAATCGTATCGACCGGGACGATTCCCAAAAGTTCGTCGGGATCATGCTGTGGTGGTTCGGGTGTGCGGCGGTCGGCGCGGATGATTTTTTGCCAGTTCAATTGCCCGACGATCGCGCGTCCGATCCGCAGAGCGTCGGCGTCATTTTCTGCCAGGTAATCGACCAACCCACTGGTACGCGCGTGCATTTCTGCACCGCCGAGCGATTGCTCATCGACTTCTTCACCCGTCGCCATCTTGACGAGCGGCGGTCCGCCGAGAAATGCCAGTGCTTGTCCACGTACAAAGACGGAGTAATCGCTGAGTCCGGGAATATACGCGCCACCTGCTGTGCTGTTACCAAACACCAGCGAAATTTGCGGAATCCCCGCCGCGCTCATGCGCGCTTGATTAGCGAAGCCGCGCCCGCCTTCGACAAAAAGCTCGGCTTGATGAGGTAAATTTGCGCCACCCGATTCGACTAAATACAAGCAGGGGAGTCGATTGACCGCCGCAATTTCTTGCGCGCGCAAACTTTTTTGCACGGTGATCGGGTACGATGTGCCACCTTTGACGGTCGCTTCGTTGGCGAAAATCATACAATCGACGCCATTAATTTGTCCGATGCCGTTGACCGACCCCGCGCCGGGTGATTCGTCGTTGTACATGCCCCAGGCTGCCAACGAACTCAGTTCGAGAAACGGCGCGCCGTGATCCAGCAATAATTCGACACGCTCACGCGGGAGTAATTTGCCCGCGTCGCGATGTTTCTTGACAGCGCGTTCACTGCCGCCCGCACGGACTTTCGCCTGACGTTCGTGTAACGTGTGGATCAATTGCGTATTGTGCGCATAGTTGGCGCGAAAATCGTCGCTGTGTGGGTCGATTTGGGAGCGAAAAAAAGAAGTCACGAAAGCATGTTCCAAGAAAGAATAATTGAAATGAGATTCGATTGAGCATAGCGCGCGCGTTGATGGTCGTCAACGGGTCGCCCCCTAATCCTTAGGGGTGAGTCACATTGACACACCCATCCTGACGTATTCTTGATATAATGTTTCCGGTTGTGCAATATTGAGCTTGAAACCTATCATGATTTTGTCTGGACGGAATTTTCCGTCCTGTTTTTTGCAATGCAACTATAATCGTCGTGCAGCGCACGATGGAATACACGGCTCTATACGCGAAACTCCTCATCACAGACCTCCATGACGATAAAAGAACCCAATAAACTGACTTTAATTCTTGAGTAACACGCCCAAACGAGCGCGTAAACTGCGGCATTATCCTGAATTCGTTTGCCGCTTTGATGAGAGACTCCCGTGAGGGGGAGCAAAAACCCATGGCTATCAATGTAAAACGACTCCTATTTGGCAAACGTTTGAATACCAGTGATCTATCGCACCAAGCGCTCAGTAAACCAGTGGGCTTAGCTGTATTTGCCTCCGATGCGCTGTCGTCCACCGCTTATGCAACCGAAGAAATTCTGCTCATCCTGTCGATGGCGGTCGCAGGCGGTGGATTGATCTGGGCAACGGGCGGCACGATCTTAGGCTTGTCTATCCCGATCGCGTTTGCGATTGCGATCTTGCTGGTAATCGTGACGATCTCGTACCGTCAAACGATTCATGCATACCCCAACGGTGGTGGTGCATACATTGTTGCGCGTGACAATCTCGGTGAAGTCCCCGCACAAATCGCAGGCGCGGCGCTACTGACCGACTACATCTTGACGGTCGCCGTCTCGATCTCGTCGGGCGTCGCGCAGATTACGTCGGCGTTTCCTGATCTGCTCCCGTACCGAGTTATCATCGCAGTCGCGGTGATCGTGTTTATGACCGTCGTCAACTTACGCGGTGTCAAGGAAAGCGGGCGGCTGTTCGCCATCCCGACGTACTTCTTTCTCGTTATGATGTTCCTGACTCTTGGCGTTGGTTTTATACGCTATTTCACGGGGAGCTTGCCGACGCTCGCCGACGTAGAAGCGCTGCATCAGAGCGCAACCGAAGGGGTACAAGTTTTAGGACTGTTTTTGGTCCTGCGTGCCTTTTCATCGGGGTGTACGGCGCTGACGGGTATCGAAGCAATCAGCAACGGAATTACCGCTTTCAAAGAGCCACGCAGTAAGAACGCTGCGATCACGCTGACGTGGATGAGTGGTATCTTGATCACGTTGTTCTTGGGAATCACGTTCATCGCCAATCAAATTCACGCTGTGCCAAGCCACAACGAAACCATCATTTCGCAAATGGGGCGCGCGGTCTATGGTGATGGCACGATTTTCTACTTTTTGGTACTCGCTAGTACTGCATTGATCTTGCTGATGGCGGCGAACACCGGTTATGCAGACTTTCCACGTTTGGCGGCGCTGCACGCTGGTGACGGTTTCTTGCCACGCCAGTTGACGTATCGTGGAGGGCGATTAGTCTTCTCATGGGGTATCGTCGTGCTGGCGGTGTTCGCATCACTGCTTGTCATCATCGCTGATGCACGCACGTCAGCGTTGATCCCGTTATACGCGATTGGTGTATTTCTTAGTTTCACCATCTCGCAAACGGGCATGGTCGTTCGTACACGGAGAGTGGGAAAACTCAAGCCGGGTGAAATCCAAAAAGGCTTAGAAACCGACCTTGAGTATGACAAAAACTGGCGTTTACACATCGCGGTGAGTGCGGTCGGTGCAGTTTGTACATTCATCGTCATGCTGGTATTTGCGGTGACAAAATTTGCTGACGGTGCGTGGCTCGTCGTTGTGTTAATCCCAATTTTGGTGATGATTTTCTTCCGTATTCATCGCCATTATAAGGAAGTCGCGCGTTCGCTGAGTATGCAAAGCGTGACGCCGCTCGACGCCGAACCGCGCAATGTGCAAACGCTGGTGTTGATCGATGATGTCCATGCTGAAACGGTGCGCATGGTGAATTTTGCCAAATCGCTGCGACATGATTGGAAAGCGCTACATATTGGCACCAACCCTGAAAAAGCCGAAAAAGTGCGCCAAAAATGGGTGAAGCGTTTTGGTAATCAAGGTGAACTCGTGATCGTAGAGTCGCCATTCCGCCAACTTGCCGAACCGTTGGCAGAATACCTGGACAAAGTCCGTGAAGATCACCCGGAAACGTTCATTCATATTGTGATCGGTCACTTGGCGATGGATACGTATTGGGAACAAGCGCTTCATCAAAACAGTGCGCTTTTGTTTACGCTCGTGTTAAGTCGCATGGAACGTGTCGTCGTCACGACTGTACCGTACCAAATTCATCATCTTAAGGATGGCGTACCGCACGACGATGACGAAGAAAATCCCGAAATGACAATTCCGCAGCCAGCGGTGGTCGAAAGCACAACCTCGACGCCGACCAACGAAGCATAAATCACGACAAAGTTTTAGCGTGAAGGCGACCCGACCGGGTCGCCTTTTTAGTTGTCTGTTTTTATGGAGTGGTTAGCGGCAGAGTCACAAAGAAGCTTGAACCTTGACCGAGTCGGCTTTCCAAGCCTATTTGTCCTTTGTGCGCGTCGATCAAGCGCTTGACAATCGCCAAGCCTAAACCCGTCCCTTCAATACTTTCGTTTTCGACATTGCGTACACGATAAAAGCGGTCAAAAATCCGCGCCTGGTCTTGTGGACTGATGCCCATGCCGTTGTCTTGCACGGCGACACGCAGCGAATTTTCGCTCTGTTCCGCCCATACTCGCACTGTACCTTCGGGCGGCGTGTACTTGATAGCGTTATTGACTAAATTGCTGAAAAGTTGTACCAGGCGCATTTGGTCGCCTGCAATCGTCGGTAAGGTATCGGCAATGTCGTTCACGAGGGTCATCATCTTGGACTCCGCGATCGGGCGTGCATTGTCGATACACTCCTCCAGGATTGTCCTGATGTTCAACGTTTCGATTTGAAGCTGCATCCCGCTTTCGATCTTGGCGAGATCGAGTAAGTCCTCGATCAAATGACGCATGTTTTGGATTGAGCGCATCAGGTGTTTAACATAACGTTCGCCACGTTCATCCACCGATTTATGGATCAGCAGCAAATCAACGTAGCCGTTCATCACCATCAGCGGCTGGCGCAAGTCATGTGATACGGTAGCGACAAGTTCACTTTTGAGCTGATCGGTCTGCTTGAAGTCTGTGATGTCGTGCAGCACGATGATCCAGCCAATTTGAGCGTGTGGTGTAAAGCTGCCGTGATAGGTGCGACCGTCGGAAAGTGTGACTTCTTCAATGGTTGAATGTTCCAGCGCTTTGATACCCCGAAACGCTTCGTACAAGGCTGAATTTTCCAGCATTTCGGAGATGGGCTGCCCGACATAATCGCGGTCGGCATATAAATGCAGCGCTGCTACAGCCGCCGCGTTAATCTGAATCACGCGGTCATCATGACCGATCGCCAGTATAACGTCCGCTGTCGCGCCCAGGATCAGGGCATATTTTTCGCGTTCGCGGACGGCTTCGGCGTACAAACGCGCATTATCAATGGCGACACCCGCGCGAGTCGCCAATTTTTCAACGAAATCGATATGCTCATCGGTAAAGGCATTGAGCCGTTTGCTTTCGACGCTGATTACAGCGATGACGCGGTCTTCGCGCATGACCGGCACAGAAATATGCGATTTGATGATGGTGCTAAGTTCAAGATAATCGCTATCGACCGAAACATCAGGGATGACTTCGGTATGCCCAGAACGGGCGACGCGCTGAGCGATACCGCCGCCCATTGTCTTTTGCAGCAGGGCGATTTGTTCCGGCGCACGTTCGTAACCTATGTCCATCGCATAACGCAGTTCATCGGCGCTTTGATCGTAAAGCGCCAGCGACGCGGCTTGTGCCAGTGACACGCGCATCGCCCAATCGAGCGCGATTTCAAAGACATGACGCTGTTTCATCGTGTCATTCAATTCGCGGTCAACGCGTCGGGTCAGCGCGAGTTCGTGCGTCTTTGCCGCCAATTGATCGACCGTGCGATTGTGTGTGAGTGCATTCCGCAGCGCGCCCGCTGCAATATCCACCATCGACAACAGTTTACTGCCGTGCGCGGTTGTATCCGTCGCCAGGATAATCACACCGACGAGGGTGCGTGTCGCTTTGACAACGAGAGGAATTGAAAAGATAGCCGAAACGTTGAGTTTGGCGATGATCATGCCGAGCGGTGTTTCAGGCAGATGTTCGCTGGATGCGAGCAGACAGGGTTCGCCCGCATTCCAATCGGTGATGACGGGAATTTCTGCCAGCGAGAGTCGCAGTCTCGATAATTCCGGCACATCGATGGTACACGCCGCCGCGACTAACCGCTCCGCTTCGGCATCGATGCGCAAAATCATAGCCGGGACGCCAGAAAGGTTAGCAGCGAAAGACGCGAGTTCGCGTGCTACGCCTTCTACATCCAGTAAGCCACCTAAACGAAGACTGGCGTCATAGGCAGTTTGAAGTCGTTCTAAAGCCACAGTGGGGTCGTTAGTCATCGTACTCATCAGCGGGTTCCGATACAAAGGTTTATGACTAAAAAAGCACTTTCGATTGACAATAATTGTATTGTACCGATTAATGGCGTAAAAGCGCTTGTATTGTTTATCTGAAAAGCGCCGTAAAACCCCTGCCTTCAGGCAGGGGGATATAAGGCGTCGTTCTTGTGTTTTTTCTGCTGAAATAGCGTATAATAGGGGGAGGTTGATGTGCGAGGTACGAGACGTAAAAATCCGACCTCGATCACAATACCGTAATATTGCAATACCGTAGTTAACGTCAAACACAGCGGGGCATCGCTGTGCTACCGGAGCGACGATAAGACGAAGGTTCGCCTTCGCAGTCGCGCTGAGGGTAGAAGCCCCCGCCTTTAGGCGTGGGGAGTATGTCACATGATTGCCCGAAACGGAGCAGACTGAACCGATTTTACAAGCGGCGGAGGACGTGATGGACGAATTGAGAGATGTAGGCGCGCGGTTGAAACGGAATACTGCGCCTTCAAAAGCCGAAACGCCTGCGCCGGTGGTTATCGAACCGGGTGAGTCGCTGCGTTTGCGCGCCAAAATGATTGGCGTGCTCTTGTGTGACGCGCGTGTAGCGGCAGGGCGTTCACTGGAAGACTGTGCACATCGGTTGCATTTGACACCAGAGCAAATTGAAAGCTGGGAATTTGGCGACGATGTGCCAACACTGCCTCAGCTTGAACTGCTGGCATATTATCTGGAAGTCCCGGTCAGTCATTTCTGGGGACAAAACACGTTAGAAGCCACGCGTGACGATTTTACACGCGCGCAAACCGAGTATATGGCGCTGCGCGACCGCATGATTGGGGTGCTGCTGCGGGCCGCACGTGAAGAACGCGGCATCAGCATCGATATCCTTGCCGCCGAAACTGGCATTGCCGCCAACATCATCGAAGGTTATGAACTGGGCGAATATACACTGCCCATGCATGAACTCGCGGTGCTGGCTTCTGGCGTGCGTAAGAATATGACCTACTTTATGGAAAACAGCAGCCACCTGGGCGATTTGCTGGCGATGCGCGAACGATGGAAGTTGTTTTCTGAACTGCCCGAATCGCTGCGCGTGTTCGCATCGAACCCGCTCAATGCTGGCTTTATCGAACTGGCGATGATGCTTTCGGGAATGCCTGTTGAAAGATTGCGCAGCATGGGCGAAAGCATTCTCAACATCACGATGTAATACAAACAAGGAGTCACGCTATGGCAAACGCCAAAGAAATGCAGGATCAAGGGCTGAAGTTGTTTCAGCAAAAAGAATACGAAGCCGCCAAGCGGTTGTTCGAGCAAGCCCGTGACCAGTACGAAGCAGAAGGTCATGCGGATATGGCAGCCGAAATGAACGTCAATATTGGCTTGATCCATCGTCTGTTGGGTGAAAATCAACGTGCGCTGGATTTGCTGCAAGAAGCCTTGGTGGTCTTTCAAGGCATGGATGATCAAATTCGCGTCGCCAAAGTGTTGGGGAATCTCGGGTTGGTATATCGTGGCTTGAACGACAATGAACAAGCGCATAATGCATACCGCAGTGCCGCCGAGATTTTCGATGCACTGGGTGAAAAGCAGTTATACGGCGAAACATTGGTCGCGATGGGCGATTTGCAAGTGCGCGAAGGTAAGTTGGGTGCGGGCGCGGCAACGTATGAAGTCGGGCTTGGTAACCTCGACGAACTGAACGCCTCGCAGAAAGTGTTGAAAGGGTTGATCGGCATTCGTAACCGCTTTTTGGGCGGCAGCCGACAGGAATAAATGAGTCGCTTTGCAATGGGGCGGGGCACTCGCACGCTGCTTGTGGGATTGTTCGTTGCCAGTATCTATATGATCACCTACAGCGCGCGTATCGAAACTGGTGATACGCGCCTTTTTTTCGATGCGGTGAGCAGTATGGTCGATCATGGTGATACCCTGATCGATTTGATGGCGTGGTTTCGCTTTCCTGTGTCGGGATTCGATCTCGCCAATCCGCTGCCACTACAAGACGTAAACACCGAGCCGATGCACCTGTTGTTGGGCACTTTGTTGTATATCACAGCTAAAGGTGTGCCGGGTATCGGGTTGGTACATACCGTGTGGTTGTTCAATATCTTCGTTGGGGCAGCGGCGGTTTGTGTGTTGTATCGTTACGCACAACTGCTTGGCTATCACGAACGAACGGCATTAATCGCCGCGATCCTGTTCGCCGTCGCCACACTGCTATTCCCTTATACGCGCACATTTTTTCGTGAACCGTTAGCGTTGCTGCTTTTGCTAAGCGGTGCGTTCGCGCTCGAAAAGCTGCGCCGTCTCGATTACCGTGCGGCGATATGGGCAACGGTCGCGGCAGCCGCGATGATCGGCATGATTTTAACCAAAGCCTCAATGCTGTTGGCGCTGCCAGCCGTTGTCCTGATCGGGCTGCCGACGATTAAACTGACGCGTCGTCATATCGTGACTTTGGCTGTGATATCTATTCTGATTCTACTGTTGGTGCTCTTGCTAAGCGCGTCGGGAATAGCTGGAGACCGTTACAATATCGTACGGCGATTATCCGCAATTTACGATGATTATATCGGTGCGGCATTACAGGGATACTTGCTTAGTCCTGGCGGCAGTGTGTGGGGGACATCGCCGATTATCTTGTTGGCGATTCCCGGGACCTGGTTGCTGACTCGCGCGCGTCAATGGCGCTATCCGCTGGTTTTTATCGTATTGACGCTGGTGATGGCGTTCGGGTATGCATATCTTACACACGCACAGTGGTTTGGCGGATTATCGCTGCCGCCGCGATTTCTGCTGCCCGTGCTGCCATTCTGGATGCTGGCGGCGCTGCCCGTAATCGAGCGACTCAACCAACGGCGTATTACGCTTGCCGGTGTCGTGATCATCGGCTTGATTGCGTACAGTCTGTGGGTACAGATCAGCGGGGTTACGCTGACCTTAAGTGATTATCCTAACGCGCTTCCACCAGAGTCGAACCAATTGATCGAGTGGAGCGGTGGCTTAAACGATCCGCGCTGGTTTCGGTGGGTGGTGATCCCGCAGTTGTGGGGGCATTTACCGCTCGATTTGGCATGGCGTGCGGTCGATTTACCTGCGTGGGGAATTACATTCGCTGTCTTGGCGGGTGTCAGTTTTGTCGTGCTATTTACGCCCCGTTTCAGCCATCGCATCATCGTATGGTCGCTAGCGCTGGTGTGGGTCGTCTCCGTGTTTTTGGGTCTGCGTGCGTTGTATGTCATGGATGACCGCTATCTGGCGCGCGATGATTCATTGTTCGCCGCGATGGACATCCTGGAACGCGAAACCGACTCCAGCGATATTGTGTTACTCAGCAGCCCGCGCTATGAACCATTCTTTCAGAATTTTGGCAACTGGCAGGATTCCGCGCGCATGATTGCGCTGCCACAGCAACCGGGTGAACGCCCCAGCCCAGAACAAACGGCGGTAATCGAATCAGATAACCCCGAAGCGCTATTGATGAATTACACAATCCCGCTTTTGCAAAACCTTGCCGCTACGCATGATCGGTTATGGCTGTTGGTCGATGGCAGTCCTGAATTAGGGTGGAGTACGCGCCCGGTCGAGCGTTATTTGTCAGCATTTTATTACCCAATTCGCACGATTCAGGTGGGCGACTTCACGCGTTTGATCGAATACAGCACGGTCGCCGCGCCGCGTGCTTATGGTTTCCGCGATGCGCAACGCTCGGTTGATCTTTCATTTGGCGATTTGCGCCTGCTGGGTTTTGAACTGCCGCGTGGCGATACGATACGCGCGGAGGGTGCGCTGCCGATCTCGTTGTTCTGGGAAACGAGTACGCAGATCAGTTCTCGCTACACGATTGCCGTATATTTGCGCGACGAAAATGGCGCACCGATTTCTCAAAACGACTCGCCACCAGGGGGCGGTTTTGCGCCGACTGATTCGTGGATGCCCGGTTTACCGGTCTGGGATCATCGCGCGTTGGCACTCCCTGATGATATCGCGGCGGGAGTGTATCAACTGTGGGTGAAAGTCTATGATTTTGCGCCTGATGGGTCGGTCAATGACTTGCCCGTGATCGGGTTACAGGCATTAGACGGCGTGATCGGCGTACTACCCATTACGATTACGCTCACGGCGGCGGAATAAGTCGCCCGACTAACACGAGTTTTTCTGTATGAGTCATAAACGGGTCGCGTAGAATTTCATCTTTGTACTCGACGCTGTGATAGAGTGTGACGACGCCGAACATGATGACGACGCCGAACGCAACCAAGTGCAGACGACCCAGTACTTTCGAGTTCATTTTTATAATGATATCCGCCGTGATTACCGTCAACAACGGCAGAAATAACAGCAAAAATCGCGGATCATACGAGACGAGCAGCCACCACACGCCAAAATACGGCACAATAAACCCGAATAAACTCACTGCCGGAATCCATGTGCTAAACCATTTGGGTTGCCCAATATGCCGTAACATCGCCAATGGGGTAATGATGACCGCAAGAGTGATGATGATGCCGGTCAGCCCGAATGTATCGAACTTGGTGACGAATACAAATAGATTGGCGAGCGACGGCTGCGCTTGATCAACCCATGCCGTATTCGGGATGATGAATCCCGCGCCGATAAGATTGCGGATATAAAACGGCGCGCCGATGATGGCATACGAAGCGACAAAGAGTACGCTGTGTTGCAGGGTTATCGTACGTCTCAACAGTAAAAGTAACATCCCAATGCCGCATATCGGAACAGCGAACAAGGCTGCGTTCTTGGTCAACAGCGCACATCCGAACAGTGCGCCCGCCAACAACGCATCAAGCAGCGTGCGGGAACGCGCCAACCGCAGCATGAAAAAGATCGCCACCGTCAAGAAAAATGCCATCGGTAAATCGACATATCCGGACGATGCCCAACGCGCGAAATTTGGCGTAATTGCCAATAACGCCGCCGCGATCAACCCGACAGAAACGCGATCTTTGCGGGTGCGCGCAAATTCGACGCCGAGCAAATATGCAGCGGGCAAACAACCAATGCTGAGCAGCGTCGGGATCAGTTTTGCGAGATAATCGTTTTCCCAACCCGCTGCGAGATAACCAAGCGCATACATCGACGGAATCAAGACGGGATAAGTACGATACAGGCTGTCCGCACCGATTAAGGGGTCAAGATGCCCGTCGTAGAAAATCGGCAGCGCTGCCGGACGATAAATGCCGAGTGTATCATCACGGTACAACGGAAAGTACACTGCGTTAAACAAAACCGCCGCCGCAATCACACTGATCAGGGCAATCAGAATAAGCCGCCAGCCATGAAGTTGTAGACGCGGCTCGATAGCTGTACGCAGCGTGCGCGACGAGCGAAACACCAACGTCGCGATAAATAAGAGACTCAGGTACGGTAAAACAACGCTGATCAACGTGATCTGAATGTTGAAGATACCCAGGTACAACATGATTCCGCTCAGCAACCCAATACTGAGCGCCAATGTCAGTGTGGGCGTAAGGATATAGGTGGCTTCAACGAATGCCAGACGCCCCACAATGCCGCGCGCCATAGGGTATGCGGCTGACATCAACGCCACGAGATAAAGCCATGCGATGTAATCGCGCATCACGGGTTCGCACGTATCGGGTTGGGAAGTGGTTCGCCGCCTATTCCCGCGATCAGGTTTTCGGCAGCCATGACCGCCATTTTCTCGCGCGTTTTATACGTCGCGCTGCCGATATGAGGCACGATCAGCACATTCGGCAGTGAAAGCAGGGCATGATCGGGCGGCATTGGCTCAGGATCGGTGACATCAAGCGCCGCGCCGCCGATCACCCCATTTTGCAGCGCTTCAAGCAAGGCTGGTTGATCGACCACGCCACCCCGCGCTGTATTAATCAAGATCGCGTCGCGTTTCATAAGTGCAAATTTTTCGGCGTTCATCAGACGGCGCGTATGCGCATTGAGCGGCAGGTGCAGTGAGACAAAATCAGACTCGGCTAACACATCATCGAGTTCTCTTTTTTGCGCGCCAAACATGGCGGCATTATCGTCTGTGAGCGACGGCGAATACGCGAGCATGTTCATGCCAAATCCGCGTGCACGCGCCGCGACCGCTTGACCGATGCGCCCAAAACCGACGATTCCCAACGTCGCTCCCGCCAGATCGCGTCCAAGCAATTCCATGGGTCGCCATGTTGTCCACTTGCCGTCGCGGATTGCCGCCGCGCTTTCGGGAATGCGCCGCGCCGCCGCCAATAACAACGTCAGCGTGAGATCAGCAGTGGCTTCGGTCAGTACGCCGGGCGTATTGCCGACTACGACTCCGCGCGCGTGCGCCGCCGCTATATCGATATTGTCATAGCCGACTGCCATTTGACTGACGACTTTGAGCGATGATCCGGCGGCGGCGAACAGCCCACCGTCGATTTGATCGGTCAGCATACATAACAAACCGTCAATGCCACGTACACGTTCGATCAACTGATCGTACGGCGGCGGGTCATCGCCTTGCCATGTATCGACCGTGCAAACGGCGGCGATCATTGTCAATGCTTTTTCGGGAATGAGACGGGTGATAAAGACATTCATGGCAGTGCTCAATCAAGTTTTGTTTTGCGAGTATAATCCTGCACGCCTGAGCAGAATACAAGGTGATTTATGAAGTCAAGCCGATTACAGGTAGCGGGCGGCGTTGCGGCGTTAGCGGTTGTGGTCACGTTTTTACTGGCGACTTTACCGCTGCTACACATGCATCCCGACGAAGAATTATCGTATCGTGCGACAAATGGCACATTGATCGATACCCTGAAGTGGCAAATCGAATTACAAGATAATCAAGCGCCGTTGTGGTTCGTCTCGTTCAATACATGGCGTACGCTTGTTGGTGATGCCGAGTTTACGGCGCGTGTGTTGGGTGTCTTGTTTGTCATGCCAGCGCTGGCACTGACGTACCAGATCGCGCGGCGCGGCTTCAAAAGTCGTACGGCAGGTGTTTTTGCGCTGCTGGTGCTGACCGGAAACCACTTATTTTTCAATTATGCGCTCGATATTCGCCCGTATCCGCTCGTCATGCTAGTGACGGCATTTTCGATATGGGCACTGCAAACCTGGATCATACGACCAAGCCGCCGAACAGCGATCATGTACGGAATGGCGCTGACATTGATGCTGTACACGCATTATTTACTCGTGCTGTTTGTGCTCGCGCAGGTGATGTACGTACTGGTTTGGACACGCTTATCGACAAAACGGATCGGGCAAGGGCTATTGGCTGGGTTGGTTGGTGCCGTTTTATGGCTGCCGTGGCTGCCAATCTTTATTTCGCACGTCGTTTTACTGCGCAACAGCGGCATTGAAGGTGGGACAGCGCGCGGGGTGGCAGGAATCGGCGTCAGTACGCTGGTGACGACGCCGGAAAATATCGGCAAATTGATCGACGCGGCGACGAACGGGTTGTGGGGGCTTTACCTTGCGATTTTGCTGACCGGTGCGCTGTTATTTGCACGGCGGCGCGCGTATTGGTTAGCGTTGATATGGTCGATCTTGACGCCCGCACTGTACTTGATCGCTAATTTTATCGCGGCGGTCTACGCACCGCGTTTTGTCAGTTTTGCTTTATTGGGGGTGGGCGTCGCGCTGGGCGCGGTGTTCACGCAAGTGCCTATGCGCTGGCGCGGGTTGCCCATCAGGCTGGGTGCGATCAGTCTGTTCGTGCTGGTCAATCTCGCGACGTTCGCAACGCAGCCGACGATTCCGCCGCGCGTGCCGATGCGCGACGTGTTTGCAGGAATCAACGCAAGTGCGCGATCGGGTGATGTGCTGTTGTTCAAGCTCGGCGGTGAAGACGACCCGTACATGGACTTCATGGAACGGGCGTATTTAATGCCGGATTTAGTCGATACGATCACGGCGGATCAAGCCGCGGCTTCCGTGCTGCGGCGCATCTGGTTTATCACGGGGGATTGGTTCAACGATGATGTGCAGACGGCATTCGCACGCCTCGAAGTGACACATCCGCTTCAGCAAGTGATCGGTGATTGCACACGCGCCTACTGTTACCTTGCGCAGTTAATGCAAGCACCGCCGCTCACCGAGCCGCAGATTTTTGATGATGTGCTGCCATTTTACGGCGTCGATATCGATGCCGTCACGCCGACGCAAATCGACGTACGCTTATGGTGGCGCGCCGAAACCACGCCACCATTGGATTACTCGATTGGCGTGCAGTTAATCGACGCGAACGGCGCGCTGGTCGCACAGAACGATGGCGCTATCCAGCATTATGGCGATCAAACTGTGCAAACTTCGGGCATGACTCCGGGTCAAATTTATATGGATGAACGGATACTGACGATCCCATCCGGGTCGCCAGCGAGCGAGTACAGGCTGTTCTTAATTGTGTATCAATCATGGGATGGCGTGCGGCTGAGGCTGCCTGATGGCGCGGATCAACTGGAATTACAGCGCATTCGACCCTGATTCGTAATCAACTTATCGATGAAATTGATACGCCAAACTTTATACAACATGATCCAATCGCAACTTGGCGCTATATGGTCGCCTTTGTGTGCATTACAATTGAGATTGACCCACAAGTCATTAGGACAGTCGCATGGCATCGGAATTTACCGCTCGATCTACATTCAAGTCGGATCGTACGAACGCGCTCCGCTTTATCTGGTCACACATTCGTCAGCATCCTCGTTATGCGTTCCTGATGGTGGCGGGTGCATTCAGCAATGCTGCGTTGGCGGCTGCTGTCCCGTATTTTATTGGTCAAGCCTTTAACGCGATCCAAGTCGGACAGCCGCTTGAAAGCATCATCCCGTTCTCGTTGGCGATTGTCGCATCGCAAGGCTTGCGCGCCGGACTTCAGTTGATTCGTAATTTTAGCGCAGAGACATTCGCGCAGCGTATCGAGCGCGATGTGCGCGATGAACTATATGCGAGTTTGCTCGGCAAGAACATGTCGTTTCATGACAGCATTCCGGTCGGTGAAACGATGGCGCGCGTGACCAATGACGTGCGCGAAATGAATTTAATGATGAATCCCGGCATGAACTTACTGATCGGGTCTGGAATGTTCTTGATTACGCCGCTGCTGGCAGCGCCGTTGCAATATCCCTCACTCATCATCACCCCCGCAATATTCTTGATTCTGTACGTGATCGCGCAAGTGCTGTACGTTAAAAATCTGAACCCGATTTCGCAGGACGTGCGCGAGAGTTTCGGGCGCATGAACACGGATGTCGCGGAAAAACTCGATGGCTTGCAGGTAATCAAAGGCGCGGCGATGGAAAAGCGCGAGATCGCCCGTTTTAATACACTTGCGGACGAAGTGCGTGATAATTTTGTGCGGCAGGGAAAAGTCGAAGCGTTGTATATCCCCAATCTGTTGTTGGGAATGGTGGTCGCGGGCGGGTTTTTGCACGCGATCATTTTGTTTCAACAGGGCTTGATCTCGCTCGGCACCGTCGTGTCATTTATTGGTCAGCTCTTACTATTTAGTTTCCCGGTATTTTCGTCGTTGTCAGCCTTCTCGCTGGCATCACTTGGGTATGCGAGCGCCAAACGTATCCTGGCGATCCTCAATCAAGAAACCACGCTCGATCAAAACGCGAGCGGACATTGCGGCGTGCCGAGCGGTAATATCGTATTTGAACACGTCGCTTTTCAATACACGCCCGAAAGCACGAAAGTGATTCATGATGCGTCTTTTACCGTCAAGCCCGGTCAGACGGTCGCTATCGTTGGTCAAACCGGATCCGGCAAGACGACGTTGATCAAACTGCTCAACCGAACCTACGAAGTAACAGGCGGACAGATCACATTGGATGGAATCAATGTCCGCGATTGGAATCTGCAAGATTTGCGGTCGTCGATTAGCATCATCGAGCAGGATATTTTCCTTTTCAGCCGTTCGATTGCCGACAATATCCGTTTTGGCAAACCGGACGCGACGATAGACGAAATCGAAGCGGCGGCACGCAAGGCACAAGCACACGACTTCATCATGAGTTTTCCTGAAGCTTACGAGACGATTGTCGGGCAGCGCGGCGTCACGTTGAGCGGCGGTCAGCGTCAACGCCTGGCATTGGCGCGCGCGTTCGTCACCGACCCGCCGATTCTGGTTTTGGATGACAGCACCAGTGCTATCGACAGCGCGACCGAAGATTTGATCCAAAAGGCAATTTGGGCGGCGGCGCAAGGACGCACGACCATTCTGATCACGCATCGGCTCAGTCAAATTCGCTGGGCGGATCATATCGTCGTGCTGCGTAAAGGGCGGGTCGTCGCGCAGGGTGTACACGACGATTTGATGACGACTTCCGATGCTTACCGCCGTATCTTCGCCCGTTATGAAGGCGGTCACAGCGACATGATTTCAAGCGCGCTCGCGCAAAAGGTGCAATAGTATGGGCTTTCTTGGCTCGATTGGCGCTGACAAATACGATCGACAGTACAGCGATGGTTATCTGTTTAATCGATTTGCACAGTATCTCAAACCGTTCCGACTCAAAGTGTTTATGGTTGTCGCTTTGGTGCTGTTATATGCGGTGATGGGTGCAATCATCACGCTGACGATCTCGAACGGCTTGCAGGTTTTGCAAACCGAAAACCGGAATTCGGTTTGGCTGTATGTCAGTGTATTGTTTTCAATCGCGCTGATCGACTACGCTTTATATTGGGCTCGCCGTACGCTCACCGCGCAGGTGATCGGTGGGTTGGTGAGCGCGATGCGAAAAGATGCCTATAAATCGGCGCTCAACCGCGATCTCGCGTTTTATGACGAGAATAAATCGGGCAAGGTCGTCAGCCGCATCACGAACGATACGCAAGAACTCAGCCAGGTGTTGGTTATCGCCAGCGATATTGTGTCGCAGTTGGGCGAATTTGTGATCCTGTTGGTCATCCTGTTGAATATCGAATGGCATTTGACGCTGATCAATCTGGGGCTGACGCCGATCGTCGTCGGTACCATGCTCGTCTTTCGCACACTGGCACGCAAGGCGACGCGGCAGGGGTCACGCGCGATGGCGTTGGTCAACGACAATATTCAAGAGAGCGTGACCGGCATCAGCGTCGCAAAGAATTTTCGACGCGAATCGATGATTTATGACGAGTTCAAAGCTGTCAACAATCAATCGTACACGATCAATCTGCGACGTGGGTTCGTGTTGGCGACGGTCTTTCCGACCCAGAACTTTTTGGCTGGCTTTGCAATTGCGACGATTGTGTATATCGGTGCGTCGTTCGTCATCGGCGGCGCGATCAATGTGAGCGCGTGGTTCTTGTTCACGCAATCGCAAGATCGGTTCTGGTTTCCATTTATCAATTTGTCGGCATTTTGGAGTCAGCTACAAGGCGGTTTAAGCGCGATGGAACGCATCTTTGCGCTGATTGACGCGGACAATACCGTTCGGCAAACCGATGATCGTGCCGCGCCGACGCTGACAGGCAAAATCGAGTTCGATCACGTCGTTTTCAAATATCAGACGGGCGACGCCGTTTTGGATGACTTCAATTTGACGATCCAGCCCGGCGAAAGTATTGCCTTTGTCGGTCATACGGGCGCGGGTAAAAGCACGATTGCGCGCCTAATTGCCCGATTCTATGAATTTCAGGAAGGCGCGATTCGCATCGACGGGCAAGATATTCGCTCGTTCGATCTCGATACGTATCGGAGTCAATTGGGCATGGTGCCGCAATCGCCGTTCTTATTCAACGGCAGCGTCATGGAAAATATCCGTTATGCGCGCCCCGAAGCAACGGATGGCGAAATCACCGAGATTGCGCGCAGCATTGGCGGCGGCGAATGGCTGGAAACACTGCCCGATGGTTTGAACAGTCAGGTGGGAGAGCGCGGCTCACGCTTGAGTATGGGGCAGCGCCAACTGGTGAGTTTGCTGCGCGTACTGGTTCAAACGCCCGCGATTTTCGTCCTCGATGAAGCGACGGCAAGTATTGACCCGTTCACCGAAACACAAATTCAAGAAGCGCTTGATTTGATCCTGAAGCGCTCGACTTCAATTTTGATCGCACATCGGCTCAGCACCGTGCGCAGCGCAGATCGCATTATCGTCTTGAAGCAGGGACACATCATCGAGCAGGGCAATCATGAACAGTTGATGCAGGCAGGCGGACATTACGCGGAGCTTTACAACACCTATTTCCGGCATCAATCCTTGAGTTATGTCGAAAATGCCAAATCTGATTTCGCTGCGGAACTAAGCGCGGATTAGCCCAGGCGCGCGTCCAGCCACGCCGCGATACTATCCGTCGTCTCCGCACCTTGGGCGACGGACAGCACAAAATCCCCATCGCGTTTTTCATCATACGCAAAGCGTAATCCATTGCGCGCTAAGTACAGCGTGACCGCTTGTATCGCCGTGCGCTTATTGCCGTCGATGAATAAATGATGATATGCCAGCGACTCGAAATACGCGGCGGCTTTATCGATGATGGTAGGAAACTGTTCTTCACCAAACAGGGCGATGAATGGACGCCGCAGCGCTGAATTGAGCAGGTGAATATCGCGGATCATGACTTCACCCGTGATCTCATCGTTGATATTGATCACGTCCTGCGCCGATAAATAATGAAAATCGCCGCCGTCGTTATCGCTTGTTGAGTTCATCGAGTAACCATTTCTGCTCGTTGATGATGACTTCGATCAGGGCGCGGTCGGCGGTGTCGTCGGGTTCGAGATGTGCCAGGTCGTCAATCAATGGAAACCACGCCGCCAATGTCGCAATATCGACCAAATTTTCCGCCAATTTGACGATCATGTCGAGCGCAACAGCATGATCCCACACCACGCGCTGTCCATTGACGGTGAACATCAAGACCGCGGCGACTGTGCCAGTGCGCTTATTACCGTCGGTAAAGGGATGATTGCGTGCCATCGAATGAAAGAGTGCGGCGGTTTTTTCGCGCAGCGTGGGATACGCGTCTTCTCCGAACGCGCTGGCAGATGGACGTAGTGCCGCCGCTTGTAGCAGCGGCAAATCGCGGACTTTTTGCTTGCCTGTAGCAATATTGTCGTTATCCAGCACCCGTCCGTTGATGTAAATGAGTTCGGATAAACTCAGGTAACGCGTCACGACCCCTCGATTTCGACGGCAAGCGCGACCGCTTCAGCGCCACCCAAACAGAGCGCCGCCAATCCACGCTTGAGACCGCGATCTTTCAGCGCATGGATCAGTGTGATCAAGACGCGCGCGCCGCTTGCCCCCAAGGGATGACCGAGCGCAATCGCGCCGCCATGCACATTGACTTTTTCCATCGGCACGGTGTGACCGTCGCGCGCCAAACCTTTCAAATCTGCCAGCACTTGCGCGGCAAATGCTTCGTTGATCTCGAACAAATCGACGTCATCAACTGACCAACCCGCGCGTTCCAGCGCAATCGGTATCGCTTTGACGGGCGCATAAAACAACCATGACGGTTCGACCGCCGCTTGACCATACCCGACCACGCGCGCAATCGGTGCGTGACCGTGCTGTTCGGCATAAGCGCGACTGCTCACGACGAGTGCCGCCGCGCCATCGTTCATGCCTGGTGCATTGCCCGCCGTGACCGCGCCATCTTTCTCAAAGGCGGGTGCAAGTTTCGCCAGCGCGTCCAGCGATGAATCTGGGCGGATCGACTCGTCTTTGTCGATCACAACGATTTGTTTGCCTTGCGTCACACTGACCGCGACGATTTCGGCGCTGAATTTGCCTTGTTCGGTCGCCGCGTGTGCATATTGATGACTGCGTAAGGCGAACGCGTCCATTTCGCCGCGTGTGATCTCCAACTGCCGCCCTATAAATTCGGCGGCGCTGCCCATGCTCCAATCGCACAACGCACACCACAAACCATCGCTTTGCAGCGAATCACGCAGTTGCACGTGACCGTATTTGTTGCCTTTACGGTGTGTATCATCGAGATACGGCGCACGGCTCATGCTTTCAACGCCGCCTGCGAGATACATATCGCCATCGCCCGCGCGGATGGCATTCGCTGCCAGCATGACGGCTTTCAACCCACTGCCGCATACTTTATTGACGGTTATGCCGCCAACATGGTCGGGGATGCCCGCACCAATGCTGATCTGGCGCGGTAATGCTTGACCAACCCCCGCGCTAACCACGTTGCCCAATATTATTTCGTCGATGTTGCCCGCGTCGATACCGCTTCGCTCGACGGCGGCACGCACGGCGGTTTTGCCCAGATCAGCGGCGCTGATGTTTGAAAGTCCACCCAGAAATTTGCCGATGGGGGTGCGTGCGGCGGATAAAATCACCACATCACGCGCATTCTTAGCGTTTTGAGTCATGCTCGCGTTCCGTTCCGGTTAAATCATGCCAACGTTTTTTCAGATCGTGATAAGTATTTTCGAGCGTGTCGGGAATAACGCGTGTTTCGCTGATGGTGGTCATGAAATTGGCATCGCCATTCCAGCGCGGCACGACATGAAAATGATAATGGTCGGCGATGCCTGCGCCCGCAGCCGTGCCGATATTTGCGCCTAGATTGAACGCGGGCGGGTTATAAGCGTGCCGCAGCAGCAGCAGCGTTTTGTTAACGGTCAACATCAAGTCGGTCAGCACTTCAGGCGCGAGTTTTTCCTGTGAATCGACATGTTCGTTTGGGATCACCATGAGATGACCGTTGTTGTACGGGTAAATGTTGAGCGTAACAAATACATGCGCCGACCGTCCGATAATCTGCTGCTCGTGTGGGTCGTTGAGCATATTGCAAAAAATGCAGCCGTTAAGTGGTTTTTTGTCGCCCTTGATATACGTCATACGCCACGGCGTCCACAAATGATCCATACTGCCTCACGCTTCGGCTTGTGCCAGGTTCATGACAGGATACCGCGAATGTCAATCGCATGGAAGGCGATTCATACAACGTTTCGTTTGTTAAAATGTCGCCGCTGGTTATGATCATAAAACGTTGAGCGTGCGCTGTCATTCAAACCTGAAATCGTCATCCGTGCCAATGGAGCTGTATTATTACCCACTTCGATGAGTTTTCGACTGAACAACTGACGCAAGCGCTGTACCCACGTCCGATACGCTATTTTCCTCGTATTGGCAGCACCAACGATCAAGCACAAGTCTGGTTAGAATCGGGCGGTACCACGGGCGCAGTCGTGATTGCTGATGAACAAACCAAAGGACGCGGACGTATGGGACGAACATGGGTCGCGTCCGCACATACAGCGCTGTTATTTACGGTGGTGCTGCGTCCGCAACCGCGCCATTTGTCGCGTATTTCTATGTTGGGTGGGCTGGCGGTTTATGATGTCGTTAAAGCCTATAATGTGGGTGGCGTTGGCATCAAATGGCCCAATGATGTGCAGATCAAGGGGCGCAAGGTATGCGGGATACTGCCCGAAGCGTTATGGGAAGGTGATGTGCTGATTGGGGTGGCACTTGGCATTGGCGTCAATATTCGTGTCGATTTCACCGATACGCCGTTTCAGGACAGCGCAATCAACCTCGAGAATGCACTTGGAACGCCGATCAGTCGCATCGATGTCCTCAAACGCATTCTGGAACGAATCGACTATTGGTATGAACAACTCCACGAAGAAACTTTTTTCGCGGCATGGCGCGACAGCTTAAATATGTTGGGGCAGTTCATCACCGTTGATGGGCGGCAGTGGGTCGTGGATAATGTTGATGCCAGTGGCGGATTGTTAATCCGCGATAGTCATGGGAGAATCGAGCGTGTCATCGCAGGTGACATTTCGTTAGGTTAAGCATAAGGTCGCATTCCGCGCGCTTGTGCGATTCAGGTTTTAGCATGAGTATTCGTCTCGATTGGGAGATTGAAGCCGAACAAGAACATCTGCGCGGCGCAACCGAAGACCCGGACATCAAGCGCCGCCGCCGCCGCACGCAGATTCTGTTTATAGTGCTGGTGCTGCTTCTGTTGTTGGTGGTTGGTGGCATCATCGGCGGTATTTCGCTGCGGCTTCGATTTGTCGATTGGCAAGTCGAACAACTGCTGCGCGATACCGTCGATGCCGAAATCGCTACACTGCGCATCGGTGATGAAGGCGCTTATCTGACGATGCAGCGCAGCGCGACCGAAGCATGGTATCAATATCAGCGTACGATATTCGCAGATTATCAGATACTTAAAGCGCTGCCGAATACCAGCCTTGAGGGTGAAATAAGCGCGGTCATGATTGATGGCACACGGGGACGGGTGCAAGTCCGCGAAATCATCAACGGGGTAGAAATTGAACGGGTGTGGTTTTATTGGCGCTATGAAGATGGTTGGCGACATGTCCCACCAGATACCACATTCTGGGGCGATGAGCGCACGCTGGAAACAGAATTTGTCACGGTGAGCTTTCAGGCGCTCGATGAACCTTTCGCCCGTGCGGTTCTGGATCAGGTAACGAATTGGGTGACAACAGGCTGTCAGATTTTGACCTGTGATGCGCGTCCGCCGATAACAATTGTTATTACACTGACCGAACCGCTCGCAATTGGCTGGGTCGATGATGCGTCGTGGACAATGCGGCTGCCGTCACCTTATCTGGATCGCATGTTTGTCGCCACGCCATTCAGCAGTACGACTCAAATTGCGGTCGCCGATGCGCTGGCTGATCGGCTGTTTACGATCAGTGCCGACAATGATGCAGCGGTGTATCCAGCGGATGCCTATTATCTGCGTCAGGCGGTGGTGTCGTGGATGGTCGGGCGGCTGACGGGGGCGCGCACCAATTCGTTCTTGATGGAAAGTATCGCCCGTAATTATGGCGAGTTTTCGATTGGGCGCCTGGTCAATGCATTACAGCCCGCATCGAGTATTGCCATCTTGAACGATGTCCTCGCTGCACCGTCACTGGACGCTGCCAATCTTGATTGGCGCGATGTGCTGACATGGCGGCTGGCGCTCGAAGGTGAATTGATCGATCGTGGCGCGCAAGCCGAGTTTGTCGCGCTTTACGATCCGGCGGCAAGTGCGCTGGCATTGGCACGTTTTAACAGCAATGTACGCGCCGATGGGTGGGTTGTCACCGAAGTGCAGCCTGATATCGATACAGCAGGTGTGCCGCGTTTACGTGTGCAGGCAGATGCAAACGGGGCTGCGCAAGAAGTTATTTTTCAACTTGCAGAGGGTGTGTGGAAACGGGCGAGTTAAGTTACAATCGCTTATAAAGTGAACGACAAAAGGAGCCAATCTGATGTTGGATGATCTGCGCAAGAGTGCGTTCGACAGCGACCGTGAGGCAGAAAATGTCGTTGCGGATGAATTTTCAGCGATTCAACAAGAAAAACCAAAGCGCCGATTTTTAGGTATGACGGCGGTCGAGCGTATGTTTCTCGTAATTTTCCTGTTCATCAATGTATTGGTCATCGGCGCGGCGCTGCTGCTGTTGACCGGGCGGTTAGTGCTTTAGATTTGACTGATGACCCGACACCGCTCTCCCACGCTAACTACGAGAGCGGTGCCGGGTTATATAGCCTTCGTTACGGATTCAAAATCAGCGTGCTTTGCGCCGCCGCTTCGACCGCTGCGCGTGAGAACAACATCGGTTTGTATTCGATATTGCGCCACGCATCAATCATGTCGCTGTAATGATCGCTGTACGGATGTCCGCTTTGTCCGGTCGTATGAATACTGCGGCTGTTATCCAGGTTCGCTAAATCGATGATCATCCGGTACGAAGGCAGTCCTTCGACTTCGAACGTATCGCCGCCCCATCCGGTTGCGTTGACAATTTCTGAACCGCCACCGGTCTCGTAGCCGCCGCGATTGACCATGTCTTCAAGCACACTGATACCGCTCAACCCCAACGGATTGCTGATAAAGGTTGCCGTGTGCACCTCGCCCCAGCGCCACGCGTCACGGTCACTGCCTTGTTCGGCGTTGGCGGCATCCCATGCCGTTTCAAACGACAGCATAAGGATGGCGTCGCGGGTTTCGATCTCGTCGGTTGTCATCGCATCATCCCACCACAGATTTTCGGGGTCATCGAGCAGCGGCGTCAGTGACCACATTTGCTGATGTGTCGCGGTGATACCTTCTGGTAGTTGATCATCAAACGTGTCTTGCAGAATATGACGTGTGAAATGTGCCCACAAAACAGCTTGCGCACTATCCATGTCATTCATGAAATTCCACGACGCCAGCCAATCGCGGGCGTCGGTCAGTCCAGCGTCCTCGAAGGTGAGCGCGCTCAAATAGGGCATCATATCTTGTGCGACGAGGCTTTTGTTGTCGCCCTGAATTTGCGCGAAGGTGTCGGCGGTGTGCGGCGCGAGTGACTCGAGTAACTCGACGATGCGCGCACCACGATAGCCATACGACCAATCGTAACTGAATTGATAATTAGCATCTTCACCGAGTGTGTCCGCGAGTTGATCGTAATAGCTCATCGGCACCACCGCCTGATTGGCGGTAGCGATAAAGTCGCGCGCCGGGTTGTAAATGCGCGGCAGGTTATCAAACGGCACGTAACCACGCCATTCGTATTCGTCCGTCCAGCCGGGAACAGGGGTTAAGCCCGTGTGATTGGCGGCGCGAATGGGGATGCTGCCGGGTGTTTGATACCCAATATTGCCGTTGATATCGGCGTAGACGAAGTTTTGTGCCGGAATATTGAAATCTGCGAGTGCGGCGCGGAAGTCATCCCAATTGGTCGCGGTGTTCAAGCCATACACTGCGCGCCATAACGAACTTGTATCCAGCCCTGTCCAACGCAGCGCCAACGGATCGTCGTTGTTAAACCCGGTTAGCGCACCCGTTTCCGGGTCGATATCATTGTCATTGATGATCGGACCCAGATGCGTCTCGCGGATTTGCATGGGGATCGACTCCGCGCCGTCGCCAAAGGCGATTTCGGTATCGATCACGGTCATATCGCGCCATTCACCATTCCACTCGTATTGGAGCGGGTTTTCGGGATTGACACGAATTTGATACAGGTCTTGCACATCCGCGCCGACGTTGGTAATTCCCCACGCCACCGTCGCGTTATGTCCGCTGATGATGCCGCCGACGGGCGCAAACGTGAAGCCGGCTGCATCGAGCGGGCATTCGGCGCTAATGGGCTGACAATGCAAACCGAGCTCGTACCAGATAGACGGCATTTGGATGCCCAAATGCGGATCGTTCGCCAATAAAGGGGCGCCGCTCGCGGTCATGCTGTCGGTCGCTACCCAGTTATTGCTGCCAATGCCCGGATCAACGATCATGCTTGCGGCGTCGAGTCCGCCAGCGACACGGCGTGATGATGGGGTGTTGGTGCTGGCACGTTCAAAGGCTGGCAATCCGGCGAGACTATTTTCGCTTAAGGGTAAATCTTCTTCAAACAAGATTGTCGGGTGGCGTTCGAACGGATAGGGCGGTGCATAGTCGGCAAGCATGTCCGCGCCAATTTCATCTAAAATCGTTTCGCGTGTTAGTTCACGTCCATACGTGCTCGTTAAATTCCATGCGATGACTTTGCCCCACACCAGCGAATCGACGATTGTCCACGGCTCGATTGTGATGCTGACGCCCGTGACGCCGAGTAAACGGTATTCGAGCGCGAGATCGTCCGCGGGACGGTTGAGGATGTATGCGTTGACGCCATCTGCAAATGCCTGCAACCGAACCAGCATTTCAGGGTCAAGTGTTTGCGCGTCGCGTTCCGCCGCCCGCCGCCACCCGATAGTCTGAATGAACACATCGGTTCCCATCAAGCTGTCGGTCTTTCCGGTCAGTTCCTGGATCGTACCGCTTCCGGTATGTCGCCAAAACTCCATTTGCCACCAGCGATCTTGCGCCTGCGTAAAGCCTTGCGCGAAGTAAAGATCGTGTAAGTTGCTGGCGTAAATATGCGGGACTCCATACGCATCGCGTAAAACTTCGACGCGGTCGTTCAACCCAGTCAGCGATAAATCGCCGCTGTGCTGTGGCAGCGGTCCGCGTGTGGTGTCGTTGAAGATGACAAAGCCACCAACGGCAACGATCACGATCAGCGCCAGCAGAATCAACAAGATTATTCGTAACACTTTCATGCTAAAGCTCCATTTGAAAAATTAAATCTTGATTCGGGTAGTGTAGCTACGATGAAGCAAATTTAACAATGAATCGAGCGTGCCGGAAACAATTCACTCGTAACCCAGCCTCGAAAAAATCCTTAACACAAGGTATAATTGCATGAATAAAATGCGAACAAAATAGCGACTTTCGTAGGCAACCACACATGGACTATGTTGGATTAGTGCGTCCGGTCAATATCAACGAGGAAATGCGCGGCAGCTACCTCGATTACGCGATGAGCGTGATCGTGGCGCGTGCGCTCCCCGATGCGCGCGACGGACTCAAACCCGTTCACCGACGTATTTTGTACGCGATGTACGATATGGGCATTCGTGCCAACACCGCGTATAAAAAGAGTGCGCGTATCGTCGGCGAAGTACTGGGTAAGTATCACCCGCATGGCGATGCATCTGTGTATGATGCGATGGCGCGTATGGTGCAAACCTTCTCGCTGCGGTATCCGTTGGTCGATGGTCAGGGCAACTTCGGCAGCATGGATGGTGACAGCCCCGCCGCGATGCGCTACACCGAAGCGCGCTTAGCAAAAATTGCGGAAGAACTGCTGCTCGATATCGACTCAAATACGGTCGATTTCACCGATAACTACGATGGCACGCAGCAAGAGCCGACCGTGCTGCCCGCACGTTTGCCCAATATGCTGCTCAATGGTGCAAGTGGCATCGCTGTCGGTATGGCGACGAATATTCCGCCGCATAATTTGCGCGAATTGGCAGGTGCGATTGTCTACTTGATCGAACGCTATGACCAGATTGAGGAAGTAAGCGTCGATGAACTGATTCAGTTCGTCAAAGGACCTGATTTTCCCACAGGCGCGATCATTCTGGCGGGCGACGAACTTAAAGAGGCGTATGCAACTGGACGCGGGCGGGTGGCGATGCGTGCACGCAGCGACATCGAAGAGACCAAGACCGGGCGGCATCGGATCGTGTTTTCCGAAATTCCGTATCAGGTCAGCAAAATCGCCATCATCGAGCGTATCGTGCAGTTGGTCAAAGACGACCGCTTGACGCAGATCAGCGATTTGCGTGACGAAAGCGACCGTGATGGGATGCGCCTGATCGTCGAACTCAAGCAGGGCGCGCAGCCGCTCAAAGTCCTCAATCAGCTTTATAAATTCACCCAATTGCAATCGACCTACAGCATTCAAATGCTGGCACTGGTCGATGGTGAACCGCGTACGCTCAGCTTGAAGCGGATGCTGCACATTTACATCGAACATCGTATTGAAGTGATCCGACGCCGTTCTGAATTTGAGCTTAACAAACGGCGCTCGCGTTCGCACATTCTGGAAGGCTTACTTAAAGCCTTAAACAGTTTAGACGCGATTATTCAGACGATTCGCAGCGCCGACAGTGTCGATCAAGCACGTGAACGGTTGATCACCCGCTTTGACTTGAGCGAAGCGCAGTCGAATGCGATTTTGGAAATGCAGCTTCGCCGTCTTGCTGCGCTCGAACAGCAAAAACTCAACGACGAATTCAATGAAGTCATGGCGCGTATCGCCTATCTGCAAGACTTGATCGCGTCGCCAGACAAGATTTTGGCATTGATCCGCGATGATGTGCTGGAACTCGCCGCTGATTACGGCGATGACCGCCGCACCAACGTCGAATATGGGGTCAGCATTGATTTCAATGAATCGGATTTCGTTCGTGATGAAGAAGTCATCATTTTGCTCACGCAAAAAGGCTACATCAAGCGTGTGCCGTCCAATGCTTATCGGTCACAGCGACGCGGTGGGCGTGGCGTGATCGGTATGTCCACACGCGACGAGGACGGCTTGCAAGAGATTGTGTCTGCCAACAGCCTCGATACCGTGTTGTTCTTCACCGACAAAGGCAAGGTATACAGCGAACGCGCGTATGCCATCCCTGAAGCGGGACGTGCCAGCAAAGGCAGCTTGATTCACACCGTCCTGAATTTGATGGCGGACGAACATGTGACCGGAATTGTTCCCGTCGATTCGTTCGACAAAGACGGCTATTTCATCCTAGCGACGCGCGACGGCAAAATCAAGCGTGTGCGATTGGACGAATTCGAGGCAGTGCGTCCAAGCGGACTGATCGCCATGAATTTGGAAGGTGGCGATACGCTCAACTGGGCGCGTTTTACCGATGGTGATCAAGATGTTGTCGTAGCAACCGCAAGCGGGCAAAGTATCCGTTTCCACGAGAAAAATGTGCGTGTGATGGGACGACAGGCAGGCGGTGTCAATGCCATGAAATTGGCAGACGGTGATCGTCTCGTGGGTATGGACATGATCAAAGCTGAAGATACCCATGTGCTGGTTGTGACCGCTAACGGATATGGCAAACGCACACCGATTGAAGATTATCGCGTACAGGGACGATACGGCTCTGGTATTCGCACGCTCACGCGCGACGAACGCACAGGCGCGATTATTGCAATGCGCTCGATCAACCCGACCGACGATATTTTGCTGATTACGCGCAACGCGATTGTGATGCGTACAAGTCTGGATCAAATCCGCGAGACTGGACGCAGCGCGCTCGGCGTACGCATGATGAAGCTGGAGCGCGGCGATACGATCTGCGGCATTGCGATCATGGAGGCGCTCCCCGATGAACCAGATATTGAGTTGATCGAAGGCGACTCAATCGAAGGCGAAATGCAAGACATGCCGCTCGACGATGTCGCCAACGACGCATAATTACAGGTAAAACAAAAACCCCGCTGCATCACAGCGGGGTTTTTGTTTGGTATTTCATCAGAGCGGTTGTTCGACCTGCCCAAAAGCAAAGCTGACGGAAAGACTATTCTTCCTCTTCGTCGTCCTTGCCCTTCTTGATGACTTCCGGTTCGGTCGATGTCACTTCGTTAATCGGAGCTTCTTCTTCGACGTACTGCGTTGTTACGCGGACGATCATCTCGTCTTCGCTGGTGATGAGGGTCACGCTGCTGCCGAGTTTAAGGTCGCGCACAAACAGCGTATCGTTGAGATTTTCCAGAGTCGATAAATCGACATCAACATGATCGATCAAGTCTGCTGGAAGTGCTTCAACTTCGATGGTTGTAATACCATTCAACAGCACGCCTTGACCACGCGCCACGAACGGCGATTCATTGATGAAATGAACCGGGACTTCGGTACGAAGCTTGGTCGTTGCATCGACAGCAAGGAAATCGACATGGGTGATCGTTCCCTTCAAGATATGACGCTGGACCGAGCGCGCGATCACGATCTGGTTCTTTTTACCGAGATCGATATTGATCAAGTGCGTGCCACCTGCCGCACGCAGCGCCAATTCCAGCGCGCGGTACGGAATCTGTACCTGAACAGGGTCAGTTTTGGCGCCGTAAATAATGGCGGGAACCAAACCCTGAGTCCGAAGTTGACTGACTTTCTTGCCTGTAATCGTTCGAGGTTGCGCCTCCAACGTGTAAGTTTCTGCCACGATTTATATGCTCCTAGAAAAAGAAATCGCCTTCACATGACATGAAAACACCCGGTGTTTCGAAGCGCACCGGGCGTCCGTGTAAGCGGGTAATGGGATTCGAACCCATGACATTCTGCTTGGGAAGCAGACACTCTACCAACTGAGTTACACCCGCACCTGATTTCGGCATTATAGGCGTGCGTGATTTGCATGTCAAGGTAGTGAGGATAGTTCGGACACGGTTTGTATATAAACCGTTCTGCACAAAATTGGGTTAGAATTCGCGCTCACTCATCTTTTGTTCATGTTATAATGCCGCCCGGATAGGGAATGAAGGGCACGTATGCGCGGTTGGAAAAGCTATTTGCTCGGTTTGGTCGGGCTGGCGATCAGCTTGTTCGCGGCGTACTCAATTTTGTCGCAAATTCCGTTGACAGAATTGGTCGATGCGTTTCGCACCGCCCGCTATATCTATGTCATCCCGTGCATCATCTTAATCCTAGTCGGCTTGTGGGCGCGTGGCATCCGTTGGCGGGTACTGCTCAACGATGAACTACCCGTGATGCGCGCGTTCAACATCATGAACATTGCGTATTTGGTCAACGGAATTCTGCCGCTCCGTTTAGGAGAAGTCGCACGCGCTTATCTTGCTTCGCGCGCCGTGCCAACAGTGCCGATGATGCGTGCATTGAGCACAATCGTTGTCGAGCGCTTGCTCGATGTGCTGTCGGTCTTGATCATCATGGGCGCTGCAATTGCATCCGCACCTGTGCCCGATGAATTACGCCGTATCGCTGCTGTCGCGACGCCGACAATCATGATCGGTTTTCTCGCGTTGATTGCCTTGTCCAGTCAGCGCGCGCGGACAATGCGCGTCGTTCAAGGTCTCGTTGATCGGTCGGCACTTCTTCAGCGTTTCAAAATCGCAGATTTATTTGGTCACTTTCTCGATGGCTTGACTCCGCTCACGCAGCCACGTATGTTGTTTCGTGTGCTGTTCTGGACGTTCATTGCGTGGAGTTTTTCGTTGGTATCGGGCTATGTGTTAATGCCTGCGTTCTTCGACTCGCCTGATTGGGTAGGTGTCTGTTTGTTCACCGCGGCGGCGTCGTTCGCGAACGCGCTGCCCGCTGCACCTGGCAGTTTAGGTGTGTACGAAGGAGCAATTCTGCTTTCGTTTCAGACTTTGGGTTATAACAATGTGGCAATTATCACCGGCTTTGCCGTCATGATACATGCGCTCAATCTTGGATTGAACGCACTACTCGGTATTTATGGATTTATTCAGGAAGGCGTGACCCTCAGCCAGCTTTCTGCGCGGGTGAGGGGTATTCAACAGCCGTCTTAAGCAAGGGTGAGTCGTGGTCTCCATCAACAATCGAACAGCGTCACAACCGAGAAAACTCAAGATTTTATTCTGTTTGTTGTACTATTTTCCGCACCGCACGGGCTTGACAATTCACGTTCAGCGCGTAGCGGAAGAATTGGTGCGACGCGGACATGAAGTCACCGTCCTGACCGCGCGCTACAACAATGAACTGCCGCGTGATGACATAACCATGCACGAAGGCGTGCGCGTCGTGCGCTTATGGGCACCTATTCGTGTCAGTCGCGGCATGGTCATGCCCGCATATCCGCTCGCGATTTACAATTTGATGCGCGAACACGATATTGTCAGTATTCATACGCCCATGCTTGAAACAGCAGTCGTTAGTGCAGCGGCGGCGTTGACCGGGCATAAAGTGCTGGCGACGCATCATGGCGATTTGATTCTGCCAAAAGATGGCGGCAGGTTGGCGCGCATTATTGAACGGGTTGTGTTCGGCATGTATAAATATATGGCACGTCGTGCGGGTCGCCTGTTCGCCTACAGCCAGGACTATGCCGAAAATTCGTATTATCTCAAGCCATTTCTCGATAAAGTCTCGGTGATTTATCCGCCAATTCAAATTCCAACGCCCGACCCGCAGGGTGTGGCGGCAATGCGCGCGAAATGGTCACCCGATGGAGGTCCAATCATCGGCTTTGCCGGGCGGTTCGTCGAAGAAAAGCGCCCGGATGTGTTGATCAAAGCGCTGGAAGTGATCAACAAGACCTATCCAAATGCACATGTGGTGTTTGCGGGTGAATACGATATTCAATATGAACATACATGGATACGTCATCAGGCGCTGGTTCAGCAGTACAAAGATCAACTGGTCTTTTTAGGCTTGATGAAAGAAATGCAGGAAATGGCGAATTTCTACGCTGCCTGTGATGTGCTGGCGCTGACCAGCGATAGTGAGTGTTTCGCGCTTGTACAAGTTGAGGCGATGTTGTGCGGAACGCCTGTCGTTATGACGGACATACCGGGTGGACGTGTACCGGTCACCGAAACGGGCATGGGCAAACTTGCACGGCGGGGCGATCACCTTTCAGTTGGCGAAGCACTGGTCGATGTGTTGCAGCACCACGAACAATATGTGAAAACGCGCGACGAGGTACAAGCCGTCTTTTCGTTTCAAGAGACGGTGGATCGTTATGAAAACTGGTTCTATCAATTTGCACGACCCCAACGGCGGAATGGAAAATGACCGATAACGAACAAAATTCACTCTATGATGAACCGACACAGCCCGAAAATACCCCGTTATCGGATTCAGAACCGTCCAGCAACGAATTGAGCGTTGATGAAACGCGATTGGATGCTGAGGATGAACAGCGAGCTGAAGCGCGTTTGCCCGATGAAACTGAATCGTCCTTTGTCGATCAAGTAATCGCCGAAGAAACGGCATCCGAATACGAATCAGAATCAACTTACGAACCGATTTACAGCAGTGCGGCTGATGACACATTGCTGTACGATGATGTGCTGCCATTTGATGATGATTCGGTGCGTTATGATTGGCGTCCGGTCATCGAAGACGACGACGTATACGACACGCCCCAAATGTCGATAGCAGAAGTTGCCGCGATGGTGGCGGCACAGCGCAAGAGTATATCCGCGCCCGCACCAGTCGGCGCTTCGACAAGCCAGGCTGCCGCATTTGAAGCCATCGAAACGGAAGAAGACCGACAAGCGCGCGAACAAGCGATGTTAGAGGCGCAGGCACGCCAGCGTGCGTTTGAGGATTTGTCGTTGGCGCAAGCAGCAGCGCAGTTATTCAAAGCGCCTGCCGCGACTTTGGATATGATCGGTGAAGTGGCGCGGACATCGCCCAACCAGATGGATGCTAAGCCTGATCCACGCCGTCCCGCGTTTGCGCCCCGCACCACACCACCGCGTAAACCGCGCACCACCACTGCGTCAGCACCCATCGATGCCGATGCGAGTCCGCGCCCGACGTTAACGATGCCCTCAATGCGGCGCGTCAACATGAGCGCTGGGACGGCAGTGATGCAGCCAGGTTTTACGTTTAATCTGGCGATTCCGTCTGTGCTGCGCCCGTTAGCAAGTTCACGGCGGCAGACTATTCTGCAATGGTTCATACGGTCGCTGGCGTTCGCTTTCGCATTGATTGGTATGAGCATTATTGCGAGTGCGCCCGTGCCAGGCAATGAAGACAATTTGAACGCTGCCGCCCCATATTGGCTCATAGCGCTTATCGTCTGGCTGGTATCCGATGTGATCGGTACAAGCCGCTCGATGCGCGAGTCGCGCCAAGCCGAAAACGAACCTACGCCCGTGAATATTGCAGATGACAGCGAAATTCCAGCGATCGGCGTCAACAGCTACGCGCTGCGTGCGTTCTTCGGCGTGGTGACGCTGGTACTGGCATTTTTCGCGTGGCGTTTGACATCTGGTAATTTGGTGACGACCGGCGGCTTGTTTGCATGGTTCGCCAGTATGCTGATGGCAGTGTGGACATTTGCGCCACGCGGCTGGACGCCGCTCCGTATCATCACCGGGACAATCAACTGGATACGTTCGTTCAAATTCGAATTCAATTGGGTCGTAGTGGCGTTGATCGCGATTACATTGCTGGGTGCGTACTTTCGCCTGAGCAACCTTGATACGCCGCCAGATCAAACCAGCGATCATGTCGAGAAAATTCTCAACGCTGCCGATGTACTGGACGGGCGTCCACGCGTCTTTTTCTCCGAAAATGGCGGACGCGAATCGATACAGATGTATTTGATGGCGGCGTTATCGCAAATTCCCCTACCGGGTTTAGGCATCAATTTTCATACGCTCAAGTTGCTGTCGGCGTTTGAAGGTATCATTACCATTCCAGTCATGTTCTGGCTCGGAAGCGCGATTGTTGGGCGTGAGGATCGGCGTTTGGGCAATCTCGTCGGGCTGGCAACCGCAGGGTTGGTCGCGGTCAGTTATTGGCACGAAATTCTCAGCTTGCTGGGGTTGCGAATCGTGCTTACCTCTTTTATTACGTCGCTGCTGCTGATTTTCTTAATTCGCGGACTACGCACGGGCAATCGGTCACAGTTCATTCTGGCGGGTTTGACCTTAGGCATTGGTTTGTACACCTATCAGGCAGTGCGTATGCTGCCGATTGTGGTCATCGCCGGGTTATTGATTGGGCTCCTATATCGTATACCCAACCGCGCCGCCCTGACCAAATTGATCTTCAACGGTGTCGCGCTGGTCGCGGTCGCGTTCGTGTGTTTTGTGCCGCTGTTAGGTTATATCGTCGAATTTCCTGACGACTTCCTGCGTCGCACATCGACGCGCTTGTTAGGCGATAATCCGGTGATGGATGTTGATGCGCAGGGCAACGAGATCAGCCGCGAGCCAACATTCCTGGAAGCCGTTGGTCAAAGCGCACCCCAGTTCTTTACCAATTATCGCAACGCAACGCTGGCGTATACCTTTAAGAGCGATGGTGCATGGTTTCAAAGTGCGCCGTTCCATCCATTGATGGATACAGCGACAGGCGCATTATTCATTGTCGGCATCGCTGCATGGATTGGGCTGATGCTGCGGCGGCGCGATCCAGGGTTCGATTTAATTTTTCCAGCGCTCTTCATCATGCTGCTGCCATCGGCATTGGCGGTAGCCTTCCCAAACGAAAATCCAAGCAATACGCGCTTGAGCGGTACACTTCCACTCGTCTATTTGCTGGCGGGCTATGCATTCGCCGTGCTCGGTCAGCAAACAGCGCGCATTTTTGGAGGCAAGATTGGGTTCGTTGGGGTTGGTGTGCTGTCGTCAGCGTTGCTGTTGGGTGCTTACAGCGCCAATCTTAAGACCTTCCGTGTCGATTATCGTACGGAATACATCAACAGCTCGTCGCCCTATAGCGTTCCAGCCGTACAATTACGCGAATTTGCCGAAAACGGTGGTTCATACGGCAATGCGTTCATTATTTTCTATCCATATTGGTGGGATCATCGCGCAATCGCTGTCGATGCGGGCGCGTATTCGCCGCGTTGGGATCATAGCATCACCGATATTGGAAGCCCGGAAGACGCCAGTTACGTCGCCGCGCGTGACCGAGTGCCTGAGTGGATTCGCGAGGCGTATCAGTCACCTCGCGACGTGAACAATATGTTTGATCCCGAATTGCCAATCCTGTTCTTCTATAATGACAACGACAGCGAAACACAGATTTATCTCGAACGCTGGTTTCCAGAAGGTACTTGGGAACGCGTTGAACCGAGCTACAGTCCCAACAAACCGTATCGTGTTTATCGTTTGCCACCGCTTGGCCGCGAGCGGTTTGAACAATGGTTAGCAGATAATGGGTCCCCACTGCAATAAACGTGAAAACGTCATAAAAACAGGGCGGAAAACGCTGCTTTGAACAAAACCATATGCCGCGTTTGAGGAAGACGTGGCATAGTGGTGTACAAATCCACCGAATCATGACCGGACGCGGAAAATAGGGCTTATGCAAAACGTTCGTTCTTTACCGACTACATTGGAAGTTGCCAAACATACCGCACGTGTCACACCGTTTTCGCGTGGGAACGTGTTGGTTATGATCATGCTCGGCGTGGTCATGTTGTTTGGTGGTTATTTTCGTTTCGTGGGGTTGAACTGGGATGATTATACCCATCTTCACCCTGATGAACGTTTTCTCACGGGGGTCGCCAGTGCAATTGGCGGCGGTCTTAATTTGACCGAAGAACCTGCCGAACTCCGCGAGCAGATTAGGCAATCGTGTATGGCGTCATACCCCGAAACGGGCGGCGCGGGCGGTTATTTCGATGCGCGCTGTTCGACGCTTAATCCGCACAACACCGGCAACAGCCTGTACGTGTACGGCACACTGCCTTTGTTCATCGCGCGTGCGACCGGCGAACTGGTCGTCGCGCCGTTGAGCGAACTTTGGGCGGAGTTGCAGGGCAATCCTGATTATACAGGCATGGTGTGGACACAGTATTACGGGGTGCATCTGGTTTGGCGCGCGATGTCGGCACTGGCAGAAATCGGTGTCATCCTCATCGTGTTCTTCATGGGCGCTAAGCTGCATGATAAATGGATTGGTCTGTTGGCAGCGCTTCTATATGCAGGCGCAGCCTTCTCAATCCAGTTGGCGCATTTTGGTACTGCCGACGCGATCGGAAACTTTTTCTGCGCGCTTGCACTGCTTTTTGCCGTATGCGCCCAGCGCGAAGGCAAACTACTCAATTATATTTTGTTTGGTATCGCACTCGGTGCGACACTTGCCAGTCGTATCAATCTTGCGCCAATGGCGGCGCTCATCGTGCTGGCGGCGGTCATTCGTGGGCTGCCCGCGCTGCATCGCAATGTGGCGTGGGGCGAACGCGAACGCTTGCTCGCAGAAGGCGTCGCGGGTGTCGTACTGGCTGGGTTCTTCACGATCCTGGCATTTCGTATTTTCAACCCCTATGCATTCAACGGTCCTGACTTTTTTGGTCTGTCGCTTAATCCACGCTGGCTGGAAGACCTCGCCAAATCGCGCGAATTTGTGACGGGCGCCATCGATTTCCCGCCGAATTATCAATGGGCATCGCGCGCGCAGTATATCTATCCGCTTAAGGATATGATCCTTTGGGGGATGGGCATCGTTTTCGGCATTGTTGGCTGGCTCAGTTTTGTATGGTCTGGTTATCGGCTTGTACGTGGGCGTGCGGGCGCACTGCTCAATATTCTGCCATTCGTTTGGGTGCTGGGATATTTTGGATACATGGGCGCGCAGTGGGTCATGGTGGCTCGCTATTTCATCCCGTTGTACCCAGCGTTAGCAGTCCTGGCGGCGTGGGGATTATTCACGTTGGTACGCAATGCCAATGCGCGCGGGTCTCGTTTGCCCGCGCTGCTGGCGCGCGGTCTGTTGATCGCTACGGCAGGCTTTACAGTGCTGTGGGGTTTGATGTATACCAACGTATACCGCCATCAATTGACGCGCGTCCAAGCCAGTTACTGGGTGTGGGAAAACGTGCCGAGTGATTTTTCGATGGTCATCGAAGGCGCAGAAGCCGGGACACCGCTCGTACAAATTCCGCTGCCGCCGTGCAGCGGCTCGGATATTTTGATCGAAAAGGCGACGTGCTTTGATGAAAACAATCCGCGTCGGTCAGAGCGATTTGTCCCACGTGGCACCGGGACGATCAACCAGATTTACGCGCCGCATTTAGCTGACCCCGATGACAATGCTCAGGAAGAATCGCTGCGTATTACCATTCGGCAGGAAGGCGTCGATACGCCACTTGTCGAAACCACATTCACCAGTGATTTGCCGCGTGATAACAACATCATGGGCGATGCGTATACGATTCCGCTGCCTGAACCATTCGAGGTGGAAGCGGGTAGTGTGTACTTTATTGATTTTGAATTGCTCGAAGGACGCATCGTTTCAGGCGGTTCGATCTTCTCGTGGGAAGGTGCATGGGACGACCCTGTACCGGTCAAGGTTTGCGAACTGCCGGTAGGCATCGACCAGATTGATGACCCGCCTCCCGGTTTTATCCCAGACCCACTGGCGTGCAGCGGACTTGACCCATGGTACGGACTGCTCAACGGACACGAAATCAATATCGTGTACGAAGACAACCCGGAAAAACGGCAAAATCTGATCCAATATCTCAATGAGTCAGATTACATCGCTATCAGCAGCAATCGTTTCTACGATTCGCAGTCGCGCAATCCTCAGCGCTGGCCCATGACGAAGGTCTATTACGAAGCCTTGTTCGATGGGCGGCTTGGTTATGATATCGTCGCGCAGTTCGATGAGACCTTCGAATTAGGTCCTATTCGTGTGTCGGATCAACATCTGCCGACTTATGACAGCCCCCAATGGCTGAACGAATTCGAGAGCGATGAAGCGTTCAGCGTTTATGATCATCCGGCGGTGTTCATCTTCCAAAAACGCGCCGATTACAACCCGAACACGGTTGCGGATATTCTGTACAGCGTGCCGCTTAATCGTATTGGTGAAGGCGTGCTGCTGCTCGGATGTCCGTTGGTGACCACGTATTACTGTGATACGACATTGACCAATGTCAATCCGATGTCGACAAACGAGGTCGATCTCGCGCCGACGCAGTTACGTTTCACCGATGAAATGCGCGCGATTCAGAGCGCAGGCGGCACGTGGTCGGAGCGCTTCAACAGCGAGAGTCCGGTCAATACGAATATGGTTGTGTCGGTTGTCGGTTGGTGGCTGACGATGCTGCTGTTTGGGTTCATCGCCTTCCCCTTAATGTTCGTCGCGTTTCCTCGCCTTGCCGATCGCGGGTATGCCTTCAGCAAATTTCTAGGCATGTTCCTTGTCGGGTGGGGGACGTGGTATCTCGCCAGTTTACAAATTCCGGCATGGAATCAGGTCGGCATCGGCATTGGCATGATCGTGCTGTTCGTTTTGGGTGTTGCGTTGATCATCCGCACGCGTGCGCCGATTGCGCTGTTCTTACGCCAAAACTGGCATAAACTGTTAGCGATTGAAGTATTGACGCTGCTGTTGTTCCTTGCGTTCTTGCTTGTGCGTTTGAGCAATCCCGATTTGTGGCATCCAAGTTTCGGCGGCGAAAAGCCAATGGACTTCGCTTACTTCAACGGTGTGCTGCGCAGTACGATTTTCCCGCCGATCGACCCATGGAACGCGGGCGGTTACATCAATTACTACTACTTCGGCTTTGTCATCGTTGGCACGCCTGTGCTGCTGCTGCAAATGATCCCGTCGATTGCGTACAACCTGATTTTGCCGACGCTGTTTGCCACGACCGGTATCGGCGCATTTTCGGTCGCGTTCAATGCGGTGCAAGCGTGGCGCGAACGCAGCGCCGCCCGCGACGAAGATGACTCTAAGTCGATGAATGACGATCCACAGCGCGAAAAACGACGCAAACGGTTAATTGCCAGCGCCTGGGTCGCGGGCATTGCCGCGATGATGATGACGGTCTTTCTGGGTAATCTCGATACACCACGCACATTTTTCTCTGGTGTCGCGCGTATGGGTGGCTATGACCAGCCGCGCGGTGGCTTGGATCGATTCTTGCTCGATGAATTTGTCGAACAAAATCAACGCCAGCCTAATGAAACTGAATTGACCGACCTGATCATGCGCGCGCAAAGTAACCCGATTTTTGATCGTGTGCGTTATGAGATTGGCAATCAAGCGGATTTGATCGCCAGTATTGGGCGCGGTACGGGGCGCGTTTTGGGCGGTGAGCGCCTTGATATTGCGTCGGATCGCTGGTTCTGGGCGCCGTCGCGTATTTATGCTGAAACTGCGGGCGTCGAAGGCAATGCGATCACCGAAATGCCATACTTCACGTTTATTTATGGTGACTTGCACGCGCATATGATTTCGATGCCAATCCAGTTGTTTCTGATGGCATTTTTGCTGCATGAGGTCATCGCGTCGGGAATGCGCGAACGGCGCTTACGTATTCTGACGCTGGTGCTCGGTGGCATCGCCATTGGGATGATCCGCGCGACCAATACGTGGGACTGGATCACGTACATGATTTTCGGCGTGGTTGGTTTGAGCTTTGTATGGACGCTGCGGATACGCGACTATAAATGGACGATCCTGAGCCGTCGCGCACTGCTCGATTTGGTCATCGGCGTCGGCGGATTCCTGATTATCAGCTTTGCAGCGGTGCTTCCGTACATGACATGGTTTGTGACGACCTACAGCAGTGTACAAGCGTGGGATGGAGGTAAGTCTCCGATCTGGGGGTATCTCACCATCCATGGTTTGTTCATTTTCTTAATCACCAGCCTGTTGGTCTGGGATACGGTGCGCTGGCTGCGCGCTTACAAAGTCAAAACGCTGCGCGGTACCTATAACGCGCTCTTGATTGGCGCTTTCCTGCTGGTCGGTGTGATTGCAGCGACGCTGGCACTCACAATCAGGGGCTATTCGGTCACGATTATCACGCTTCCGCTCATCGTGTGGATTGCCGGGTTGTTCTTCCGCACCGGACAAACACGCTCGATGCAGTTCATGTTGGCGGCGGCAGGCTTGGCGCTCGCGCTCACGCTCGGCGTTGAATATATCGTGCTAGAGGGTGATATAGGGCGGCAGAACACGGTCTTCAAGTTTTACCTTCAGGCGTGGTTGATGTTCAGCGTCGTCAGCGGAATCGCACTGTCGATACTGCTCGCACAGTCGCGAACATGGCGTCCGTCACTGCGTGCGGCGTGGACATCAGTGCTGATGCTGCTGCTGGTCGTCGCCGCGTTGTTCCCGCTCATGGCGACGATGGGTAAATCGGTGTATCGTCTTGACCGTGAACAACCGCTCACGCTGGACGGCATGGTCTATATGTCACGCGACACTGCACAATATTTTGAAGGCAACGATGAAGTCCTGGCAGCGAACCCCACTTTGTCGCCGTTTTCGCTCAACGATGATTACGATTTGATCCGCTGGATGCAGGAAAATATTCAGGGATCACCGACGATCATCGAGGGTTTGAGCGAAAGCGAATACAAGTGGAGCGCGCGTATCGCCATCAATACCGGGTTGCCCTCTGTGATCGGTTGGAACTGGCATCAGCGCCAACAGCGTACACTGCCCAATATGGGGCGGCAAGTCGAAATGCGGGTTGCGAACATCAACGCGTTCTATCAAATCCAGGATACGCGCACCGCGTGGGATATTCTGTCATTTTATGGGGCGCAGTATATCGTCGTTGGCAATCTGGAGCGCGCGTATTACATGCCAGCCGGACTAAGAAAACTGGATGAATTGGTTGAGATGGGGCTTTTGGAAATCGCCTACGAACGCGATGGTACGTTGTTGTATCACGTCGTGGAAGGCGCTATGTACCCACGTAACACGGAACAAGCGCTCGATAACCGCCTGGACGGGCAAGGATAATCCATGCTAACTGAATGGATCGCCCGCGAAGGCGGGATTGTACTGAGCTGGTGGGCATTGGCGACGCTGGCAGGCGTCGCCATTTTTCCATTGTGCGCGCGCCTATTGAGCGGCTTGCCCGATCGGGGCTATATCATCGCGCGCCCGGTGGGAATATTGGTGACGGGCTTTGTCTTTTGGCTGCTGGCGAGTTTCGGCTTTCTTAGTAATACCCCAGGCAGTATGGTGCTGGCGTGGTTGATCGTCGGTGTGCTGTCGTTGATCGTGTTCTACACACTGCGCGGCCACAAAAACACTATCGATTGGCGCGCGTGGTGGCGTCATAACCGAAGCGGTGTAATCGCGGCGGAAATCGTGTTTGCCGTGCTGCTTGTCGGCTGGTGCATCGTACGCACGTATCAAAACGGTATCTTGTACACCGAAAAAGATATGGAACTGGCGTTTATCAGCGCCGTCATGCGCAGCGACTCGTACCCGCCAAACGACCCGTGGATGTCGGGCTACGCGATCAGTTATTACTATTTCGGTTATGTAATTGCGGGCATGATGTCGCTCTTGAGCGGCATTAATAGCACGACCGGTTTCAACCTGACAACCGCAATGACATTCGCCCTGACGGGACTGGGCACATTTGGCGTGGTGTATAACCTGGTGCGGTCTCGTGCGCGTCGGTTTGATAATGATGAAAACAGCGTACAAGCGCGTCCGCGCGGCGGGACGGCGGTTGCGACAGGCTTGGTTGGCATTATGCTTGTGCTGTTGATGGGCAACTGGCAAACACTGATGATCGAACTGCCCTACCAGTCAGCGACTGCATCGACGGAGTACCTTGAGTTTTTCGATAGTGATCAACGTCAGGTTGCCAATACACAGCCAAACGATGCAGTCGAAAATTGGGGCTACTGGTACTGGTTTCGGTCGTCGCGCGTGCTTAATGATCGAGATTTGACGGGCAATCGCCAGGAGGTCATCGACGAATTTCCGGCGTTCAGTTTTCTTCTGGCGGATAACCACCCGCATGTGATGTCGCTGCCGTTTACACTGGTGGCGCTGACACTGGCGTTGAACACGCTCTTGATGAGGCGTGCGCCGCGCGGCTTGACGGTGCTCTTTTACGCAATCTGTTTAGGCGGTCTGATATTTCTCAATACATGGGATGGACCGATTTATATGATCGCGGTGATTGCAGCGGATGCGCTGCGACGTTTTATCCGCAACGGCGGCACGCGTTTGACGGCAGCAGATTATTTTGGCTTGATCACCTTAGGCATCAGCATTGTCGGTCTGTCGGTACTCTTATACTTGCCATTCCTGATTGGTTTTCGCTCGCAGTTGGGCGGTGTACTGCCAAACTTGCAGTATCCAACACTGTTTCAACAATTCTTCATTCATTTCGCGCCGTTCTTGATCATCCTGTCGATCTTTCTGGCAGTCGAAATCTGGCGTGGTGGACGACGTATCAACTGGCGGGCAGGTATCATCGCGGCGTTGACTGCGCTGGGTGGCTTACTGGCGCTCATGGCGATCCTGATCGTCGTCGCGTCGTTTGTGCCGTCGCTGCGTGATGTCGTTACAGCCTTCGTCGATCAAAACGGTGGTTGGGGTGCGCTGCTGCCCGACTTGCTCACCAAAAGGTTGACTCACGGGTTGACCGCGCTGTTTCTGACGATTGGTGTTTTGTTGGTAGCGGCGCGGTTGTTCCCGCGTGTATTCAGCGCTGCAAAAGAAGCCGACCCGGAAAACAATACCGTCATCACGTATCCAGCAGCGACCGGTTTTGTATTGCTCTTGATCGGTTTAGGCATCATGCTCACGTTGTCACCGGAGTTCGTGTATTTGCGTGATAATTTCTCGACGCGCATGAACACGATCTTTAAATTTTATTATCAGGCGTGGGTGCTGTTTGGTGTCGCCAGTGCGTATGCGCTGTACACCATCATCAGCGATATTGACCTCAAAGTCCCGGCACCGATTGTGCGTGCGGCGGTCGGCGGTATATCGGTGTTTGTAATTACAGGCGGCTTGTTATTCACCATTTTCGGCGTGTATAGTCGTGTACAGGTGGAAACCGGACGTAACAGTTTTCCCGAAGACGACCCGCCGCTCACGCTCGATGGGGCACAGTCTTTCGTGCGCGCGGGGTTGATCTCGCCCGACGATTTTGCCGCTGTGCAGTGTTTGAGCGCGCAAGTCATAGGCGATGATGCGGTCGTCGTCGAAGCCGTCGGTAATTCCTACGGCTGGGGCTATGGACGGGTTGGTACGCTAACCGGCATCCCGATTTTGTATAACTGGGGTGGGCATCAAAGTCAGTGGCGTGGCTCGACGTTCGGGGAAATCGCGGGCAGTCGCGAAGGTGACATTGAGCGTTTGTATACCGACCCGACATGGAACAGCGCACGTTCAATTTTGGCGCAATATGGAATTGATTATGTGTTTTTCGGCAATAACGAACGTGTGAAGTATAGTGCAGATGAAACGAAGTTCCGTGATAATCTGGAAATTGTGTGTGAATTTGGCGAAACGCGCGTGTATCGTGTTGATGCACGCGTGCTTGCCGCACGTTAACGCAAAGGTCAACCCTTCATGACGCAAGACGCCATGCAGATCGAAGTCGAAACGCCTGAAATTTTAGCCGCCGCTGATAAAACAGGCGCCGTTCCGAGCGGGGTCATTTCGCTCGAAACGATTTTTTATATCGCGCTGGTTGCGCTCACGCTGTTGATACGCTTTGCGGAACTCGACACCGTACCCCTGACGAATGCTGAATCGGCACAGGCATTAAGCGCATGGCGTGCTATCCAGCCGGAAGCCTCGCTCGAACCGAACGCGACGAGCAGCCCTTTGCTGTTCGCGCTCCAATCGATATCGTTCGGCGTATTTGGTGGCTCGGAATCCGCGGCGCGCGCGCTGACGGTATTTGGCAGCGCTCTGTTGATCCTGACGCCGCTTTTATTCCGCGATGGGCTGGGGCGTGGGCGTGCATTGATGCTGAGCTTCATGCTGACGATCTCGCCTGTGCTATTCGCAGCGTCGCGCTTTAGCTCGCCTGTTGTGTGGTCACTGTTGCTGGCAGTGATAGGGCTGTGGTCGCTGTGGCGATTCAGTCTGGATCGTCGCCCTAGTTATGGCGTTGGTGCGATTACTGCTTTCGCATGTACAGCGCTGCTCACCGAACCAGGCGGTATCGTCCTGCTCTTAATTCTGGGCGGCGCAGGTTTAATCGCGGCGCTGACAGCGGGTAGCAGCCAGGGTGATTATAAGTTTGAAGCCGACGCACAACCGAAAAGTGACTCTGGACAGACGAGCATTTGGGCGACGCTTCGCGCGCTCCCGTATGCATCGGGTGCGGCAATGGCGGCGCTGACGGTAATTGTAGTTAGTACCGCCTTTTTGGTGCATCCCGACGGTTTGAGCAGCATTAGCGAACTCATTGGTGGTTTTTTGCGCGGTTTTACAACGCCAACGCCCAATGCGCCCGCGCTGTTTCCAATAGTGGTCGCGCTGTTCTATGAACCATTTGTGTGGCTTTTTGCCATTTTTGGTGTCATCGTCGCCGCACAACGCGACCGCATGAATACCGCTACCCGCTTCTTAATCGGCTGGATTTTGATGGCGATAGTCGCATCGGCATTGTTTCGCGGCGCGACGGCAGATCATGCACTATGGTTGATCGTACCGTTAGCGGCGTTAGCGACACAAGCGGTCGTGGCGTTGTTCAGCGATTACGAAAAAAATCACCTCTGGCAAATTCCGACCTGGGCGCGTTGGGTGGTCGCGTTGGCGATGCTGGCAATCCTTGCGGTGTTCACGCTGGCGCTGCAAGATGCTGGACGACTCATTGTGCAGTCGCCTGACGGAGCATTGAGCAGTCTGAACAACGATACGACCAGCGTCATCCTGATGCTGATCCCAATCTTGTTCACGGTCATTACGTTTTTTCTCGTTGCCAGCGTGTGGAACGACCGAACCGCCTTGCAAGGTATGGGCATTGGCTTGTTCATTTTCGCTATGATCAGCTCGTTCGGAAGTGGTTGGCGCATCGCCGTTGAGGGTGCAGATCGTCCAAATGAGTTGTGGCATACCGAGATTGTCACGCGCGATACTTTCCTCATGCGCGAAACGGTGATCGACATCGCACGCCGCGAAACGGGTGGCTTTCCCGAACTCGAAATCGCCGCGCTTGCCGACCCGAATGGAACCATTGCATGGCAGGTGCGCGATTTCAAAAATGCGCGCTTTATCACCGATATAAGCGAAGGCATTGGCGCGCCCGTCGTCATTGCGCCGACTCTGAATAATGACCCGTCGGGCGATTTAACGCAGACATATGTTGGTCAAGACTTCATCATAGAGCGTGCGTGGTCGATAGACACCGTACAAGCGACCGAATTTTCGGCATGGTGGACGCAGCGCCGCACGCGTGTGGCTGAAACCGAGAATACGCGCTATGTGCTGTGGGTGCGCGGTGATGTTTATCAGGGCGTCGATTTTGACGAAGCGGCGGGCTAAACCGAACTTAAGAAATAAGTGAGGAAGTTTGTGCGACGTCGTGTAATAATGGCGTCTTATCTGCCGCGTTTATCCGTTACGACGAGGAATCGCTTGACGACTTCACCTGTGCATCCCAGTGAAATAGAAACGCTGATCGATTCCTGTCTTACGGGTGATCAATTGGCGTTTGCCGCGCTGTATGAATTGTTCGGGCCGGGCGTGTATCGGCTGTGTTACAGTCTGCTGCTCAACCATCATGATGCTGAAGACGTGGCACAAGAAACATTTGTCTATGCGTTTAAAAATGTGCGGCGGTTCGACCCGCGCTTGTCGGCATTCAAGACGTGGCTGTATACGATTGCGATCAGTCGCTGCCGTAATATGTATCGTCGTAACCGACCACCGCTGATCGATTTGTCCAGCCTGCTTCAAAATACGCTGCCCGCGCCCAAGTCCGAGACGCCTGAAGCTGCGTTTGCACGCAGCGCGGCGAAAAACGCGCTGGAAAAAGCACTTTTGAACTTGACTCCACGGTTGCGCGAAGCGGTTGTACTGCGCTATGGGCATGGGCTGACATATCGTGAGATCGCCGAGATCATGGATTGCCCGCCCAAAACAGCAGAAAGTCGTGTGCGCTTAGCTCATGATGCGCTGCGCGGCGTGTTGCAGCCTGTGGGTGCGGCGCTGTTAGAAGAATTGCTCAGTTTTTAGAGATGGGAATGATTATGAGGCTCTCGTGCCGCCAATGCCGGACGTACCTCACTGCTTATATTCATAACGAATTGACTCCGCGCGCGCGCCGGCGTGTCGATGCACACTTGAATACGTGTCATGTGTGCGCGGCAGCCTATGTACAGCAGCAGCGCACGGCGCGCGATTTTGTGGCTGGCGTTTCGGGAGTGGGGCATGCAAACAGCGACCGTCTGAAAGCGATTTGGTCGGCCGTGCAGGCGGAAATTGATACGACTCGTGTACAACCACATCGGATGCCGCGCAACCACGTCGTGTACATCCCGCACGGCGCAGTGATACTGGCGCTTGTAATCGCGCTTTTGACGCCGACAATTTTGCGCGGTACACAAGCCTCAGCGCAGCTCCCTGACCCGCCGACGCCAATTTTGCTCGCCTCGACCGAACCGAAACAAGTGACGCACAGCGCTGTTGTCATGGTGCTGGCTGTCGCGACCGAAGAAGCGACTATTCCTGTGAGCGCCCAGGATGTGCAAACACAATATGTAGTTTTTCAATCGAACTATGCGCCGACGCCGGGCGCAACTGATTCTCCGTGAGGGTGTAAATGGCTACAACGCTCGATCAACCACAGTTTCAAAGTGACGAACGCAACGATTTGCTCAATCGATGGCTGGCACGCGCTTATACCATTAACTGGGAAGTCGTCGCCTATGTCGTGATTCTCGCCATCGCCATTTTCACCCGTTTCAGCGGGTTAGGCGACCGTGTGATGAGCCATGACGAAAGCTTGCACACCCAGTTCTCGTATTACCTGTATCAGGATGGTAATTTCCGCCACGACCCGTTGATGCACGGACCGATTTTGTTCCACGTCACGGCATTCTTCTATTTCCTGTTTGGCGATAATGACTTTGTGGCGCGCATCTATCCCGCCCTGCTGGGTGTGGGTATGGTGATGCTCCCGCTGTTGTTCCGGCGGTGGCTGGGGCGGACGGGTACGTTGTTGGCATCGATCATGATGCTGGCATCGCCGCTACTGCTGTACTATCAGCGTTATATCCGCGAAGATATACCGTCGATTTTCGCTACGCTGATCATGGTGTGGTGCGTGTTCAGCTATCTCGATGGCAGCGCACGCTGGCGGCGTAAAGCGATTTGGCTGTATGTTTTCTCTGGCGCGATGCTGTGGAGTTTGGGTTCTAAAGAAGTCGCGTTCATGTACGTCGCCATTTTTGGCTTGTTTATGACGTTGTACTGGTTGGTACGTCTGTATCAGCACTTCTTCAAAGTGCCAGCGCGCACGCTGTTTTACTTCATTTCAATCGCTGTGCTGATCGCCGGTATCACGGCGATGATTATGTATGCGGTGCTGGCGATTGCGTTCCAGAATGTCGTGGTGCAAGAACGTTTGGGTGCGATCTTCAACGGCTTGAGCGGTATTTTTAGCGGTCAGCCGATGACACCAGAAGTGCAATCGTTCATCGTATGGACTCTGCTCGTCGCTGCATTCTTCGTGCTGATTTTGGTCGGTACGATGTTGTGGGCAAATCGGCGTGGCAACGGGCGCCTACGCCCCACCGACATTCTCATCATTTTGGCGTTAGCATTGGCGTTCTCACTTGTCCTGATCGTTGTCGAGGAACGTTCGTTCGTGTCATCCGCGTCGAGTTCTGGTGAAGAAGTCGCAGAATTGGCGACGCCAACCATCCCAGATGTGCCGACGACCGACGTTGAAGGCAACCCGCTCAGCCCTGTCACAGTCTTTTTCAATGAGATTGGCGCTGGCATCAGCATTATTCTCACGAATACCGCTATTTTGGTCACGTGGATTATTTCACTCGCCTTCATCGTACTGTTGATCGAGTCGCGTCGCTTGGGTTGGTGGAAAACGCTGGTACGCTTCCCCGAACTCGACTTTTTATGGTTGATGGGGACGTTCATCTTGCCCTGGATCACGGCGGTTGTTATTCAACTGACCGGAGCCAGCCCGATCGATTATTCTCCTAATGGCGTTCGCATCGCCGTTGTGTCGGCGCTGCCGCTGCTCACGCTGTCGGTCGTGGCGGGCTTAGCATGGAATTGGCGGCGCTGGCTGATCAGCGCGTCGATCTTCTATATTTTGTTCGCGTTTTTCTTCACGACCATGTTCACCAATCCGAATGGTTTGGCGACGGGTATGATCGGCAGTCTCGGTTACTGGCTCGAACAGCAAGGCGACCGACGCGGCAGTCAGCCGCAGTATTACTACTCGCTGATTGTGATGCCGATATACGAGTTCTTACCGCTGATCGGCAGTTTCCTGGCGATGTTGGCGGGGCTGACGCATTTCTGGAAGTTCCGCGCCAAGCGCCTTAGTGAAAGTTTTGGCAAACGTAAACGCAGCGACATGCCGAGCGCTGACAGCGAGATGCCGAGCTACGAAGCAGTTGTCAGCGAGATGACCGATCAACAACGACAAGCAGCGCTGTTCGGCAAAAATCGTTTGCGTCGTTTGCCATTCTTGCTGTTTGTATCGTGGTGGGCGGTTTTCATTTTCATCGCGTTCACGCTTGCAGGCGAAAAAATGCCGTGGTTGGCGACGCATATCACGACGCCGATGATTTTCCTGGCGGCATGGTATTTCGGACGCGTCGCACAAGGTGTCAATTGGTCAACGTTCCGTCAGCGCACCTGGGTGTATCTGCTGCTGCTGCCTGTAATTGGCGCGGCGCTGCTGCAAGTGGTTTCGCCGTTCATCCTTGGTGAGCAACCGTTTGCAGGATTAGCGCAAGGGCAGTTACAAACAACGATGCAATGGCTCGCGCTTGTGCTAGTGGTTGTGATTATCGGATGGTTGATCGCGCGCGTCGCTTTACAAACGGGTTGGATGCAGTTTAGACGTATGATTGGCGTGGTCGTGTTTAGCGTGCTGTCATTGCTGACATTCCGCGCAGCGTGGGTGGCTGCCTTCATCAACTATGACTATGCCAACGAATTTCTGGTCTATGCACACGGCGCGCCGGGCATCAAAACGATGGTCGAGCAGATCGAGGAGATCAGCCGGCGCACCACTGACGGCATGAATATCCGCTTCGCATGGGGCGGCAATGCATGGCCCGTCACGTGGTATTTCCGCCATTTGACCAATGCCGAGTATTTCCGCGAAAATCCAACGTTGCAACAGGTCGAAAACGCCGCGGCGATTTATGTCAGCGCCGATGTGCGCTCGCGCTTGGAACCGCTGCTTGAAGGGCGTTTCCAGAGCTTTGAATATATGCGCATGTGGTGGCCAGACCAGGAATACTTCAACCTGACACCGGAACGCGTCTTGAATACATTCGACTTCAGCGCGGAAAATCCGCAAGCGGCGCAGGTTCGACGCGGCATCTGGGATATTTGGTGGGCGCGTGATTACACCGTTTATGGCGAAGCCATCGGTCGCGATTACAGCTTTACCAATTGGCCTGTGAGCGAACGACTGTATTTCTATGTCCGTAAAGACATCGCCGCTCAAGTCTGGGACTTGGGTGCGGGCGTAGTCAATGCCGAAGGCGGCATCCCCCAGGTTGCCGAAACCAGTATATGTACATCGAACTGGCAGCAGCTATCCGCCAATTCGGTCTATGACAGTGCGCGCGGCATCGTGCTGAATGACCCGGCGGGCGTTGCTGTCAGCAATGATGGCACGATTTATATCGCTGATCAGAATAACAACCGGATTGTCGCACTGAACCAGGCTGGTGAACAAATTGCGACGTACGGCGGTGACGAAACCAGTCCGGTCGTGTTGACTCGCCCGAACGGGATTGACATCGGCATCGACGGTAATTTGTATATCGCTGATACCTGGGCATACCGCGTACAAGTATTGTCGCCTGAAGGCAATGCGCTGGCAGGCTGGGGTCAAGTCGGTCAATTCGGCATCGAAGCGGCGGCTGAACCGTTCGACGCGCTGTGGGCACCCCGCGATATTCAAACAGATCCACTGGGAAATGTTTATGTCTCGGATACCGGCAATAAGCGCGTGCGTGTGTACACGGCAGCGGGCGTATACATCCGCGACATCGGCGTTGGTGGTAGTCAGCCCGGTCAGCTCGATGAACCCGTCGGCTTAGAAATATCGCCGGATGGACGTTTATTTGTCGCGGATACGTGGAATCGCCGCATTTCGGTATTCAATACGCAGGATGGCGCGCTTCTGTATACCTTCGATGTGTTAGGCTGGTATGAAGACCTGGGCAATCGTCCGTATCTGGCGGCTGACCCAGTGCGCAACCTGCTGTATGTATCCGACCCCGATGCGGCGCGCGTGATCGTGTATGATACGTTTGGTAACTGCATCGGCTCATTCGGTCAAAAAGGCAGCCCAGACGACATTTTGGATGCATCAACGTTTGCGACGATTGGCGGCATCGATGTCGATGCGAATGGTCAAGTTTACGTCACCGATTTAGCGGCGAACCGCGTGCTGCGCTTCGATCCGTTCCCTGCGCCGCCGCCGATGGCGGAAGTCGCGCCCGAAACCGTTCTGGAAATGGTCGAAGTCGGCGCCCCGCTAGGCGGCGAAATCATCATCGAAACGACTGCGGAAGCAGGTCAGTAACCTACTATACGCAAGCGGGGCATCATCATAGGATGCTCCGCTCTTTTTTTTGTATCGGACTCTCTTGCGAACGATTTTAATTCGTGTTATACTGTTACAAGTTTGATGAGCGAAGCGCAGAAGTGGGCAACCCCCGCTTTTTTTGATGTAAGGTGTCACCCCGCCTGCGCCGGTCGGCGCGTCGTCTACAGCAATCAGCCCACTAAAATTAAACATGGGAGTTTAAAAGCAACCAGCTATGAAAAGCGAGTTTGAACTCGTATTCAGTGAAATCGTCGAATCACGTGCGCTCACGCGCGAAATTGTCCTCGATGCACTGCGAACGGCTTTGGTTTCTGCCTATCGTCGTGATGCGGGTATCGGACAATCGCAAAGTATCGAAGCGGTGATCGAAGTCAGCAACGTGCGTCCACGCATCCTGGTCGAAAAAGAAGTCAGCGAAGATGTGCAGGACAGCCGTACCGAAGTCGATTTGGAAACCGCGCGGTTCTATCACCCCGAATGTCAGCTTGGCGATATGGTGATGGTACAGGCGGAAATTCCGATGAAGCGTTTCGGTCGCATCGCCGCGCAAACCGCCAAACAGGTGATTCTGCAAAAAATCCGTGAAGCCGAACGCACGTCGTTGTATGATGAATTTGCGACGCGCGAAGGGGATTTGGTCACAGGTGTCGTGCAAAGTGTCAGTCCAGATCGCGTCATGCTCAGTTTAGGGCGCGCCGAAGCAATGCTTCCACGCGCACAGCAAATTCCTGGCGAACGCTATAAACCGCACGATAAAGTGCGCGCGTTCATTATGGAAGTGAAAAAGACCAATCGTGGTCCTCAGATCGTCGTCAGCCGCAGCCATCGCAATATGCTCCGCCGCTTGCTCGAATACGAAGTCCCCGAAATTTACAACGGACAGGTCGAAATCAAAGCGATTGCGCGCGAGGCGGGTTTCCGCTCCAAAGTCGCAGTATCGGCGCAGCAGGACAATATTGACCCGGTCGGCGCGTGCGTCGGGATGCGCGGTATTCGAATTCAGAACATCGTCAAGGAACTCCACGAAGAAAAGATCGATGTGATCGAGTGGAATCCCAACAGCGAAACGTTCATCAAGCAAGCGCTCAGTCCGGCGCGCGTCGCGGGGGTGTATCTCGAAGACGACCCCGATAACGGACGTACGGCGGTTGTGATTGTGCCGGATGACCAATTGTCTTTGGCAATTGGGCGTGAAGGTCAGAATGCGCGCCTTGCCGCTAAGCTCACAGGTTGGCGCATCGATATCAAGAGCGTCACCGAAGCGGTGCAGGAAGCGATTGATCAGCCAAATACGCCAGTGATGAAAGATATTCGTCAGGCGCTGCCCGACATGGAAGCTGATGTCCAGCGCATTCTGGAAAAACGTCAGGCGAACCGCACTGTCATGCCCGAAGAATATCAGACGCTCAATCGGTTTGCCGATTTCGTGCAGCGTCGTATTCTTGCACAGCATGACGCAGCACGCGCGCAGCGTGCCGCACAAATCAATGCCATCCGTGAAACTATCCCGGTGGGTGCGTTTCATATGTCGATTGACGAACTGGACATGCCGCAGTCGATCAAGGATGCGTTGGTCAGTTTGGGGACGGTTGGCGAAATCATGCTGCGATACTTGATCGATGAAAATCGACTCCGCAGTATGCTGACGGATGCACCACACGACTCGTTGAAGATTCTTCAAGATGCGCTTGATATCGTGGTGTTCCCAGAACAACCTGCTGTTCCAGTCGCCGTAGAGTCAGCGGAAAGTCCAGTCGTCGCCCCGACTATGGTCGTTGGAGAAGATGGTGTCTTACGCGAAGCCTTCATCGATGCCGATGATGTGGGCGGTGTCCGCAAACCTGTTCAGAAACTGGGCAAAGATGGTCGCCCAGTGTTTACGCCCGATTTTCCGGTGTTCGTCGATGCCGACGCAGATGAAGATGACGAACGCGGTGATAAGAAAGGCAAGAAGAACAAGGGGCGTCAGCTCGTGTTCGATGAAAAAGCAGGTGGTATGGTCGTGAAACGTCAGCGCAAACGCGGCGGCACTGGTTGGAATGACTGGGAAGAATAAAGCGCCGCTTGTTGCGGGCGGATCGAACGTACAGCCGACTCAAAAGCACAAACATGTGCCGGTTCGGATGTGCATCATCTGTCGCGAAAAAGCGGGCAAGCGGACGCTCACTCGCATCGTCAGTACGCCGGAAGGCGTTATGGTGGATACCAGTGGCAAAATGAACGGTCGCGGAGCCTATGTGTGTGAACAAGAGACCTGTTGGGAACGCGCAGTGAAAACGGACATCTTGGCTAAAGCGCTCAAAATTGTTTTGAGCGCCGCCGACCGTGAACGGTTGCAGCAGGCAGCGTTGTCGTCATGATCGCGCACATACGCTACATGACGCGGCATAAACGAATGTATATAACAGCGTCAGGTTAGGATTGCACTTACTGTCATCCTGACCTACGTTCAATATGGAGAGGTCAGGATGGCACAAGCACAACAACAAGTAGTACTCGTCCCCGATTACGTCACCGTACGTGAACTTGCGGAATTGATCAGCGCTAGCCCCATCGAAGTGATGAAGCGGCTGATCGCCAATGGCATCATGGCATCGATCAATCAACAGATCGATTATGATACTGCGGCGATTGTCGCTGGAGAAATGGGCTTTGAAGCTCAATCCGCCAGCGCCGCTACCGCGAAAGCCGAAAAAGAACGCCGCGCCGCCGAATCTACGCAAACATGGCGTCGCATTTACGACGACGAAAAATCGGAAAATCTCAAGCCGCGCTCGCCAATTGTCACGATTTTAGGGCATGTCGATCACGGAAAAACCACGCTGCTCGATACGATTCGTAAAGCGAAAGTTGCTGATGGCGAAGCGGGCGGCATCACACAAAAGATTGGTGCGTATCGTACCGACCACAACGGACAACAAATCACGTTCATCGACACGCCGGGTCACGAAGCCTTCACCGAAATGCGCGCACGCGGCGCACAAGGCGCAGATATCGTGGTTCTGGTCGTCGCGGCGGACGACGGTGTCATGCAAACCACGCGCGAAGCCTTGAACCACGCGCGCGCGGCGGGCGTACCCATCATCGTTGCCATGACCAAGGTCGATAAGCGCAATGCCAATGTTGAGCGCGTCAAAGAACAGCTTTCTACCGTCGGTCTGACGCCAACCGAATGGGATGGCGAAACGTTTGTCGTCCCGGTGTCAGCGCTCAAGGGCGAGGGTATCGATGACTTGCTCGAAGCGATCACGCTGGTCGCAGGTGACAGCGAGATCATCGCCAACCCGAAAGCGAATCCATCGGGCACAGTGCTCGAATCGCGCGTTGATCCAAGCCGTGGTGTTGTGGCGACGTTCCTGTTGTTCAACGGCACGTTGAGCGTTGGTGATGATATTGTCGCTGGGCAAGCTGGCGGACGTATCAAGGCGATGTTCGACGAAAACGGTAAATCGGTCAAGACGGCGATGCCTTCTATGCCCGTGTTGGTGCTTGGGTTGCACGACCTGCCGCAAGCGGGCGACTCGTTCGAGAAAGTCAAGAGCGACAAAATCGGACGCCAAATCACAAGCGAACGCAAAGAAACTGCCAGCGCGATCAAAGCCGGCATTGTGCGTCCGGCGATGTCACTGGAAGATATTTTCGCTGCGGTGGCGAGTGGTGAACGCAAGGAATTGACCCTTGTCCTCAAGGTTGACGTGCAGGGTTCGTTGCAGCCGATTGTTGCGCACCTGGAAGAACTTTCGGGCAAAAACTCCGAAGGGATCAAAGTGCGTCTGCTGCAAGCGGAAGTCGGCAATATCACAGAAAGTGACGTGATGCTCGCCAGCGCGTCCGGGTCTATCGTGATCGGCTTCACCGTCGATATTGATGGGTCGGCACAACGTTTGGCGGAGTCCTACGGTGTCGATATTCGGCAGTACAACGTCATTTATAAACTGTTTGAAGACATCGAACTCGCGCTTCAGGGTATGCTCGAACCCGTGTATGCCGATAAGACCATCGGCACGGCGGAAGTCCGCCAAATCTTCAAGATAGCGAAGTTTGGTGAAATTGCGGGTTGTTACGTGCGCGAAGGCGAAATTCGCCGTAATGCAAAAGTCCGCATCAAGCGCGGGTCACAAATCGTCGGTGAAAATCTGACGGTCGCCAACCTCAAGCGTATGCAGGATGACGCGCGTGAAGTGCGACAGGGTTTTGAATGTGGTATTTCGTTGAATAACTTCAACAGTTATCGCAATGGCGATCTGCTTGAATTCTACGTCTCGGAGCGCGTCAGTTAGCGATGAGTATCAAACAGCAGCGACTGAACGGGCGCATTCGTCAAATTTTAAGTGAGCTGCTGCTCACTGAAATCTCTGACCCGCGCTTGCACGGCATTACCGTCACCAAAGTCGAGCTTGACCAGGAACTTCAATTTGCGAAGGTCTGGGTCAACTCGCTGGGTGAAGAAGAACGACAAGGCGAAATTTTGGCGGGTATGAATCACGCCAAAGGCTTTTTGCGACGCGAGGTCGGTAAGCGGGTGCGGCTGCGCAAGACCCCGGATTTACAATTTCGTTGGGATGAGTCGTTGGAGCATGGCGAGCGCATCAATTTCCTGCTCTCGACGATTACTATTCCGCCGAAAGATTTGATGGGCGACACCGAAAGCGAGATCGATGACGCTTCAGACGAAACACTGGACGAACTGGATTGAAGCCGAACACGCATTAAGCGCGGCGGCGCGTATTTTGATTGTCACACACGTTCACCCCGACGGCGACGCAATAGGGTCGCTGTTGGGGTTGGCAAACTGGTTGTGGGCGCGCGGAAAATCGGTTGACGCTGCCGTCGATGAAGGCGTGCCCGATTTTTTGGAGTTCCTGCCTAACAGTGGGCGCGTCATGCCATCGCTGACAAGTGGCGATTGGGATGTGATGGTCACGGTTGATGCCAGCGATCAAGAACGTACAGGCACATGCGGCGTATATGGCTTTGCCCACAGCCAAACTGTGATCAATATCGATCATCACCGCACAAATACAGGTTTTGGTGATATTCACTTGATCATCCCAGATGCTGTCTCGACAACCGACGTGCTGTATCAATGGCTGACACGCATGAACGAGCCGATCACGCGTGATCTTGCCGTCACGCTGCTGACGGGGCTTGTCACCGATACGATGGGCTTTCGCACGAACCATACGACGGCGAATACGCTCGGCATCGCGCAAGCATTAATCGCTTCAGGGGCGTCGCTCCATGATATTATGGAACGCACATTAAACAGCCAAAAATATATGGTCGTCGAATTATGGAAACGCGCACTTTCTACCGTCACACTCATAGACGGCGTGATCAGCGCGGAAGTACGACAGGCTGATCTACGCGAGATCGGCTTAGAAGAAGTACCGGATACCGGGCTGGTCAATTGGCTGGTCGCGGTCGATACCGCCTCGATTGCAGTCTTGTTCAAAGAACAAGCGAACAACACCGTCGAAATAAGCCTTCGTAGTGATCCAAACGTCGATGTTTCCGGCGTCGCATTGGCGTTGGGTGGTGGTGGACATCGCCAGGCATCCGGCGCGACGATTGAAGGGTCACTGGAAGCAGTGCGCGCCCGTGTGATGCCAATGCTGACCACGCTCACGGGAACCCCTTAAGAGTCGCTGAAAAGCGCCTCTTTTTTGATCGGTATGTTTGGTTTCTTGAATATCGACAAGCCGCTCGGCATCACCAGTCATGATGTGGTGGCGCAGGTACGACGGCTGCTTCACATCAAAAAAGTTGGTCACGCTGGTACACTCGATCCATTGGCGACCGGCGTTTTGATCGTTGCGGTCGGCGGCGCAACGCGCTTGACCGATTATGTGATGCATCAGACCAAGCAGTATCGTGCCCGCGTCAAATTTGGCATTGTGACGACGACGTACGACGCCGAAGGACAGGTTACTGCAAGCGTATCGGCGGAACATATCACACCAGACGATATTCAAGCGGTTTTGCCGCGCTTCATTGGTGAGATCGATCAAGTACCCCCGATGTACAGCGCGATCAAGCAAGGGGGGCAAAAGCTGTACGATTTAGCCCGCGCTGGTGTCGAAGTTGAACGCGCTGCGCGGCATATCACCATCCACGATATTCAAATTATTGAATACGCACCCCCAGAACTCATCATCGATGTGACGTGCAGCGCTGGCACGTATATTCGCAGTCTCGCGTTTGATTTAGGCGCGGCGTTGGGCGTCGGCGCGCATTTGAGCGGGTTGATCCGTACATCAAGCGGACGATTTATGCTTGACGAGGCGGTTACGCTGGAAGCGTTAGCAGTTGCGTCTGATGCGACGGCGTATTTAATTTCGCCGCAAACTGCGCTGATTGATTGGCAAATGGTCGTATTGGATGATGCTGCACAAGACCATCTCTTGCACGGGCGTTCGATTCCTGTGCAGGGCGGCGCGCAAGCTATCACAGCGATGGGCTACAATAATGCTGGAAGGCTGATAGCAATATTAGAAGCGCATGGTGATGTGTGGAAACCGAGTAAAGTATTTCCACCAACAGATGATTAGTTGCCAAAAGCAGGTCTGTCACCCACTTTGTGTGAATTAAAAGGAATTTCATGCAGCATCACGATGATTTAACGCGCATTTTGCTTGAACAGCACTCGCAGGTCACGATTGGGGTTTTTGATGGGATGCATCGCGGACATCAGCACTTAATTCGTGACCTGGTGGCAGATGCACACGCGGCGGATCGGTTGGCAGTCGTGCTGACATTTTTTCCGCATCCCGATGCGGTACTGCGTGGCATCAGCGGACGCTATTATCTAACCACGCCTGACCAACGTGCAGAACTCATGGGCGCGCTTGGCGTCGATCATGTTGTAACACTGGCGTTCGACGATAAATTCCGTCATATTCGCGCGGCGCATTTCGTCGATCTCATGCTGAAACATCTATATATGCGTAAAATCGAAGTTGGCAGTGATTTCGTGCTTGGCTATAAACGCGAAGGTAATCTCGATTTTTTGCGGGCGCAGAGTGTAGAAAAAAAGTTTTCGGTACAAGTGCTCGATCTTGTACAGGGCAATGGCGATAAAATTAGCAGCACCTATATTCGTGAAGCTCTTAGTGTAGGCGAGGTCGAACGCGCTGCGGATTGGCTGGGACGTGCTTACAGCGTGAGCGGCATCATTGTTCAGGGCGAACAACGCGGGCGCAAAATCGGTTTTCCGACGGCAAACGTCGCCGTGTGGGATGAACTGGTAATTCCTGCGACGGGCGTTTATGCCGGATGGGCAATTCTGAATGGTATACGTCATATGGCAGTGACGAATGTCGGGTATCGTCCAACTTTTAATGGACAAGGCATCACGGTCGAAGTCCATATTTTAGACTTCGACCGTGATATTTATGGGCAAACATTGACGTTCACCTTTGAGTCACGCCTGCGTGCTGAACTTAAATTCAACGGGATTGACGCTTTAATCGCACAAATTGGCATTGATGTGAGCGCAGCACGAGCGTACTTGACCGATAACGTTTAGTCGTCGGTTTTGGGCGGTCGATACCCCATGCGGCTCATGAGTTTGTCATCGCTGCGCCAGTTTTTTAGCACTTTCACGCGCAAATCGAGAAACACGCGTGCCGATGCGATTTTTTCCAATTCTAGGCGGGCTTCGACGCCGACTTTTTTGATCATGTCGCCGCCTTTGCCGATGACGATACCTTTTTGTGAGTCGCGCTCGACATAAATGACAGCGCTCACATAATGTGTGCCGTCTTCGCGTTCCTGATAACTTTCCACATCGACCGCGACTGCGTGCGGAATTTCCTGCTCAGTATTGATCAGAATTTTCTCACGCACGATTTCGGCGGCAATACTGCGCAGACTCGACTCGCTCAATTGATCCGCCGGAAAATAACGAGGACCCAACGGCATACGCTCGACCACATCGTCGATGAGCGCGTCGATGCCATCACCGTTCAGCGCGCTGACCACGTACGATTTATCGTGCGAGAGCAAGCGTAAATTGGCTTCTGAATTGATTTTCAGTGCGTCAGCTTCGAGCAAGTCGGTTTTGTTCAAAACGACAATCAAGGGCGTTTGCCCGCGTAATATGCCTAAGCGCTCGGCTAACATGCGCTCGCCATCGCCGGGTGTTTTGCTTACGTCGAGCAGCAGTACAATCACATCGACTTCACGCAGCGACGCTTCGGCGTCGCGCACCATGACTTCGCCAAGTTTGTGCTGTGGCGCATGTAAACCGGGCGTATCGATGAAAACGATTTGTGCTTTTTCAGTCGTGTAAATACCAAGCTGACGTTTACGCGTCGTTTGTGGTTTCGGGCTGACGATGGCAATCTTCTCGCCAAGAATCCGGTTGATCAGCGTTGATTTTCCCACATTTGGGCGCCCAACCACCGCTACCATGCCAGATCGATGATCTTCACCCCACGAATCATCAAATACGCTGTCGAGTTCGGTATCGACATTCTTCAGTTCGTTCAGTTCATTTAGTTCATTTAGTTCGTTATCGCTCATGCTTGCTGCCAATCATCCCACGTTTCATAACGGGGTAAATATTCGGAAAGTTGTGCAGAAATAGCGTGTGTTGGCGCTGCGATGACCGCATCGACTGGTGTAATCGCACTTGTCGCGTCAGTATCAGCATAACACAGGACGCGAATCGGTTGGGCGAGATCGAGCATTTTGACGGTGATCATGTCATCGTGTCCGTCGCTGCGATAGCCGAATACTTCGGCGCGCGGGTATAAATTGCTGCGGTGCAGCAAAAATGCCCACGCATCGCTGCCATTCAAGAAGATGCCATAATCGATGGCGATTAAGCCCGGCACCATGACGAACGGCTTGCCCAGATAAAGCACACCAAAACGGATGATCAAATCGCCGCCCACTATAATGTGTGCATCTGACGGTGCGTCGATGCCTATAAGTAAGGCGCGTGAGGTTTCGTCGCTGCCAGAAGCGATGAGTCCTGTGACCGATTCACCCATAGGCTGACGTGGTGGAATCGCCGGTCGTACCACGCGCTTAATGCTGCGTTACGCCAGGCGTCGTCGGTACTGGATGATCGGACGCTACGACTATTGGATGTCCGTGTTCGTCGTGCGTCGGCTCGAGCAGTTGCGGGGCATGATGCGGTGCATGTGCATGACCGTGATCGCTTTCGGCAGGTTGATTGATGTCGTCGAAATGCGCGAAAGGACGAGTTAACCCGATCCAGCCGCCAACGCCAATCACCAGCAGTGCAAGACCAATCAAAATTGCCATGCCAATGACATAGCTGTTGGCTTCGGGTTGAATGACGCCTACGCCAAGCGCTAAAATCATCACGATCACGCCAATACCTGCGACCATCGATAAACCGAACGTGAACGGATGTGAAGTTTTGAAGTTCTTTTCGTTGTACACAGAACCGCCGCCTTGATGACGTGTATACTCGATTAAATTATTGTTTAATTGTGCCGTTTTGCACGCAGGGCGTCAACCCTGATGCTGGTTGTCTACGAGGATTAAATGACGATTAACCAACCCAGACATATTTTACTCGTCCGACATGGACAAACCGACTGGAATGCCGCCGGACGCTGGCAAGGGGTGCTGCAAGTCCCTTTGAACGATATTGGCATTGCGCAAGCCAATGCGCTGGCGGCGATGCTTAAGAGCCGCCCGATCACCGCCGTTTATTCGAGTGACCTGACGCGCGCCAGCCATACCGCGCGGATTGTCGCAGAAGCGCATCAGTTGAACATCACTGAAGATGCACGGCTGCGCGAACTCGATTTAGGTGCGTTTCAGGGGCTGACGTTTCCCGAAATCAGCGCGCAGTTTCCGGCGGAAGTCGAGGTCATGAAAGCCGATTACATGGGGTTCACCGCGCCGCGTGGAGAAAGCCGCCGCGCCATGCAGACGCGCGCTTACGAAGCGTTTCAAGCGATCATCACCGGCGAAACGAGTGACGGCGAAATTGTGATAGTCTCGCACGGTGGCACAATTCGCGTCCTGCTTACAAAGTTGTTCGGTGATGACGAGACCATCCATCAAATTCATGTTGGCAATACATCGGTGACGTGGATCGACAGCGACGGCGTCAACCATACGCTGATCAAGCGCGCGACGACCGACCACCTGACGGTGAATCCCAAAACGATTGGGCGCGATGATACCTGAACCCGACGCCACGACCGTAACCGGGTGTGTAAATCTAAACCCGAAAATGCTATGCTAAGGTTGATAGCTGTTCGTTTTTTCACAATTGTTTTCGTCGTTTTCACCACTGGAGATTTTTCATCATGGGGCGTAGTAAAGTAACCGTAGTTGGGGCGGGAAATGTCGGCGCGACATGCGCGCATTGGCTCGCCAGCCGCGAAGTCGCGGATGTGGTACTCATCGATATCGCGGGCGATCCGCCGGGCAATGTCGCCAAAGGCAAAGCGCTCGATTTACAGGAAAGTTTCCCAGTCTTAAAATACGACGTGGCAATGAGCGGCGGCGCGGATTATTCGCTGACAGCAGACAGCGATGTCGTCGTGATCACAGCGGGCGTGCCGCGTAAAAAGAAAGCAGACGGCACATTTCCCAGCCGTGACGAATTGGTACTCACCAATCAAGGTATTGTCGCGGATGTGACACGCAAAGTTATCGAATATTCCCCGAACACCATTATCATCGTGGTCAGCAATCCGCTCGATGCGATGTGTCACGTGGCGCTGCACGAAAGCGGCTTCCCGTCGCACCGTGTTGTTGGCATGGCGGGTGCGCTCGATACTGCCCGTTATAAGGCATTCATCGCAGACGAACTCAAGGTCAGCGTACGCGATGTTCATGGGATCGTTTTGGGCGGTCATGGCGACGAAATGGTACCGCTGCCGCGTCATACATCGGTTGCGGGAATTCCAGTGATGGAACTAATTGCGCCAGATCGTCTCGAAGCGATTATCAATCGCACGCGCAAAGGCGGCGGCGAGATCGTCGGTTTGATTGGCGTGAGCGCATGGTACGCGCCAGGTGCTGCCGCCGCCGAAATGACCGAAGCCATCATCCGTGACCAGAAACGGGTGATCCCGTCGGCGGTACTGCTGCAAGGTGAGTTTGGTTATAACGGCCTGTATATCGGTGTGCCGGCGGTGCTGGGCAAAGGCGGCGTCGAAAAGGTCATCGAAATGCAGTTGAACGACCAGGAAAAAGCGATGCTCGAAGTGAGTGCCAATGCCGTGCGTTCGGTCGTTGGTGTGCTGGGATACAGCTAAAATCATAGGCGTCGGGGCGAGATTCATGCCCGCCCCGACAACCGTTAAACCGTAATAATATTGCCTTCAGCGGCGCGCACCAGCCGATCCCAGATCGCCGCGCCGATGCCGTCCTTTGGCAGCGCACGAATCAGGATAACATCGACATTGTGCGTATCTAGCGCACGAATAGCAGCAAAAAGACCTGCGCCAATGTGCGCAATATCTGCACTAGAACCGAGTGCGTGTAGTACCGCGCCGCTTGCCCGAAAAGTAATCACATCTTCGTCGACCAGCAAGACGCCAACGCGCGTCTTATTTGCTTGATAAGCTGCGATATCGCGCAAAATTCGTTGATTAACCGCGTCTGCTTCACCATCGAAAACCGTAAGCCTGGCGCGCGGCGCGTAATGCTTGAGCATTTCGCCGGGTGATGCTGCTGCTTGTCCGCTGTCAGCATCGATATAACGCGCGACGATTTGCACCATTGGTAAGATTATGCGAATCGCTTCGAGTGTGACGCCGCCGGGACGCAGGATAGTCGGCGTATCACCCGTCAGGTCGATCACGGTCGATTCTAAACCGATAGGCGATGCACCGCCATCCAGTATAATGTCTACATGCCCGTTCAAGTCTTCGAGAACATGTGAGGCAGTCGTGGCGCTTGGTCGGCTGAACATATTGGCACTTGGCGCAGCAATTGGCACGCCCGCTGTGGCGATCAAGCCGTGCGCCACTGGATGGCTTGGCATACGGACAGCGACGGTATCGCGTCCTGCGCTGACATTGGCTGGAATGTGATCGCTGCGTCGCAGTACCAGCGTGAGTGCTCCTGCCCAAAATACCGCCGCTAATTGACGTGCGGTCTCTGGAATGGCGACTGCGACTTGATCGAGCTGATCAAGATGTGCAATATGGACGATGATCGGGTCGTTGCTGGGACGCTGTTTGGCGGCGAAAATACGGTTTACGGCGTTAGAGTCGGTCGCATTCGCGCCCAAACCGTAGACTGTTTCGGTTGGAAACGCGACCAAGCGCCCATCGCGGATCGCATCCGCTGCGAGCGCGAGCATACTGGCATTCGGGTTGACCGGATCGATGGAATAAACACGGGTGCGTGTGACGTAATTCATATCATCCAAGCTGTGCGCCGATAAATGCCGAATAGCCATGTCGAAATTCATCGATGCTGACCGCGCTGCGCCCTTCCAACTGCACGCGTGTCGGCATAAATAAGCCATCGCCTGTGCCGATAGCGATCATGCCATTACGCTCAACGACGTATCCGGCGTCGGCGCTGTCCGCTTCGATGTGTCCACTCAAAATTTTAAGCTGCTTGCCGTCCCATGCCGTAAATGTGCCGGGCCACGGCGTAAAAGCGCGCATCGTGCGTTCGATGTGCGCGGCGCTGCTCGTCCAATCGATTTTGCCTTCTTCTTTGTCGATGCGTGGCGCAAACGTCGCCAATGAGTCGTCTTGTGGCGTCGGCTGAATCGAACCGTCCAGATAACCAGGCAGCGTCTCTATCAACAAATCTCCGCCTAAGATTGCGAGCTTGTCGTGCAGCGATTGTCCGGTTTCGTTGGGTGCTATAGGGATCGCGCGCATCGACAACATCGCGCCAGTATCGAGTCCAGCGTCCATTTTCATAATGGTGATGCCGGTTTCGGCATCGCCCGCGCGGATGCACGCTTGAATTGGCGCCGCGCCACGCCAACGCGGGAGCAGCGAGGCATGAACGTTTATTGAGCCGTGCGGTGGAATATCGAGCACTGCTTGTGGCAAAATTTGCCCGAACGCCGCGACGACGTAGACATCGGGCGCAAATTGCTTGAGTTCAGCAATTGCTTCGGCGCGGCGGATTTTTTCCGGCTGAAGTACCGGAATGCTCTCATCGAGCGCTGTTTGCTTGACGGGCGATATCTGCACGTGACGATTGCGCCCCGCTGGACGATCCGGCTGGGTGATGACAGCGATCACCTGATGATGTTGAATCAATTGACGCAGCACGGGGACAGAAAAATCGGGCGTGCCCATAAAAACGATACTTGCCATAGGTTATTGTGAACACCACTTGTGCATACTGCCAAAACAACCGATAATATTACACATTCTAAACGAACTGAGTCCGCCTGTCGATGTCGTCTGTCTCCAAGCGCTGGATCGTCGCTCCGAAGGGAAATCCAGAATATCTACGCCGTTACCCGGGCATGAGCGAGATGCTGGCGCAAATTTTATTCAATCGTGGCTTTACCAACCCCGATGCCGCTGTGCGTTTTTTGTACGCCGACGAAATCGATTCGGGCACGCTGTTGTCTTTCAAGCGGCAAAAAGATTCGAATATCGACCGTGCGATTGGGCGTATTCGTGCCGCAATTACGCGTAAAGAACGCATCGTTGTATATGGCGATTTCGACGCCGATGGTGTGACTTCCACCGCGCTGCTGGTGCAGACCTTAAGCTCGCTTGGCGCAGAAGTGTATCCGTACATTCCGCATCGAGTCGATGAAGGCTATGGCTTGAACAGCGAGGCGCTGCTCAAACTGGCGCGCAAAAATGTCAAACTCGTTATCACTGTTGACTGTGGTATCCGCAGCGTCGAAGAAGTCGAAGATGGCAAAGCGTATGGGCTGGATATCATCATCACCGATCATCATTCGCTTGGTCCCGATGTGCCGAATGCATTTGCGGTCATCAACCCGAAATTGACCGATTGTGCGTATAGTGAACCGATGCTGGCGGGTGTCGGCGTCAGTTATCGACTTGCAGAAGCGCTCCTCACGATTCATTCGCACTCCAGCAAGAACGGTGTCAAGCCAGTTGACCCCGAATTTTTGCTTGATTTAGTCGCTATTGGAACCGTTGCTGACCTTGCGCCGATGAACACCATCGAAAATCGCGCGTTAGTCCGGCGTGGATTAGCAGTCATCAACGCCAATAAACGCCTGGGATTAAATGCGATGATCGATGTCGCACAGTTGAAGTCGGGTATGATCAGTTCGGAAACCATCGGTTTTGGGATTGGACCGCGCATCAATGCGGCGGGGCGTATGGATTCTGCGATGGCAGCCTATGATTTGATGATGAGCGACCACGACGCGACCGCTGTTGAATTGGCGCAAAAACTACAGGCGCTCAATATTCAACGGCAGGAAGTGACGCGCGCTACACAGGACATGATCCGCACGCGCATTGTCGATGCGAACCAAACCGAAGCACCGTTGATTTTTGCATCCGATACCGGGTTTCAGCCGGGTATTGTCGGGTTGGTCGCGGGGCGGCTGACCGAAGAATTTTTCCGCCCGTCGGTGGTTATGGAACAGGGCGAACACGAAAGCCGCGCATCATGTCGGAGCATTCCACAGTTCGATATTACCAATGCGCTCGATCAATGTGCATCGCTGCTGGTGCGGCATGGCGGACACGCGCAAGCAGCGGGTTTCAGTGTGCTCAATCACAATATTGAGCCGCTCAAAGAACAGTTGACGGCGTTGGCGCGCGCGTCGCTGGATGGTCAGGATTTACAACCGACATTGGAGATCGATCTCGAACTGCTGCCCGACCAAATCACGCTCAGTTTGGCGGAAGAACTGACTAAATTAGAACCCACCGGACATCGCAATCCCGTACCGGTTTTGATGACACGCAATCTTAAAGTGATTGAAGCGCGCCCGGTGGGACGTGACGAGAAACATCTCAAACTCAAGTTGTCGCGCCCGAACAACAGCCCCATCGATGCAATTGGTTTTCATCTGGCGGATCGCATCGCGGCATTGGGAAACTGCGTGGATGTCGCATATCACCTGGAAATCAACGAATGGAACGGCAATCGAAGCGCACAGCTCAATTTGCAAGATATTCGTCCTGCTGGGAGTGAGCGTTGAAGCTCCGTTGGTGGGTGTGGGGCGGCGCACTGCTGTTTGCGATCAGCGCACGCGCGCAAGAGACGCCAATCCCGTCGTTCGCGGATGACAACGTGTTTGGGGTGGTCGAAGGTTTTTGGCTGCCGGACGACATATGCGAACTTGGCGCGGGCTGGGAACGCATCATTTTCGATTGGGCGCAGCATCAGCCGGACGGGGCAGATAGTTGGAACACGCTCAATATCGATGAGCGCTGGTTGCGCGCGGCGACGGCATGTAATCGAGAAGTGATTGCCATTGTCAAGACAACGCCAGCATGGGCGACCGACGGAATGTCTGGTATCGGCGTGCCACGCGGTTTATATTTGCCCATCGACGACCCCGAAAACGTGTGGGCGAACTTTATGCGTCGCGCCGCCGCGTTTTACGCCCCTCTTGGCGTCACACGCTTTATCATCTGGAATGAACCGGACATTGACGCCGGCACCTATGGTTACGAGTTTGCCGGGTCGCTCGATGATTATTTTCAACTGCTGAAAGTCGCGTCGTTAGCGGCGCGACAGGGCAACCCCGATGTGCAGATCATGATCGCCGGGACGACTTACTGGCACGATGTCAACGAAGGACAGCGCTTGTACGTCGATAGACTGCTCGAACGCATCACGCAAGACCCAGAGGCAGCGGCTAATGCTTATTATTTCGACGCTGTGAGCCTGCATATTTATTTTCGCACCGACACGATCACACAGATCGTGGGTGCGTTTAGCGCGCTGCTCGATCAATACGGTATCAGCGATAAAAGCGTGTGGATCACCGAAATGAATGCGTCGCCCAACCTCGATCCGTTGTGGCAAATCGAGCGTCCGCAGTGGCAGATCACGCTCGATCAACAAGCGTCGTTTGTGATCCAGGCGGCGGCGCTCGGTTTGGCGGCGGGCGCGGATCATATTGGCGTGTATAAATTCTATGATTGGTCGCTTCCAACGGGCGCGGAGTCATTCGGCTTAATTCGCGTCGATCAATCGCGGCGTCCGGCGTTTTATGCGTGGCAAACCGTGGTTCAGCACATGAACGACGTGACAAGCGCACAACTTGCGCGCACGGAGCAAGCCGATGTAGTACGCTTAGTACGCGATGATGGACAAACGGTGATCGCGGCGTGGGCGCGTATGCGGCAATCGGTGCAGTTGAGCATCACTGCAACGAGCGACCGTGCCTTTATGGTCGATCAATTGGGTGTTATGATCGAGGTACTGCCCGTTGAAGGGATGCATACGATCACACTGGCAGGTGCTGAGTGCAACGAACAAGATGGCTGTCCGCGTGAAATCCCAGTGGGTGGTCGTGTGGTGATGTTGGTACAGCCAAGCGGGATTAGTGATGTAATGCAGTGGGTGGATACACCGGACAATAATTTGACCGACAGCACGCAAGTGCGCGAGACGCTGAATTTTTCAGACCAGGACGGAGAGTAAACGATGGCAGAAAATACGACGCCGAGACCGTTCAATTACGGCGGGCAGGCGGTGATCGAGGGTGTGATGATGCGTGGCGCGCACGTCGCGGCGATTGCGGTTCGCAACAGCGCGGGTGAGATTGTGGTGCATGAACAGCCGCTCAACGCGACATTATATCGCGGGCGCATTGCTAGAACGCCGTTTTTGCGCGGCTTGATCGGGTTGTGGGACGCGCTTGGTTTAGGCACACGCGCGCTGTTATGGTCGGCGGATGTGGCGATCAGCGCCGAAGATGAGAGCATCAGCTTTACAGGACCGGTGGGGTATGCGACGTTGGCGGTCTCGCTGCTGATCGGCGTCGGCATTTTCTTCTTGTTCCCAACGGCGGCGTCGGCAGGGGTTGAACAGTTGTTAGGGTTACAAAATCAACCGTTTTTGGTCAATTTGATTGAAGGCGTAATTCAACTTCTCATGATCATCGGCTATATGTGGTTGATCGGGCGGCTGCCAGATGTTAAACGCTTGTTCGGGTATCACGGCGCGGAACATAAGACGATCAACGCCTATGAAGCAGGCGCAGAACTGACGCCAGAAACGGTCGCTAAGTATCCAATTGAACACCCACGTTGTGGTACGGCGTTCTTGCTGACCGTAGCGTTTGTCGGTGTACTCGTCTTTTCGCTGTTTGGTCGTCCGCCGTTTTTGCTGCTGATTTTGTCGCGCGTCGTATTCATCCCAGTGATTGCGGGCATTGCCTATGAAGTCATTCGCTTTACGGCGAAAAACCTGGATAACCCACTGATCCGTTTGATCGTGATTCCGAATCTGGCGCTGCAACACTTGACGACACGCCCCCCTGATTTATCCATGATCGAAGTGGCGATTACCGCCTTCAAACGCGTACTGGAAGCAGAAGAAAAAGCAGCGGGAACTGAACCCGCTGCGGAGATCGCGCCGTTTCCAGAACCCGCGATGGGCGACTGAACGGCTGTTACGCGTTCATAGATAGCCGCGCGAGTTTGCGCGCATGTACAATAAAAAGAGGATCGCTGCCGCTCATCCAACTGCGCGATCCTTCTTTGCGTACCACCATCAATTCACGCCAGTTTGCGGCTTCTTCAAAATAGCGTGATACCAACGCGATATGCTGATTGTCGTTCATTGCCGTCCATACAGCGACGGCTTTGGTCGGAAAGCAGCGATTTGAAAACGAAACGAGGAAAATCCCGTTTGGTTTTAGTACGCGATTAACTTCTCGAAACACTTCCAATGGTCGCTGAAGATACTGCACTGACACCGTACAAAATGCTGCGTCAAAGGCTTGATCCGCGAATGGCAGCAGCGGATTTTTGTTCAGGTTATGCACAACGTGCGATGTCAAGGCGGGGTTATCGCGCATTTCGTCGGCATTCATGCCCAAACCGATCACGCTCGATGGTTTCAGAGACGTTGGCAAGTGCGAACGCCAACTTGACATCAAATCCAGATACTCACCGCTGGGCGGCAGCAGTTGTGCAAATTGTTCGCTCAGGGCGTTAATAGCGTGATCATCGATGTGAACGACTTTGCGCGGGTGAACATAAAACATATCGTCGTCGCTGGGGTCTTGCTTACGGAAATAATCGGCTGGAAATGGGCTGGTCATCGACATTCCTTTTTTTCGTGATTAATCAAGATAGTGTCGATTCAAGACGAAAATGCCATGAGATGTAGGTCAGCGTTCGATTAACCGCCGCATACCGATTGGCATGGAATGCCGTTGCCGTCGCCATCAAGGCGGCGATTGCCTTCTGCCAAACACGCATATGCCTGTTCGCAGGTGAGTTCGGAACAGCGTGCATCGGGGCGCGGGCATACGCCGCCGGTAAGCGGCACGATCGGTTGACTGAGCGCGGGGACTGAAGTCGGCGCACTGACGCCGATCAACGTTGGCATGATTGGCACGACGACCGCGCTGTATACATAACCTGTTTGTCCAGCGTGCAACGTGCGATACCATACGTCGTTGCCCATATCGACATCTTCGCCGTAGACTAACGCATCGACTACGATGACGCTGTCGGCAGGGAGCAGCGCTAACACTTCACACGCACGGCTCGGGCATTCGCGGATTTGTCCTGTGCCGCGCACCGAAAATGCCTGCGAAGTCAACTGCACGAGCTGACTTTGCGGCGTCGGTGTCTCGGTCGGCAACGGGGTAAGCGTGGCGGTTTGATACTGGCTTAGGGTCGCGTTTAGCGCGGTCATCTCGGCTTGCAGCGTCTCCACCTGAAAATCACGCGCGATAGTCAATACCAGCGTCGGCGTGATCGGCGTTTGCGTCGGGAGCGCTGTAGCGCTTGCAGGTGGCATCGTGATAGTCGGCAATGCGGTATCGGTCGCAGGCAGGACATCCGTAGCGATAGGTGTGGGGGTTTCGCTCGGCAGCACCGCCAGAGTCGGTAATACCAGGATGATTTCGGGCTGCGGCGTGCAAGATGACAACCCCACAACCCCGATGAAGACGATGCCTGCCAGTGCCACACGCATCATGATGAGTCGTCCGCCATTCGTTTGAGTTCATATAACTTAGTCAAGGCTTCGATGGGGCTGAGATTATTAATATCGAGCGCGCGTAAGCCACTTAACACGGGATGCGGCGCTTCATCGAACATCGCTTGTTGTCCAGGATTATTTTTCTTCTTTTTTGCGGTCGCCAATTCAAACGTACTGCCTGTATTTTCCAGGTCTTTCAATAACTGTCTTGCACGGTCGATGACTGGGCGCGGCATCCCTGCAAGTTGAGCGACATGCACCCCATAACTGCGATCCGCACCACCGGGTATCACTTTATGCAAGAACACAATATTATCGCCTTCTTCGCTAACGGCAACATTGTAGTTTCTGGCGCGCGGCAAAATATTCGGTAGTTCGGTCAGTTCATGATAATGGGTCGCGAACAGCGTCCGACAGTTCAATCGCGGATGATTGTGAATGTATTCCGCGACCGCACGCGCAATTGCCAAGCCATCATACGTCGAAGTGCCGCGCCCGATCTCGTCGAGGATTAATAAACTTCGATGCGTGCTGGCGGATAAAATGCGCGCCGTCTCGATCATTTCGACCATGAACGTGCTGTAACCGGCGTGGATTTCATCCTGTGCGCCGATACGCGCGAAGATGCGGTCAACGACGCCAATTGTGGCTTCGTCGGCGGGGACAAACGCGCCGATCTGCGCCATCAACGTGATTAACGCGACTTGCCGAATATACGTCGATTTGCCCGCCATGTTCGGTCCGGTGATCAAGTGCACGCGCGACATGGTATCGAAATGGGTGTCATTCGGCATATAACGCACGCCGTCGTTGAGCATTTTTTCGACGACCGGATGACGCCCATCGGTGATAACGAGCATGTCGTCGTCGCTCAATAATGGACGACTGTAGCCTTCACGCACGGCGACATCCGCCAGCGATGCAAACACATCGAGATGCGCAATGGCGCGGGCTGTGCTCAGCAAGCGTTCGGATTCCGTCGCCAGGCGTTCACACAATTCGCCGAACAGATCGCGCTCAACGCCTAAAATTTGTTCTTCGGCGTTCAAGACCAGCGTTTCGTATTCTTTGAGTTCGGGCGTGATGTAGCGTTCGGCGTTGACCAACGTTTGCTTACGGATGTAATCCGACGGTACTTTTTCGGTGTTGGCGTGGCTGACTTCAATATAATAGCCGAATACCTTGTTGAAGCCAATTTTGAGCGAGCTGATTCCAGTGCGTTTGCGTTCTTGTGGCTCAAGATTCGCGATCCATTCACGTGCATCACGGGTCGCATTCATGATGCCGTCGAGTTCGTCGTTATAGCCCGCGCGGATGATACCGGTATCGTTGACTGTAGCGGGGGGATCATCATTGATTGCGCTGCGAATCTGTTCGACGATGCCTTCGCACGGGTCAAGCCGCTCGGTCAACGAACGCAAGGTTGGGGATGGTTCGGTCAGCGCGCGCAGCATCGGCACAGCGTCCAGAGTTTGGCGCAGTGCGAGCAAATCACGCGGTCCCGCTTTGCCAATCAGCAAACGATTGGTCAGGCGTTCAAGGTCGGTAACACCACGCAGACCGGCGCGGACTTCGGCGCGCAGTACTTCGTCATTGACTAACGTTTCGACCGCATCCAGGCGTGCGTTAAGGCGCTTAATCTCTAGCAACGGTTGATTGATCCACCCGCGCAGCAAACGTGCTCCCATCGCCGTAATCGTGCGATCCAGCGTGCCGAGCAAACTTCCTTGCGCTTTGCGTCCGCTGATCGTCTCGGTCAGTTCTAGGTTACGGCGCGTGAACTGATCGAGAACCATAAACGACTCGGTCGAGTACGGGCGAATCGTCGTCAACTGTGCCAGTGAAGATTTTTGGGTGTCTCGAAAGTATTGCAACATCGCGCCCGCCGCGCAGACCGCGAATGGCAGCTCTTTCATACCCCAGCCATCGACGGTGCGGACATTGAAATGGTTGAACAACACGGTTTCTGCGTTGGCGTGCTCAAAGCGCCAATCTGCTACAGGCGTGATATGAACGTTGGCAGGGAACGAAATCGCGCGCTCTGTCCACGTTGTAGGCAAGAGCACTTCGCGCGGCTGCAAACGTGATAATTCTTCTAAGACTTGTACAGCGGCATTATCGCCCGTCAACTGCGTGACACAAAACTCACCTGTCGTGATATCGGCATAAGCGATACCAACGTTTGTCCACCGCATATCGTCGCCACCTGCGGGAAAAATCGCCATCAGGTAATTTGGCTGGTTCTCAGATAACAAGCTCGGCTCGATGACAGTGCCGGGCGTGATCACACGTGTGACTTCGCGTTCGACCAAACCACGTCCGTTCGGTTCTGTGATCTGTTCGCAGACCGCGACGTGAAAGCCTTTTTCGATCAGCCGCGCGATATAGCCTTCAATGGCGTGATACGGTACGCCTGCCATTGGAATACGGGTATCTTTGCTGACCGGACGGCTTGTCAGGACAAGATCGAGTTCGCGGGCGGCGATTTGTGCATCATCGTCGAAAGTTTCGTAAAAATCGCCGAGTCGAAAAAATAAAATACAATCTGGATACTCGCGTTTGATATCCAGATATTGCTGTCGTAGCGGCGTAAGCTGCGTCATTTTGTTATACTCAAAAGAAGGCGGATTTGAAAACCGTTTGAACAGAAATTCTAACAAGACACTCGCCCTAACACAACCGTAAACGAGGGTTTTGGTATGCCGAACTCCATCGTCATTGGTGTTGATCTTGGCGGCACACGGCTAAGAGCAGCACGGCTGGATGATCAACTACAGGTGCTGCACCGCGAAGAAGTGCTGACACATGCCCAAGAAGGTGTAGACGCGACATTGGAACGTATTCAAGATATGATCGCGCGCGTTTTGCCGGATGACCTGACCGATGTCGAGGGGATCGGGATCAGCGTTCCGGGACCGTCGAATCCTCGAACCGGCGTGGTGGTCGCGCCACCAAACTTGCGTGGCTGGCATAATGTGCCACTTTTGGACATATTGCGGCGGCGATTTGACATGCCGATTTATATTGGCAATGATGCCAATGTCGCGGCATTGGCAGAAGTCGTGCGCGGCGCAGCGCGCGGTACACGTGAAGCGATCTTCGTCACGGTCAGCACTGGCATCGGTGGCGGCATCATCAGTGATGGCAAAATGCTGTTGGGTAAAGATGGTTTGGCGGCGGAGATCGGTCATATGGTGATCATCGTCAACGACCGCGTGACGACACTCGAAAAAGAAGCTGCGGGTCCTTCGCTGGCGCGGCAGCTTCGCGAACGTATTATGAACGGCGAGCCTTCAATCGCGTCTGAACTGGTCAATGGACAGCTTGAACTGATCAGCGGCAGCACTGTCGGCAGTGCTGCGATGGCAGGTGATAAGGTAGCCATCAGTATTGTCGAACGCGCAGGGTATATTCTTGGCTTGGGCATGGTTAGCCTGCTGCACGTGTTCAACCCCGAAATTCTGGTGTTCGGCGGTGGTGTCAGCAACATTGGCGAACTGCTGTTTGCGCCCATGCGCGCGGCAATCGAGAAGTACACTATCGACCCGATGTACTGGAAAAACCTACGCATCGAGCGCGCAGCGTTGGGCGATAACGTGAGCCTTGTGGGTGCAGGCGCACTGGTGATTACGCAGGGCGGCGTCAGCGACATCAATAATGTCCTGGATGAACTGGCGAACGAGTAAAATAACGTTTTGATGTGCTTCTGATAACTTTCTATTGCAGTAGTGGCTAGACTAAATTTATGCTTACCCTTCTCGATTTTCGTGTTCGTCAACGCGATTTTTTGTTGGAAATCGCTCGTGCGATCACCGAACAGCTCGATCTTTCCGAAGTATTGCGCCGCGTCCTCAATGCGTCGGTCGTAATGCTGGCAGGGCAGGTGGGTGTCATCGCGCTCCGCGACGCAAGCGGAACCTACCGTGTGCGCGCCACGATTGGGGTGCAGGCAGCACAACTGCCGATCTTAAACGCGCAGTTTCGAGAATTGATCACCAGTCTCAACGAGGCGTTCGATTACGAGGTCATGAACGCTAAACTTGAAGAAATGGCAAGATCGCTCGACGAACGGTTGCGCCAATCCTATGCGCTGCCACTGATTTTTGCCGAAGAACCGCTCGGAATGCTGGTCATTTTCCGGTCATATCGTGGGAGCGCGACACCGGACGATGTGCAGGTGCTGCAAAGTTTTGCCGATCAGGCTGCAATTGCCGTTCATAACGCGCAGCTTTATGAACGCATTGACCAGGAGCGGCGGCGATTGGCGGCGATCTTACAGCAAAGTGCCGACGGCGTCATGATCCTTGACGCGAATTTGAACATCACCAGTTTCAACCGTGCGTTGGAACGAATGACAGGCTGGCGCGCCGACGATGCCATTGGCAAAATTCAAGACGATGTGATCGTGTGGACACGTCCTGTGCAGCCCGATTTAGGCGCCGCGCTTGAAAATGGATGGGCGTCGAAGGGCGAGACGATTCCGCCGGAGACGTTGTATGTCGAAGGTGATTTGCAGCGTTTGGACGGGTTGACGCAGAGCGTGGCGATTTTGTACGCGCCATTATTCACGTCAAGCGGATTACTGACCAACATCATCGCCAACATGCGTGACATCACTAATTTTCGGCAAGCCGAAAAAATGCAGAACATGTTCATTTCTACGGTGTCGCACGAACTGAAAACCCCCGTCGCGCTGATCAAAGGGCACGCAGCGACACTTCGCCGTGACGACGTGGTCTTTAACGACGATTTTGTGCGCGATTACGCGGGCGTCATCGAAGAAGAATCAGATCGACTGACTGGGTTGATCGATAACTTGCTCACTGCCAGTCGCATTCAGACCGACCATACATTGCCGCTGAGCATTGGCGATGTACAGCTCGATCAACTGGCGGCACGGGCGGTCGAGCGCTTCAATACACAGACGACGACACATCGGTTCAAACTGCGTTTTCCTAAGCACTTTCCGGTCGTGCCGGGTGATGGGGTGCGATTGCGCCAGGTTATCGACAACTTGTTGAGCAATGCGATCAAGTATTCCCCCGACGGCGGTGTCATCGAAGTCGGCGGCGAAATCGAACGCGACCATGTGCGCCTGTATGTGCGCGACCAAGGCATCGGCATTAAAGATGCAGACCAAAATCGTGTTTTCGAGCGATTTTACCGCGTCGAAGATAAGCTGAGTCGCCGCACACAAGGCACTGGGTTGGGGTTGTATCTGGCGAGAGCGATCATCGAAGCGCACGGGGGCGCGCTGAGTGTCGAAAGCAATCTGGGGTACGGCTCAACATTTTCGTTGTCGCTGCCACGCAGCTAAACTTGTGCGGTTCATCGGATGGTTAAGCCGATAGGCTGATCTACTCTTTCTACTCTCGATATTACCATTAAGGATACAGCTCAATGGCGTTCAAACGTGTAACGGTTCAATGTCCTAACTGTCGGAATATGGTCACCGCAAATGTCGTGTCGATCATCGACCCGAATGAAGACTCTGAAGCTAAACTGCAACTGCTTTCCGGTGCGGTGAATTCGACGCGCTGTCCGAACTGCGGCACGCCGATTACGATGGCAGCGCCGATTTTGTATCATGATGCGGATAAAGAACTGCTGATCAGTTTTGTTCCTATGGAACTCAACATGCCGCGACAGCAAGCGGAAAAATCAATTGGGGATTTGATGCGTGAACTGACCACGCGCATCCCCAAAGAACAAATGAAAGGCTACCTGTTCCAGCCGAAAGAGGCGTTCACGCTGCAAGGCTTGATCGAAACCGTACTGCAAGCCGACGGCATCACGCCGGAAATGATGGAAGAACAAAAGGCGCGTGCGAAACTTGCAGAACGATTTCTGCAATCGAGCGACGATGAGTTAGAAGCGTTAGTCGAAGAAAACGATGCGAAACTGGATGCACAGTTCTTCTCGACGCTTTCGATGATGGCGCAGCGCTTGTTACAAGACGGGCGCAGCGATCTGGCAGATCATGTGATGCGGACACAGCAGGCAGTGATGATGATGTCGTCGTTCGGTGCATCGTTGATCGAAAAAAATCAGGCGCAAGAACAGCTTATGGCAGATGTTGCACAAGACGTACAGGAATTAGCGGACGCGGCAGCGAGCGGTACGGTTGGTCGCGATGAGTTTATGCAGTTGGCGATTCAGTATTCCGGCGACCCTGATCGTTTGCAGGCGCTGGTGGGCTTGGCACGTCCCGCATTTGATTATCAATTCTTCCAGGATTTGACGGTACGCATCGGGCAAGCGCCCGGCGATGACCGCGATATGCTGACGGGGCTGCGCGATCAACTGCTCGAATATACCGCGCTGGTCGATCAACAAACGCAGTTAGCGCTGCAAGAAACCGTTAGTTTCTTGCGGGCACTGTTATCCAGCCCTGATCCTGATGCGCTCATGGGTGCCAACATGCAGATGTTGGATGATACGTTCATGGCGGTGCTGCAAGCGAATATCCAGGAAGCGGAGCGGGCGGGCGATATTCAAGCAGCCGCGAAGTTGAAGGATTTATACGAACGCGCTTTAAATGCGCTGCGCCAAACCATGCAGCCCGAACTGCAATTCGTCAACGATGTGCTGTCGCTGCCGACCGATGATGAAGCGCGCGAAACCGTGTTGGCAAATGCTGCCCAGTTCGGCAGACCGCTGCTCGATATGATCGATGCTGTAGAACAGGTCTTGAATTCGCGGGGCGAAGGCGCAATTCTGGGGCGCTTGAGCTTGATTCGTGAAACCGCTGAAAGCGTAATCGCGTAAATTGTTGCTGGTCGTGCCCCATATGCGAAACCGACGCTTGCCCGATGGAACGGGTACGGTCTGGCATTGTGTCTTATTTTCAGGTAATCTTCCGTGCCGATTCGTCTTTCCGTTTTATCACGGTTGGGCGCAACATCGCACACCAAAAAATTGAGATGAGGTTCTAGACCAATGCACGATATGGCTTACACCACGCAACGCCGCGCGCGTCTGACAAGGGGCGTCATTTTCATCACGCTCACCCTGTTGGCGCTGTTCGCCGTTCAATTCAAGGCAGCGACTCCGGCGGCGGCGCAAGATGCAGCCGTGCCGACCGACCCGCTTTCACAGGCGTACGCGGCAGTCCGTGACGCGCTGGAAGAAAAATACAGCACTGACCTAAGCGTTGTCACTCGTTGGACATTTGAAGAACTTGAGTTTCCAACGGGCATCGATAGCTGCATGGATTTGGGCGAAGATGTCGCACCGCGCGCGCTGTTTTGGGGTTGGCGTTTTGTTATCACGTCGCTGACAAACAGACGCCTTGAGGGGCGTTCGAGCTTCGACCGTTCGATCATCATCGCGTGTGACCGTGTAGAAGCGCCCGCACAAACCGCCGCGCCGAACACGGCTGTTGACCCGAATTTGCCAGCACCTGTCGCAGGCTCTGCCGCGATTGGCGGCTTCGAACTCGGTGGTCACGTGCTGGAATTGAACGCGAATACCGTCGGCTTGATGCGCCGTTCGCGCATGTCGTGGGTCAAGAAGCAGCTTCGTTATTCATTGGGTCAAGACCCCAGCAGTGCCGCCGGGTTAATCCAATCCGCCAGGGCAAATGGATTCAAAATCATCCTGGGCATCGTTGGTGATCCGACGCAGATGGGCAGCTACGACAGCTACATCGCCAGCTACGCCAGCTTTGTCGGCGGCGTTGCAGCACTCGGCGTCGACGCGATTGAAGTATGGAACGAGCCCAATATCGACCGTGAGTGGCCCGCAGGGCAAATCAACGGCGGCACTTACACGCGCCTGTTGGCTGCGGCTTACAACGCCATCAAGACCACCAACCCGGCAGTCCTGGTGATCAGCGGTGCACCCGCACCAACCGGTTTCTTCGGTTCGGCGGGCTGCGCGGCGGGTGGTTGTAACGATGATGCGTTCATGTCACAAATGGCACAAGCAGGCGCGGCATCATATATGGACTGCGTCGGTTTGCATTACAACGAAGGCATTATCCCGCCCAGCCAGAACAGCGGTGATCCGCGTGGCAGTTACCCGACCTATTTCTTCAGCTCGATGATCAATCGCGGCTACACTCCATTCGGGACGCGCCCCGTGTGCTTTACTGAACTTGGTTATTTGTCGCCAGAAGGCTTTGACGCGCCACTGCCGGGTTCATTTGGCTGGGCAGCAAATACCAGCGTGTCGGAACATGCCGCATGGCTGGCAGAAGCGGCATCAATTGCTGCGAACAGCGGTCGCGTGCGTATGATGATCGTGTGGAACGTCGATTTCCCGTTCTATACGGCAACTGACCCGATGGGTGGTTACGCGATTTTCCGTCCGGGTGGCGCGTGTCCTGCGTGCGACTCGCTTGGCAGCGTGATGGGCAGCTAGTTCAACCAAGGCTAAACAATCGGGCAGGTCTTAGACCTGCCCGATTTATTTGTTCATCAATCGCCTGCAAGCGGTAAAGCGCTTTGATCGACCCCGTAATTCTGCAAACAATCTCGATATTTGACCAAAACCGGGTGTCCGTGATCGTTAAAATGCCCTTTGACGTGTTCAGCATCGAGCTGCGCAGCGCTGTGCGCGGTTTTGACCGCCTTTGCGAACCGTTTGCGCTTGCGACGCTGTTCCCATTGCTCCAACGCGTCACCTATACCGCCGCTTAGCAATCTTTCCAATATCCATTTCAAACCAAGCCCGACAGGATGCGTACCGCACGGCGCTTCATCAAAGAATGCGCCGCTGGCGTTAGGCATATACGCCTGTACCCATGCGTTTTCAGCGCGCATCTGCTGATACAGGCTGTTGCCATAAAGCGGCATCATTTGAACAAGTTCATGGGCGATGAACAGATCGCGCGTTTGTTGGGTGAGCGCCGTTTCGGCTAATACATAATTTGGACAAATGACGATGCCACGCAGCTTGACGATCCGCACCAGCAGCACGGCGAATGCACGCGCAAGCCAGACTCGGCGTGGCGCTGTCACCAGCACATAATCGAGATCGTCGGTGTGCGTGGCAGCATTTCTCATCGCTAATGCGCCTGTGAGTGCGACCATACGTACAAATGGCAAGTATGCGAGCCAACCACCGTACTTGAGCGCATGATGCCATAACTGCGCCGACGCTTTTTCACGCGTGCGGCGGGTATGTAATGTATCGCTGCGCCCACAACAAAAATAAATGCCGTCGCGCGTTTCTAGTATCTGACGCAAAGACGGCGAATGGATGAGTGTATGTTCGATCTGGTCGAGCGTATAAGGCGCGTCAGCGATCAGAAAGTGAGTGATTTCGCGCGCAGTCATCGGGAAGTCGAACATGTCGGCATAAATCACCGTGCGTACAATCGCATCCTCGATAGCGTTCAATCGCTCATCTCCTCGCTAACGGCGCCGGATCATTATTCCCATTGCCACAACCATAGATCAGAGTATTGGCAGGTGGTGGTGATCGTCTCGAAATTGACGACTGCCGTGCCGATTTCGCCGTTGGCTGCCGATGTTTCGAGCGACCCGACAAACTGCCCCTCAATGTAATAATAGAGTGTAGAGTCATCCGCGATTATGAGCAAGTGAACGCGATCTTCACCCCATTCCGGGTTTTCACCGTACCTGCCCGGCAAAAAGACATCGCCGTCTCGCTGCGACAAGCCGTATCCTCCAGATTGATCGAGATACGCCAGTACATAATCACCTTCTCCAGCGTACCGAATCACTAAACCACATCCTGCCAATCCTTGCTGCGCCCCTTGAATATCGACGAAGGCGCCGAGCGCGAAATTGCTGTAGGTTGTGCCACGACCAAGCATCAAGCGGTTGACGCCGGAACGCGCGAACTCGACCGAACTGGCTGGCACGGTCAGCGCCATAGTGCCAGTAGCATCGACAACATGGCGAACTTCGAGCGTGCGTTCCATTTCTGCGCCCGATGATACGATGACATGCTGAGGAATCACGCGGGCATTATCGATAAAGCGCGGGGTGGTAACAATCAGATTGTCAACGCGCGCCCGTGTGGTACTGCTCAGCGATGAGGTGGTGCCGATAACGACTCCGATGCTGCCGGGTAAAGTCAATGAGTCATCGCTGATGCTGCCGATAAAGCCATTATTGTAGTAAAAGTCGAAGCTGGCAGCATTGCCGATCATGCCGAGTGTAAACTCAGTTTGTCCAGCGACGATTTGTGGATGTGGAGTCCAATCGCGGATGACCTGCATCGTATTATCTTCGACGCTCGAAAACCGCCACAGACCTTCGTTGTTGATGGAGAGCATGTAATAACTAGCGCGAGTCTGGCGCATCGCCAAGCCGATAATCCAGCCATTCGCGTTATCAATTGACATGACCTGCGTCTGTACATAAATATCGGTCGCTGGGTCAACATATTGATAAAACGACGCGCCCCATGCCCGTACCCCAGAAACTTCGAGCGTGTAGTCGCCATCCACGACAGCGGTTGTCAAATTATCGGCGGCTTGCCAACCGTCACTGGTCTCGAACGTCTCGTTTGCCGCCATTTGTGAAAAGCCCGGATACACGCGCAGTACATACGATCCTGCCGACCCGCTAAAACCCGAAACACTTAGCGTGTAGGTATCGGTACGAGGTACGGTCACGGCTTCGATGAGCGAATCGCGCGATTGTGGATAATCATAATCGTCGTTGCTTAAGACCAACCGCCCGGCGCTGTCCTGAAGCGTCAATACGGGGTCAAAATCACTTTCGGCACGTACAGAAAATGAGAACACGCCGCCCGCCGTCGCAGCAAACGTATACGAGTCGGTTTCTCCCGCGCCAATTTGGTCGGTAATTTCTGCAGGCAGTGTAATCGACATCACACTTTGTGCTTGGATAGACGGCGTGATCGCTAGCAGAATGATCACTATGCCGATGTGCGCCAGGGAAAAGATATTCAGTTTAAGGGCATCCATTCAGGGAATTGGGTTTCGATTTGCTTCAGATAGGTAACGAAATCATTGAGAGTCATTTCCGCGCCAAAATTCCAGCGATGGGCTTCGGCATCACGCAAGCGTCGCTGCTCGCCCGCCATGCGCATGTTTTCGCGTACATCTTTTTGTCCAGCGGCATCTTTACGACTGACCAGCGCCTTGAATCGATCAGCCCCGTCAAACGTTTTCAAGGCATCTGGCGATACGAACGTATAGATCACGAGATAGCTGCCTTCGTGTTCAATCGCGCAGCCGAGCATCGACCAACCTTTGGGGATGCGCGTACGTTTTTGCACTTCAAACCGCCAAAACATGATTTGTGCCGCGTCGGATGCCATCATCTCTTGTTCTGTAGCGCCGTTTTTAGTCAAACGCACGCGATCCGCTTCCAACGTGACAATTCGCCCACTGGGCCAGCGCTTTTTCAAGACACGCTCAAGGGGTACTGCTACCAGACCGCCCGCGCCAATGGCGATCAAAAATGCGACGATATTCAAGCCTTGTGTAGGCAGAAGCGTGTTGGCGATGGCGAATCCCATGACGAACACGACAAAGAATGTCCCCATAACGACGGTACGGATTCCCCCATGCTCGGAATCGACCTGAAACTGTAGTGCTCGTGCTTGCGTATTCAACATGGTCATAGAGTTCAGCCGCCTGCGATCTTTTGCGCGATGATCAAAACACGAGGTTCATCCACGCGCGCTGGATCGACTCTTTCAAAACGAGTGTTCATGACCGTTATTATCTCAAAACCGACGCGCCCTAACAAGGAAGTGATCGCTTGCACTGGGTAGCCACGCAGCACACGTAGGGCATTCGCCCGTCCATACCCCTGCGTTTGTGGGATGCGGCGAAAGACTGCAAAGCGCTGTGTCAGCGTTTGACGGTCGTAATCCATGTGGCGTGCTACGCTCACATAAGCCTCTTCGCTTTCGCTAAGGAGTTCTATGGCACGCTGACTTTGAAGCGCTAAGCCTTCCACAGTGTGTAAATCGAAGGCGAACCATTTGTCACGCGCTAACAATTCGTGGACGCCCGTAAACACGGCTTCCACGTCGCGCAGACTGCTAATCTCGTTTAACACATCGAATGCGAATGCCAGATCGAAATGATCGCGTTCGCGCTGCTTCAATGCCCGTATATCTGCTTGTTCCCAAGTCACGCTGATATTGCGCGTATCGAGACGGCGGCTGGCTTCGGTCAACATGTCGCCAGATGAATCTATCGCGGTGATATTATAGCCGCGCGCCGCAAGTAACCGCGTCGCCGCGCCCGTCCCGCAGCCGAGATCAAGCAAATAGCGCCCAAGCCAATCGTTCTGTTGGGCAAACGCGATCAAAGACGGTGTAATCGTTTCGGCAAATGCAGATAAACGGAGTGTTTCGTAAAGTGGTGCAAGAACCGCGTAATCACCGGGCATAAAATGTCCTTTAAAAGAAAAACAGCGGGGCGACACTGTAAATTGTATCGACGCCGGGACTATAGATCACGACACTGGCGTAACGAGCGAGATCGAGTTCATTTGGCAGCTCGTAATTCTGCGCGCCGAACGTGCCCTTGAGTACACCAACATCAAATTCGACATCGTTCAATCGCAGTTCAGCGGTCGTCGTCGGGTTGGGTGATGCTGATAACAACACGCGCAAATCAGAATTGTTGATAACGGTGAAGTTTTCAAACCGCAAAATGTTACGCTCGTCTGCTGCCGTATACAGCGATGCTGTGCCTTGTGCGTACCGAATTGGGTTGATTTGCGAAAACACGCCGCGCGCAGATAACTCTGGGCTGTTTAAGGTGGGGAGTTCGGCATCTACTGCTGGCGCAGGCGCGCCGGGTTGTAATGCGCCGGTCGCCATGCGCACCGCGACTTCACGATTGAGTGCGGCAAGCAGCTGGTATTCACGCTGTTGATCGGGCGGGAGCAGCGCAAAACTGGTTTGCAATGCGCGCGGCAAGCCGGGAAATACTTCACTACCACTCGCTGTAATCGGCGTGTTTTGTAAATAGGGCTGCCAAAGCGGAAACGTAAATGTCGCCGCCACAAGCAGCGCCCCGACCACAATCATCAATAGGCGTAAACGCATGGGACGGCTTTCAGGGGGCGGTTAACCAACGCGCGTTCAACGGCGCGTCGGCATACAATAACCTTGACCCGCCACGGTGACAATATAGGTGGGGTAACGTGGATTTTCTTCCAGTTTTTGACGCAGACGCGAAATATTCACACGCAGCACCGAATAATCGCCCTCGAATTGTTCACCCCATACCGAACGCAGCAGGTCATCATGAGAAATAGTCTGCCCGACACCGCGCATCAACATAACCAAAATGTCGTATTCGGTCGGAGTCAAATGCAGCTTTTTGCCACGTATCATCGCTTGACGCCGTGCTAAATCGAGTTCCAGATTTCGCAGCGCCATACGTGGTTCAAGCGCAGGAGTCCAGCGCACACGCCGCAGCAGCGCGCCGACGCGGGCGACGAGTTCTTCGGGCGAAAACGGCTTGTCCATGTAATCATCCGCGCCCGCTTCGAGCGCGACGACCTTATCGCGTTCCTGCGTGTGACCACTGATCACGATCATGGGCAATGACGAGTTTTCACGGACTTGCTTGAGTAATTCCAGTCCGTTCATATCGGGTAAATTCAAATCAAGCAGTACGAGATCGGGCGGTGTCGTGCTGATTTCTTGCAATGCGCCTTCCGCCGAATCGACCGCGACCGTAGTATAGCCGGCAGTTTCGAGCAAAATACTGACGACCTGGGTGGTATCGTCGTCATCTTCGACGATCAAAATTTGGTGATTGCTTTGCTGCACGGTCAACATCGATTGTCCCGACTGAGCGTAACTGATTTCAAACACAGGTTGATTTGATGTAATTAAAGCACAAATGGGCAAAAAGTACAAAAACGTGAGCCACAAAGCGTGGGTGTGAGGCGAGAGGACAGGGAAATAAAAAATCGCCCACATTTGCGAGCGATATATTTGGGTACAATAGGACTCGAACCTATAACCGACCGGATGTAAACCGGTTACTCTGCCAATTGAGCTATGCACCCCTGACAAAGTAGATTACATCAACCATTCAGGTTTATCAATCCCGATGTATGCCTGAATTGCGCTAAATACGGGTTGCACATATCGAGTTTTTTCTGCCATTAAACTACAAACCCGTACAGCAGTTTCCGTCCATAAGAAAATCCGCATTCCCCTGTCGCCTTTAGGCGGCAGGGGAATGCGGCTTGCTCCTTTCATTTGATAGTTGACATTTAACCACTAATCCGCTAAAATTAGCGGTATGGTAGACACTCGATATAAGCGCAATTCTGGTTCTGTTTTCACTCTCAAA
>JBBRAA010000006.1:0-106289 GCA_038207205.1 Aggregatilineales bacterium
GACGGTAAGCGCAAGCGTCGTTCAGAAGCCCCTGCCTTTAGGCATGGGGAGCGTCACCAGATTTAGCACTATTGCCCATCGACGACGACTGCTGCTGCATCGCCTTCGGCAGGTGCTTCGCCATCGAACAGCGCGTCCATCGCTTCTTCTGCGACCTGAATCGCGTCGGTCGGGATCGCCGCGACCAGCGCGCCACCGCCTAAACCGAGCAAAATAGCCGCGCCAATCGTGCATAGATAAATCGCTGCGCGTTTCAAAATCGGGTTGAACGATAAATAATCGGTCAGTATAAAGCGCAGCCCGTTAAAGCCATGCACGACGACCAGCAGCAGCAGCGCGAAGTCATAAATGCGCCAGATGGCGACCGAGCCGAACAGCAGATGACTCCAGCGGTCGACCACAAATTCGACCGACGTGCCAGACGCGTTGACCGCCGTTGTGCCGACGATAGCGCTGTTTTGCAGGGTCAAATCGAACACACCCTGAATCAGGTGCATCATTGCCAGATGACCAAACACGAGTGGCACGATGATGATTCCGCTCACGCGCATGAATGACCACCAAAAGCGCTCCAAACGGCTGCCTTTTGGACGTGCGCCGCTGGTGCGTTTGCTGCCATCTGCGAATAACGGCTGCGTCAGCACTGCCAGGATCACCGCCGCTATTGCCGCCGCGCCAATGCCAAGCGCGAACGGAATTTGACCGCGAATCACTTCCGCTAAGCCTAACGTTTCTGGCGATTCATTGTAAAAGCGCAGCACATGCCCGAACATGATTAAAAAGACCGGGATCAAGAGCAGCACCGTGCCCACCAGCACGAGCTGCGCCGCGCGTGCCTGATGCTGCCACCATTCGGGGCGGTAATCGAAAACGACAATCCGCATTCCGTTGAGCGCGTGATAGACGACGGCAGCGACCAAGCCAAATTCGCCGAGCGTGAACAGCGGCGTTTGATAAATCGCAATCGCTTCGACATACAGCGCGGGGTAAAACACTGCCCATGAGGTGTCGATGACATGGAGGGTGAGAAAAAACACGACGCCCAACCCGCTCAGGCGGTGCAGAATCCAACTCCATTGTCCAATGGCACCGCGATAGCGCAGCGTTTCTGTAAGTGTAGTAACGAGTGAAGCCAAGTCGATTACTCCTGTAAAAAATAACGGGTGGCGCTGAGCACGCCCGGTGGTGCGGCAGGTTTGTAATAACCTTATTTGCTGAGTTGATTATAGCATCGTCGCGGCGCACAACCAATAAGAGACGCGACCAAGACTTTCGCGGGGACAAGGCACGCCTTATCCAAAAAACATCAGAATATGCACCACTCCCTGTGGGGCGACCCAACGAGTCACCGCTAGAGCACAATTGCATTCGCTTCGGTTTGCCCGATCTTGACACGAGGCGGTGAACCGCTATACTGATGTTCACCTGCCGAGGTAGCTCAGTTGGTAGAGCAACGCACTGAAAATGCGTGGGTCGCCGGTTCAAGTCCGGCTTTCGGCACACATTGAACGTCGCCAAGCGCGGCGTTTTTTGTTGCATCGTACTCACCTCCGAAATTCGTACAGGCGTTCGCGTTTCCAACCCGCCGCTAACGTTCTCATCCCCTCAACGTTGATATTGCGTCTATTGACACCTCACGTACACTGAGAATTAAGATAGAACACATGTTCGTAATTTTCGGAGGTAGTCTTTTGACGAACAGCGAACAGCCATTTACCACGTTCAAGCGGCTCATGTTCAAACGGTTGGAAACACCCAAGCATCTGAATTTGTTGGATCGCAAGCTCGAAGCACTGGAAACAATCGGCGGCGGGCGACTCATTGTCTCGATACCGCCACGACATGGAAAAACGCTGGCGACAGCGCGTTTTTTTCCGGCGTGGTATCTTGGTCGCCACCCCGATCACCGCATCATTCTGGCGAGTTACGCGGCGAAACTGGCGTACAAGAACAGCCGCCTCGTGCGCAACCTGATGCTGAGTCCGATTTACCAGATATGGTCGGGCGGCGTCCGTCCGGCTCACACGGGCGAAGGGGCGGCGAGCGTCCAGAGCTGGGACATCGCGGATCACGACGGGCTGACTGGGGGCGGCATAGACGCCGTTGGCGTTTCCGGCGCGATTACGGGGCTGGGCGCGCACCTGATCATCGTGGACGATCCAGTTCGGGGACGGGCGGACGCTGAAAGTCATCACTTGCGCGACAAATTGTGGGATTGGTTCACCGACGATCTGTATACACGCCGCGAACCCGGTGCATCGGTGGTGGTGGTGATGACGCGCTGGCACACCGACGATTTGGTCGGGCGGCTGCTGCGGCATATGCCCGCCGATTGGGAATACATCCGTCTGCCCGCGCTCGCCGAAGCCGATGATCCTTTGGGGCGCGCGCCTGGACAACCCTTATGGGAGACGCGCTTTTCGCTGGCAGAACTTGAAAAAACGCGCGCGCTCATGGGCGATTATGCGTTCGCGGGGCTGTATCAACAGCAGCCCGTGCCGATGGAAGGGAATTTGTTCCGTGAACGCGATTTTGTGCTGGTCGATATGGTCGATGACGCCCACGATCCCGTTCAGCAAAAAGTCCGCTTCTGGGATTTAGCCTACTCGGATAGCGACAACGCCGATTACAGCGTTGGCGTCTTGCTCGGCGGTACAAAAAACGGGCGTTTGATCATCCTCGACGTGGTGCGCGTGCGTGTACGCTGGAACGAGGTCATTCGCACCGTCAAATCAACAGCAGAACGTGATGGTCAGTTTGTGCCGATCGGCATCGAAAACGCGGCCGGCGGGCGCATGGTCGTCAACGACTTGCTCAAGCATATGGGCGGGTTCAGCGCGAAACGCATCAACGTACACGGGGATAAACGCTTTCGGGCGCTGCCGCTCGCCGCGCGCGTGGGCGAAGGCTTGGTCAGCGTGGTACAGGCAGCATGGACGCGCGCATTCATCGATGAACTGCTCGCGTTCCCATATGGGCTGCACGATGATCAACTCGACAGCGCGGCGGGTGCGTTGGCGATGCTGACCGAGCGCGGCAGTTTGACGGTCGAACGACTGCGCGTCCTGTAAAGGCGCAGCGTAAAACGCGAAAAACATAACGCAAAGACGCAGAGGGTTGTGCAAGGGGGTGGGTCTGAGACCCACCCGTTTTAGGTTACTAACAGTCTGTCTACTCGCCGATTGGCAGCGTCAGCACAGCGCGAATAAACGACGTGTTATCGTCGCCATACGCGATGCTGATGCTGCTTTGCCCGAAAATATCCAGGATGATGCTGGCATCACGGAACTGCGAGTCACTTTGTGCATTTGCCAGCCCTGCCGCTAAAGCGAGCAGGTTTTGCAAGCGCGTATCGAAGATATACGCGACCGCGCTGCTGTCTGGCAGCAGATACGTTTGCGCGTCCTGATACGACGCATCGCTGTCCAAGCCACCATCCGGGCTGAGCGCGAAGCGGACAAGGCGTTCGGTGCCGATCACGAATACGTTCTCGTCCGACCCGATGACGAGTTGAACCGGATCATTGAGATCAGGAATTTCGACGGTTAGAACGTACGCGTTCGCGCTGCCGAATGTTTCCTGCGTAATGGTGACTTCTTCGGTGGTTTCCAGAATGACCGTGAGGGCGTCGCCAATGCCCGTCACGGCGGCGGCGGCGGCTTCGGGGTCAGTGGTCGCATCGATGATGATGGCGAAATCGGCGGGCAGTGCATTGGCAAGTTGATCAATCGACTCAATCTGTGTCGCCGCGTCGCTTACATCCAGAATGACCGCGTAATCGCCATCCATCCACGCCAACACATCGTCGATGGGGTCGAGTCCGGTCGCGCCTTCAAACAGTGCGCCCGCTGTCGTGATCGAGCTGATAATCTGATCGACATCGAAGCCGTCAGCCATGCCGCTGTTTTCAAGAATTTCCGCTTGCATTTCAAGCTGTGCCTGCAAATTTTGCGCTTGCACTGTCAAACTGTCACGCAGATTGACGCCGTGCACCACGAGCGCGGTTTCGGATGGCATGAAGCGGGCGAATGCCGGGTCGATCGCGCCCATATTGTTCAGCATCGCGAATCCCGCGTCCTCAAACGCGGCGGAATCGCCAATGGGTTGCGCGATATCCATCACAAGCGAATCGTCGCCCAAAATCGTGAACCCGACCGCTTGTGCAGACACGACAGTGCTGACCGCCTCGAACAGCGCGTTGAAGTCCACACCCATTTCGTCAAATTGCGGCGCTGCCGCGAGCGCATCGATATACCCCTGCACATTGAAGAAGAACGTACCGTTATAGGTCGGTTCGGGCAGGAGTGCGAAGGTATCGATGAAATACGACGCGCTGCTCAACGGTGCTGCGATAGTTTCCAACGGGAGCGCAGCCTGTGACGACGAAACAAACAGCGCGTCATCGGTGATCATCACATACGACTCGTTGAAAAACTCGTTTTGTGGCGGCAAGAACAGCGTATAAGCGTCGGTTTCTTCGCTGGTGTAGCTGTTGTTGACGAGGATAAACTCGAAAAACGCGCGCGCGGCGTCGCGGTCGGTAATATCGAGCGCGACTAAAAATGGCGTCGTGTTGTCGTTTTCGGGCTTGTCATCGAACAGATCGTTCAACGATAACACGCCGAATGCGACCGTGTCGCCCAACCATGTGCGGATCGTGCTGTCGAACGTGCCGCCGCCGGGGAGCTGTGACGCGGTTTCGTCGAGCAAGTCGAACAACGACTGCTCTAGCGGCAGGTCGAACGATTCAGCGGCGCGCGTGACTAATGTATCGAGCGTGCCAATATAGCCGTCATCGATGCGCCAACTGACGAAAAGCGGCGTGGTATCCGGGAAAAAACGGGCGAGTCCCGTCACCGATTCAATCGTGGGCGCGTCCGCGTCTTGCGCGGCGAGCGGGACGATTGACAGCGCGGTCAATGCCAGCGCCAACAGGATGATCACAAGTCGTTTGGTCATGTGCTGCTCCTCATGGATATGGAGAACATATTAAGATGTTCATGCTGTAGTGTACGGGAAAATGACAAGTCGTGTTGCGGATAGCGACGAATGTTCACACACTGTTTACAAACGCGTGACGAACAGCAACAATGAAGCATTGCTATAAAACCGTGACGAAAGCGATAACCTGATGTCTAATTTACCCGATTTTGCCAGACGTGACCGCGATGAAGTGTTCACGTTGATGCATGACTTGCTCACCAACCCGCATCAATCGCCGCCGCGCTCGCATTTGAAAGAACTGGTCATGCACGACGACGGACATTTTCGCGTTTTATTCGACCCCGCGTTTTTTATCTTGCCCGAAGGCGAAACTTCACCGTCAAAAAGTCAGTGGAACACGCTCAAAAAGCGCATCAAACGTCACCAACCGACGATCTTCGTCTTCAAAGAATACGGCACATCGGGCAAGCACGTCTATCTCGATTTCGGCTTCTTCGCGCACAATGAGCGTTAGCAGTACGCCTGTGAAAATCGGTCATCTCGATGCTCTCAACATCACTTCGTAATTACACGCGTTAGCGCCGTTTTTCGCGCCGTGCTTCGGTCTCCATTTCGCGGATCACGCTGTCGGTGAGTTCGCCGTCTTCGGTCAAACGCACGTCGTTTTTGCGCTTCGATGACTGCACGACGCTCGTGTCTTCATTTTTGCGTTTGACGCTGCCTTCGATGGTCGCGCGTTCACGCGCTAGAATACGCTCGACCGCTGCATCTGTCGTCGTCCGCGAGAACATATCGAAAAACTGTGCCGCGACGCCAATTCCCCAGAACAACCCCGGTAGTATCGGCCACGGAAAATCACCCTCGCCGCTCATCGCGTAGATCGACCACAACAGCGCGTTAATCGACAAATAGATGACGAAGTGCGTCAAAAATTCGCGCCGTTTGCGAAACGGACGATCGGCAAGGCGGCGGATTTTCTTCAGTTGGGCTTTCGGTGCCGTCGCCCAATTCACGCCCAGTTCATCGCGGTACGCGCGCTGAATCGAGGCGATGCGCCGCGCCTCGCGCATTCCAGTGGTGAAATACGTGTTGACACCGTGCGCTGCCAGCCCTGCCCCCCACCCGAACAAGACCATCATCGCCCAGTTGAAATCGTCACCCACCGCAAAAAATTGCAGCACGATATTGACGACTACGAAAGGAAGCAAATGACTGACAAACCCTTGCTGCTCTTTAATCTGTTTTTTGGCGCGGCGGCGGTTCGCTTCCTGGTCGTCGGGGGCGGCGATCTCATCGTTCTCGCTCATGATCGCGTTGAGCGCTTCGCCCCAATCGCCTTCTTTGACTTTATCCCACCAGGGCGCTTCTTGCGCCTCGCTGCGGTCATACTTGGCTTCGACGCCGCGCGGCGTACGTACGATGACGCCGCCACCCGGCAGGCGTACGATTTGCGCGTCGTCTTTGGTTGCCATCACCTGCCCGCCACTTTTGCCGCGTCCGCTCGCGCCAGCATCGAAGCTTTCGCCCCATTGATCGAGCTTTTCGCCCAGTTGATCGCCAAATTCGCCCATGCGCGCGCCCCACTCGCCGATCCGATTTCCCCATTCGCCAATTTTCTCACCGATATTCACAGGCATGGTTGACATTGGAGGGACAGTCGGCTGCTGCGGTGCATTATTCGGTCGGCGCGGCAGCGGCGTCGGCGCGGATGTCATTTCGGGATCATGGGTGGCATAGACCGCCGCCCCTGCAAATGGCGGCGATACCGACTCGATCGTGATCGGTGTCGGCATTTCATACGCCGGCGGAATATTGTCGATCCGTTCCGACGCGACACGAATACGGTTCGGGTCAAGCGTGGTGACGCCACTTTGACTCACCGCCGTTCTAAATGCCGCGATCATGATCGTCGCGGTCGGGTAACGGTCGTCGGGTTTTTTCGCCAGCGCCTTGATCAATACTGCTTCGACAAGCTCGGTGATTTCTGGGTTGATCGCGCTCGGCTTGGGCAGCGGGCTGTAAATATGGCTGTGGATCACCGCGAACGGCGTATCGCTGACATACGGCACACGCCCGACGGTGAGTTCGTACAGCACGACCGCCAGCGAGTACAGGTCGGTCGAGGGGGTCAGATCGCGCGCGCCAAGCGCTTGTTCTGGTGAAATATAATGCGGCGTGCCGAGCATGACATCATGGCTGAGCGTGCTGTCACTGATTTGCGCCATGCGCGCCAACCCGAAATCGGTCAGGAATGGTGTGCCATCATTGGCGATGATGATATTGCTCGGCTTGATATCGCGGTGCAGTACCCCCTCGCGGTGGGCATAATCGAGCGCGTCCGCGAGTGCGGTCATCAAAATCAACAGTGTTTCCAGCGAAGGCGGGGCTTGATACAACATCTGTTTGAGCGTACGCCCTTCGATCAACCGCATCACCAGATACGGCTGACTTTCGTACTCATCGAAGTCGTAAATCGGCACAATATGCGGGTGTGCAAGGCGTCCGACGATTTGCGCCTCACGCTCGAAACGCGTCAAAAATGTCTGGTCTTCCTGAAAAGCGGGGTGCATCATCTTGATGGCGACGTGGCGATCCAGGCGGGCATGATATGCCTTATAGACGGTCGCCATGCCGCCGAAGCCCAACTGGGACACGATTTTATACTGCCCGACCATCTGACCTTCGGTAAGCGCCATGACCCGCTCCGTGATTGCGTGATGAATGTTGATGATGATTATATGTGCTGTGGTGCAGTACGTAAAATGCTGAAAAAAGTTCTAACCGTTCGGGCAGCACGGCGCGATATAATAGGGATTTATGCACTTTGTCGCTCAAGAAGGTTATTTCACATGACAACCTATATTTTAGCGCTCGATCAAGGTACCACCTCGTCACGCGCGATCGCGTTCGATCATGCCGGTAAAATCGTCGCATCGGCGCAGCAGGAATTCCCTCAGCTTTATCCACAGCCCGGTTGGGTCGAACATGACCCCGATGCGCTCTGGAACAGCCAGATCGATGTCGCGCGGCAGGTCGTCGCGCAAGTCGGCGCGGATCAAATCGCGGGCATCGGCATCACCAATCAGCGCGAAACCACCCTGATATGGGATCGCACCACCGGACAGCCGATCTTCAACGCGATTGTCTGGCAGTGCCGCCGCACCGCGCCCATGTGCGATCAACTCAAAGCCGAAGGCTTCGACCAGATCATCGCTGCAAAGACCGGCTTGGTTACAGACAGCTATTTTAGTGGGACAAAAATCGCGTGGCTGCTCGATAATGTCCCCAGCGCGCGTGAACGGGCGGAACGCGGCGAACTCGCATTTGGCACGGTCGATACGTTCCTGATCTGGCGGCTGACGGGTGGCGTCAACCATGTCACCGATGTCAGCAATGCCAGCCGCACACTGATCTATAACATCCACACAGGAGATTGGGACGACGAAATTCTGGCGCGGCTGCATATTCCGCGCGCGCTGCTGCCGCGTGTGCTGCCGAGCAGCCATGTGTATGGAGAAACCGACGCGGCGATCTTCGGGCGCGCGATTCCGATCAGTGGTGATGCTGGCGATCAGCAAGCAGCGACATTCGGGCAGGCGTGCGTCAAACCCGGCATGGCGAAAAATACGTATGGCACAGGCTGTTTCCTGTTGATGAATACAGGCGTGGAGGCGATCACATCGAGTCATCGCTTGCTCACAACCGTCGCGTGGAAACTCGACGCCGGAAACACTCAGTATGCGCTCGAAGGCAGCGTATTCATGGCGGGCGCAACTGTACAATGGCTGCGTGACGAGATGAAAATGGTCACCGATGCCGCTGATACCGAAGCGATTGCCACCTCGATCCCCGATACAGGCGGGGTATATGTCGTCCCGGCGTTTGTCGGTTTGGGCGCGCCTTACTGGGACGCATACGCGCGCGGCACGATCACCGGCTTAACGCGCGGCAGTGGACGCGCTCATATCGTCCGCGCTGCGCTGGAAAGCGTCGCATATCAAACGCGCGATGTCGTCGAAGCCATGCAGGCCGACTCGACGATTTCGCTCGAAACACTCCGCGTCGATGGCGGCATGGCGCGAAACGATCTGCTCATGCAATTTCAGGCGGATATTTTAGGCGTCCCTGTCGAACGTCCGGCGGTCACGGAGACTACCGCGCTTGGCGCGGCATATCTGGCGGGGCTGGCGTGCGGATTCTGGAAATCGCAGGACGAAATGACCGCGCAGTGGGGTGTCGAACGGCGCTTTGAGCCAGCCATGAGCGCTGATCAACGCGAGTCCCTGTATGCAGGATGGAAGGCGGCAGTCAAGCGTGCGCTGACGAGTGACATTACGAACTAACGTAAGGGCAGGTCTCAGACCTGCCCGCTTTTCATAATCTCAATCATCACAGTCGGCATCGAGTCTGATCACCGAATCATCATCCTCGCAACATTTCTTGTCTGGGAAAATCGCGCTGTCATCACCCTCGCAACATTTCTTGTCTGGGAAAATCGCGCTATTGTTGTCATCACACGGCGGTGGACTGGTCGGCGGAATCGGCGTCGGTGGGATCGGCGTCGGCGGAATCGGCGTCGGTGGGATCGGCGTCGGCGGGATCGGCGTCGGCGGAATCGGCGTCGGTGGGATCGGCGTCGGTGGGATCAGCGTCGGCGGGACTGGCGTTGGCGGGATCAGCGTCGGCGGAATGCGCGTAAACGTGGGTGGAATTGGCGTCGTTGAGTTCTGCGTGGACGTTGGCGGCATCTGCGTAGACGTTGGCATGACTACCGCACCTGCACCGGATACGATCGGCGTTGTACTCGGCACGATGGGCGTCGCGAAAGTAATCGGCTCATTAATCGCAAAATTTTCGATGACATCGAGCGACTGCTGCTCGTCGTTCATCATTGGACGTGCGTCTGTCCAACCGCACGCCGCAATCACACTGTATTCACCCGTACCTGAACCGGAAGCATCGCTAGACGACAAACAGGTATAAGACGTGTAGCCCATCGGAATTTGCTTTTGTGCAGGCGTATCAGGGTTAGTGACTGCTTGACCTTCAAGTGTCGTCAATTGCAAAAGCGCATCTACATCACCATCAAAGCCATAATCCGTTTGAAGCGTGTTCAAGATCGTCTCATCGACTGCTACTTCACGCAGCATGATCGTCGATCCCAATCGAATTTCAACACCATTCGCGTTGATTTGAATTTGTAATTGTTCTGGGCTTTGCACAATCAGCGTATTGGGCGCTTCATCGCATTCCAGCCGTCCAACCGCAGTGCGTAGATAAAATGCCTGCATGGGTGTGTACACCCTATGATCGATGCGCGGCAGTATATTGCTCGGTAAACCGACCAGATCGGCGGCGCGCACCCACCCAGCGAAATAATCCGAGTTATGATCGTAGCTCACCCGCGCCCATTGTTGATTCAACGACAGCGCATCGACCATTAAAGGCGTGTAACGGGGAATCGTGCGTAAAAGCGCAGAATCGAGTACTGGGTAAAAGTAAAGTGGCGTCTCAAAGCGCGCAGTTACAGGGTGCGCACTGTCGATAGTCTGTACAGGGCGATTATCGGCGCGGTTTTCGATTTGCGTATCGCCCATCAGCATGAACAGCGCGTTTTGTCCGGGCAGCGCGCTCGGTATATTCGCTTGTACGCTTAGCAGCGCAATTCCCCATTGGTTGGTGTCCATCGTGAGCGGCGTGGTTTGTAAGCGCGTGAGCATGGCGAGCGCCGCGCGTTCACTTGGAATTGTGAAAAATTCGGCGGCTTGTGGCTCCGAAAACTCCGCGAGCACCTGTGAATTGCCATAGCACGCGCTGTTACGCGCTAAACCAGCGCAACGATTTTGAACATTTTGCAATGCTTGTTCGACAAATGCAGGACACTGCGCGGCGTTGGCAAGCGGATCGGCTTGAATGCGCGAGCGCACCACCGACAGACCGATGATCATCACCAGCGCGATCATCAAGAGAACGCTCAATCGCGAAAAACGATTTTGCCGCACAAGGTCACCTTTTTAGACGCATTTGTCGTTGTCAATAAGTATGCGTCCTTCATCATTGGCGCAAACCTGTCAGTTGGGGGATTGTGGAGTAGTCGTTTTGGCGAAATCAAAATTAGACGAACCGCCAAAACCCGTCATCTGGCGGATTACGCGCGCTGCTTTTTTGTCTACGTTTAGAGTCGGTCTTGACGACACAGGAGCACTACATCATGTTGGATGTTATGGGGCGTTATTGGTGGGTGATCGCTTTACGTGGGGTGATGGCGATCATTATTGGTATCTTGATTTTTCTCGATCCATCGGTGGTATTGACATTGATCGCTGTATTCGCCATCGTCGATGGCGTGATCGGCTTCATTCAGGCGCTTGGGCAGCGCGGACAAACGAACTGGTTCTGGCATTTGCTCGAAAGTGTCGCTGGCATCGTCATTGGTATCCTGATTATCGCGTTCCCACTCTCTTCCGCCGTCGTGATCACGCTGCTGGTCGCGTCATGGGCGATCATCACGGGCGTTTCAGAAATCATGCTGGCGATCCGGCTGCGTAAAGAGATCGAAGGCGAGTTTTGGCTCGGTCTGGCAGGCGTATTGTCGGTGCTGTTTGGCATTTTTGCCGCGTTATCGCCGTTAGTATCGTTCCTCGCGTTGACATGGCTGATCGCAGGCTACGCGATCGCGTTCGGCGTCATCCTGATCCTGCTCGCATTCCGTGTGCGCGGCGCATCTTCGACTCCGACCATGACAGGCGGCACACCAACGCCGTCTCAGGCGTAAATGGTCATGGAGGTGTGTCACGGCACACCTCTCAATGCTTATCCATGATATCTGCATTGTGTAAACCGTTTTCGTTACCCGCCCGCCTCGACGCGGCTTTCGGGCGGCGCGTATTCGAATACGCTGAACGGGATCGGCGCGCTGGTTTCCATCGTCCCATCTGCGAGCGCGGCACGTGCGATCAGCGTGTGATCGCCAGGAGCGAGCGCCCACCACACCACCCATGGCGACGCATCGCTGAACCCGATCTCCACATCGTCCATGATATAAATGACGCGCTGCGTATCGGGCGGCGCACCAACAGTCAGGCGCAGCCGTTGAGCCTCACGCGGCAGCGCCGGCGAAATTTCAAAGCTCGTATACGGATCAGGTTCGAGCAAACGCAGCCCTTGATCGGCATCGGGGATCGCAACCGATGCGCCGATCGGCGGCGGCGGATACCCGTTGCGCGCACCCCAATCACGCGCCTCCTGCGGCAGCACCGCATACACCCGCTCCTGGCGGAACGCCGCGGGCGTGGTCTCGTCGGCTAAGTCGCTCGTGCGTGTATCCACCATAAACGTTTGATGCAGCGTATCGTAGCCGGTCGGCTGCGTGCCATCGATGAACCATTCGTAGCGCGTCGCCGGACACGCGGGCGTCGGCAGCAGCCCGCTCAGCGCGCACACCCGAACGCGCGTCAGCCCATCAGGGCGGATGAACTCCGTATCTGGCGACCCGCGCAAGACCTGCCGCATAAACAAATTCCAGATCGGTGCTGCACCGCTCACACCTGTGACATCGACCATCGGTGTGTTATCGGCGTTGCCCACCCATACGCCGACGACCAGATCAGGTGTATACCCGACGATCCAGTTATCCCGATAGTCGGTGGTCGTCCCGGTTTTTGCGGCGGCGGCGCGTCCGATATTGAGCGCGCTGCCGCGCCCAAACCCGGCGATGCGGGCGGTGTCATCGCTCAGCATGTCGGTGATCAACCACGCAAGGCGCGGGTCGATGACCTGAAAAGCGCGGCGGCGCTCTTGCCAGCGATACAGCGGCGTGCCCGCGCGTGTATCGACTTGCAAAATCATCACCGGATCAACCCGCGCGCCGTTATTGGCGAAAATGCTGTAAGCCTGCGCCAAATCGATCAAACGGACTTCGCCGCCGCCAAGCGTGATCGATAAATCGACTTGTGTATTTTCAGACAGCGCCGTCAAGCCCGCGTCGGATGCCAGTTCGACCAGCGCCGGAATACCCACGTGGTCGAGCGCGACCACTGCCGGGATATTCATCGACGACGCCAAGGCTTCACGGATCAAAACAGGTCCGTGTTCGACCAAGCCGTAATTGGCGGGCGTATAGCTTTCCAGTCGGCGCGTGACGAACGGCGTCTCGACATCGAGGATCATCGTCGCCGCTGTCCATGCATTGTCGCGGTCGGGGTTCATCGCGGCGGCATACGTGAACGGCTTGAGCGTGCTGCCTGGCTGACGCAGCGCCAGCGCCGCGTTGACCGCACCATCGATGGACGGGTCGAAATAATCGGGCGAACCGAGCAGCGTAAATACCTGACCTGTGTGCGGGTCGAGCGCGACCAGCGCCGCGTTGTGGGCGTTGGCAGATGCGCGCAGTGTATTCGTCGGCGTGTTCAGCGCGGCAAGCTGGCGCTGTACAATCGTCTGCGCGGTATTCTGCCAATCGAGATCGACGGTTGTGATCACGTCTAAGCCGTCACGGGTCAATCCATCGGGATAATCGCGCTCCAACTGCTTGATCACTGCCATAACGAAATGGGGCGCTTCGATGGGAAACGGCACGGGCGCAAACTGGAGTTCATCACGGGTGGCGGCGTCCGCTTGGGCAAGCGTGATGCGCCCGCCGCGCGCCATTAAATCGAGCACGATGGCTTGACGGGCTTGTGCGGCTTCTAAATTGACCAGCGGATCATAAGTGGCGGGTGCTTGCAGCATCCCAGCGAGCAAGGCGCACTCGGATAACGATAGTTCGGGCGCGCGCTTACCAAAATAGGCACGCGCCGCCGCCTCGATGCCATAAGCGAGATTGCCGAAATAACTCTGGTTCAAGTACAGTGCCAGCACTTCATCTTTGCCGTAGGCGTTTTGTAACTGGATGGCGAGGATCATCTCGCGCAGTTTACGCCTGATCGTTCGTTCGGATCGTTCGCCCGCGTCGAGCAGCGTCATACGCGCGACCTGCTGCGTGATCGTCGAACCGCCAGCCGCAATCTCGCCGCCACGCACGTTGATCCACGCCGCGCGCACAATCCCAACGATATCGACGCCCGGATGCGTGTAAAAATTGGCGTCTTCCGTGCTGATCACCGCGTTCACACAGTGATCAGGAATGTCGCTGAGCGGGATCGTCGTGTTGCGCCCGCTGGTCTGCGATTGTGCGAGTATTTCGTAGATCAACCGTCGATGGCGGTCATAAATGCGCGTCGAAGGCAGCGCCAAACCGTCCTGTAATTGGTCAATCGAAGGCAGATCGATAAACAGCCACAGATAAACGGCGCTCAGGCTGATAAGCAGCGCCGCAGTGAGAAAAAGACCAATTTTCTGAAGGCGAGAAAGTGTGCGAAAACGGGCGATCATAGACGAGGCGGCAGATCGTCAGACGAGGTTGTGGGCAATGAATCGAGCGCATTGACGATGCGGATTTTTTGATATGGGTCAAGCACAAGCAGGTCTTTGTCTTCGCTGACAATATAGTGCGCGTCAGCGGCGAGGGCGGTCGCCAAAAATTTATCGTCTTTAGGGTCGCGTGAAACAGCGGCGATATTATCGACTTGCACTTGACGCGCTCCTGCAATAACCTCAGTGATTCGACGAATTCTTTCATCGGTCAGTTTCATTTTTGCCATCACTTACGGACGACTCAACACATCATTGATTTCCGCGAGTATCAGTTGAGAAATGACGAATTCATATTGATTTGACATTCCAAAAACGATTTTTGCCGTCAACGAATTCGGCTTACCCACTGATCGTAACAAAATTTGCGTATCAAGCACGACGATTGGCTTTTTCGCATTGTTCACTGCGCACCTCTGCGATGGCTTCATCGATGGCAGTGTCGATTTCTTCGTCTGTAATGCCTTCTGCTTCTATTTCATCGTAGGCGGGTTGCATGATTTCGCGTATTTCAGTGAGAGCCTCGCTTGGAACACGCCAATAAACAGCCCGTGACCCTTCAATGTGTTGAAATATTTTCTCGACATATTGCGCGGGCAGTGCGTCGATCTGCTGGATGATCGATTCGACAATTTTGTCTTTATTCACCGAACTGATTGTATCCATGTTGGGTGATCCTCCATAGGTCTACACACGATTATACACGGCTTTTTCCGCGTCTCTGCGCGGATAAGATCAGCGTGGCAGCGATGAACACGCCGAGTAAATTAGCCATCAGGTCGGCGCGGTCGGCGCTGCGTCCGGCGCTGAACTGCTGCGCCCATTCGGTGATCGTGCCAATACCGATCGTCATGCCGACCGCGATCCAAAGCGCAGTCATCAGGCGCACGCCGCGCCCCGCGCCGACGACCGCATAGATCAACGCCGCCAACCCACCGAACAACGCCATATGTCCGATCAGATCGCCATAACTGGAGCCAGGCAGCGCATCGTGGATGGCACGAATCAAGCCGACTTTTTGCGGCAGCGTGGTCAATAGAATGACGGCGGTGCTGGCGCACACGAGCAGTAGTGCGCGGCGCACTGGAAACGTAGATTTGAACGGCATGATCGCTTCACTCTCGCTATAATGGCGTTGTTTAATCAGACATGCAGCGCACCGGAGTGGTTTCATGCGGAGGGCAATCGTCGTTTTAGGGCTGCTATCGATGCTTGCGGCGTGCGTCAGCCTACCCGCCGCGACCGCAACCTCAACACCGCCCGACCGCGCCGCACCGATCGCGGACGCCACCCCAACCTTTAATCCTCAAACCCAAATACGCGGCGGCGGTCGCTTTTCCGCCTCCACAATTGGCAGCGTGATAATGCGTGCCAACAGCTTCTCGATGCGGAACATATACGGTGTGCTTACGCTGGCATTCGTCCAGACCAACGATACCGCGCAGCGCTCCGATGACGACACCCTCATCACGCTGGCGCTGTACGGCGTCACGCGCCCCGCATTGATCCCGATACTGACGACGATCCCGGTCAATGGAGGTGGCGCGGTCGTCAGTGTGACCACGCCCGACGGCGGTATTTTCGGCGCAAATCCGCGCGGCACTATCCATTTAACCGGTTTCAATCAACGGCTGAGCGGCGCGTTTGAATTCCGCGTCGATACCAGCGCCGACGAAACGATTGAGGCGCGCGGCATTTTTCTTAATGTGCCGTTCAATTAACAGGTGTAGGTAATGCATAGCAAGATGTGGGTAATGCACAGCCCACAATGGGAAAGGGACTTTCTACCGCGTTTCTCCCCTCTCTCGTTTGTGGGAGAAGGGGTCAGGGGATGAGGGATACCTGAGCAGTTACAAAATATACAGTATTACGGCGCGATTTGCAGCGAACACGTTTCCGATTCGCCGCGCCTGATCGTTGGGCAGGTCATCACAGTGGATGAATCGATGTTGACAGTAAAATTGACCCCTGCTTCAATGGCACGCCAGAACATCGACGGCGCACGATTCGATGGAATCAGCGCTTCGGGCATATCACTGTTGCACGCGCGCGGCGGGTCAACCGATTGGTCTTGGACGCGAATCCGAATGCAATAGCCGGGTTCGATTTGGGTAGGGCTGATGTCGATAGCAGCGTACACACTGCGATCGGACGCGACGAACGTGATGCGCGAGGGTTGCAGCGCCACTGTACCGAGATTGACAAGTGTGAATGACGATTGATCGTAGACCAGCTCGACCGGGACACTTTCCGGCGTCGGTTCGTCGGTCACAGCGACCATGAATGGACTATTACTGCTGTCCGGCTGCCTCATCAACCACGCCGCACCCACGACGAGCGCGAACAGCAGCGCCAGTACGATCAGCAGGATGGGCGATGTCCGGCGCGACCGTGCGCTGGGTGATATTGGCGCCGGTTTTGCCGCGACCGATACGGGTTTTGCAGGCGGTGCAATCGAATAATCGACGGCGGGTACAGGGCTGCCAGCCGTACGCGCTTCGGCAGTGGCGCGGTTGGCGGCGATGCGTGCCGTCCAATCTTCGGGGCGGTTCGGTTTGCTGGCGGCGTTGAGCGCATCAAGCGAGATCAACGGCGTATCGTCATGCTGCATCCCGTAAGCCCGTTTGATCGCGCCAACGAACTGGCGCGCGCTGACATGCCGCAGTTTGGGGTCTTTCGAAAGCGCCCGCAAGACTTCGGCTTCGACTGCATCGGGGATCGAGGGGTTAAATTCCTGCAATGACGGCGGCTCATCATGAATATGTGCCAGCGCGATTTCCATCGGCGTATCGCCGTTGAAAGGTGTGCGTCCGGTCAGCATTTCGTACAGAATGATCGCCAGCGAATAAATATCGCTCTGCGGTGTCACCTGACTGGACGCGATGGCTTGTTCGGGTGAAATATAACGCGGCGTACCGAACGCTGTGCCGAATGTGCTGTCGGTCGAAGGACGCAGCAGCAGCCCAAAATCGGTCAGCGTGACATGATCGTTTTGATCGACCAGAATATTTGAGGGTTTGATGTCACGGTGGATGATTCCGGCTTGATGCGCGGCATCGAGCGCCGACGCGACCTGTTCAACGATATGTATGATGCGCGGAAGCAGCATCTTACTGCCTTCGCGTCGCATTCTGCCCAACACCTGCGCCAGGTCTTTGCCGCGTACCAGACTCATGGCGATATAGTGCAGCCCGTCTTCCTGGTCGTAGCTGTAGACGGTGATGATGTTGGGATGTTTGATCGTCTCTTGCAGCCGACCAATCGCCTGGGCTTCGCGTTTGAAGCGTTCGGTCAGCGTATCATCTTCACTTTCGCTGCCACTGGTATTCGCCAGCAAAACCTTGATCGCGATGGTAATCTCAAGGCGATGATCGACGGCTTCGTAAATGCGCGCCATACCACCCGTCGCCAATACTTTGACGAGCGTATAGCGTCCATTACCGAGTTGTTTGCCGACAAGCGCATCCTTACCCGATAACGGCACATCTTTCTTGCTTTGTTCAATTTCGCTGCTGCTCACGGAATAATGCCTAGCTCGCGTGCTTCATCATAAGATAGTGGTCCCCGTTCGCGTCGGGTTTCGTTGGCGAGTTCGCCCAATTTCTCCATATCGAACATATCGTTCGCATCTATATCAAGCGTATCAAGCAGACTGGGATCAAGCAAATCTGGGTTGAGGTCTAACAACGGATCGAGCCGGAGCGGTTCGTTTTCGGGCAGTGATACCTGTTCGATTTCATCCGAGCGTAAAATCAGCGGTTCGCTGCTGCGGCGTGACGGAATATCTTGCAGATAGTCGTTATTTTTACGCCCGCGCCCGCGCCGTTTTTCTTCGACGGGCGGCGTGAAAATCGGCTGAGGTTCCGGATCGCTTTGTGATGCGATTTCGACTGCGCGCTTCATTTCCATCGTCGCGCGTTCCTGGCGTTCCGCTTCGAACATATACGCGCTCGCGCCGATCAAGGCGACCAAATCTTCGGCGGCGCGGCGTCCATAACGGTTGACAGCGCCGAACTGGCTGCGTCCGGTCGCACCATCCCATACCAGCGACAGCATATGATGCAAGCCAACCGAGAGCACGAACACATCGAATTCATCCCCATCGTAAAATGTGACCGCGCTCGCTTTGCCGCCGACGAGTTTGCCAATTTCGAAGGTGGTGATCGCGCTCGGCAGCAGCGAAGCGGAGAGTTGTTCGCGGTTGAAGTAGCCGACCGTGCCGCGTTCATGTACGATTCCACCCGCGCGATTGGAAAGTAAAATCGCCATCGCGCCGATTTCGGAGAGCAATCCATCGATGATGCTCGCGGCGGCTTTAGCATCGATATGTGGGATCGCGCCAATATCGGCGGCATCGGTGATTGTCAGGCGCACCGATGGCTCGAATTGAGCCGTCAGCACGTCGCGTCCTTCGATGCCCGCCGTGACGGCGCGTAAGAGCAGCGCGGCATCGAAAGGGTACTGCAAAATCAGGAACGGCGATGCAGCGCGTGGATCCACGTCGATGGCGTCATGGTGCGCGCCACTTAACACGATCACCGACACTTCGGGACGCATCTCTTTGACACGCATGGCGAAGTCGATGCCGCTCAATCCATCATCGAACGACAGGGTCGTCACGACGAGATCGAACGCGGCGCGCTCGATCTCGTCGAGTGCATCGAATGGATAGGGAATATCGTAGGTGATCGCGTGTTTGCCGAGTAAATCGACCGACGCTCGCACGAGTCGTGCCGCCATCCCGGAAGGGTCAACCGTCATAATGCGAGGCAGTTGGGTCATGCGAATGTCCTTCGTGAACGTCATAGGAGTTAGCGGCACACATGCCGCCTGTACGATTTGAATCGGCATTGAAGCGGTATGTCTACCGCTTCGATGGATGATTTATGAACCTGATTTGATTATAACGCGAAAGCGGAGTCAGCGAGGCTTGAAATGGTTAACGTTTGCGATACGGACTTAAGCCCGTGTCAAAACATAATTGCCAAAGGTGACAATGCTTGCATGAAAAGGATAGGGATTTAGACGGGCACGATCGAGCAGAATTTCGTCCGCGAACAAAAATTGCGCTGAATCTTCGAGGATGGCGCACATGCTGGTCAGCACGCGCCCAAGAAACGGCGCACGCGCGGGGGTTGCTGCTTCACAGCACGGCGTCGAGTCATTTTCGATATACGCATCCGAAGCATCAGGCGTAAGTGCGATACTATTCAGATCGCTGTTGATGAGCGCTTCGGCTTTATCGCGCAGCGATTCCCACATCGCAGCGCTGTCGGCAGATGAAAGCGTCGCCGCACGCCGCAGCGTATGGCTGATGACCGCGTCCAACTGCTTATCCGAGAGATTCGGCATAAGAAGGTACACTTTCGAACCAAGTTTGCTGAACGTCGCTCAGTCGATGGCGTAAGGCTTCACGAGCGTAATAAAGACGACTTTTAATCGTCCCGACAGGACAAACCAGTAACTCTCCGATTTCGTCCAGATTCATGCCCACCAGATAGTGCAGCACGACGACCACGCGTTGATTAAAGGACAGTTCGCTGATGGCGGCACGGATCAAACGGTGCGTTTCCGAAAGCTCCGCCATATAATCGGGCGCTTGACCGGGCGGACTCATCAATCGATCCACCAACGCTTCAATCGAGATGCGTCGTTTCTGCCGACGCGAGATCCAAGTGTAACTGAGATTGACCGTAACGCGATAGAGCCATGGGGCGAGCGGCAGATTGGTATCGATGCGGTCAGCATATTGCAGCAGCTTAAGAAAGCAATCCTGCGTCAGGTCGTTGGCGACTTCTTCATCCCGTGTGATGGCAGCCGCCGTGCGGAAAATTTGTCGGTGGTAACGGTCGAACAAATCGCCCAACGCGCTTATATCGCCCCCACGCAGCCGCATAATCAGCTCGCTGTCGCTTGAGGCTTGCTCTTCTTCGATTGTAAAAGACATAAAAAAATCTCCGCATCGGGCGCGGCAGCACCCTGAATGCTGTTTAGGCAAAGTACATTTTCATCAAATCGGCGCGAGATACCCCTGCCTTTAGGCATGGGGAGGGATAGCGCCTTGCCCTTTCTTATAGGTGTACCCATCTGAGTGGTGTATCCCCGCAGGGAGACCGTTTTTTAAGTTACCTATGGAAAACGGTCAAACCTGCTCCGCTTGCGCGGGGTAAAGTTCACCTCGACAATGTTATGCGGTAGTTTAGTGTGAACGACACTGTTTGCTCCCAAGCATTCTGTTTAATCGTTCACCGCAGCGTTCGGAACTGGTGAGGCATTCCGAAGTGCCTGTGTATTTACCGCTAACGTAGCCCTTGCGGGCTGAGTCTGATAAGCATTAGGGCTAAAAGCCCCCGCCTTTAGGCGTGGGGATGCTTACCTATTTTGAAGCACACAGTTTAGCGTAAATCGCGCCAACGAAAGGTATAGTCGATTTACACGAACTATACAAGAGCGTACGGATGTCAAACCGCAAATGGATATTTTGCTCACCGGCGCGACCGGTAATGTCGGGAAGGAAGTCGCACGCGAACTGCGTGTCATGGGGGTTCCGTTTCGGGTTGGCACGGTCAAACCAGGCAAGATCGTGCAGATCGACGCGAACATGGAAATCCGCCGCTTTGATTTTCTTGACCCCACTACGTTTGAAGGGGCGTTCGACGGCATCAAACATCTGTTTCTGGTGCGCCCGCCTGCGCTGGCAGATGTACCGAAGGAACTTGCGCCTGCTATCCGCGCGGCGGTGGCGGCTGGCGTGCAGCACATCGTGTTCTTGTCGCTGCAAGGAGTCGAAAACAACCGTGTGACACCGCATTACAAAATCGAACAACTCATCCTTGAACTCGGCGTGCGTTACACATTTTTGCGCGCCAGTTTCTTTATGCAAAATCTTTCGACGACTTCCGCGCACGAAATCAAGACGTTGAGTGAAATTCGGCTGCCTGTTGGCAAGGCGAAAACCAGTTTTATCGATGTGCGCGATATTGCGGCGGTCGCCGCGCGCGCGCTCACGGATTCAGCGCACGAGAACCAAAAATACACGTTAACTGGCGGCGAAGCGCTCGATTATTTTCAGGTCGCAGAAAAATTGTCGGCGGCACTCAACCGCCCGATCCGCTACACGCACCCATCGGTGATCACATTCGTCATCCGTCAGCTTGCCGAAGGCAAGGCGCTCGGTTATTCGCTGGTGGTGGCAGCGTTGTACACGATCACGCGGTTTGGAAATGCCAAAGAAGTCACAGGCACTGTCGAAGCACTATTGGGGCGCCCGCCGATCACATTTGATCAGTTCGCGCGCGATAATCGCGCTGTATGGGAATAACGTAACGACGTAAAGGGGGTTCGCAGGGGCGCAGTACGCTGCGCCCCGCCATATCATTTATAGAGGCGTAGTTGTGAACTGCGTGAGCAACCCCGCAAGCGCATTGCCAGCCAGGGAACTCAATACCACGTTGACCAACCCAATGATGATCGACGACACCAACAGCGTCAGAAAACCCAAGCCTGCGCCTGTCCCGTAAGCCTCGCCCACTTTCGACGCGGTTTTGAAGATGTAATACAGCATAAATCCAACCAGCACAATCGCAGAACACGCGGGGATGAACGAGCCAATCGTGGCGATGACGATGATGAAGTTCAACCCAAGCAGCACATACAGGATCGGCTGGAAACGGTTATAGAACGAGAGCATCACATCGAGCAAATGTACGAACGTGCCAACGCCGCCCAGCAGCAGCGCCGCGATATGAATCATGAAGGCTTGAAACAGTGTCGAAATGATCAACGCGACGGTCACGATCAAACCGACGATGATCAAGCCGCCCACACTGACATCGAGAAACGGCAGCACGTCTGCGGCGGTAAATTCACCAAGGGCTGCCAGCTCTGGGTCTTCCATGCCAGCAAAGTTGGCGCGTGCGACCTGGACGACAACGACCGCCAAAATGATCGGAAACACGATGTTGATGGCGAGATAGATAATTAACTCGAACAGCACACCGCCCGAATTCGACTGTTTGGCGTTCGCCATCTTTTCATCACGCACATTCCTTTTGACCTTGGTCGTCGCGTCATCGACAAACTGCTTGCGCTGCGCGCCATCCACGATCATGCGCACGGCTTCATCGCCGCTCGTGCCTGTCACACTGGCAGCGACGCTGCCAAAATATTTATCGTTGATCAGATTCGGGTTGAGCTTGATCGCCTGTGCCAGATCGCGCATGGCGCGAGCATTATCGCCGCGCATGTTCGCGCTCAACGCAGAATCCATCAACCCTTTGGCACGTTCGCTATCGTCGCGCGATACTGTGAATTCACGTCCGCTTGTGCGGGCTTCGGCGCGCGGTTTTTCGATGGGTGCAGGCGGCGTATACATGCGCAGTGGCACAGAGGCGGTTGAAGGTTTATAAGCATCTTCGTCGTCCACGCTGGCGCTGGACATCGGCGGCGGCGCGCTGGCGGCGGCATCGGCTTGCTGGCGAATATACGCGCCCGCTTTGCGTGCCAGTTCGCGCAGCTCCGAATCGGTATCGGTGCGATACACGTTTTGTAAAGCGGTCAGTGCGTCAAGGTTTTTGGTACGACCAAGCGCGATGATCGCCTGACGGCGCTCCGCCGGGTCGCGGCTTTGAAGCTGAGCGATTAAATCCTCAAGCATAAAAATTCCCCCCAAAAAGAGTCGTGATAAGACATGACGAGTATATAGGCGAAAGCAAAGATAAAAACATAACGCAAAGGCGCAAAATTTGTAAAAGGGTCATTGTACAAAATGTGACTTTCTTCTATGCTTCAAATGTTGTTTTATCTTGTTTTACCAAGAGAGAAATATTCATACGTTTGCGTAAATGGTTGATGGTAATGGTAGTTGTGCTGGCAGCAATGGCGTCAGCACTGCCCGCGTTCGCGCAAGATTTGAGCGTAACGCTGGTCGATTGTCGCTTAGAAATCAGCTTCAACATGCCCGCAGCGATTCCTGTTGGAGTAGTGAAGGCGCCGACCCAGTATCGCACGGCAAAGGTACAGGATGAGATCAAAGGCAGCGGGCCGCAGACCAACACAGTTTATGTCGTTATTCTTGATCTCGGCGGCGTCGGCGGCGCGCTCGACATCATCGAAGTGAGCGGATCAGTGGGTTCAAGCCAGACCGTGTTCTATCAAATTTCCCAGTATTACAATCTGGAAGATATCGTTGTCAACCTGAACGACAACATCAGTAAATCAATCGCTGACACTTACGAATTCGTCGAATTCATAATCCTGGACACTGTGGTCGCAGACTGCTTAGCGATACAAGAAGCGACGGCAAGCTGCCCGTATCCGCTTCCGAGTGGGTCGGTCGTGTACAGCATTCCGGCGGGCGCACCTGCATTCTTCGCCGCCGATTTGAGCGCTGGCACGGGCTTCAATGTCAATGCCGGGACGTGGTACATCAGCGAGTTTAGCGGCGACTTCGCCAAAGTCTGGATCGCGTGCCAGGCGCGCCCGGTATGGGTGCCGAGCAACGCGGTTTCGCGCTAGTCAGTCAATCTCACCTCGCGCGCGCCAGCGCACAGGGTGAGGCTTGCGCTCAAAATACGCCGCGCTGCTCGACCGTCAATTCCCCGATACGCATAAAACCGCCGCCGACACTGTCTGCGATCAACCGAATCTGCACCGCGTTCTGCGTCCCTATATACGCGGACGGGTCGCTGATATTCAAATCACCGCCGACCACATCGCGTTCGTCCCACCGTTGCGCGTCGTAATTCCACAACTGAATCGGCACGACCCGCGATCCGATATTGATGTCTCGCAGCCGCACCATGAGTTCATCGACCTCGCGCAAGACCGCATCGGGCAGTGGTGTGAAGCGAAACACGGCTGATTCGCCAGGTAAAAAGTTGATCTCGATGGGCGCAGCGTTAACGCCGCTTTGTTCGAGTACGACCCATGTAAAACGATCTTGCGCGATGACAACGGGCTGTGTCGGTATATCGGCAGTCGTATTGAGTTCGATCACATACGCGGTCACATGCTGCGCGCTCCACGCTGCACCTTCGAGCGCGATTTCGGAAGGCGGCACATCGCTCCAGCCCGCCAGAAATGTGCGGTCGCCGCGTCCGGTCGCGCCGTCACCGTCATCGATCAGCGACGACAGCAAGAACTGCCGCCGCCGAATATTCAACGACTCCTCGGTTTGATCGACGAACGCGCGCCCATAATAATTGGCACTGAAGTTGTCTGGTCCCAGAATATCGATCACGCTGGCTTCGCTCAAGCCGATCTGATAACTGCCGCCGCCGCCGCTCAAGGAAGTCAGGAATGACGGCGCGCGAAAGACTGGCGATACGCTGCTTTCACCCGCCAGCGTCAGCTCGAACGGCTGTACGTCGCCCGGTTCGAGCGGCTGCCCCAGAGACAACGCAGCGCCGCGCACCATAATCACAGGGTCATTTAACGTTAAATTGCTGTCATTGCGAATAGAGCCGCGTATATTTTGCTGCCCTTCGACCGTGTCATCATAACTGAGCGTCGCCTCACCTGTAATCGCCGGAGTCGCGCTCGTACCGCTCAACGCGAACGGCGCGATAAAACTTGAATCGACGATGAAATTGGACGCCGCGAAAATATCGGTCTGCGCGATGTCGATGCTGATGCTCCCCGACGTATTCGCCAGCAGCGATCCACCTGTGACGGCGCGTGGGATCGGGCGCAGCGTTTCGCCTTGCGGCAGGCTGAGCGTATACCGCGTGCGCAGCGGCGACAGCAGCCCAACCACACTTTCGGCGCGCCCGGTCGGTAGGTTCTCCCAGCCGCGCACCAACGATAAATAATTGATCGTCGCCTCACTGCCGCGTAAATTTGTGCCGATCACGAACGAAAACGCCGTGAACGCGATGATCAGGACTGGAATTGTAATCCATGCCCATTCGCGGCGGTTGATGCGGTTCAGCACGATATAGTTGATGGGACCTATCAGCGCGATATATGCGAACAGGAAACCACACAGCGGCAGGACATCGGGCAGTGCATCGAAGCCGGGTAAAATTTGCGCGGCGCTGATCGCTTGTTGGGTGTCGGTGATGCCCATCGACCATCCCAACGCGGGCGTCGTCGTCGTCATCAAGGTCAACCAAAAATCGGTCACGCGTGACCATGTACGTAAAGGCGCGGCGAGCGCATCCGCCGCCAGATAATCGACCGTGCCATCGCCGTAGGCGGCGCGCACCAACAGCGGTACGCCGTCATCTGCCGCGACCAGCACGCGCGCGTCATCCGCGATTTGTCCGGTGGCGATGGTGGTCTCCACATCGAGCGCAGCGTTATCAGGGACACGCAGCCATGTTTCGAGCGCGCTCAGCGACGGGATGGTTTGCGCCGCGCCGGGCATCAGCGGGAGCAAATCGCCCAATCCGGCGGCGGTTGCCTGCCAGTTCGTGCCGCCTGCCACGATTAAATGTCCACCGCCGCTCACCCACGCCGCCAGCGCCCCACGCTGATCGGCGGATAACACGCCGGTGTCGGCATCGTCGATCAGAATCACATCGACCGCGTCGAGCAGTGCGGCACGATTGGGCAAATCAGCCGGAGTCCACACCGCTTGCGCGGCGATATAACCGCCGACGCGCGCGCCTGTCAGATCGACCGCCCCCACCGCCGATTCACTGACGACGATGTACAGGCGGTCTTGTCCGTTCAAACCGCGCAGCGTCGCAGTGGTAGATGCGACGACCAGATCGTCCTGATCGATGAGTTCGATACGAATATCGCGGGTGATGCCACGCGCGCTGATGGCGAAATCGATCACCTGCTGCGCGCCTTCGGGCAGCGTGATCGGCGCGCTGAACGTTCCCAGCACACCGCCGCCCGATGTCTCTGGGCGCACGACCAACCGCCCGCTCACTGCTGCACCGTTGTTCTCGGCGCGCACGCGGATCGGCAGCCATTGGCTGTCGCGGAACGCACCGTCGAACCCGGCGCGTGCCGTCAGCGTGATCGCGCTGGTATCGGTTTGGGCGTGGATACTGCGCGTCGGATAAAACGACAGGCACAGTACAAGAATCAGCATCAAAAAAGAAACAGCGCGCGTTTGATGGCTCACGTCGAGGAATTCCGTTATTTATTTTGGCTAGAACGTCGAATTGTAGCGTATCTACACGTTGCGGGGCGTATCAGCTCAAACTTGCGGGGAGTCGTCGCGGAAAATTTCGGTCAGCGTCAGCGCGAAGCCGGGCAAGATCGCGCCGCCGTCGATGACGCCGGTTCGATCCAAGCGGATCGGTGGTTGATTGGGCGCAAAGATGACGACGGTTTGTTCGTCGGGGTACGCGACCCATACGGTCGTTCCGGCGGCAACGTAATTGAATATCTTGATTGTGAGTTGACGCTCGGAGTCGGTCGGGGAGACGACTTCAACGGCAAGATCAGGCGCGAGCGGGATATAGGTGACGCGCGGGCGCGTCGGTTGACGCGCTTTCGAGATGAACCCGACATCCGGCAAATAACGCTCCGTGCCAACCTGATAACCGCCGTCCGCGCCTGTCACCCAACCAAGATTATTTTGTAGATTATATAGATTGATGAACGTCAAGAAAAATCCTGCAAGAATCGATGAATAGCTGTTACTGGTTATTTCAACGATTTCCCCTTCTATGAGTTCAAAGCGCTTGTCGTCGTTTTCCGGCAGTTGGATAAAATTGTCGAATTCGTCCACCGTCACGCGGGTTTTAAGCAGGGTCATACGAAATACTCCTACGTATGTGGTCTATGTAGTATAGGCGCAGCCAACATTCTAACCAAGATTCGACCATGTATAGGCTTGATAACCGCACGCTGACGCGTACCGCCCGTCCCCGTGTGGAGAAGGGCAATCATAGCGGGGTTAGGGCTGGGGCAGATTTTGCGAAACCTAACCCTAATCCCCTGCCACCCCCACCCGTTCAATCGCCGCGACCGTGCCGCCTTCGCGCCCTTTGCCGCGCAGCAGCAGCGCCGGGATCAATCCCAAGCCGCACGACACCGCGCCCGCCAAGCCCATTTCGCTCAACACTTGCACCGTCAACTGCACATACGTATCGATTGCCGCCAATGGATCGCCCGCGTCCGCGCCGAGTACCGCCGACGCCAACCCCGCCAATCGCTGACTGGCGAACGCCGTTAGCAGCGCGATCCCCAACGTCATGCCAAGCAAACGCAAAATGATCACCAGCGCCGCCGCCGTGCCGAGCTTGTCGTTTTCCGCGCTGTTGATCACCGCCGCGCTGATCGGGCTGAACGTCAAGCCCAAGCCAATGCCGACCAGCGCCATTTCGAGCGCAACCGTCGCATTCGTCACGTCCGCCGTCCATGTCCGCCAGATCAACGCGAAACCGATGCCCGCCACCAGTAAGCCGATAAACGTGGTGCGCTGATACCCGATGCGCTCGCTCAACCAGCCGCCAGGTAATGCCGCCAGCGCCATCGGGATGGTCAGCGCGGAGAGCAAAATGCCGACCTGGAACGCCGCTTCGCTCAACTGCGACGTATCTTGCAGCCGAATATTGACTAAAATCGGCACGCTGACCAAGCCGATCATCAGGCAAAAGCCGACGAAAAAGTTCGCCAACGACCCCATGCTGATGTTGCGCCGCGCGAACAGGCGTAAATCCAGCACCGGATACCTGACGCGCAGTTCCCACAACACGAACGCGACGAACATGACCAAGCCGCCGAGCAAAAGTGGCGCGGCATAAGGTGGCAGGCCGCCGAGTTCGTCGAAACTGCTTGTGCTGGCAGAAACCTCGATGTTCGCGCCCAAGCCGACGACCAGGCAGATCAGCGCGCCCGTGACCAGCGCCGTCCCGATCAGATCGAAGCCGCCCGCCGCCCGCGTTTGTTTCGAGCCGCGCAAAATGAAGAACGCGATCACGATGGCTGCCGCCGAAATCGGCAGGTTGATCCAAAACAGCGCGCGCCAATCGGGGGCGTCCCAGTTCAGCCCAAGCGAGCGAAAGAACGCGACAAATCCGGCGGCGTTCTCGCTGAACCAGCGCACCATGATCCCGCCGTACAAATGTCCAAGCACCCAGCCAAGCGTATCGATGGCGCCGACCAAACCGAGCGGCTGCGCGCGTCGATTTGCCGGAAACAGATCACCGACCAGCGCCAATGTAATTGGCACTAAAGCGCCCGCGCCCAGCGCCTGAATCACGCGCCCGATGATGATCGTCGTCAGCGCGATATTGCTCGGATCAGGGCGCTGTCCGCCGAAGCGATAGCTCAAGTCGTACAAAATACCAGCGACGCCCTCTTGCGCTCGCGGATCAACCTCCGCGACGATGAACGAGCCGATCATGAAGATGATCAGGCACGCGATATACGCACGCCGCCGCCCGATCAAATCGCTCACGCGCCCCATGAATGTCAGGCTGATCGTGTATGCCAGCAGATAACCGCCCACTACCCACGCGGCATCATCGACCACGCTTTCGAGTGGCAGTTCGAGCCGCACGATAATCTCTGGCAAAAATGCCGAGACGATGGTGAGATCGAGCGAACCAATAAAGACCGGGATGCAGATCAGCGCCAGCACCAGCCAGGGATTGAGCGCACGCCGCGCGGGTTGTGTTGTCAAGTTTGATGTCCTCGTCGTCTAAATCGTCAAAATCTCACCCCAACCCCTTTTCTATGGAGGAAGGGACGCGGGTGAGGTGAAAAATCGCGTTTACCGTCGCGTAATGACCCCGTCGCGTTCCAAAAATGTCAGGATCACATCACCGACGCGCTGTAAACTATCCGGGCTGATTTTGTCGAGCGTATCCTGCGTCGTATGCCAGTACGGGTAATCGAAATCGATCAGCACCACCGCTGGAATCCCCGCTTCGATGAACGATATGTGATCGTCTTGCAGCGCGTAGCGCACGATGAATTCTTCCGCTTCTTCGCCAAACTCGGTCGCGTAACCGAGATCGGCGGCTGTGCCCCACAAGCCAGCGACCACATCCGGCGCGGCGCTCTGCGAATTGGCTTCGATGGGGATGATCTGGTTGTCGTCGCCGACCATATCCACAACGACGACATAGCGGATGTTCTCGGTCGTCAAGTCCAGGTCAGCCACATACGCACGCGACCCCATCAATGGACTCCACGGGGGCACGCCGGGATTATCCTCGGCATCGAACAATACGATCCGAATTTCGGCGTTGGCGTCGTAGTTTTCGATGATCGCGCGCCCCAGTTCCATCAAGACGCCGACGCCGCTCCCGTTGTCGTTCGCACCCGGTGGAAGCGCGCTCGCACGCAGCGTCACGTCAGGGTCTTGATCCGCAATTACCCGGCTGTCCCAATGTCCACCCAGAATAATCGTCGTGTCGCCGCTGCCATACGATGCGATCAGATTGCGGGCAGGCACGAATATCGGCAGGTCAGGAAACGTCAGCGTCTCCCAATCTTCGCTGGTTTCCCAGCCGAGCGCATCGAAGTGCGCCAGAATCGCGTCGCCCGCCAATACCGCTTCGGCGGTGCCTGTCGCCCGCGTGCCAAACGCGACTTGATCCGCGACATGACCGAGCGCCAGCGCCCCGTTGAACGGCGTTTGCGGTGGGATCGTCTGTGGATTACGCGCGTTCGGGTCGTCGGCGCTTTGCGAATACGTGACCGTGAGCAGCACGGCGTTGAGCGCGATCACGGTGATCATCAAGGCGAGTCGTTTCACGTTGAACAGTCCAATCATGCTCATCTTCTCTTTACGGTGAAAAACCAAGCGCATTAAAGGCACTCTTAACAGCCCCTTCAGTGGGCTTACAATTTTTTTGCCTAATCTGCGGCGGTGATGCGCGAGACCCATCGAAACAAGCGATCACGATGCCCTCAGTATATCGCGTAATGCGCGCGCTTCGCGTGCTGGGTCGTCGCTGAAAATTACCGAGCGCGATGCATTCACGATCAAGCCGCGCCCGTCGGCATTTGCTGCCGTCATCACCGCCGCCGCGCTCCCGCCTTGCGCGCCGATCCCCGGCACCAGCAGCGTCATCGCGCCGACGATCGCGCGGGTGCGTCGTAAGTCGTCGGGGTAGGTTGCGCCGACCACCAACATACATTGATCGTGCGTATTCCATATATCGCGCACCGTCTCTGCGACGATCTGCCACAACGGTTTGTCGCCAACGCGTATGTCTTGCAGTTCGCCCGCGCCGTGATTGCTGGTGCGGCACAAGACGATGCTGGTTTTATCGATACGGCTCAAAAATGGCTGCATCGCGCTTGAACCCAAATACGGATGCAGCGTCACCGCGTCGAAGCCGAGATCGTCAAAGATCGCGCGCACATAGCCCGCGTTGGTCGTTTCGATGTCGGCGCGTTTGGCATCGCAAATCGTGAAAATATCGGGGTGCTGCGCGCGCAAATAGTCCATCGTCCGCGCCAGATCATCCCAGCCCGCCGCGCCGCGCGCCTCATAAAATGCCGTATTCGGCTTATATGCGCTCACGTACTCGTGCGTCTGGTCGATGATCCAGCGATTGAATGCGAATTGCGGATGTGGATCGTTCAAAAAGCGCGCAGGCAGCCGCTCGATAGCGCTGTCCAAGCCGACACACACCAGCGAGTCCACCGACACCGCCCGTTCGTCGTAGCTGCGTGCGCTCATCGCGTCGCGCTCCACCCGCGTGGGTCGCGCAACCATGCGCGCATGATATCGGCGGCGGCGTCGGTGATGAAACCGCCCGCGCGTCCCGATTGCATGATCAACGTGAAGTCGGTCAGCGTCGCGAGCTGCACCTCAGCGCGCGCGAACGCCGCGAATGTCTCGTCAAAGCCATACGTGACAATCGCCAGACAATGAGTCACCTGCGCGCCTGACTCGCGCAGTGCATTTACCGCCGATAAACTGCTGTCGCCCGTCGTCACCATATCCTCGATCAGAATCACAGGTTGATCAGTTACGCTGCCGCCTTCAACGCGGTTTTTCGTCCCATGATCTTTCGGCTGCTTGCGGACATAGACCGATGGGATTTTCAGTGCGTATGCCAGCGCCGCACTGTGTGGGATGCCCGCCGTCTCGACGCCCGCGATCACGGCAGGCGCGGCGGGCAAGTGGCGGATCAAGCCGCTAAAGCCTTCGATGATCACGCGCCATTGCGTCGGATGAAACGGCAGCCGCCGATTATCGACGTACACAGGCGACACGATCCCCGATTTGAAGGTGATCGGATGTCGTTCGTCAAAGACGACCGCACCGCTTTGCCACAGTGCGCCTGCTACATCGAGCGCCACTTGCTCCATTGCCATCGAAATCCCCTCAATACAAACGCGAAAAGCATAACGCAAACCTGCAAAGAGTCGCTGTGACCTGAGTTTTGAATAGGTGGGATACCTTTCTCGTTATCCCTAACGTGAAAGGTATCCCACCATGACTTTACCAGAAAGACGCCGTAAAGCCCCCGCCTTTAGGCATGGGAATATAAGGCAGGGCAAACGCATCAAAATTTCTGGGAGTTCATCAAGCGTCAAGAATGCTCGTAGGGGGGCAATGCTGACAGGGGTAGGTAATTAACACTGCAAAATTTCGAGGGAAGGAGGAGGGGGAAAGGATTGAGGCGGGAGGGCAATCTGCGTAAAGTGAGTTAAAAGGTTAAAGTTAAAAGTCGAAAAGATGTTGTATGTCTCTTCGACCTTTTTGATTCAATCGCCGCAACTTTGCTCGTTTCTAGCGCGTGTAAAGATTAAAATTCAGTGAATCACGAAAGTTCAAAAGCTTCGATCCCAAGCCCTTGTTCGGGTGTCAGAATTGAACCGTCGCACCCCTCAACCCCCAGCCCCATCTCCCACGCAAGCGGGGAGAAGGGGAGAAAAGCCGGTTTTTTGCCTCTCCCCGCGTGCGTGGGAGAGGGACAGCTTGCCTCTGGCAAGCAGGGTGAGGGGAACAGCAGGCAATCGCTCCAGTTTCGTGATTCACTGAAATTGATTGATCAAATGGATGTAAACGAAATACGCATCGGCGCGCAATCCATTTTAGACAGCATCCACTCGACCGTTGACCTTCCAAGTACCTCAGACGCAATCATTGAACGATTATCTGCGGGATCGAGACATAAGAAGCCAGAAAATCTGCCCTTATTTTAGAAAGTAAAAGCGACAATTTAAGTCATTTTTCATCAGGCAGCAGCCCCGCCATCAACGACTGCACATAGATGCAATCGCGCCAGTCGATCATCACATCTTTTTCGGTTAGTACCTCGTCGCTCAACATGATGTCCGCGCCGCGCACGATGGCAAACGGTGTCGCTTCGTCACGTTCGCCCATGACCAACTCCGCCGCCGCCACGATTTGATCAGTGACGCTGCGTCGTGTGACCAACAACGGATTGCCGAATAAATCGGGCTTGCCGCGTTCGTCCGCCAATGGTTGAAAGCCGCTTGTCGCCAGTGCGACGCCTGTCGTGCCGAGTCGTCCCGGCATCAACCAACTATCGGTCAAAATCACGCCGATTTGTACCCCGTATTGCGCTTGCAGCGCTGCCCGAATCCGTGCCGCCGATATGTACGGCTGTTGTGGGAACAACACTGCGTAGCCATGCGGAATATTCGAGCGGTCGATGCCTGCGTTGGGCGAAATAATCCCATCTTTCTGTGTCAGCAAAAAGCCAGGGATGCCGCCGAAAATATGATCAGCTTCATTCATGACCAACTGCGCCATGATCGGGTTCATGTGATACTGTTTTGCCAGCGCCTGTGCTTGCTCACTGACCGCGATCTCGTCGAGTTTGACAACGCGTCCTTCGCTAATCGCGGTGTACTTGCTGCTGATCGCCAGCACATCGCCTGTCATCAAGCGTTCGTCTGCGGCGGTGAGTGCATCGGTCAAGACCGCGAGTAGATCGAAAGATGCGCTTTGTATGGGGGCAGTGACGCCGATAATCGTGAGAGGTGGATGTTTGGGCATATCGAGATCGCCTTACGTTTGATCGCAAAGGGCATGACAGCGCCATGCCCTTATGGTTGACAAAATTGTGCGTTCGGTTTTAGCCGTTAGTCATCGACTTTACGCATGACGCGCACATAACGATCTGGCTCATTGCCGATGCTTTCGCCTTCGAGCTTCGCCATGCGGATCATCTCGTGCTGCGCGCGGCGGACTGCGGCGGGCTGCGGCGTGAGATCGACTGCCATCGTCATGCCGCCACGTACACGGGCAATCGCATCCCGCGCTTCGTTCAATCCGGCGGCTGGGTCAATCGCTTCGTCGTTGACTTCCTTCTGGAACACATCGATCAGGAAGTTTTCCATCTGCGTCAGTGTATTGGCGCGCAGCACGTAAATCGGCGTGCCGTGTCGTTCTGCGTCTACGATCAGCTTTGGACGGCGGCGATAGTAATTCTTGAGCGTGACGATCATATCGACCTGACCGGGATCATCGGTCATGACGACTGGCACATGCAGACGGCGCGCCGCTTGCTGCAAGCGGTTGCGCGCGACGCCGAACGCATACATGCGCACTGTTTTGCCACTTTTGACCACGCCGTTATCGGGCACGGCGGCAGGCGACCATTCACCGCTGTCGCTTTCACGTTCGCGATAAGCGCGGCGTTCTTCACGACCACCGTTGTCTGCGCCATTATCTGCGACGGTTTCGCTGCGTCGTGTACGGCGCGCACCTGTGCTCGATGCAGTACGGTCGCCCATACGTCGCTCAGTCAACGAACGTGGCTCGGTCGTCTGAGTTTCGACCACGATTTCGCCTTTTTCATTGCGATAGCGAATTTCGATGGGGAGCGGTTGTGTGCGTAAAATCAGATCGACCGCGCCTGCCATATCTTCATGCACGATTAAACGGTCGCGCGTTTGCAATTCAATCAGCACATCGAACGTCGGTGGTGCTTTGCGCTCCAAGACAGTTTTTTGCGTGCCGCGCCGTTTGGCTTCTTCGTCACCCAGCGTCACGGCTTGAATGCCGCCGATTAAGTCGCTCAATGTTGGATTGAGCATTAAATTATCGAGCGCATTGCCGTGTGCTGTGCCAATCAATTGCACGCCGCGTTCGGCGATCGTGCGCGCCGCCATCGCTTCGAGTTCGCGCCCGATCTCGTCGATGACAATGACTTCTGGGTTATGATTTTCGACCGCTTCGATCATGACTTCGTGCTGGCGTTCCGGGTGCGAGACCTGCATCCGGCGTGCACGTCCGACAGCAGGATGCGGCACGTCACCATCGCCGCCAATCTCGTTGCTGGTATCGACAATGACCACACGGCGTGACTCCGCCAGCACGCGCGCAGCTTCGCGCAGCATGGTGGTTTTGCCGACACCCGGCGATCCCAAAATCAAGATACTTTGTCCTGATTCCACCAACTCTTGAATGATCTCGATCGTGCCGTACACCGCGCGCCCAATGCGGCAGGTTAAGCCGATGACTTCTCCACGACGATTACGAATGGCACTGATTCGATGCAGCGTCCGTTCGATTCCGGCACGGTTATCGGCGTCGAACTGACCAATCGATGCCACAACCGCATCAAGTTCCATGCGTGTGACTTCGTGATAGGACAGTTCTTTTTCGCCTGTGGTGTAGCGAGCGGTGGGCGTGCGCCCCAAGTCAAGGACGATCTCTAACAGATCATCCAACTGTCCGATTTCATCCAGAGTGGTGTTGATGTGAAGCGGTAAAATCCGCCGCAGCTCGTGTATATCGTCCGTTATCCGACGTTCCATGAAGGCTTGACAAAATCTCCTGAATCTTTAGGTCTAATCCTGACAATACGGCTGATCCGGTGCGTCGGCGTGATCGGCGTCGGCGCAGCGGGCATCGCGTCGAGCATCTGCGCCAGCGATGTGAACGCCGCTTGACGAATGCCCGCTGCGATATGCTTGACCATGACTGCGCCTTGCCCGATCACCGAAAAACCGATTTCATGCAGCGCGGTTTCCAGCCAATCCTGATACCGGCGCACACACACCGTAATCGGCGCGCGCTCGGCACGTTCGGCTTTCAAAATCGCGCCCGCCAAAATCGATGCCGCCTGCTGATACGGAATATCCGGGTGCAAATAAGGAGTCACATAGACCCCGTTTTTACCTTCGCTGAACGCAATATAGCCGCGCACGCGTCCCTCTTCGCGATACACCAGCCCTTCGCTCTCTCTGGATGGTACCGTGAAGGGTTGTACCAGACGCGGTACGATATTGCTGTACAGTAGTTGAATATCGAACGAATCGTCAATGGTTTCGCGCGTCAGCGTCGCCGGTTCGATGTGTGCCGGAAACGGCAGCACCCCGCGCCATAATTCTTGACGTGCATACACCGCGAATCCGCATGACCTGAACGTCGTGAACATCGGGCTCAGTTCATCGATTTCTGCTGTCAGCATGTGTGCCCCGCGCCGCCCGGCTTCGATAATCATCGCGTCAAGCATATGCAGCAGCCCGGTGTTCGAGTCGCCTTCGTCATGTGGCGGCGCGATGAATACAATCTGCGCGACATGGTCTTCGGGCTTGATGCGAATTTGCCCCGCGACCATCTGCTTGTTAACGCGCCCAATCAGCGTGTAATGATCGCGCGACCACATGCCGCCGCCAATCAACGCGCCATGTACGCCAAGCGTATCGCGTGTGCAGCCCAATTCAGTATCCAAGATGAGCGCATTTTCTGTCAGCCGCCGCAGTACGGGTAAATCGACCAGATTTGCGGCGCGAATGTCTGGTTCGTTAATGCCATTCGCCATCGCCATATCCTTCCGCCGTTACACGGCGTAATTATAACACATTTATAGGCGGTAGGGCGGTTCAACACCCGCCCATGTAAACACGCAATGGACTGATGTGAGGCTATTGTGCGCGCCAGATAACCCTACAATTCAAACTATATAACCCAGTGTGTGAGGAAAAGATGCCCGCTACCAGCCGCGATTACGCCGATTTGCCCATTGATAAACTGCGCCGCGCCGATCGTCAGGTCACTGAGGACGGATGGATGATCGATCTGCTCGACCGCGCCACCGTCGGTTATTTGGCGACCGTTGACGATGGACAGCCGTTCATCAACAGTAATTTATTCGTGTATGACGCCAACGCCCACATCATCTATATGCACACGGCGCGTGTCGGGCGCACGCGTGCCAACATCGAACTGCATGAAAAAGTGTGCTTTACGATCACTGAAATGGGGCGGCTGCTCCCCGCCGACGAAGCACTTGAAATGAGCGTCGAATATGCGGGCGTCGTGGTATTCGGCAGCGCGCACATTTTAGAGAATGTCACCGAAGAACGGCATGGGTTGCAGCTGTTGCTCGATAAATATTTCCCGCATCTCAAAAGCGGCGTGCACTACCGTGCGATGACGGATGAGGAACTGGCACGCACATCCGTTTATCGCATCGAGATCGAACGCTGGACGGGTAAACGTAAAAAGGTCGAAGATGATTTCCCTGGTGCGTTTCTACACGGTAACCCGCCATTTGAACAAATTTGAATGGATAGCGTTATACTGCATATGATCTAGTCTAAAGGCAGGTCTATGATTTGCCTTTGCCTCTATTAAGGAGCAGTTTTCATGGCGATGTCGATGATCCGGAATGAAATCCCTGATCAATATAAGTGGAACGCAGACAGTGTATATCCGTCACGCGATGCATGGCGTGCTGAACTTGATGCGGTGAGCGCTGCTATTCCCGCCGCAGAAGCCTTTCATGGGCGTTTGAGCGAAAGTTCAACGACGCTCGCAGATTTTGTCGATACGGTGCTGCCTATTCAACGCCGCTTGAGTACGCTGCAAATGTACGCGGTGTTTTCAATGTCGGTTGATTCAACGGATAGCGAAGCGACAGGCATGGTAGGGCAGGTGGGCAGCGTATTTGGGCGATTTGCGGCAGCCGTTTCTTTCTTAGACCCAGAATTGATCGCGCTTGGACGTGAAACGCTCGAAGGGTGGATTAAGGCTGAGCCGCGTTTATCGATGTTGGCGCAGTATGCCGATGATTTGTTCCGCAAGCAGGCGCACGTACGTTCTGCCGAAGTTGAACAGCTTTTAGGTTTAGCGCAAGAAGCGCTGTCTACCATCGACGATCCGTTCGATCAGTTGACCAACGCGGATATTAAGTTCGCGCCTGCAATCGACAGCGCTGGCAATTCGCACGCGGTGACACAATCGACGTGGGAACTGCTTCGTCAAAGTACCGACCGGACACTACGCGAAAGCAGCATGAACAGTTACGCCGATGGCTATCTTGGTTATAAAAATACGCTGGCGGCAAATTATCTGGCAGCGGTCAAGCGTGATGTGTTCTATGCCCGCGCGCGCAAGTTCGGCTCGTCACTTGAAGCGAGCTTGAGTGAGAACAACATTCCGGTCGAGGTTTTTCATACGCTGGTGCAAACCTATAAGAAAAATATCGCTACGTGGCACAAATATTGGGCGATTAAGCGTCGCGTCTTGGGCGTCGATACGATGAAAGTCTATGATATCTGGGCACCGATGACCGACAGCGACCCGGTGGTCTCGTATGAACAAAGTGTGGAATGGATCGCCGAAGGGATGCAGCCGCTCGGCGACGAGTATGTCAGCGTTCTCAAGCGCGGCTGTCTCGAAGATCGATGGGTGGATGTTTACCCGAACAACGGCAAGCGTCAAGGTGCGTTCAGCTACGGTGCGCAAGGCACACATCCGTTTATCATGACCAGTTACAACGATAACTTGTTCGGCATGAGCGTGCTGGCGCACGAACTCGGTCATTCTATGCACAGCTATCACACATGGAAAACGCAACCGTATCTGTATGCCGGTTATTCCTTGTTTGTCGCAGAAGTCGCGTCGAACTTTAATCAGGCGATGGTACGCGCGCATTTGATGAAAACCCGCGCCGATGATCGCAAGTTTCAGATAGCGCTGATCGGTGAAGCAATTTATAACTTACATCGTTACTTCTTCATCATGCCGATTCTGGCACAGTTGGAATTGCAAATTCATGAGCGCGTCGAAAACGGTGACAGCGTGACCGCGGACGACATAAACGAATTGATGGCGTCCCTGTTTGAAGAAGGTTACGGCGGCGAACTCGATTGGGAACGCGAACGTATTGGCATCACATGGGCGTCGTTCTCGCATTTATACGCCAACTTTTATGTTTTTCAATATGCGACGGGTATTTCGGCGGCGCACGCGCTCGCCGCGCCGATTTTGAACGGCGAAACTGGCGCAGCAGCGCGTTATCTGCAATTTTTGAGCGCGGGTAGTTCGCTGTATCCGATGGATGCACTCCGGCTGGCGGGAGTCGATATGATGACGCCGACGGCGGTTGAACGGACTTTTGCGACGCTGGCAGAATATGTCGAACGGCTGGATCAGTTGACGCGCGAATAGTGCGTGGCGTATGGGGCATGGCACCGCTATGCCCCTTGTATGGTCATCAATACAGGAGTTACGAACGATGATTGAAGACCTTGCTAACCCTATGTCGCTCCCCTGTACAATTCTTATAAAACCATCGGTAGATGGCGGGTATTTTGTCGGTGTATTGGAATTACGCGGGTGTATGACACAAGCAGAAACACAAGGTGAAGTCTTTACGATGATCGAGGATGTTTATGAAAGGCTGGCTATCGGTTGCGCTCGATTACGGCGATCCTGTTCCCGAACCCCAACCGATGCATCGGGTTAAAATCGTCCCCGCATGACCCCACAAACACACACCTTGACTGGCTCAGCGCCCATCGCGTCCACACGCGCGCGTGAATTTTGGCTTGGGTTTCGCGATACACTGCCGCTCATGATCGGCGCGAGCCCATTTGGGTTGATTTTCGGCGTGACAGCGGTAACAAACGGGCTATCCGCGTGGGCTGCGATGGGTATGAGCCTATTCGTGTTCGCCGGATCATCGCAGTTTATTGCCGCGAATTTGGTAGCGGCGAATGCAGCGCTGCCTGTCATCTGGCTGACAACTTTTGTCGTCAATCTGCGGCATGCGCTGTATGCCGCCACGCTTGCGCCACATATGAAACATCTGCCGCAAACCTGGGTCGCGCCGCTGGGTTTTTGGCTCACGGATGAAACATTCGTCATCGTCGCGCGCCGTTATCAAGAACCGGACGAGACCCCGTACAAACACTGGTACTATTTTGGCTCGGCGCTGTTCATGTACGTGAACTGGAACGTATGGACTCTGATCGGCGTGATCGCCGGGTCAAGTATTCCCGATCCAGCGCGTCTAGGTCTCGATTTCGCTATGATCGTGACGTTTATCGGTATGGTCGTACCGATGATTACGACGCGCCCAATCTTGTTTAGCGTGATCACGGCGTCAGTCGCGTCGGTCGTGTTCAAGCCACTTCCGAACAACATTGGCTTGTTGATCGCAGCGATTTTGGGCGTGATCGCGGGCGTAATCGTTGAAAACAGGCAAAAATCAATCCCAGAGACCACAAACACAAAAGTCTAGAATGATCTGTTTTCTGCGTTCTCTGCGGTTCAAAAGGTATTTTACATGAACGAATTTTTACTCATTCTTGGAATGGCGTTGGCGACGTTTATAGTGCGCTATCCAGTGATCGTGCTGGTTGGCAAGATTCCACTGCCAAAGAGTGTATTTAAGGCACTGCGTTATGTTCCGGCGGCGGTATTGGCGGCGATTATCGTGCCGGGCGTGTTGATGCCAAACGGAGACAACATCATCGATTTTTCGCCGTCGAATGCGTATCTTGTCGCCGGAATTATATCGGTGCTGGTAGCATGGCGCACGAAAAATGTGCTCATCACGATTTTGGTCGGTATGGGGTTGTTCCTGTTCATTCGCCTGGTACTCAATGGGGGATAAAGAATCGATGATCGCCTTTGAGACAAATGAACTGTTCTGAGCGGCGCTTGAGTTTTTCGAAATGGCGCATCCGGCTGCCATTGATGCGATACCCGACAATCGGTGAGACCGGTTCAGCATCCTTAATCGCGTCATAAATCGTCGATGTCGGCAGTGATTTGGCGAATTCAAGAAATCCATCGTCGTCGGTCGGCGGATAATTTTTGTTCATGCCGCCCATCGACACTTGCCAATAGTCGCCAATATCGAAGATGCCCGCGCCGCGTGGATTGTTTTCGGCGCTGCGTGCATTGCAAAATAAAACTTTCCAATCATATGACTGAGTTGGTTTTTTGTATAAGCGCGTCGCGTAACCGACATAAGAATTGACCTGGCTTTCAGTTGGCGCTTTGTAACCGAGCGACGTAAACCACGCTGGCGCTTTGCTGCCGCGCCCGCTCGCATCGACGATCAAATCGCCCATCAATCGCTCGGTCTCATTCGTGCCGCGCACCAGGATTTCTACCCCAATCACACGTGTCTGATCGTCAGTCGCGATCAAACCGCGCACATCACGCCCGCTCAAAATCGCGATTTTCGTGTTCTCGACCAAACGACGGCGCACGCGCCATTCCAAATCGGGGCGGTTAATCACGTTGGTCTGAAGGTGGGTGTCGAAGCGCTTGACCCAGCCACCGGGAGTAAAATAACATGTATCGCGCGCCCATGTCATACGTGGTGAGCCGCTTTCGGTCAATTCATCGGCTAAGCCCGGAAACATCTGCTCGATCCGATTTTGACCTTCAACCAGCAGTGCATGAATATGCTTGCCTTGAGGGACGCCGCTGCGGACTTCCGGTTCGTTTGGTAATTCATCACGATCTAATATGAGCACGCGGTCGAAATGATTCGCAAGCACACGTCCGGCAAGCAATCCTGCCATGCTCGCACCGATTACAATTGCAGTTTTCTCTGTCATCTGTCTTCAACTTTCTTGATCGATGAAGTTGAGTTTGTTATACTACGAATCGTAATCATAATCAATTGATTTTTATCGCTTTTTACACTCTCGAAAGGGTTTTTTATGCCAGCACGCGAACGGCGTGAACTGACTGCGCTTGAATATATCGTGATGGGACTGCTCAGCCTAAAACCACAATCTGGCTACAGCATCATGAATTTCTTTGAAGGTGATGCGTACGGCTGGAGCGCTAGCCCTGGCACTATTTACCCGATCCTAAAACGGCTGGAGAAACAAATTATCATCGAAGGCGAGCTGGATATGGAACATGAGGGACGCACGCGCAAAATTTATCGCCTGTCGCCGCTAGGGGGCGAACTGCTGGATGAATGGCTGCGCGAAGTTCCGCGCGCTATTCCCCTAAGCGAACAGCGCGAGTTAGCAAAATGGCGCTTTCAATTTATGGAGGGGCGTTTAAGCAGGCGTGAGGTCATTCAATGGCTCGATAACTATATGGATACGATTCGTATTTACGATTATGGACAGCGATTCTGGCAGCAAGCGACCGTCGATGCCATGAATGAACTTGGCGTCGCGCTTTCGACGCATCGCCAATTGATCATGGAATCGACCTTAATGGAAGTGAACAGCTTGCGGACATGGCTCGAACTGGCAAAAGGGCGTATCAGTGCGGCGCTTACGCTCGAAACGCGCGAAATGAAAGCAGCGCAGACAGATGATTTAAGCGATTTTGGATAGAAATTTTTTTGTTGACACAACGTTCATCTGCACATAAACTGTAGTTAACAGTCGTTGAAGGAGTTTCGCTGAGTGAAAACGAAACATTTACATAAGCTGGTTCGTTCATCGCAATATTAAGCAGCACGCGAGGTCATTTCCCGCGTGCTGTTTTTATTTTAGGCATTAGATAACCTACAGAATAAAATTTCTGAGAGAAAACGAAAGTTTCACTTCCCATCAGAGAAATTATTGTGAAAGTCAACTATTGTCAACTTCAATACGCATATAGAAAGGAAAAAGAACATGGATTATGGCATGATCGGCAAGATCGAAAAAGCCAAGCGTTACGCGCAAGAACCGGAGCGCGTGACTCTGACCAATTTCACTGCGGAAGTGCAGGGCGACAACGATAGCTACACCGTGCACTTCAGCTCAGAAGGGTGGGATTGTAGTTGTAACACATTCCGTTCACATGGAATTTGTCCGCACGCGATGGCATTGGAAAAACTGCTTAAGCCAATGCTAAAGCGCGAGTGGCTGCATTATTATACGGGTCAGAACGTGGTCAGCGATGTCGAAAAAGCCATGTTGTACGCAGAACAAACGGATCGCATTCATTTTAGTGCCCTGCAAATCGTATTTCGCGGCGAAAACGCCGAACATCAAACCGGATTGCATGACAAGACCTGGACATGTGGTTGCGATTTTTATCGAAGTCGCGCGGTATGCTGCCATACAATGGCGATGGAACGTATTCTGAAGGGTATGGTTCCTGTCACGAGTTTGTTTGTGAGTTAAATCACTCGCACATAGGGCGGAAGCTGTTCCGCCCTGTTATGTCCTGTGCATGTCCCCGTAATTAAAACACCGTTTAAGCTGAATTAAAACAATGACAACTTCGCGTTGTAATGTGACGGACGCATCGTTAAAATTGAACATCTAATTCGTTAAGTGCGTAACACAACAGACGAACTTTACACCAAAAGCGACTGCCGCGTTTTTGGCGTATGACATTTTTGGGCAATGTTGTCATTTGTGAGGGAGGAAAAGTCTTTTGGGCGTTTTAATGGAGGTTAAAAACCTCGTCACGCGATTCCACACACAGGAGGGGACGGTGTATGCCGTCAACGATGTGTCGTATCAATTGCAAGAAGGCGAGACGCTCGGCGTCGTGGGGGAAAGCGGAAGTGGCAAGAGCGTTCACGCGCTGTCGATCATGCGCTTAATCCCTAGCCCGCCGGGAAAGATTGAAAATGGGGTGGTGAACTTTCAGGGCAAAAATCTGCTTGAACTTTCCAACGAAGAAATGCGTTTAGTGCGCGGTGCAGATATTGCAATGGTCTTTCAAGACCCGATGACATCGCTCAACCCGGTGTTGACTGTGGGCACACAGATTACCGAAGCGCTGCGGCTGCATCGCGGCATGAACGATAAACAGGCGAAAGAGCGCGCCGCTGAACTGTTGACGATAGTTGGCATCCCCGATGCGACACGCCGTTTGAAGAATTTCCCGCATCAGTTTTCGGGCGGTATGCGCCAGCGCGTTATGATTGCGATGGCACTATCGTGCAATCCGAAACTTTTAATCGCGGACGAACCGACAACCGCGCTCGATGTGACGATTCAGGCGCAGATTCTTGATCTGGTCAAACGCTTGCGCGACGAATTGGGCATGGCAATGATCTGGATCAGTCATGACTTAGGCGTCGTCGCAGGAATCAGCGACACAGTACAGGTCATGTATGGTGGGCGCATTGTCGAACGTGGACCGGTTACGGAAGTGTTCAAAGATACACGCCACCCGTATACGCTCGGTTTGCTCAAATCACTTCCGCGCCATGACCAGCGTCAGGGTGATGAAAAACTCCTCCAGATTGAAGGTGCGCCGCCGGATATGCGTAAAGTGCCGAAAGGCTGCCCGTTCGCGGCACGCTGCGATTTCAAAAAGAAGCTCAATTTGTCGATCTGCGACGAAGAAATGCCACCACTTGTACCAGGTCCCGAAAGTTCACCCGCACATCTGAAAGCGTGCTGGGTCGATGTCCGCAATGAAAACCTGCTCATTGAACGTGATGCCCATGAGGTAATCGCCCATGTCTAGTGTCGCTCCTGCACCCCACCTGAGAACTACCGAACGCTTCAAGCGCGATCAAATCATGCTTGAAGTACGTAATTTAAAAAAACACTTTCCGATCAGTGCTGGCATTGTCTTTCAGCGTCAGGTCGGTGCGGTTAAAGCTGTCGATGATGTCAGTTTCACTGTGTTCAAAGGCGAGACGCTCGGCTTGGTCGGTGAATCGGGCTGCGGCAAGAGCACGACCGGACGCACAGTTTTGCAGCTCTACAAGCCGACAGCGGGTGAAGTCCTGTTTCTCGACGCTGAAACCGATCAATTGGTCAATCTGGAAGCGCTGCCGTCAGATCATCTGCGCCGGATGCGCCGCCAAATGCAGATGATTTTCCAAGACCCGTTTGCATCGCTCAACCCACGGATGAGTGTCGGCAATATCATCAGCGAACCCCTCAAAATTCACAAAACGCCAGAAGCCGAATCGAAATCATCGCTTCAAGATTATGTCGAAGCCTTGATGGAACGTGTCGGTCTAAACCCGTATTTCGCCAACCGTTATCCGCACGAATTTTCGGGGGGTCAGCGCCAGCGCATCGGCATCGCGCGCGCCTTAGCGCTCAAGCCAAGTTTCATCGTCGCAGATGAGCCAATTTCGGCGCTCGACGTGTCGATTCAAGCGCAGGTCGTCAACTTGCTTGAAGAACTGCAAGACGAACTCAATCTGACATACTTGTTCATCGCCCACGATTTGAGTATGGTCCGCCATATCTGTGACCGCGTTGCAGTCATGTATCTCGGTAAGATTATCGAGATCGGCACAACGGATGAAGTCTATGACAATCCGTTGCACCCGTACACGCAAGCGCTGTTGTCCGCCGTGCCTGTACCAGACCCGTTGGTCGAGCGTGACCGCACGCGCATCATCTTGAAAGGCGATGTGCCGTCGCCCGCGCGCCCGCCGATTGGCTGCAACTTCAATACACGCTGCCCGGTCGCCATTCCGGGTATCTGCTACCAGGAACCAGACCCGCCACTCTTGGAAGTGTCGCCCGGTCATTGGGTGGCGTGCCATCGCGTGACGGGCTAGAAACCAACCGCACAGGTTTAACCGTCCTTTACAGCACAATCCTACAATCAAAAGGGTGAGCTATTGAGACTCACCCTTTTGATTGTGGGTTAGGTATTCTCGTCCCTAAAAGTAGTGATTGCGATGACTGCCGTCAAAAGCGCCCGTCCTTAAGACAGCACTTCTTGAAAGGACTTGCCGGACTCGCAAGGGCATGGATCATTGCGCCCCAGCTTTTCAATGAGTTCTTTATCGCCATGCACAGTACGATGACCGCGTTTGACGTTTGTCTCGGAGGGGTATCCTTTGCGCCGCTTGCTCATCGGCTCAAAAGCAATGTTCGTCCAATAGCTGAGCGTGTTCGTTGATGTGATGCATGATGTCAAACCTTTCGATCTAAGCCTGATAAAGGGTCATGATAGACCAAAAAAGAGTATACACGAAATTCAAGCATCTATCGTTGTTTGTGACAAGTTGCCAATCAGTGGAAATTTGCCCGCCTGATTTTTGTACGTTCCCCCGCCGCTATTCCCGATCTCTGTCCGCGTGCGCTAAAATAGCGATCATGTTGTGTAGTGGGCGTGGCTTTGCTATCCCCTTACACGTTCTCACGCGAGGCGCGACGATATGGCATACGGTCGGCTTGAGGTGTATTACCCGGATGGTGCGTTCAAGACATTTTTGTTGAGCGACGCCAATATCTCGATTGGACGGTCGGCGGGCAACCTGATTGCGCTCGACGTAGAAGGCATCAGCCGCTATCACCTCGCGCTCACGCACGTCGATGACCTTACCCACGTCGCTGATCTTGAAAGCGCCAACGGCACCTTTGTCGATGGCGAACGTCTGAAAGCGAACGCGCCGCAGCCGTTGATGGGTGGCGAAGAAATTCAGATCGGTGAAATTCGGCTGGTCTATCACAGCTTCGATGAAACCCCGACACGTCCAGTGATCGTGCCGGAAGAAACGACGCGCCGTGTTGAAATCCCCGATGGCAATTTCACGGTCGATTTGTTCGAGCCAGAACAGCCGGTTTCACCCGGTGCGCATATCTCGGCACAGTTGACCATCAGCAACACCAGCGAAACCCCCGAACGCTACAGCGTCGAAGTGATGGGGCTGCCGCCAGAATGGATTCGTATTGACCGCCGCGAACTCGATATTGCGCCAGGAAAATCGGGCGATGTCGTCCTCAATTTCAAGCCGCTGCGCCACCCCGAAAGTACACCGGGCGATTACTCGGTGACGGCGCTTGTACGCCCCAAAAGCAACCTGCTCGGCGATCTTCGCACCACGTTCGCACTGCGTGTGCTGCCGTATGGCGGCTTTGGGATGGCGCTCGAACAGCGCGTGATGCGCCCTAACGAATCATTTCGGTTGCATTTGCATAATCAGGGCAGCGCGCCGCTCACGCTCAATCTGAGCGCGCGCGATTTGAGCGGCGAACTCAACGTGACCCTGATACAGCCGCGCGTGACCCTTCCGCCGGGTGGACGTACCATCGTGCAAGGAAGCGCACGACCGAAACAATCCCACTTGTTCGGTGATCCGCGCCGTTTTTCGTTTGACTTGTTGGTGCGCAGCGCAGATGCCGCCGGTTTTTTGGCGACGACGCGCGCGTATGCGCTTGAACGCCCCACGTTTCCCGGTTGGGTGCGCTATGCGGCATTCGGTATCGGCGCGACCTTGATCGCGCTGCTCATCGTCGCGCTGGGACTACTTTTTACGCCGCCTACACAGCCGACAATCGATGCGTTCGATTTAGCAGCGCAGATTGTGCAAGGACAGCCGCTCAACGTCACATGGCAGGTGAGCGATACGTCTGCGCTTGGGTTATACATCGATGGTACACTGATCGCTGAACCTGATCCGGCTGACGGACAAACGCAAATCGATACCAGTACGTATACAGCTATGCTCACGCTGGAGCTGCGCGCCGAAAATAACGCCGGAATCGCCAGTGATACGCGAAGTGTGCAGATTATCCCGTCGTTGGCGCTGACTGAACTCACGGTCAGCCCACCCGCGATATATCGCTATACATTACAGACTATAGACATCGCATGGAGCGCTGACGCCGTCACTACACAGATCAGCGGTCTGGAAGGCTTCAGCACCTCACTATTGACGACGACGTATGGCGCGTCGGGCAGCCTGAATGTGACGGGGATTTGGCAATCGCCGCTCCCGATGACAATTCGTGTAACGGCAGCCGACGAAAACGGACAAACCATAATCCGCGATCAAGTGGTCGAAACGCTCGCGGTGACGTGTCAAGCAGTAGTGGGCGATGTAGCGGTATACGCTGCACCCGATAGTCGTGGACAGGTGATCGCCACGATTCTTGCCAGCGACGGCGGTAATATTGAGATCACCGGGCGTGAATTGAACGGAACGTGGTTGCGAATTGCGTTGAGCGGTGGCGCACAGGGATGGGGCAGTCGTGATTTACTTGATTGCGGAATGGCAGAATCAAATGGGCTGATCGCTAATTTGCTGCTTGTGCCAGATGTCCCGACCGCGCCGCCCGATGTGATCAGCACTGCTACGGGTACGACGACGCGTCTTGCACCACCGACGTTTGCGCCGTTGATCGTGCCGCAAAGGACGCCGACGCCGCGTGGGTAAATCACAAACGTTGTAACTGTATCGTGCCGTAAAACAACGATAACCCGAAATGATCGGTGAGCAACTGCACTGGGCTGCGATGTTGATCGCGTCCCAGTGCGAAATCGTGGAGCGTGGTCGGCTCGTGCGCGTCGAGATGCGCGTATACGCGCCAGCGCATCTCGCGGCACTCGTCAAACGTGAGGGTGAAACGCACATCGCCCGCCGCACCAGAAAAGATCAAGGTTCGCCCCCAACCGTCGATCTGTAAATCGGTGAACAGAATCACCGTTTGGGGGTCTAATCCAAGCTGCTCATGGATAATGCTCATCGAGTCTTTGCGCCTTTGCTGTGTTTTTAGAGTCAAGTCGCTGAAGAAGCCAATGGATGACACGTTACACGCTTATGAACGTTCTCGGCAGTGAATTTTTCGCTCAAATATGCTAAAATAGTAGTTCTCGCACCCCTTGAGCGCGCCTGATGCACCTCGACCATTTGTCTCTCACAAATTTCCGCAATTATCGGCGCCTGGAACTCAATGTGCCACATGTGCGCCCGGTTGTGCTGCATGGAGAAAACGCGCAAGGCAAAACCAGCCTCCTCGAAGCGATTTATTATCTCGCGGCGTACAAATCGCCGTATACCAGCAGCGACCGTCAATTGATCCATTGGCGCGCCGAAAACGAAGCGCTGCCCTATGCGCGCGTATCGGCGGAGATTTGCACGCGCCGTGCCAGCACCAGCCGAGTCGAAATCACACTGATGCTGGAAAAAACACCCGGCGGCGATGGTGCGATGCGGCTGCGTAAAGTGATCAAGCTTAACGGTGTCGAAAAACGTCTGATGGATATGGTTGGGTTGTTCAATGTCGTCTTGTTTTTGCCGCAAGATTTGACGCTGATCGAAGGCGCACCCGGCGACCGCCGCCGTTTCATCGATAACACCCTCGGTCAAGTCGACGCGGGGTATCTGGCAGCGCTCGAACTTTACGAGAAAGTCCTTCCACAGCGCAACGCGCTCTTACGACGCATCGCCGAAAAACATGCCAAGCCAGGTGAACTTGATTATTGGGATAAACAGTTGATCGAGTCGGCGGCAACGATCATTGCGGGGCGGCAGCGCTTTTTGCGTGAACTCGAAATGGATGCCTCACGCGCGCACGACGATTTGACGGGTGGGCGCGAGACACTTTTGCTGCGTTATGTCCCAAGTTTTACGCCGACATTTGAGGGCAATGGACAATTGTCATTCAACGCGCTTGGTCTCGATTTACACCGTGACCTCGACCCCGCCCAAATCGCGCCGCAGTTTGCTGAGCAACTCAAGCAGGAATTGCCTGAATCGATTGCGCGCGGCGCAACGCTTTCGGGTCCTCATCGTGACGAACTGCGTTTATTGATCAACGACCGCGACGCCGGTTTATATGGCAGTCGCGGTCAAGCGCGGACGGCGGTAATGGCGCTGAAGTTGGCAGAACTTTCGTGGATGCGCGACCGTATCGGTGAAGCCCCTGTGCTGCTGCTCGATGAAGTCGTCGCGGAACTCGACGCGGCGCGGCGCGCGTATTTACTCAGCCGCATCGATAGTACAACCCAAACCCTGATGACGACGACCGAGCTGGACATTTTTACGCCGGAGTTTCTCGAACGCGCGTCGATCTGGCAGGTCGATGCCGGGCAAATTGAGACGGCTAAGGGCGAAAATACAAAGCACGAAGATTGAACCGCAGAGAACGTACAGGACGCAAAGAAATTAGTGCAATCCTGTGCGTCCTGTACGGTTGAAGCGCTTATTCGATGATTTCGACTTCTTCGCAGGCATCACCTTCGCATATCATGGTTTCAACGGTATCGCCCGCCGCCAAATCAGCCACCCAATCGACGAAGCGTTGACCATTTACACCATAAGTATAGAAATCGGGTGTGACGGTGACACAGTGTGAATTGCCACCGACGGTGAACGATGCGAAATTATCGGTGTCGCCAGCTTCAATATCGGCGTAATTGGCGCTTAGTAGGTCGGGCAATTCGAATCCTCTCAAGCCGCCCAACAGTAAAAAGCCCGTTTGCACCTGGTCATACGCTGCGTTGTACTGCGTCATCGTGATATCTGGGAAAGCCGCTGCGACCGTGCTGTAGAACGTTTCGAATCTAAGATCATTGATGTCAATACCCGCGTACAGGTCGGATAGAATATTTTCTGTCCCCCATGATCCGAAGACTGCCTCCGTCAGCGCGGGATTACGATAACCGCCTGCCGCATCGCCCAACTGCTCGATGCGTGCAGCAGGGTAGGCTTCTGCGATGAACTGCGTATAGAACGGAGATGGAATCGCCCCTGCACTGCATCCGGTGACGAATACGGTTTCTGGTTCCGGTACATTCTCGAATGTCCAATCGAGGACAGCGCTGGCGTTGACAAAACCGCGATGCTGAATCGTTACGCTTCCGGCTTCTCTGCTGCGCGATGCAGGCGTTTCATAGGTGGTTTCGGCATTGCCGATATGCACATCGCCTGTGCAATAGGGGACTAACACCATGTTGTAATCACTGAACGGATTATCGGCGTTCTCAAAATCGAAAATGCCGACGGGTGAATTTGCTGGATTATCGGTTTCATCCACGAACGGATCGTACGTTGGGCTGCGCGTCAAATCACAGCTATCTGCAAACCAGCACGCGCCGCCACCCTGAAAGTGTACCAGTAGATCATCACTGGGTTCATCGGCAGGGCGGACAAAGTATGAAAAGGGCGTGCCATTAGAGCAAACTGTATCGCCGCCGGGACTAATTTGTGTCCAAGTACCGGTTTGGAGATCATCCCAAATCGGGATTGCGTCCTGCGCTGCTACTGATGCGGTAAGAACAAGGAGGAGTGCGAAACAAGCAGGCAGCAGTCGTAAAAGCATTTTCATGTTTCTTTCCTTAATTTCATAGCCACGGGTTTATTTATCGTTACCGCTCCGAAGAGTATACGAACCGGCTTGTACATTTTGCAAAAAACCAGTCATGTATCAAAAACGGTTCATAAAAGACCAGGAAGGGTACTCATGTCCATTTTTATCCACACTAATCGATTGACGATTCGCCCGTATACACTTGATGATCTCGAACATCGTCACCACCTTATCAGAAAAGCGCCGTAAAACCCCTGCCTTCAGGCATGGGGATATAAGGCGTCGGTCTTGTGTTTTTTCTGCTGAAATAGCATATAATAGGGCGAGGTTGATGTGCGCGGTACGAGACGTAAAAATCCGACCTCGATCATAATCCCGTAATATCGCAATACCGTAGTTAACGTCAAACACAGTGGGGCATCGCTGTGCTACCGGAGCGACGATAAGACGAAGGTTCGCCTTCGCAGTCGCGCTGAGGGTAGAAGCCCCCGCCTTTGGGCGTTGGGAGTATGTCACGTGTTTAATCCGCTGCACGCGCGCCGCATCGTTGCGACGACCGAATTTAATAACGAGTCGTCGATGTCGGTGATGCGCGCGCTCGGTATGGAACTTTTACGTGACGAGATGGGCAAACCGTTTTGGTGTGAAATCGTCGGTGTACTGAATAATCCGTTCTGGAATGGCTTATACATCGATCAATAAGCTGATCAAGGCTAATGTTAGCCCGCCGCCCAATGCGCCGCCTGCGATTAACTGCGCCAGCGTATGCCGTTTGAGCGTATAGCGTGCCGCGCCGACGAGCACTATCAGCGATGCACTGATGAAGAACGCACGGAGTCCGAACAACGTACCCATCACGATGACGGCGCTGCACACACTCATCATGTGGATGCTGATTTGCCAGAACAGTGTGATCGCCAGCATCGCCGCGATCTCGATCAAACTGATCAGCGCAAAGACTTGCAGCAGGGGTTCAGCATCGATGGTGCGTAATATCATCCACGCCAGCGCGATACACACGAGCGACACCAGAAACGGGCGCACGCGTTGTGTTCGCACGCGCATATGAATATCGGTGATGCTGCCGCGCAGCACCATGACAACGATGTACAACGACGGCACGATGCACGCGAGTACGACATAGATCGCTGCCCATAACGCATGTTGCGCCGTAAGCACATCGCCGCGTGCGGCGAGTGGGAACGCCAGTACACCCCAGATTACTGGCGGGCTAAGAATATTCGAGACCCAGCGTGCCCAAAATGCGTCAGGTACAGCATCGACAGTAACAGTGGAATTCATCGTTTAAGCGCGGTGCCGATGGCGGCAATCAAAGCCTCGCGTGTGACTGGCTTGACCAAGACCGCTGCCGCACCTGCGCGCGCGCCTTGCGCGCGTTTATCGCTAACCGAATGGATGATGACCGGAATCGAGGCGGTAATCGGGTCGTTGCGTAGTGTCGCGATCATGTCCCAGCCGTCAAGTGTCGGCATCATGACATCGCTGATGATGACGTTCGGCTTGAGTTTTTGCGCGGCTCTGAGCGCGAGTGTCGGGTTGGTAATGCCGACGACCTGATAGGCTTGTCCGTTCAAAAAGTCATGGATCAGATCAATCGCACTGCGATCATCATCGATGATGAGCAAAATAGGACGACCATCGGTGTTCGGGTCAGGTAAGTCGAGCATTTCGTCGTTCATAATCGGCGCGGGAACGATAGGCAAGGCGATAATAATCATACTTCCTTCACCTAATGGGCTGTTCTCTGCCCACACCCTGCCGTTGTGCAGCGCAATCAATCGCCGAGCGATCGCCAATCCTAAACCTGTACCGCCGTACTGACGCACGCTTGACCCATCGACTTGACGGAAACTTTCAAAAATGACCTCATAATCTTCGCTTGGAATCCCAACGCCGGTATCGATGACAGCGACCATCACCCAGTCGCCATCATCGACTCGCGCGCGGGCAGGCGGTGTCACCCCTTCCAGTGCTGAACCGCCGTAAATCGACTGGGCGTAAATTTTGATCGTGATTGCGCCATGGTTGGTAAACTTAATCGCGTTATCGAGTAATTCGTTCAATGCCTGCACGATAGCACGCGAATCGAGCGCGGCGAATGGCTCAACTTCTGGCTCTTCTGTCGTAAAAGCTAAGCCTTTTTCGGCGGCACGCGCTTCATTTTCGCGGATTGCCGCGCGCACGACTGCCGATACGCGCATGGGCGTCGGCATGATGCGAATTTGTCCTGATTCGATCTTGGATAAATCGAGTACATCGTCGATCAAAGACAGTAAATGGCGTCCGCTGTCGTTAACACGGCGTAATCGATCTTTTTGCTGCTCGTTGATCTGCCCGTAGAAATCGCCTAAAAGCATATCGCTGTACCCGATAATCGCATTGAGTGGCGTGCGGAGTTCATGGCTGACATTCGCCAGAAACTCACTTTTCAGGCGGTTGGCGCTGACCGCCTGTTCGTAAAGCTGGGCATTAGTCAGCGCAATCGCCACCTGACCAGAGATGGTCATCAAGGTTTCGCGCTCCTCCTGGTCGAAATGACGTGGCGCGCGATTTACATCCAATCCAACGCCGCCGATGAGCTTTCCACCGAGCGTCAACGGGGCAAGCAGCGACGAACGCGCACCAACGCGCATGAGCGCGCGTCGCGCAGGTTCGTCGATTTCATCGGTCAGGACATCATAAATTTCGATGGCGGTGTTGTAGCGAAACAGATCGCGCACGCGCTGATTGCCTTCGTAGCCCCAACGCATTCCAAAATTGCCTTGATCAGGGTATTCCGCTACGAGCATCGCGTCTTGTACGTCGTCGTCGATCAAAATGATCCCACAGTGATCGACCCCAAAGGCATCCACCAACAGTTGTGCAGCAGTGCTCAGCACATCCTGACGGTCAAGCGACGTACCGATGACATTGCTGATGCGGTCAATGGATGCCAGCCGCCTCGCGCGCTGTTCGGAGGCTTGTAAGCTTGCACGTAAACGGATTTGCAGCTTGGCATTTTCGACCGCGACTCCCGATTGGCGCGCCAGCGTGAATGCAGCACTCGCATCTTCGTCTTGAAACGCATCAGCGACGAAACTGCCGAGCGCGATGATGCCCTTCACTTTATTGCCAACCATCATCGGCGCGGCGATAAACGCACGAATATCGCCCGCACGTGGCAACCGACTATTTGGTTTCCAATTCGGTACGGTTTGCGCGTCACTTAACAGTATGGGCTGCGCGATATTAAATGCCTGCATGATAGGGTGATCATCGGGGAACGTTTCTTGCAGCGTTTCGGTCTGTACGTCAACATCGCGAACAGCGTAGATCGTCATTGACATCGGCGCGTCACCGAATAGATCGGTACTTTCGATTGGCAGCAAAATCGCTGCGGTATCGTAACCAATGACGCCATGAATTTGCTCCAAAATCATTTCGAGCGCTTCTTCATAGCTGGTCGTCGAGCCGACAATCTGGCTGATATCTACCAATGCGCCGGCAATAATACGACGTTCGCGCTCGGTTTGTGCCAGCCGAATATTGTTCAGGCTGAGCGACAAATATGCGACGATGGTTGTCAGCAGCGACAAATCGTCGTCATCAAACGCTGCTGGGTCGTCACTATGCGCGGCAAGCACGCCGATGACATCCCGCGATCTCCCGCGAATGGGCGCGCCTATCCACGAACGTGCTTCTTGTATCGGCTCGCGCGGGTCAAGATGAATGCTCAAATTCGCCAGCCGATCGCCTTGCTCATGTAAATCTTCAAAGTAGAGCGGGAATCCGTGCTGAATAACGGCGCGCGAAATTCCGCCGACTGGCATGGAGGGGGAATCGACGCGCATATTATTCATTACAACAAGCGGAAACGTGAGTTGATCCAAAGACAGGCTGCGCAGCGCGATATAAAAATTACAGCCGCCGAACAGCACGCTGAGGTGATCTCCAAATGTTTCCCAATCGACTTCATAGCCCGCGTTGAAACTAAGATGTTCAGCGACATCATTGAGCGCTGACAGGACGTTCGTGAACCGCATATTTTAATGCAACTTTCGATCCGGTCGTCCGTATATACCTATAGTAAAGCACAAAAGCGGATGACCTGCATTATTTCGGGTCGAAGGGATATTGTAACCATGCTTAACCGAGAAAACCCTGAACAAACATTTTGGGGTGTAACACTGGTGGGATTAGCCGTCCTTTTTCTCACTGGTTGGTGGTTTCCAGGCATTCTTTTCGTCATCGGCGGCGCGTTTATGGCGAAAATCTATGCTGAAGGCAAAACATGGAATCATGTCGATGCGCGCGCCCCACTCATTGTACTTGTCGTTGGCGCGGTCTTCGCCTTTGGGAATATATTCTCATTCTTAGGCGGGGCGCTGCTGCCAATTTTGCTGGTTGTTGCCGGTATGTATCTGCTGTTTGGCGATCAACTCCGTAAGCGTGGATAACCTCAATTTTTCGGGGGCATGTTCAGTTGTGCCCCTTTTTACGCTGCTATTCTTTACTTTGAAGTCACTTCATACAACGTAATCTGCAAACCATCAGGCGACTGTACGCGCGCGTTACGATCTTTCCACGGTGTGATAACCGGATCATGCACGATTACTTCTCCAGCCTGGCGAATGCGTGCTAACGCCGCGTCTAAATCAGGGACTTGCAGCGCAAAGCGAATGTGACCACTGACCCGATTCCCCACTTCAAGTTGATCGATAGACGCGGCATATGGTTCGTCAAAGACTTCTAATGTTGCACGCCCCATTTCGAACATCGCTGCCTGACCATTTTCGTTCGTCCAAAATTGTGCGGGTTGCAGCCCTAATGCTTTTTCATAAAATGCCATCAATCGCTGATAGTCGGTTGTGGTAACGGCGACGCGTAGTTCGAGAACAAGCGCTGTCATAATCATCCTTTTATACGATATGTCGGTGGGTGCGAGTAGGACACTGACAACCTTGCACACTACAAAATTACGCAATGCGCGACTACACTAAGTGCTCAACGTGCAGAGTTCACGGAGTCGAATTGCGCGTGATCAACCTAAAACAATTACGGCAGGCGGCAGTCGTCACCTGCTTATGCGCGCTCACGGCGTGTGATGCGATTGGCTCATTGACAGGCGGTGGTGAGGGAAACAGCGCCCCTGTGATTCAAATCACCAGTTCGCCGCGTGACATCGCTGGAAATTTTCTCAATGCGTGGAATACACGCGATTATGATGGCATGTACGGCTGGATCAGTGGACGCAGCCAAGCGCTGTATACGCTGCCCGTGTTTCGGGAAATTTACGAAAACGTTGATGAGATCATCCGCGCGGTAGGGGTAACGTATACACTGAGCGAAGCCATCGAACAAGGCGAGAGCGCAATTATCGCCTACGATATCTTGATCGAGTCGTCGCTGTTCGGCACAATCCCCGATAATGGGCGGACGATTCGTTTGGTACGCGAGCCGAATGGTGAGTGGCGCGTCGCGTGGTCGCAGTTGGATATTTTTGACGGTTATGCGCCCGGTTCGCGTCTGGAAGTCGCACAGGATCGACCTGCGCGGGGTCATATCTATGACCGAAGTGGTAATTTCTTAGTCGAACAGGGTGGCACCGTCGTTGAGTTGTACGTTATACAGCAAAACATCCCCGAACTTGATGCGTGCGCCGATTTGCTGGCGGCGCTCACGCTGCGGCGGCGCGCCGATGTGCTGCGTATTTTCCAGGATTACAATTTCGATACCACGTTCAGCATCGGTGATATCGACCAGGCAACGTATGAAGTCAACGCGAGCGCGTTGAGTCAGTTGTGCGCAATCCAGACCACGACCCGCGCTACACGCCGTTATGCCGGGCATGGTATGGCGGCACATGTGATCGGCTATATCGGGCAAATTCCGGCGGAACTCGCTAACAGTTATCTTGAGCGCGGTTACGGGTCGGGCGATCTGGTCGGGATCACAGGCGTCGAAAGCGCGTACGAAAGCGAACTCGCGGGCAATTCCGAACGTGCGCTCCGTATTATCGAGCCGGGTGGTGTAGTCGTCCGCGAACTGGCAGGCGCGAGCGGATCGCCGCCGACCGATATTCAACTCACGCTCGATCTACCCGTGCAGCGCGCGGCGATGCAGGCAATCACCGATGCATATAATTATGCGGGTGGCAATTGGGCAGGGCGTTCGCCTGGCGGCTCGGTCGCTGTCATTGATGTGAATACGGGCGCGATTTTGGCGATGGTCAGCTATCCTACGTTCGATCCATCAGCGTTTGCGCCCGATACGTCGATTTTTCAGGGACAATACATCAACCTGATCGGTGCAGACACGCGCAACCCGACGCGCAACCGTGCCACGCAGGATCAATACTCGCCGGGTTCCACTTTCAAGATCATTACGACTGCCGCCGCCGCTGCCGAACGCGCGTTCAGCTCAACCGAGCTGTTTGAGTGTACGCTGCAATGGAATGGACAACTGTTCGGAGATAGTCAGCGCGTGCGTTTTGATTGGCGCAATTTCGAGCCGGAAGGCTTCAATTTTGCCACGGGTCAAGTGACCATGAGCGAAGCACTGACCGCGTCATGCAATCCGTTCTTTTATCAAATGGGCGCGGAATTATACGACCGCGACCCGACGACGCTGGTCAGTTATGCGCGGCGCATGGGCTTAGGGAATGCGACTGGGCTTGACCCGGAAATTTTCAATGCCGAAGCTAACGGACAGATCATCGCACCGAGCGCGCGTGACCAAAATATCAGCATCGCCATCGGGCAGCAAGATACACAAGTCTCAGTGATCCAGATGGCGCGCATGGTTGCCGCCGTCGCCAATGGCGGCACGTTGTACCGTCCGTATGTGGTGCAGCAGGTGGGCGGGTTTGACGGGAGTGAGCCGGGTTTCATCGCGCAGCCGGATGTAATGGCAGAATTTGGCTTGAGCGAGACCGTGCTGGATGTCGTCCGCGAGGGGATGTGCATGGTGACAACGCCCGACGCGGTCGGTCGCTCGACGGGGCAGCCGCTTGGCACGGCGTGGTTCGTATATGGCAGCGACGAGCCGCCAACTTTTCGAGCGTCATACACGGTGTGCGCCAAAACCGGCACCGCACAAACCGGACGTATCGAGCCGCACGGATGGTTTGTCGCGTACGCGCCCGCCGATAACCCGCAAATTGCGATTGCCGCCGTCACTGAGTATTCACGCGAAGGATCAGAGACAAGCGCGCCGATTGTGCGCCGCATCATGGATGCATATTTCGGCGTCACACCCGCGCCGTTTCCGAATTGGTGGATTGAAAACCCGTATGTCGAACTGCAAATTCCTCAAGGAAGTACAGGCGGTTAGCAGGGGCATGGCAGCGTATGATCATCAGGCTGTCTTTCGTTAAGCTCGATAAACATTTTGCTGATCGCCTCTTGTTCGCTTCACTAACTACACGGTAAAATATTTATTAGGTTTGTGTCATCTAACTGATATGATCCATAATATGACAGACCAACAAAGATCATGGTTGGCACGTTGCGGGGGTGCAGTACAAAGAGGATGTTGTGGCTTGGTTGCAATTGGAGGGATTGAACATTGCCCGCACCACATTATCCCGTTGGGAAACTGGTCGATATTCGATTCCATTGGATGACACAAATTTAAGACATGCCCTCGCCGACGTATTGAGAATGTCAATTCGAGAATTACTTTATGCGGCTGGATTATGAAGTAAGCGATCAATCATCAAGCGAAGCTGGTCGACGTGCCGCATTCATACTTGACCAACTTAGCCAGGACAAAAAGCAGCTTGCGTTGGGTATACTTGAACAATTCTTAGTGAGCGAATAAATATGTATTGGGCGCTGCGGTTAACCAGTTGGATCGCGAAACTCTTTGGGCTTGTGTTTGGTTTGGCCGCATTGGTACTGGTTGCCAGCAGCATTACAGGCGTTCAATCGCTCGAGGCGACGAAAGCGAGCGGAGTCTACGTTTACAGTGATGCGTATACGCCAATGATCGGGATGGTTTGCGCTGGTCTTATCTCCGCGCTGGCGTGTATTGGGTGTTTCGCCCGCGCGCAGCGGATTGAACTTATGATCCGCATGGAGAAAAATACCCGCCCGCGATCGTATAAAGTGTATGCAACGCCGCGCAGTCAACCTCAGCGCAGCAAAACCACACTACCACAAGCACAGGGTTTTGCATCCGATGATAATCGTCGCTTCATGTCACCTGCTCAGCGCGCCCGGATGCAAACACCCGGTCAAAGAAGAATTGAAACCTCTGTGCCTATGCTACCCGGTCGTGATGTGGATATGCGCGAGATTCCGCTTCCCGCACAGCGTACCTATCGTGTCTTGCCGGGTCGTGGAAACCCGCCGCGCCCCATCACACCAGAATTATACGACGATCCGCCGCCGCTACCTTGAATGTTATCCGGGCTGGTAAATCATAACCATCGTTGCCAGCCCGCACACCAACGCAATCCCCCGCTCAATTAATCCTCCCATCTGTACAATTGGAAGTTGAAATCTCCGCCACCACAGCGGCGCAAAAATAGGCATTCCGGGTTATGAGAACAAAACGAGATCAAGGTGGCGAGATGACCGCCTCGTCTGCCCCTACACCCCATTCACGCCGAACTCATCCCCGTCTCACCGATCTTGGCTATCTTAGCAAACGATTTTGGTTGTCCTCAATGGCAGGGTATAGAGAGCTGATCTGGTTTTGGTCCGAGCGCCCCGTTCATCGCAGGCGCGTGCTGGCGCTGCTCTGGCGCGGGAAAGCATAGGGCGGGGGAGTGATAATGTTCACACGGCTGCGAACCTGGTGGCAGGATTACAACAAACGTCAAGAAGGCAAATTCATGGTCTGTCCGAACTGTCACCAGTGGGGGAAGTTTGGGCGGTGTATGTGGTGTGGGTTTGATGCTGCGAACCCGGAAGTAGTTTCCAAACTGAGAGCGGAACAGGCACACACTCGAGCCAAACGCCGCGCGTTCTGGCAAGGTGTGTTTCGTACCATTGATGAGATGTTCCACATCAATCCAGGAGATTTCTTTGCTTTCTTACGTACCCTCTTAAAATGGATCCTGCTCGGTGGTGGGGTGGGTATCATGGCGGGGACGGCTTCGGCTGTTTTTCTCGTTACTCTGGATTGGGCAACCCGCACTCGGCTTGCTACTCCCTCTATCATTTTCCTGCTGCCGCTGGCGGGCTTCATCGTGGGCTGGGTTTATCACCGCTTTGCCGGGACAGCCGCCCAGGGCAACAATCTGGTCATTGAAGAAATCCATTCCAATCAATCCCGTATTCCGCTGCGTATGGCTCCGCTGGTGCTGGTTGGCACGGTCATCACCCATTTATTCGGTGGATCAGCCGGACGCGAAGGGACAGCCATTCAGATGGGCGCAAGTCTGGCTGACACACTGCGGCGCGTCCTGCGCTTGAACGCGGATGACCGACGCTTGATGATTATGGCTGGGATCAGCGGCGGCTTTGGCTCTATTTTCGGTACGCCGGTTGCCGGATTTATCTTCGGGATGGAAGTCCAGAGCGTAGGACGTATTCGCTACGAAGGGATTATCCCTTGTCTGGTGGCAGCTTACATTGGTGACATCGTGACGCGCTTCTGGGGAGTCGGGCACACGCACTATCCGTTACTGGCAAATATTGAAATCGAGCCGCTGCTGCTGCTCAAGGTTGCTATGGCGGGCATTGTGTTTGGTCTCACCAGCATTCTATTCATCGAACTGACACACGGGATCAAACATCTGCAAAATCGTCTGGTGAAATATCCACCGCTGCGTCCGCTTGTTGGCGGTATCATGATTATTGCGCTGACACTGGCACTCAATACGCAGGATTATCTGGGATTAGGCATTCCTCTGATTCAGCAAAGCGTCAGCGGAAGCGATGTAGCCACATTCGCATTTCTATTCAAACTGGTTTTTACAGCGCTCACACTGGGGTCGGGTTATCTGGGGGGTGAGGTGACACCCCTGTTCGTGATCGGCTCGACTCTGGGTTATACGCTGGGCGGGTTGCTTGGGGTTGATCCAACTTTTATGGCTTCTATTGGTTTCGTGGCTGTCTTTGCCGGAGCCAGTAACACCCCCTTAGCCTGTGCGCTCATGGCGATAGAATTGTTCGGTGGTGGTTCGTCTCTGTATTTGATATTAGGCTGTATGGTCGCTTATCTCGCATCGGGACATCGGGGAATCTATGTGACCCAGCGGATTAACTCACCCAAAGCTGTCGGCGTAGACATTCGTCTTGATGAAAGTCTGAAAGCCCTGGCAGATCGGCGCGGGGGATGGCTGTCGCCTTTACCGCGTATCACCGGCGAGCCTGCCCAGCGTCTTGTTCGTGCCATTATGTCGCCACGCGCAGTATCTGTGCGCGAAGAGACTCCTCTGCATGAATTAGTCGCGCTGGCACTGCGTGAAGGGATACGCGCTCTGCCCGTTCTGAATACCCAAAAGATCGTGATTGGGATCGTGACCGATAATGATCTACATCGAGCTGGATTGGCTGTCAATTTGACCCGACTCAAGCAGATGACCCGTGATGAGCAGACAGCGGCGCTGGAAACACTTGGTGATATTCCTGCGAAGGTTCTCATGTCGCAGCCGCCAGTAACCATATCGTACGTTGCAAGGCTGGCGGAAGCCGTTGACCTGTTGATTAGCGCGAATTTAAAGCGGCTGCCGGTCACGGATGCAGCGGGTCACCTGATGGGGATGCTGACACGCTCCGATATTTTGCGCGAAATCGTTTTTGCCGGGATATCCACACCAAATGGGGCACATACCGTCTTCGATTGGGATGTACAAGTTGGAGAGGTTGAACTGGAACCTGCCGCGACGATAGGTTTAGACGACGCGCTGGACGACGCGGTTGAGGCAATGGTGACGGGTGGGCGAAAGCGGTTAGTCGTGATTGATTCGAACCGGCAAGCTGTCGGGATACTGACTGAAAGCGACCTGTTGAGTCGAGTTTCAAATGGCGAACGATCAAGAGTTCTGAAAATGCTGAACGATCATATTCGCAGTGAAGACTTCATGCTTGCAGAAACTGTGCAGCAGATCATGACCACGCCCGTGCTGACGGTGCAGGCAGAGAGTACCGCAACCGCAGCGCTGCGATTGATGATTGAAAATCACATCAAACGGCTGCCCGTCATAGACTCCATCGGACACGTTCAGGGGATGGTGGGCCGAGCAGGTCTTATGCGCGCCTTGTTCAAGATACAGAATGGGACTTCAATCAGAAAAGGTTAACGTATAGATGTACTGGTGGTTGGCATAGGCGGAGCAATTAGCACGGCGCTGCGCTAGTTCTTCTCTATATGGATGGACAGACAAATAATTAAGAAATCATCTCACTTGGGGAACACTTATCGTCAACGTCACTGGTTCGTTTTTACCGGGCGCATGGCACACTCCTTTTTGCAAGCGTTTACCTCTTTTCCTCAGCGATCTTCCTGGTGGACTACTAACCCTTGTAGCGCAGCACAAGTCACCAAGATTATTACCCGCCGATCAAACGCAATTTTTGCACCGGCTGACCGATGTGTTCGGCAGCAACTCACAAACTCCAACGGCGTCCTCATACGACATTGACGGTCGTGATTTGTGGCAACGCGACCGCGAGGTTAATTTTCCTCCAGAAAACGTTGCAGAAATGATACAAGCGATTGAAGAAGGCTAACAGTCTCTCCCCCTACACCCCATTCACGCCGAACTCATCCCCGTCTCACCGATCTTGGCTATGCTAACTGATGATTTTAGTTGTCCTCAACGGGCGGCATATATGCCGTCCCTATACAGCTTGGAATAATTCATGTCGGACTGCGACATTTTAGTGATCGGCGCAGGGCATAACGCGCTGGTGTGCGCCGCGTATTTGGCGCAAGCCGGATACAAAGTCATCGTGCTGGAACGCCGTCATAAGGCGGGCGGCGCGGTCGTCACCGAAGAAATTGTGCCGGGTTATCAGTTCGATCTCGGTGGCTCGGCGCATATCTTGATCAACCACACGTCGATTGTACGCGACCTCAAATTGACCGAGTACGGACTCGACTACATCGATATCGATCCATTGTTCTTCGCGCCGTTCCCAGATGGCACGCATTTCACCATTTACAAAAGCGTCGATCAAACCTGTGAAACGATCGCGGCTTTTTCGCCCGCCGACGCCGAAAACTATCGCAAATTTATCCGCACATGGATGCCGATGGCAGAAGGCATGGTGGAAGCGTTCAACCACGCGCCGACGCCGCTCAATCTCGCTAAGTATCTGGTCTTTAACGGTGGCATCGACCCGAAAAAATCGTCGCAGATCAACGACGTGATTCGCAGCTATGGGCAAGTTCTCAAACATAGTTTCGTCAGTCCACAAGTGCCGGCGCTAATCGCGTGGATGGCATCGCAGTCGGGTCCGCCGCCGAGCGAGCCGTTTAGCGCGCCGTTCGCGCTCTGGCATCCAATGTATCATGTCAGTGGTATGAGGCGTCCGCGTGGTGGTTCGGGCATGTTGACGCAGGCGCTGGCACGCATGATCACTGCACACGGCGGCGCGATCCATACCAACGCATCGGTTAAACGGCTAATTGTCGAACGTGGACGCATCGTTGGCGCGGAGACTGACAACGGTGATGTGTTCACCGCTAAACGCGCGGTCGTGAGCGGCGCACATATTCAAACCACGTTCAAAATGTTGGGCGATTCCGCGCCGCCCGCCGCCCGCGATCTGGTCGAAAAAGCGCGCGTCGGCAATGGCTTCGGTATGGTTGTGCGCTACGCCGTTGATGAACTCCCCAATTACACCGCCAAACCGCTCGATGCAGGGCAAATGCAAGGTGAACATCATTTAAGTATGCAGTTCATGTGTCCTGATATAAGTTACCTGGAACGTGCGTATGCCGACTATCTCGCAGGGCGTCCGTCGCGCGACCCAGCGTTGATCAGCATGACATGGAGCGCCGCCGATCCAAGTCTCGCGCCAGAAAACAAACATGTGATGTTTTTGTGGGCACAGTATTTTCCTTATCAACTGGCGGACGGCGCGACGTGGGATCAAATCGAAAATGACGTTGAACAAAATTTGTTGGCGACCTTGCGCCGCTATGCACCGAACATGACGAACGATAAAATCGTCGGCAAGTTGATCGAGACGCCTGTCTATCTCGAACGCGAACTTGGCTTGCCGCGCGGTAACGTCATGCACCTGGAAATGTCGGTCGATCAGATGTTTATGCTGCGCCCCGCGCTGACGATGGGTAATTATCGCGCGCCTGTAAAGGGTTTATATCTGACGGGCGCGAGTACGCATCCCGGCGGCGGCATTATGGGCGCGGCGGGGCGTAACGCGGCGGCGGTCGTACTGCACGACTTGGAAAAGAAGAAGATTTAACTGCAAACGACTCAGGATTGAACTACAGACAAAGCGCCCTTGCATATCATCGTTCTGGCGATTGCGGCGATTGCTTTAGTTCATAAAGTTCAGGTTATCACTTATCTAAAACTTACCCATTGTAAACTCGGTCTGCTGTTAAACTTCAACGTATATAAACGCGTGCAAGGCGTTCATCGGATTGCTCTCAATCGCTAGTTTTCTCTTTGCGTCCTGTGCGGTTAAAGGTTTTTCATGAAGTATTTCGGATTTCTCGCTCGTTTCGTTGTCGCCCCACTGCTCGCGTTGACGTTTATCGCGTGGCGCGATGGGCGGCGTGGTAAAAAACTCCCCGACGAATTTCAAGGGGTGCCGCCTTTAGTGACCGCGCTGGGCATGGCTACAGTCGCCGTCGCTTATACCACCCCATGGGATAATTACCTCGTCGCCACCAAAGTCTGGTGGTACGATCCTAAGCTGGTCATGGGGTTGGTATTGGGCTGGGTGCCAATCGAAGAATATTCGTTCTTCGTGCTGCAAACGCTCCTGACAGGTTCATGGATGGTGTTTCTGGCGCGTTATCTGCCCGTCAATCAAAAAAAGCCTAAACATCCCCGGTTGATCCGCTTCGGCATGACGGCGGCGGTCGCGCTGATCTGGCTGCGGTCGGTGATAGGTTTGTTGCGCGGCGGCAAATCACGCACTTACTTGACAATTACGCTGTCGTGGGCACTGATTCCAATCATGATCCAGACGTTATTCGGCGGCGATATCTTGTGGCAGCATCGACGTCTTGTGGCATTGGGGATTATTCCGGCGACGATTTACCTGAGCGCTGCCGACTCGCTCGCTATTGAAGGCGGGACGTGGACGATCAACCCGGAAAAATCGGTCAACTTCAAAATCGGTGGCGTGCTGCCGTTTGAAGAAGGCTTGTTTTTCTTCCTGACCAATACGCTTATCGGAATGGGTTTTACACTGGTGTTGGCGAAAGAAAGCCAGCGCCGTGCGCCCACGTGGCTGCTACGGTGGCTTCGACTGAAGGATTAACATGTCGAAACGTGTATGTGTTTTTTGTGGGTCGGCGGATGGCGTACGTTCTGTATATCGTGCTGCCGCCATCGAATTAGGGCGTGCGATTGCCGAACGCGGCTGGACGCTGGTTTATGGGGGCGGTAAAGTCGGTTTGATGGGGGCGGTCGCGGATGCTGCCTTACAAGCGGGTGGTCAAGTCATCGGCATTATTCCGCAATCGTTGGTGGAAAAAGAGATCGGACATGGTGCCGTGACAGAACTCATGATCACGCAGACCATGCACGAGCGGAAAGCGCTGATGGCGGAAAACAGCGACGCGGTGGTCACGCTGCCCGGCGGTTTTGGAACGCTCGATGAATTTGCGGAGATGGTGACATGGGCGCAGTTGGGGTATCACCGCAAGCCGTTGATCTTGGCGAGCATCGACGGATTTTTTGACCCTCTGCTCGTCTTGATGAATCACATGGCAGAAGAAGGCTTTATCAAGCAATCACATATCGGTATCGCTGTCGTGCGCCCAGATATTCCGAGTGTGCTGCACACGCTTGAAACGTATGATCCGCCGCTTGTCGATAAATGGATCGACAAAGACGATTTGTAGGGGCATGGCGCTGTCATGCGCGCAAAAAACGGAGAAAAATCAATGTCGATTTGGTCGTTTCAACGGTTGGTCTCGCAGCGTTTGATCACATGGAATATGGCGAACATCGCGGGCGGCGCTTTGATGTCACTCAGCAATAACAAGTTTATGCGTGGCGTTGGATCGCAGTTTGTCGGGTGGGCACTGGTCAATTTTGCCATCGCGTTTTTTGGACAGAAAGCTACCGAAAATCGTCTACGCGCACTGCCCGACGCCGATACATCGGCACGCCAAACGAAAGAGGCAGGCAATCTGCGTAATCTGCTGTGGATCAACGCGGGCTTGGATATTGTCTATATGCTTGCGGGGCGCGGCTTGATGCAGCGTCGCAGAAGCGGCGCATGGATGCGCGGCGTTGGCTTAGGTATCATCCTGCAAGGGGTGTTTCTGTTCATTTTTGATGTGATGCATGCCCAAAATGTCCCAGAATAAGCTTCCGACCATCGATCAAACTGCCGAATTGTTCGCCGCACAGTTCCGCGAGCCGATCCATCTGCCATTTCGGTTTGATGGGACAAACGGCGGCGCGATCCTGCTTGTTCATGGTTTTCCCGGCACGCCTGCCGAAATGCGTCCGCTTGCAGAATCGTTCGCACAGGCAGGTTGGACGGCAGAAGGTATGCTGCTGCCTGGTTTTGGCAAAGACATCGCTACGCTGCCTAAGCGGACACAGGGCGAATGGGCGGAGGCGGTTGATTCCGCGCTTTTCGATTTGATGGCGCATCATGCACCTGTCATCGTCGTCGGCAATTCGATGGGCGGTGCGCTCACCGTTGGCGCTGTATCACGGGCGAAAGCGGACGGGGCAATTTTAATCAACCCGTTTTGGAAAATCGAGAACGCGCTTTGGAATATGCTTCCGGTTTTGAAGTATGTGATCCCGCAGTTCAAGCCGTTCAGCTTGGTCAAGGTCGATTTCAATAACCCTGAAACGCGTACTGGTATGAAAAATTTTATGCCCGACGCCGATTTAGATGACCCACAGGTGCAGAAAGCTATCAAGGATTTTGCTATTCCGACTGGAATGCTCGACCAAATTCGCGTGGCGGGCAAAATTGCGGGTGAAGTCGCGCCAAACGTCCAAATCCCCATCTTGATTATTCAGGGCGCAGGTGATCAACTGGTTAATCCGGCGACAACGCGCGCGTTTGCGGCGAAATTTCCGCGTGCTGACATGCATGAACTGCCGGGCGCGCACGATTTGCTCGCGTCTCATGTGCCCGCATTTCCCAATGTCGAACGTTTGGCGCTCGATTTCGCCGCCGCGCGGCTGAACAGGTGAGTCGTATCGTGGCTGATAAAATCATCGAAAAAGTGACTGCGTTTGTCACACGCGAAGGCGCGAACGGGCGCGAACTCCTGGTCTTTCGTCACCCACATGCGGGTATTCAAGTGCCTGCCGGCACCGTCGAACCCAACGAGACTCCAGAATTAGCGGTGCGCCGCGAAGTCGAAGAAGAAACCGGGTTGATTTCGGTGACGATTGCCGCGTATCTTGGGCGCGCTGAACAACCGTCGCTCGACGGGAAACAGGCTTTATATCGTGATGCCATGTTGCAAAGCGCGCCACAGCGTGACGCGACCATGATGCGTGCCACACTCCAGCGCGGTTGGATGGTGGTTGTGGGCGAGTCCTCTCAAGGTTTCGTCAAGGTGATGTACCGCGATACGGACATCGAGAGCGGCTTGATTATTTCACAAATGAGCGGGTGGATTCCAGAGTCATCGCTGGCGACTCGTGTCGAGCGGCATTTTTATCATGTCCCCACCGTCGGCAGTACCCTGGATAGCTGGCAGCAAATCGCGGATCGCGGCTTTACGTTCGATTTATTCTGGACACCGTTAGCGACTGCCCAAATTCATCCCGCCCAGCAGTGGTGGCTCGATTATGCGCGCGTCAACGGTCTTACGTGAACCCGAAAACAGTGCTGCGGTCGCGGACAATAATCAGCCTGTACTCATCTCGTTATTGTATACTCATAATGAAAAGTCGCTTAGCGAGGCAAAATGCCGAATTTTATCCAGCGCACACTCAATCCGACGTGGTATCACGGACACACGCAAAAACCGCCGTTCTTTGAAGGATGGTACTACAAGATTGTCAGCGCGGATCAAAGCCGCCGTTATGCGATCATTCCCGGCATTTTTTTGAGCGACGATCCGAATACGCAGCACGCTTTTGTGCAAGTGTTCGACGGGGTGAGCGGGCGCGCGACTTATCACCGGTATCCATCAGATCAATTTCATGCGGCGCCAGATAAGTTCGACATTCATATCGGCGCGAATCATTTTGACAATAACGGTTTCACGCTCAATATTGCCGATGACCAGCGTCACGTGCGTGCCGATGTCTCGTTCAACGGACAAGTACCTTATCCTGTCTCCATTGCATCACCCGGCATTATGGGCCCGTTCGCGTGGCTGCCTTTTATGGAGTGTTATCACGGCATCGTCAGCATGGATCATGGCATGGCGGGATCGCTGATGGATGATAATGACAGCATCGATTTCACAGGTGGGCGCGGTTATATTGAAAAAGACTGGGGCAAATCGTTCCCGGCGGGGTGGGTGTGGATGCAAACCAACCACTTCGATACACTCGGATCATGCCTGAGCGCGAGCATTGCCGTGACGCCCATGTTAGGGCGATGGTTTCCGGGTTTCATCGGGGCGATTTGGCATCAAGGCGAGTTGTATCGTTTCACGACCTATACAGGCGCGACGGTCGAAAAACTCGATGTCAGTGACGATCATGTCTTTTGGTCGATGAAAAGCGGTGCGCATCGCTTAGAAATTTATGCGACCCGCGCTGATGCGTCGCTGCTGCCTGGTCCCGACCGTGTGGCGATGGATAAGCGCGTGCCCGAAACGCTCAAGGCGTCAATTCAGGTGTGTCTGACGCCGCTCGCGGGTGGCAAGCCGCTGCTCGATAGCACGGGTGAATGCGCGGGCTTGGAAGTCGCGGGCGATATAGAACGGCTGCTTAAAGCGGTGAATAAACAAAGGTCATACAGCGCTTAAATATGAATCGACTCGTTTACGCCAAATCTTATCTGTCTGCTATCAACCCAATCCTCATTGTCGCCGTCGTCACATGGCTCCTGCTCATGATCGCGGTGCCGATTCAGCGCTGGCTGTGGGGTGATGATGCGCTGCCGCTCGGCTTGTCGCTGGGTGTAATTGCGCAAGTCACTGCTGTCGCAGTGATCGTTATTACCGCGTGGGGCATGCGGCGTGCGGTGATGACGCTGGCACTCGTCGTGTGTATGGGCTGGTTCGTCGAATATATCGGTTCAAAGACTGGCTTTCCGTTTGGTACGTACAACTACACCGAACTCTTACAACCACAATTGGGCGGCGTCCCGCTTTTAATTCCGCTGGCGTGGCTGATGATGATGCCGTCATCGTGGGCGGTCGCCGCGTGCATCGTCCCTGATCGACACAGCTTTGCGAATAAGGTCAAATTTGTAGGCGTCGCGGCGCTGGCGTTCACGGCATGGGATTTATTTCTCGATCCACAAATGGTTAGTTGGCGTTTGTGGACGTGGGAAAATCTTCCGGCGCTGAACTACTTCGGCATTCCGTTTTCAAATTATCTGGGTTGGTTGCTGGCATCGGGGCTGATTACAACAGTAGTGTGCATTGTAAATCGATGGTTTGAAGTGGGGCGACCCGCCGGGTCGCTCTTGCAACACGATGAGCGCGCCACTCGCTCCCTTTCTCGTATGGACACGGGACTGGAGGGTATGGTCGTACCGCTCCTGATCATCTATGCCATTACATGGCTGCTGCAAACAGGCGGCTTGTTGTGCTTCTGGGGCTTGCCGGGACCTGCGCTCGTCGGTTTTATTGGGATGGGTATCATGCTGTTATGGGCGGTGTACGTGCGCAGGAGTGATCGTGTCCGCTAACGCGCTCTTACTCACTGTACTCGGCTTTTTTCTCGGATCACTGATGGGATCATACTGGTTAGGAAAGCTTGTCCTCAAGCGCGATATACGCCAGATCGGGGACGGTAATCCGGGCGCTTTCAACTTGATCAAGACGGGCAATATGGCTGTCGCTGTCTTAGGGATCATCTTCGATATCGGCAAGGGCGTGATCCCAACCGGATTAGCGATGACCTTTATTCCTGTAAGCGGCTGGGAACTGCTGCCAGTCACGCTCGCGCCAATAGTCGGTCATGCGTTTTCGCCATTTTTACGCTTCAAAGGTGGCAAAGCGATTGCCGTCACAGGTGGCGTGCATATCGGCTTGCAGCCCGTCTTTATGTGCATCGGTATTCCTTTATTCGTCTTGTCTTACCTGATTATGAGTACGTCGGGGTGGGCGGTTGCGCTCTCGTTCGCGCTGATCACACTCGTACAAGCCGTATTTTTTCCCGATCCGGTACTGGTGATAATTTGGCTGATCAACGCCGCGCTTGTGCTGTACAAATATCGCGACGATTTGCGCGTGCCGCCACGCCTGAAACGCCGTTCATAAATCATGCTCATCGATTTGTCTTTAATCGTCATCACCGCTGCGCTCGTCGTTATCGCGCTGACCGCGATCCTGAATGCGTTTACGTTTCCGCGTTTACGCGAACCGACCCGCTCACGTCTTGTCCGCTTCGCTGATGCCACCGTAGAGAAGGGGCATGTTTCGCGCGTTTTTGTCTTAATTCCGGCGCGCAATGAAGCAGGTGTGATCGCTAACACGGTCAAATCGCTGCTAGCGCAAGCCTACCCCGCACTCAATGTGATTGTGCTCGATGACGGCAGCGACGATGGTACGGGTGATCTGGCGCGTGCGGCGGCGGCGGGGGATGTGCGTTTGCGCGTGCTAAGTGGTTCTGCACTGATGGAGGGCTGGTTGGGTAAAAATTGGGCGTGTCATCAACTGGCGCAAAGCGCGCTTGGTGAAGCCAGTGACCCTGACGATGTGCTGATTTTTACCGATGCCGATGTGACATGGCGACCGGGTGCGCTTGCCGCGTTGATAGACGAAATAACGCGCAATCAGGTCGATTTACTCACCGTATGGAGTACGCAGATCACACGCACATGGGGCGAACGGCTGGTCGTGCCGCTTATGGCGCTGGTGATCCTCGGTTACTTACCGTCGCCGTTGGTCAACCGCACCCCATGGACAGCGTTCGCAGCCGCCAATGGGCAGTGTCTGGCATTTCGTCGGCGCGCGTACCAAGCGGTCGGCGGTCATGCCGCTGTGCGCGACCGTATCGTCGAAGATATCACCTTTGCGCGCCGTATCAAGGCGAAAAAGATGCGTTTATGGATGGCAGATGGTGCAGGATTGATTGTGTGCCGGATGTACACATCATGGTCACAGGTACGCGATGGCTATGCCAAAAATATCGTTGCGGGTTATGGCAGTGTGGCGGGGTTGATCGCGGGCGCGATCTTTCACTGGTTGGTGTTCTTGATGCCGCTGATATTATTGACCGTTGCGCTGCTTATCCCTGATCTTTTGCTAAATCGTGTATGGCTGTTCGCGCTGACCGCGTTGGGAATCGGTGTGCGTGCGCTGACCGCTGCTGTCACCCGTCAGCGCATCATCGATGCCTTATGGATGCCCGTTTCGGTCATCTTGATGACGCGCATTGCCGCGCAGGCCTTATATTGGCAAGCCCGGTATGGCGGCGTGCGGTGGAAGGGACGTGTGATTCGCAACCGATCATTTACGGCGTGATTTATGCGTCGAGCGCGCCAGTGATCAAATCAGGCGCATTTGCCTCGATATAAAGACGTGTATAACGATAAAACAGCACAATCCACAGCGCGCCTGAACATACTGCAAACGCGGCAACAGATAAACGATGAAAACGCCGCGCGTAAATCGGGATCAACGACCAGATCGTCAGCATAAGCAAGATCGTAACGCCTTGAATCCTAGCGTGCGTGTGTGTATAAGATGATCCAAATTATACTGATGGTGCTTTATGAATTTGTGAAGACAGAAGGAAAGTCATGGATATCGATCATATACCATTGTTGCAAACTGCACGCGACCTGCACGATGTGCCGCGTGGTATAGAGCGTTTTAACGCCTACATCAAAACGATCCTGAACGATGAGCGTACCGATGCTGAACTTGTCCCGTTAATCGCCATGAACCCGATGGGTCGCCAACATGTCGCGGCGCGGCTTGATGAATGGCTAGCGCTGGATGCGGATGTGAGCGCTGCCGAAATCACACGTGAAGCAGGATCAGAACTTGACGATCCAGGTCATTTCAAGCATGGGTTGGTGATTTTGGACGATGTGCGCGGCGGCTGGACGAACAAATACACCTCTGATGCGGCATTTCGCTTCGGTGAAGGGCGTTACGAACCCAAACGGGCAGTCCTGGTTGACAACGCCGCTGTTGGTCAGCGCCGCGCCAACAGGCGAACTATTGCGCGCGGCGATTCGCACAACGATTTACCGCCGTGCGTATGGGTTGCGGCATGAAACCACGAAAACCCTGCGTCAGATTATGACGCAAGAAGGAAAAGCAGCAGTTTTTGCCGACATGACGTATACGCTCGATACCGATGATCTCGATTACACGCGCTATGTCATCGCGCCATATTTAGATACTGATGCGTTTCCGGTGATCATGGCGGCGTTGTACGGTGATGAGGCAGCGCACAGTCTGGGGTATCCGCCGCTAGGTTTAAGTGCCTATGCGGGGTTCGCGCTGGCAAGCGCGGACTACGGTGGCTAAACGACGGTTTTGTGCGGCGCACGGGTATGATACGATAACGATGCTTAATTCGAGATAAAGCTATGTCTGTTGTTCGCCTGAGTTGTGGAGTCTTCACGTCGTGAAACATCGCCTGTTATTGATCGTGATGCTGTGCATCATTACCGCGTTCAGTTTTTCTGTTGTCGCTCAGGAACAACCGCCTGCTGACCCCAGTGGGTTGGATGCGCCCGCCGCCGGGACGCCGCTCCCGCTGCCAACCATGAGCGCGCGTCCTGCGCCCGTCGATGCGCTGCGCAGTGAGGATGGCGGTACGGTCATTCAGGTTTTGTTCCCGACAATCGAGCAGGGACAGGTTGGCGTGCTGCGTGCGTATGGCGTGAACGCGGGGGGATCACCCATTGAAGCGGTGACAGCGTTGTTTCTCGATCGCGCGATTCAGTTTTTTCCGGCGCAGGTGGACGCGATTGAAGACAGTTTTTATGGCATTTTGTCGGCGGGTATGGAACAAAATCCACGTATCAATTATGATCTCGTGGTCAATGTTACGTATGCCGACGGGACGACTGCCGCCCTGACCGATCAACTCAACGTGATAACGGGCGGCTTTATCCGTCAAAATGTCACACTGCCGCCGGACACAACATTTTTGCTCGATGCCGAAACCGAACGCAACGAACTCGCGCGCCTTGAAAGTATCTTTGCGGGCTATACGACCGAGAAATACTGGGATGACTCCAGTTTTCAAATGCCGATCCCGAATGCGCTCACGTCGCCGTTCGGCGCGTTTCGTACCTTTAACGATGCGCTCAATACACGCCACACCGGGTGGGATATCCGCACGACGTTGGGCGTGCCGATGATGGCGATACAGAGCGGACGGATCGTGTTCGCGGGCGCGCTGGAAATTCGCGGCAATCATGTCATCATCGATCACGGGTACGGTGTCATGTCCGGTTATTCGCATTTGTCGGTCATCAATGTGACAGCGGGCGAAACCGTGACAAAGGGACAAATTCTCGGCTTGACGGGCGCGACCGGGCGCACCAGTGGTCCACATTTTCATTGGGAAATGGCGGTCAATGGTGATTTTGTCGACAGTGTCCAGTTCATTCAGACCTGGCTGCCGTGATGACGGCTATTTCTTTTCCTTCATCCGTGCGTTCAAGATCAGACTTAGTTCTTGTAGCAATTCGCCCTGCTGCTGACGACCTTGAACGAAGGCTGCGAACATCAAACCGCTCGTGATCACTATGTCTTTACTCAACTATGCGTCTTCATCTTCAAATTTAGTCAAGCGCATGAACGCACGTTCTTGCGGCGACATATCGACCGGATAATCAGTCGAATCTTCGCTTTCTAAAATGCGGTACGCTTCTTTGATATAACTGCGAATCGTATGCAGGCTGATGCCCATTTCGTCGGCGGCGAGATGCGCGGGCATCCCATTGACAACGCATAGTTCAACAGCCTGGCGAATGCGCGGCGTCAGTTGTGAATATTCGCGGCGGCGTGGCAGCATGACGACTTTGCGCGCTCGAACATGGGCGTAGCTGTAGCTGTAATGTTCAATCGAGTGAGCAATCGACGATGTGACGATGAAATCGATCTTTTCGACATACCCTTTGACGATTGCCCACGCAATTTGTGAGCGTACGTCGCTTTTAAGCAGGTGTCCGCGCGCACCCGCTTGCGCGCTGGCGTCGATCAAGCGTGCGTCGATGGTTTGTGCCATACACAGCACGATGACATTCTTGATTTTGGCGCGCAACCGCTCAATTTGCTGTGTGAGGGCATCCGCACCGCCAAGATGATCGGCATCGATGACGATCACATCCGGGAGTTCTGCCAGCGGTGTTTGATTGAGATATTCCCACATTATGCGTTCGTCATCGCAAAGCTGTGTGACGCGCGTGCGTCGATCCCACGCGAGATAACTATTGATCGCGTGTCGTGCATAATAGTCCGTGTCCATCAACAGCACTTTCAAGTTGACGTTGATGTAATTCATGTACGGGCACTTTCGGGAGGAAGGATCAAGGGCAATTTCCTCACGATTATACGCGCTTTTTACATAAGGCGTTGTATAAGAGAAAATCGGTCGTCGCTTTCGGTCGAAAACCAAAGCAGGGCGTCGTGCCAATTCGTCCGGTGGGTTGATCACACCCGGCAAGCGATTATATACAACGGAGCTTTTACCAATGCACATTCAAAACATTATCCCGATGGTCATCGAACGCGGCGCAGGCACGGAGCGCGCATTCGATATTTATTCGCTGCTTTTGAAAGAACGGCTGATCATCCTGGGCAGCCAGATCGAAAGCCAGATGGCGAATTTGATGGTGGCACAGTTGTTATACCTGAACCGTGAAGCGCCCGACCGCCCGATTCAGATGTACGTCAATTCGCCTGGGGGGCAGGTCTATGCTGGATTTGCGATTTATGACGCGATGCAAGAGATCAGCGCGCCCGTCAGCACCACTGCCGTTGGCTTGACTGCCAGCTTCGGTACGGTGATTTTGACGGCGGGCGCGGCGGGAATGCGTTATGCGTTGCCGAACGCGACCGTACATATGCACCAGCCGCACGGTGGTGCGGAAGGGCAAGCAAGCGACATCGTGATCGCCGCCAACGAAGCCAACCGCTTGAAAGAACGTTTGCTCGAAGTGTTCATCAAGCACACTGGGCAATCCCGCGAACGGCTTGAGCGCGACCAAGACCGCGATATCTGGATGGATGCGAATCAGGCGGTCGCCTATGGCTTGGTCGATAGCGTACTGGCGGGCGCGAAAACACTCCCACAGCCTGCGCCTGCGCTTGCTGCTCCTGCAATCACCAATGGCAATGGCAAACACGAGTAACGCCAACTTCAGTCGGGTCCAGGACGGGTTTCACACCCGTCCTGACATTGTCTTGAGCGCGACTTTATAGCGCCGTTGTGAAGTCACACGTCCGCGCGCTGGATCGTAATCAGGGTTATGCCACACAATTACTGCACCGAACCCCATCGAATCGTCGTCGTGTAAATAATTTGGGATTACGGCGAGCGGAACAAAGCCTTTTTTAATCTGCTTGGTCAGGTTGCGGTCGTATAAGTCCCCCGTCACAATTTGCCGGATATACTCAGCAGGCGCAATCATGCCGTGCGATTCTGCATTCGCGCGCATACTGATCAATGCGCTGCCCGCCACGATGCCACGCAAATTGAGGTCACGCGCCACATCGAAACGCGCTTGCATCAACGCGCCGCCAACGCCGCGCGATTGATAGTCCGGCAGCACACAGCTTTCGACGCCATACATCCAAGCGGCACCAGGGTCGTGGCGATGCAGCCAGCCCATGCTGATCGTGGTGAACCACGACTCGATGAATGGATTTTCTGGGTCGAACGGCAAGCGCATACTCACCGTCAAACCGACAATGCGCCCCTTGTGCAGCGCGATGAATTGCCCCTCAGGAAACAAACGCTGCTGGTGACAAAACATGGCGGCGGTGAATATCTCTGCGTTCGGATCGTTCGCATCAACGTTATAGACGCGGCTCATCGTCGATTCTTGGGCATGGGCGTAGCTAGGGGTGGATGGAATGATATGAATGTAATCATCAGCGCTAGTCATGGTTATCTGGGGAGTTGACGCGAATTGTTAAAAATGCTCACTTATACTTAAAGTGTTTACCTTATGATCGTAAGAAAGTCAACAAAGTAGAAATTAGTCATCGATGCCGACACTAGCTGTAACCACGCGGATAGACCGACCTGTAGAGGCTGTATTCGCCTTAATTGCTGATATTGCTCATTATTCTGATTGGCTGCCTTGAATCATCGATTTATCAGAAAAGCGCCGTAAGACCCCTGCCTTCAGGCATGGGGATACAAGGCGTCGGTCTTGTGTTTTTTCTGCTCTCGAAGCATGACTGGATACCAATCAAGAGGGGATGGCAGCATCGCCATCCCCTGCCATATGTTGATTACGGTACGGTGACTTCGTAGGCGACATCTTCCCAAACGACGATGACCTGCTCGCCAATGGCGAAGAATTCACCGAGAGCGGGAATCTGCGTGAGCAGATCGAAATACGCATCGCTCAAAAATTCGACTTTTAGCGTGGTCATGGTGTCTGGCGCAAACGTGGTATCCGTCCACACATCACCCTGCAAAATGAACGTCTTATCGCTGATGGTCTGAATTGGATTTTGCGATCCCGTAGGCTCGAAGGGTATCAAGTTGCCTTCTGTATCCAGCCCACCACCGCTTATGCCACCTTGTGGTTCATTTTCGACCATCCCTGATGCCATGGTACCTGGTGGTAATGCAGTTGATTGTACTTGTTGCATCGGTGCGGGTGCTTGTGCGTCCTGCATCGCAGAGAACTGATCCGCCGCATCTACAGCGCGCGCGCCGCTAGAGGATTCGGCAAGCTCACCTGCCACCGCGCCAAAATCAGCTTCTGCACGGTCGCGTGCGGTCTGCGACAGAATATCATCTTCTTCGATTAAGAAACTGGTATACGGCGTGATGATGCCGTAGCGAATGCTTAAGCTAATGATGCTATCCACGACTTCAGAATTTTCACCATTCAAGCGAATGGAGTTGAGTAAATCACCGATGCGACGTGTCGCCCATAAGCGTGCGATAAATGGATTACCGCCCGCGCGACCACGAAAATCGATGTCGTCATACACGAAAGTTTGAATATCGCCATTGACGCTGCCGCTTAAACGGACGTTCAAATCGTCCGCCGAGCCGCGATAACGACCCACCAGGGTCAACTGTGTTCCTGCGAACAAATCCGGGAGCGGCTGCGTCGGGTACAGCGAGTCGAAGGTAATACCGTCGATGTCCAGGTCGAGATCGGTCAGCACGGGTGCGCTGATCTTGTTATACAGACTGGCGACTTCTTCATCGACGCGCTCGCTGGTACGGACGTAACTGCTGGCGCCACGAAAATCGCGCACAAGCGCATCGAGCAAGAACGTATCGACATCATCACCGACGCCGAATGTGAAAATCCGCACATTTTCCGGTGCGTTCGCATTCGCGTTCGCCAAAATGTCATCGATATCGGTTTCGCCTTCGGTCGGCAGTCCATCCGTCAAGAACAAAATTGTGGTTGCACGTTCTTCGACCATATCGAGCGCTGTCGTCAGTGCGCCGTTGATGTCGGTGCCGCCTTCTGCAAACTGTTGATTGACCCAGTTTGCCGCTTCGCGTCCGACGCTGGCAGGTTCGAGCTCATTGCTAAAAACGCGCCAGCCCGTGCTGAACAGCACGACGTTGAAGCGATCTTCGGGGTTCAAATTCTCCAGCACATAACCGGCGGCGGCACGCGCCTGCGTCCATTTATCGCCATCCATACTGCCGCTTTGATCGACCACTAGAATGATATCGCGTGGGATGATTTGCGTGGAGTCCATCTGGACAGGTGGCTGCACGAGCAGCATAAAGAAACCATCTTCGTCGGCACTTTCACGATACGTGAGCAGGTTGACGCTGATCGCGCCGCTTTCCAAACCGTAATACAGCGTAAAATCCTGGTCGGGAATGAAGAAATTCTGCTCGAAACCCGCGACAAAGTCAGTTTCATCTTCAGCGCGGCTGATGGCGACATTGTGCGACGGCGAATACACAGTGCTGATGCGGTCTTGACCATCAACGCTGACACGTACACTCATTTCTTCGACGGGGCGGCGGCTGGTGAGCGCGGTCACATCGAGCGGGTAGTTGTACTGGATCAAGCCATTGTCGGCTTCCAGCACCTGCGAATATGTGATGTTGATGCGGCGGCTGTCGCCGGGCGGAATCGGAAACACGTTTGCCTGTACCAACTGGCTGCCGACATATTCGAGCAGCGCTGGGTCACGATATTGACGCACGATTTCGTCGTAAATGCCGCGCGCTTCGTCGGCTTCCAAAATCCGCGCTTCGATAGGGACATCGTTGATGAACATGATCAGTTCGTCAACGGATGCGCCGAGCGGAATCGGAAACACGAACGTGCCTTCGGCAAGCCCTTGTCCGTCGTTGTCGAACTGCATATCGACGGTGGTGCGGGCAATCTGATTTTCAATTTCGACATTAACGCGGTGATGGGCAATTTTCAGCCAATCAGGATTGGTAAAGACGCCACCGATAATGGGTTGTGCCGTGACGCACGGAAACAGACATTCGGCGTTGGGCGGGCAAGGCGGCGGTGTATTACAATTATCCTGAGCGGCGGCAGGTGCTATCACGACGAGCATGAGCAGCAATGCGACCAAGAGCGGAAAACGGGAACGGTTCATGAACTTATCTCCTCCACAGTGACGAACAAGTCATCTGCTGGTATGACGATAAGCGTTTGATAAATGTTCCCTGTGTTTTATGTTCGTCTGTGTTCATACATTGTGGCTGGTTTTTCGGCATCGCCTCAAAAGCCAGGGCAATCGCGTTCTAAAACGACGCGGCTCTAAAAATCCATAATGACCATTACTGACTCACCTTACGCAAGTCCCTCGTTTTTAGCCCGCACCCCCTGCCCCTCTGCCTCAGGGCGAGGGGTGAAAAACCATCGCGGTAGGGAAGTCCTTCTCCCTCAGGGAGAAGGATTTAGGATGAGGGCAATCTGCGTAAGGTGAGTGATTATATTGGCTCGCTATCCGAACGGCGGATCAATCAGATACTCGCCGGTATGCGTTTTCTACAGGTATCCTTTTTCGAACGGTAGCGAATTGTTGCGTGACTACCTGCGAAAGCGTAAGATAGTGTCAACTCGATTGGGAATAGGATATCTATCATGGGCATCAACCCGGACGAATTTTATCACCAGCAGCAACGTGTTCAGCAAGACCACGACCTCCAAAGTGCTAAGCACAACGCGGCGCATGGCACAATGGAAACATGGCAGATTGAACAAGACAGCGCTGATAGCGGCTCGTTCGTGCGAGACCCGATGGACACTACCGAGAAAAAACCTGGCTTTTTCGCGCGGTTGATCCGGACGATTACAGGTAAAAAATAACAATTTCTTACGACATGCGATTGCACAGGCTGTGTTATGCTGTGTTTATAGCCGTCGTATCGTTATGCGAATTGGGTGATTATGGATACCACTACAAAAACGCGCGGGGAAACACTCAAACGCGAAATTCAGACCAAAATTCAAACCGTGTTGGCAGAATTTGCCGACGGCACGTTGAGTCGTGAACAATTCCACGCTATTTACGCGCATTATAGCGCGCAGCTTTCGTTTTTGGAAAGTGCCATCAACCAAGATAACGACGGCAAACCTGCCTCTAAACCGAATGAAACCATCGCTATTCGCACCTCCCACATGGGAAAAGCGATTGGTATGGTGATTTATCATAACAAAAGCGGCATGTTCGTCGAGACGCTTGGTGCATTCGATGTGCCGCCGTCACGCATCGCACCGACCCTCAACGATTTTTCCACATTGATGGATACCAACAAGCTGATCGACCGTCGTGTCGAAAAGATTGGCATGAAACAGTGGTTGTTGTTCGCGCCGGGCAAAACGACCACCGTCGTCACGCTGTTTCAGAATGAACCATCGCCGCATCAAAATCGCGAAATTGAACGCCTGCACCACGATTTTGAAGTCGCCAATCAAGCATTATTGGCAGGTGGGCGGGTTGATCCAAGCAAATTGGCGTATCCATTTATGGTTTTTATTCAACAAAAATTAAAGCGCGCGTAATTAAAGACGAGTCTCGTCATGCAATGCGGACAGAGGGTTGAGTCGCCAACCCCCTGTTTTTATGTGGACAGCATGGAACGCCCGCCTATTATGCACCGTTGCATTATCACGATGCAGTTAAGAACCTGGCGTCGGCGTCACGGTTGGTCCACGGTTGATAGCTCCGCCAGCACCGACTGGCGTTTCGATGATGATACCGAAACCAGTTTCGGTTGCCTGGAAAGTCACTTGTGAGGTCGCTGTCACGATCTGACCACCCGCAGGGCGTGCCGCCGCTGGGGTAGCAGTAACGCTTATGATTTCGCTGGTTGGCGGTTCGATTTGGCTCATGTCCATCATCAGCGCGCTCGCGCCGATACCCGCGCCGCGTAACGGATTGACGGGTCGCGACGATAAGCCGCTGTACGGCGGGCAGTTCGCCGGAATACCGACAACGAAACCGGGAAACAGCACGTTCGGGTCGCTCAAACCATTGGCATCCGCGAGACACTGCAAATCCACACCAAAATACGCTGCGATCAAATCCAGCACATCGAATGCTTGCACGACATAAAAATCGACGCCATCGGGGTTGCCAACGGACAAACCGGGATAAAAGCCATACGGCACGCCATCGGTCGGCAGTATAAGCGTGTCACCAGCGAAAATCGGTGTGCCATAGTCCAGTCCGTTGACCACGAACAGCGAAATAATCGACACATTGTATGCCTGAGCAATGGTATCCAACGTATCGCTCACCGCGACGATGTAATCGCCTTCGAGCGTGAGCGCTCGCGCCGCGCCTTCAACGCGCGGATTTTCGACGGGCAGTTCGCCTTGATACGGCGGACACGAGGCGCTGATCGTCAGTTCGTTGCCGGGAAACAGCAAGTTGCCGTTAACAGGAATCGCGTTGATTTCGGTCAAGCACGCGACTGACACATCATATGACGCCGCGATTCGTTCGAGTACATCCCCCACTTGCACAAGGTAGGTAACATCGCCTACGCGCGTTTCGGCGGGCGTCGTGCCGCCTTCTTGCGCCAGCGCTACTGTCACTGCCAGCACGATGATCAACCCGATCAACAGCCCGCGTAACTTAAGTTTTCGCGTCATATGATCCCCTCATCCCGTTCACTCAAATTAAGTGTCTAGACTATAACACAAAATCACCAGAGCCTTCTCGCCTTTAGGCGCTTGTGCGGTGTTCGGGTTTTCAAGCGCTTGCGTGGAAACGCCCTTGAATGTAGGGTACAGTCATCACAAATTCTCGAATAGGCTAAATGCAGCATGAATATGGAAAGCGCGGCGAAAGCATGAGACGCACCACCCTTGTTCTGATCATCTTTCTGCTGGTTGTCGGTCTTGTCGTCGGCTTGACACGCCTAGTCCGATCGCAGCCCTCTGTCGAACTGCACGTCGCTGTGCATCCAGTTATGCTTGATTGGGTGAGCGACGCCGTCGCGACATTCAATGCGACCAACCCGCTGCTGGGCACGCAGCCGATGCGTTTCGTGGTCGAATCGGTCGAAGACATCGATGTATGGCTCGATGGCGGCGCGGCAGCGCGTGACTGGACGATTGAAAGTCATCCCGTTGTGTGGATTCCGGCGTGGTCAACGTCGGTCAATTACGCATCTCGCCAGCCGTATCAGATTATTCAGTCGTCTTTGGCACGCACGCCGCTGGTGTGGGGCGGATTTCAGTCACGCGTGGCGGCGCTGACCGCCGACGGTGATGCTTTCGATTGGGCGCGTGTTGCAAGTGCGGCTGAGCAGGGCAATTGGTCGGCGATCAATCCGTCCACCGGGTTCAGCAACAACAACTTGACGCTGGCGTTCAACCGCCCGACGCAAACCACGAGCGGCATGGCGGTCTTGTTGAGCGGCGCGGCGGCATTTAGTGATACGTTCGATCTGGTCGGGGATGATTTGACGCTGGCGGATTATCGACAATGGATTACGCCAGTGCTGGAAAGCGTGCCAAATTACAATACGCTCGGCAGTTCGCCCGCACAGTCGCTCGCCACGCGCGGCGCATCTTTAGGCGAAATGGCGCTGCTTCCCGAAGCGGATTGGCTGCGCAATTTGCGCGGTAGGTTGAGCAATGCGGACGATCCGCTTGTGCTGTCGTACCCGGCGTATCCATTCGTATTCGATTTTCCAATGACGCTGTGGTCGGGCGCACTGCCGAATGGTGTAACGTATACCAGCGAACAGGTGCGTACGGCGGTCGGGCGGTTGGCGTCGGCGTTGATGTCGCCGTCGGGTCAGCTTACCGCGCAAAGTTATGGTTTGCGTCCGGCATTGGGTGCGGTCGATCCAGCGTCGCCGTTATTTGCGGCGGGTGTGGCGTATGGCGCGCAAATCGATGCCGACCTTTTCACGTACGTGCGCGCACCCGCACTCAATGATATGCAGCGTTTACTGACATGGACGGGCGGCATTATTCGCTAACATGCAAATGACTGACGGGCAACCTGTTGAGTTGCCCTCTCTTCTATTCGTTTTGAACCAATCATATTGAGGATCGCATGAGACCACAACTTCGATTCAACCTGCTCACGCTTATTCTTTTTGTGCTTGCCGCGTGTAATGGCGGCACGCCCGCGCCAACATCGGTTGTCAGCGCGTGCGCATCAAACAGCATTGAGATCACCATCGTGTACGCGCCTGAGAGTGAATTGTATATGCCGCAAACCATGAACGATTTCAACCGCGCTTATGCAGGTGGACGCAACCCCGTGACCGGGCAAAACCTCGCCAATGGCGAACGCCCCATCTGCATCACTGGACGTAATGCGTCGTCTGGGACGGTCATGCAGGGCGTCATTAACGCGATCATCGCGCCGACTAACGCCAATGTCGAACGCCCGACGATCTTTCAGCCATCGGTCAGTCACTGGTTGGCACTTGCGAATTATCAAGCCGGACGCGAGTTATTCGATCTGCCCAATGTGCGCGCAACTGCGCTCGCGCCGGTTGTTATGGCGATCTGGGAAAGCCGTTTACAGGCGATCCGCGATACGGTTGGCTATGAGGATGTGGGTTGGGAAGAACTGCTGCAAGTCCTGAACAGCCCGAACGGATGGAACGACTACGGAATCGCTGGACGCGAAACAGTCTTTTATGGTCATACCGACCCGCAAATCAGCTCGACTGCGCTCTCAACTTTGATCGCGGAGTTTTACGCGAGCGCGCGCGCAAACGGCTTTACTGGTCGGCGCATTGGCTTGGAACAGGTGCGCGATCCAGCCGTGCAAGACGGTGTGCGTCAAATCGAAACGCTGATACGTCATTACTCGCAGCGTACGACCGAATTCAAAGAATACATCGCTCAGGGACCCAACTATCTCGATTTTGTCGCGCTGGAAGAAAACGATCTGATCTTCATCAATCTTGGTCGTACCGCCGAAGGACAACCGCCCGAACGGTTGGTCGCGTTATACCCTAAAGAAGGCACGTTCTGGCATGAGCACCCGATGGGCATCGTGACGGCTGATTGGACGACGCCCGAACAACGCGCTGCCGCCGAAGTCTTTGTCGATTATGTGCTGACACCCGATGTGCAGCGTGCGATCATGGCGCAAGGTTTTCGCCCCGCCAACCCGGATGTACCGCTCGAATTTCCGTTCGTCGAAGAAAATGGCGTCGATCTAAACCAACCACGTACAATTTTGGATGTGCCCGCGCCGGAGGTGATCGCCTCGATTCAGCAAAGTTGGGCGTTCGTCAAGAAACAAGCTGATATTTTGCTGTTGATGGATGTCAGTGGATCGATGAACGACGAAGGCAAAATCGACCAGGCGATCCAAGCCGCTGATGCCTTCTTGAATAATATGGAACCGACCAACCGTGTTGGGTTAATGATTTTTAGTGACGAAATTGCGGTGCGTGTGCCGTTGGATAACTTCGAGTCGGTGCAAGAACAACTGCGTTCGAATATTCGCAGTTTGCGCGCGGATGGCGGCACCGAGTTGTTCGCCGCAGTACGTGATGCGGTCGAGTTAATCAGCGAAGAAAGCGACGATGACCGTATTCGTGCTGTGGTTCTGCTCAGCGATGGTGAAGACACGGGTGATAAAGGCGTCACCCTAAACGATGCGATCAATGCTATCGAAGCCAGCCGCAATGACCTCAACCCAGTGATCCTGATTCCGGTTGCGTATGGTTCAAACGCCGATATCAACGCGCTTAATGCGCTCGCGCGTTCGAGCGCGACGCGTGTGCAATCGGGCGACCCCAGCAGCATCCTGCGCGTACTGGAGATTATCAGCAGCTATTTTTAGGCATATGCTGTTGGTAAGATTGCTTAAATCCACGCTATTAATCGCCCCTTTCTCTTGAGAGAGGGGCGAAAAACCACAGGTTGTTCAAATGATCTCGCCCTTCTAATGAGCGCAACCTAATCGAATGAGCAGGCGATAAATTGTTGCGGTCAGCGCGTCTGCAATCGTGATATTTCAATCGTCCCGAAAGGACAACCAGATGACTTCGATCAGTCAGGACGCGCGTGGCGTCGAACGGTGGGTGCTCATCAGCGCGATCCTCGCATCCGCGATGGCGTTCATCGATCAAACCGCCCTTGATGTTGCCTCGCCGCGCTTGCAAGAAGACCTTAACATGAGCGGTACGCAGTTATTTTGGGTTTCAACAGCGTATGCGTTGTTTCTGGCATCGCTGCTGCTGGTCGGCGGCGCGCTCGGCGACTTGTACGGGCGCAAACGTGTCTTCATGATTGGCATCGGCATTTTCACAGCGGCGTCGGTCGCGTGCGGGTTTGCGCCCACGTCGGAAATCCTGATCGGCGCCCGCGCGATACAGGGTATCGGCGGCGCGCTGATGATTCCCGGCAGCCTGTCGATCATTTCCGCGACTTTTTCCGCCGAAAAACGCGGCGCGGCGATTGGCACATGGTCAACCTTCAGCACAGTCACAACGTTATTGGGTCCCTTGTTGGGCGGATGGCTGGCAGAGCGAGGTTTATGGCGCGCAGTTTTTTTCGTCAATGTGCCGATTGGGATTATCGCGCTCTATTTGTTGGCATCGCGCGTGCCAGAAAGCCGCGACGAAACTGGCTCGCGTAAGCTCGATCTGGTCGGTGCGTTTTTGATCACCGCGAGTTTGGCATTGTTTACGATTGGTTTTACGGTGATTCAAGACAGCACGGAACCGCTGCTAAGCGCGCTGACGATCGGTGGGGCGGTGATCACGTTAATCGCGTTCATCTATACCGAATCGCGCGTCGAACACCCAATGGTTCCGCTCAAGCTGTTCCGCAATCGTACGTTCGCGGGCACTAATTTGCTCACACTCTTTTTATATGCTGCGCTGCGCGTCGCGCCATTTTTTCTAGGCTTGAACTTGCAGCAAATACAGGGGTATCCGGCAGACCTTGCCGGCCTTACGCTGCTTCCGTTCGCGCTGTGTTTAATCGCGCTATCGCGATTGGCGGGTGGCTGGACAAATCGTATCGGAGCGCGCACGCTGCTCACCGCGGGACCCGCGCTGACAGGCATTGGCTTCTTTATGCTTGGCTTGCCCGGTCTAACAAGCGGTCCCGCTGATTACTGGACGAGCTTCTTTCCTGGAATCATCGTGCTGGGTATCGGGATGGGGTTGACGGTCGCGCCGCTTACCACCACGGTCATGGGATCAGCGCCACGCGAGAACGCAGGCGCGGCGAGTGGGATCAACAACGCTGTTTCGCGGGTGGCGGCAGTACTGGCGCTGACGATCATCGGCGGAATCGCGCTGTCCAATTTTCAAGGGACGCTGAGTGCACGTGCCGACTCGATTGATCTAAGCGACTCTGAACGAAGTGAAATCATGACGAACAGCGAAGCGCTCGGCGCGACCACTGCACCAGATGGCTTGGACGAAGAAGCACAAACACAAGTCAACGAGGCGATTAAAGCGTCATTCCTTGATTCGTATCGGCTGGTCACGACCATCTCCGCGGTGCTGGCGTGGTTGAGCGCGCTGGTCGCGTTCTTGCTCATTGAACCGCGCTCGAAACAACCAGACAGCGTAGAAAACGTCGAACTTGCTCCAGCGATGGGTTAATTTGCACGTTGATTCCAACAGGGCGAGTCTGAGTCCCGCCCTGTTGGAATCAAAAAGGGCAGGTTTAACACCTGCCCCACAAAACTTCTTTTTCCCGCGAACCGATTACGTCAAGCGTGTATAGAACTCGACGACCAGTTGTTCAGAAACCGGGAGTTGTAATTCGTCGCGGTTCGGCAAGCGCGTCAGTGTTGCAAGACGTGCGGTGCGATCTACGCTCAAGTAGGCGGGCAGAAACGGTGTCGCTTCCAGGGCTTCGATCACATGCACGTTCTGGCGCATCTTTTCAGAAACCTGAATGACCTGACCCGGTTTGAGCGAGTACGACGGCAAATCGAGACGCTCACCATCGACCAGCACGTGACCATGAACGACGAATTGACGTGCCGCCCAGATCGTGCCGGCGAAACCCGCACGATACACCATGTTATCGAGACGACGTTCGAGCAGGATCAACAGGTTTTCGCCCGTGTTTCCAGTTTGACGACGTGCGCGCATGAAATATTTTCGGAGCTGCGTTTCACGAATGTTGTAGATGAACGACAGTTTTTGTTTTTCTGCGAGCTGATTACCGTAGTCGCTGCGGCGTCCACTGCGGAAGGATTTTTCCTTGCCGTGATCGCCGGGCGGATACGCACGTTTGTCTAGAATTCTTTGGTACTTCGCACGCTGCACAAGCACCTGACCAAAGCGGCGTTGAACTTTCGCTTTGGGACCATGATACGACGCCATAAAGTCCTCGTTGAAACAAGCGTAAAGGGAAAGAAATTCCCGTTGGTTGCCGAACAGAATAGGCGAGCATTTTACAGGGTTTTAGCGCTATTGCTAGGGTGAAGTCTGGACGCAAAAACGAAATATTGCATTATAGATCACCATTTCATAAACTTAGTATAAGTATTTTACTGGTCAACTTCGATTTATGAGGCGTATCTTGGCATTTCTCTACTATTCCACACAATCCACACTTGCTGATCGCATTAGTGATCGTTATTATCATGAATATTATGTTTATTGATTTTGCGAAGCAGTGTGCAGGATAAAAGCCGTGCCGTGCCGGTCGATCAACGTGCGAGCAGCGCCAGTGTCGAGTTGATTATTGAGAAAATGAGTGCTGATGAATTTGAACGATTGATAAGCGAACTGCGTTTAAGCGGATTCTTGAGTTAAGCCCGCTTTTTCACCACAATTTTTTCGATAGCTTTCGGCAATTTAGGCAGCACACGGATCATCGCATCGATTTCTGCGGATTTAGCGTGAATATGACGGCGCGCCGTTTCATAATCTTGCTGACTGATGAGTTCGACGATGCGAAAGTTCGCCGACAGGCAGTCTGGGACGAAAGAAACTTCGGAAGCGGCTTTTTCGAGGGATGCGACGACATCCGCAAGCATTTCGACAATCTTCACTTCATCTGTCAATCCGATGTAATCGACATCTGGATCACGGCTCATCAACAAACTGTAGAGCAGCGTGAAAACACGGCTGAGCGCAAACAAGTCTTGTGCTGCTGCTGCTCGGTAATGAGGCTTCTTGGGTGATGACGCTATCACATCGGGTGACAAATAGAATCCGGATGCGTAAATGCGGTAGAAGGGATGTTCTGGGTTGGTACGCTCAAAATCGATGATCGGTGAAAGAGATTTCAAAATTAACCGTCCTACGTGAGAACCTAACTCATAACCATAACAACCGTCATGAAAACAAGTTGTTCGTCAAGTAACGTTAAAGATACAGGAATTACACATTATTATGACATGGTGGAATGAAAATTTCAATCTGGCTTAACGGGCTTTTCTTCCACGCCTAGCGCGTACACGTCACGTCGATCCCAACCGCTCGCTGCCGCGATGACGCGCGCCGCGTCTTTGACCGAGACGCCCGCCCCTAACTGCTCACGGATCGCCATACGTACGGCGTCTTCGTCCCACACCACGACTTGAGGCGGCGGGGCGGGGGCAATCAACAAGACGATCTCGCCGCGCGGTGGTTTTGCCTGATAATACGCCAGCACTTCTGCGATACGTCCGCGTTGAAATTCCTCGTACAGCTTGCTCAATTCGCGCGCGACCACGATTTGATGATCCGCGCCGTAGATGGCTTGGATCGCCGCCAGCGTATCGGTTAAACGGTTTGGGCTTTCATAGGCGACCAAGGTACTTTGTTGCATGGCGTGCGCGGCGAAAAATTCACGCAGCGCTTTATCTTTTCTAGGTAAAAATCCGACAAACAAAAAGGTGTCGGTTGGCAAGCCCGACGCGACCAACGCCGTGATCGCCGCGCACGCGCCCGGCAATGGAGTCACCGTCACCCCGCGCGCAATCGCATCGCGGATGAGTTCGTAACCCGGATCGCTGATGCCGGGCGTGCCAGCATCGCTGACCAGCGCGACATCGCCATTTTCGAGCGCGTCAAAGATCACATCGAGCTTGGTCAGTTTGTTATGTTCGTGATAGCTGGTGAGTGGGGTGGAAATTTCATAATGGTTGAGCAGCACGCGTGTGGTTCGCGTATCTTCGGCGGCAATCAGTGCGGACGCGCGCAAGATGCGCAGCGCCCGCAGCGTGATGTCTTCCAGATTGCCAATCGGCGTGGGGACGATATAGAGCGTTCCCACTGCTTACCCCATGGCGTCGTAGCCGGGACCCTTCGTGAAAAAGTCGTAGTTCGGCTGGATATCGATGGTCAAATCGATCACTTCGCCGCCTGCAGCATCAATTTGCATCTTGGTATCAAACGGAATACGCGCCTGACCCGCCGCCAACGTGTAGCTTGCAGGTACTTCTTCTTCAATGAAGATCGCTTCATACGGGCATTCTGGCACACACGCACCGCAGTCGATGCATGTATCCGGGTCGATGAAATACCAGGGCCATTCATTTTCTGGCTGGCCTGGCACAATACATTCGACCGGGCAAACTTCCACGCACGCGCCGTCGCGTAAGCATAAGCTGGTGATAATGTGAGTCATGTCGGTTACTCCAAAGCCACTTTGTTTGTTGATCTTCAGTGTAAACGACTTTAATTGAGCATTCTGGAACTTTTGTTGGATTTGAAGATCGAATTTAACCCAATTCTCAGAAATGATCGCATGATGTGTAAACGAATTTAACCAAAGTTAAAAGTAGGATAGAAGCCTAAGCTTAACGTTCAACTTTTACCTACATTTCAATTTTGCACTCTTTCACACTTTCGGGCATGACATTGGTTTCCGCGAGCATTTCCAAACCAATGCGATCCATAATGATGAATGCACGCCCTTTTTTGCGCAGCAAACCAGCATTGAGCAATCCGCGCAGCGCGCGCCCAACGACTTCGCGTGTCGTCCCCAAAATCGACGCCATTTCTTCTTGCGTCAACTGTGAGGGAAGTTCGGAGATTTGATCGGCATACGCGGTTTGGTATAAGAACAACTTCGCCAAACGCGAGGGTATGCTGCGAAAGGTCATGTCTTCTAAGCGTTCGATGTAATCCCGGTTGAGCCGCGCCAGTGCCTGGATCATGTTTCGCATGAGTTGATGTTCGCTCGCCAATAAATCACCGAGCGCATCATGACGAATGACCATCACGCGCCCGTTGGTCACGGCGACTGCGTTGAATGGGTTCGGCGCGCCATCGACAGCCGCGACTTCGTTGAAGCTGGACGGCGCACGCAGCAAACTCAAGGTGTGCAGCCGCCCTTCGCCATTCACGCGATAAATCCGCACCATGCCATCCAGGACGATATGAAATCCCGCGCACGGCTCGCTCTCGCTAAAAATTACGGCGCCCGCTTGATAGGTGTGTTGGCGCGCGGCGCACTGCACACGCGTCAAGCTCGCGGCGTCCATGCCAGCGAAAAAGGGGCTGGTCTCCCAGATTGATGCCTCATCAGGCGCGCCATCGGGCGGTTGAAGGGTTTTCAGGGAACGGGTCATCGATATCGTTTGCTTTACTCTCTGTTGACAAAGCGACTCGTGAAGTCGCTGACGCGCGGAATATTTTCGTTAGGGCAGCAGATATGCCAGGGCGACTAAAACGGCGACCAACGCCGCCGATAATAAGCCCATACTGCGTAAATCTTTGATTACGTATGTGTAATCGCGGCGCAAATCATCTTCTGTGACGAGACGCGTTGGGTTATTGAGCAAGTACGCAACTTTGGCGTTATCCAACACATTTATGCGTCGTGGTGTCGGACGCGGATCATCGGTCAAACTGGTAATTGACCGTTTTTGGCGCGCTTCGCGCTCAGCGCGGATTTGTGCCGCTGACCGCGTGCGATACGGATTTTTATCCGGTTTTTTCGAGGCTGTGCGCGTCACCCGTGGACGTTCTGGTGCTTTCGGTTTTGCCACCTCGCGCTGTGCGGCGGCGCGGCTGGCGCGTCCGCTGCCTGGCTCGCGTTTGGGCGGTGAGTCGCCCGCGCTGGTTTCCATATCATCGCTGATTTTGAGTTCGTCGTCCTGGTTTTTGCTCGGTTGATGCAGCATGAGAGAATTCCTTTAGCAAGTGGCAATTAGCTGTACGTGATTGGCAAAAAGCATTTGCATACGTGGCTCATTGTTTCCGTTTTCGCTGAAGGCGAAACGCCAACAGCTTACGGCTCTTTTTTAACTAACCCGTTCTGCATAGATAATGATGCGCTGGGTATTGACCTGATACGGGTAACACGAGATCAAAGTGACCGTCGAGCCGCCGCGATTCTCCATCACGTACACGTCGTTGGGCTGCACGATCAGTTTATCGGTGATGATGTAGTTATGCACCTGTGATTGTGTCCGTATTTGGAATGGATCGCCTGGTTCGAGGACTTCGAGGTATCGGAACAATTCACCGTAAATATCGTTGTGCGCCGCTAATACCACATTGCCTTCGACATCCGACGGATTGACACCATTCTGCACTTGACCAACCCCCTGTTGCAGCGCTGTCCAATCGACACCTTGCACGATAGTCGCGTTCAAATCGAGCTTGGGAATGCTGATCGAGACGGCGGTCTCGCTCGTCACTGGGGGGCGCTGGATTATGGGCTGTACCCATTCGCTTTGCGCAAGCGGACGATATACCGCCGGAATTTCTTCGTAATTGAACTGCGCGCCACCGGGATCAAGCGGTGAGGTATGTCCGCCGGGCAGCACGATATTGTCCAGGCGAAGTGTCGGCGTTGGTTCTATCGTCGGGATGCCCGCGCGCCGTACTTCATCCGCAAGCGCTTGCGCTGAGGATGTTTCGCGTTCCAGTGTTCCAATCGCGCTCACCATGTTGATACCAATAGCGATGATGCCAACGACCGCCACGACTTCGACAAACAGTAAAGCGCGATCCATGACGCGTCGCCCCGCCGATTTATTTGGACGGGCGCGAAGTGCAGGGGTGGCGGACACGCCCCGCGTCGGCTGATTAATCGAGGGCGATGCCGGGGGCATATAAGTCCCTCCTGCATCGATTGCCACATCATCTTCAAAGACCGGAATCACGCCCTGATCCAATGCCGCAAGACGTTCCATCGCCGCGAGTTTCGGCGTTTTGCTCGCGCTGATCGGCACACGTACAAGCGCTGGCGCGTCTGCGGGTTCAATTTTTACGGACGGCGGCTCATTGGACTCGTTTTCCATCGGTGCGGTCGGCTCGACGACGCGCCCACTTTTGCGCATGAATTCGCGCTGCTGCAAACGTGCCTCGCGTTTTTTGACGACGAGGATGCGTTCCAGCTCTTCGATGCTTAATTCATCAACCGAGCGTTTATTGCGCATGATTATTTCGCTTTCCCCGCCACTGCGAACACTTCGCGCTGAAAGAACCAGCGGAACGGTGGCAACTTGAACATGGTGTAACGCATCCCATCGATCACGGCGTTTTCGTGGGTATTTTGCGGCGGACTTTCCAGCCACACCTTGCCTTTGAAGCCCGCTTGTGCCAGCGTGCGCCGCATACTCAAGAATGACTGCTCGTTGACGTGAACATGCTCGTTGACGGACACGAGAAATTCGCGTGGGTTTTTCGGATAGCGCTCGCCCTGACCTAATAAGGTTCTAAATGCGCGCACTATCGGGTAGGCGTATCTGTCATACCAGATATTCGGGGCGGTATGTACAACGAACAAGCCATTTGGTTTGAGCACGCGATGCACTTCCAGAAGCGCCAGATGCAGTTCCCACGGATGCAGATGCTCGACCACATCAAACATCAACACGCGGTCGAAATGTGCGGTCGGGAACGGCAGCTTTTTCGCATCCGCGAGAAAGACAGCGGTTTTGCCTGGTGCCACGCCGTTACTCGCATCAATGACACGGTGCGACATTTCGACGGCGACTTCGGCGTAATCGATACCGTAAGCATCCGCGCCGAGTTGAGCCGCATGGCGCAAAATCTCGCCGCGCCCACAACCGACATCGAGCAGCGCCATGCCCGGCGTCACTTCTGCCAATGCAAATGCCGATTTGAGCCGCCGCGACAGGTGTTCACCTTCGCTGCTGTTAAATTCATCGTAGCCTTCGCACGCCGTCCGAAAATAATCTTCGGTATACAGCGACGACGGTAAGGGTTCGGGTTGTTTATTCATAGCGTGTCATTATAGCGCACCACTCCCGCCGTGCAATCCGCGAGGCAGTGCGAAGTTTTTACTACTTGCTTACGAATTAACCCCATCTGATTGGCATGATGCGCGCAAATCCTTATTATTAACGCATTACCGCCCAATCAGGAGCGCATATTTCATGGATCAACCCGGTTTCTTGGGGACGGACGCGCTGCTCAAGTCCGATCTCACGCTCGTCGCCTATGTCCTGCTGCTCGTGCCGTTGATGTTGGTCGGCTACGTGTTCGCCCGCCGCAAAATGTTCGCACCCCACCACAAACTGATCATGACGACGATCATGATCCTCAATTGGGTGCTGATCGGCTTCGTCATGGCGGTCTCGTATTCGCAAGCGGTCGCACCGCAGCTTCCTGATGGACTGAACCGCGCGTTTATTTTGCTGCCGACGCTCCATTTGCTCACGGGTGGCATCGCGCAAGTGTTTGCGACGGTGCTGGTCATCCGTATGTGGTTTGAAAATCAACTGCCAAAGGCGCTTAAGTTCGAGCCGATCAAGCTGCCGATGCAGATCACGCTGGCACTGTGGTTGATCACGGCGGTGCTCGGCGTCACGATTTATCTGGTGTGGTATACGCCGATTGGCGCGGCAGCAAGCGGTGATGAAGCCAGTGCGCCCATAGCCACGCAAGAAGTCAGTGCGCCCGTCGAAACGTTAGAAGCCAGTGCGCCCGTAGCCACGCAAGAAGTCATCGCTCCGGTCGAAACGTTGGAAGTCTCCGTGCCTGTGATGACCGATGAACCCGCCGCGCCCGCCGAGACCGCCGAACCAGGGGCATGAGGTTTCGTGCATTGTCTTGAGTAATTTTATCGGGCATGGCGTGCCCACGTCTTGGGGTGTGACATACTCCCCACGCCTAAAGGCGGGGGTATCTCGCGCCGATTTGATGAACGGCAGCAGCTTAGACGTATTCAAGCGGAACTCGACCGACCGCAAGCGACATGCGCCGCGCTAATTCCCGTCAAAAAGTCTGCTGAGTGGTGGGCACTTGCACAAGATGAACGGCGCACAATCATGGAAGAACGTTCGCATCATATTCAAATTGGGATGCAATATCTGCCCGCCATCGCGCGGCGACTACATCACAGTTGTGATTTAGGCGAGCCGTTCGATTTTTTGACGTGGTTTGAATATGCGCCTGAAGATGCTGAGGCGTTCGAACGAATGACGCGCACGCTCCGCGATACCGAAGAATGGCAGTATATCGAACGCGAAATGGATCTACGGTTGATCAAGTATTAAGACTAGCCCCTGTTAGCCATGTCTCCGATGTGTCAAAATTACGCTACAAGCACGCGGCTAAAAGTTGAAACGTTAAGCGTTGAAAGTGTAATCGCTGACTTTCAACTTTAATCTTTCAACTTTTGACTGCAATTACGGAGAGGATATACAGTCGTGGATTTACTCGAATATCAGGGCAAGCAATATTTTGCCCGCTATGGCGTTATGGTTTCACCTGGCAATTACGCCGATACGCCCGATGATGCGGTGCGCGTCGCGGAGCAAATCGCGTCGTACCCAGTGGTCATTAAAGCGCAGGTTCAGATTGGCGGGCGTGGCAAGCAGGGCGGTATTCAGTTCGCACAGAATGCCGACGAAGTACGCGAAAAAGCGGCGCAGGTATTGAGTTTGACGATTTGGGATCGCACGCATACACATGGCTATCCGGTCAACCGCGTATGGATCGAAAAATCATCCGATATTGCGTCGATTGATGGACGTGACCAAGAATACTATGGCTCATTCACGCTCGACCGCAGCGCTAAGCAGTATCTCGGCATGTTGTCTGCCGAAGGCGGCGTCGAGATCGAAGAAGTTGCCGAAAATCACCCCGACGCGATCGCGCGTATTCATGTCAATCCGGTCGAAGGTTTGACCGAAGCGGTCACGCGTGACTGGGTCGCGCGCGCCAATTTGCCTGAACCCGCACGTGAAGGCGCAGTCAAGCTGCTCATGGGCTTGTATGACGTATATACCAAGGGCGACTGCGATCTTGCCGAAATCAACCCGATCATTTTGACGCCCGAAGGCAGTGTCGTCGCGCTTGACGCCAAAGTCTCGCTCGACGAAAACGCCGCGTACAAACATCCCGAATGGGCGGATTTCGCGGGCACATCCGTGATGGACGAGCGCGATCGACTCGCTGCGGAAAAAGGGTTGCAGTATATCGGGCTGGATGGATCGGTCGGTATTATTGCCAATGGCGCTGGCTTAGCCATGAGTACGCTCGATACTGTGCAGCAGGTCGGTGGCAGCGCGGCGAATTTTCTGGATATCGGCGGCGGCGCGAGCGCCGACACTGTGACGGCGGCGCTCGAAGTGATCAACACCGATCCGAACGTCAAGGCGATATTGATCAACATTTTTGGCGGTGTCACATGGGGCGACAAAGTTGCCAATGGCATCGTCGAAGCATTGGGTCGTGTTGCCTTGAAAGCGCCACTCGTCATCCGCATTGATGGCACACGCGCAGCAGAAGGTCGCGCGATTTTGCAACAGCATTTAAGCGAGCGTGTCATGATGGCGCGCACGATGGTCGAAGCGGCACGCACCGCCGTAGAATTGGCGGCGAAGGGTTAATTATGTCGATCTGGGTTGATCAAAATACGAAAGTCGTCGTACAAGGGCTTACGGGCAGTCAAGGGCGCTATTACGGCTTGCTCAACCGTGAGCAGGGGACACAGGTTGTCGCGGGAACGAACCCACGCAAGGCGGGTGAAAATGTTGAAGGTATTCCGATTTTCGCGACCGTCAAAGATGCTGTCGAAGGTGCGGGCGCGAATACCTCATTCGTCATCGTGCCAGCGCAGTTCGCCATGAATGCGGTCATCGAAGCGGCGGAAGGCGGCGTCTCGTTGATAGTGTGCGTCACCGAGCATATTCCACTGCATGAAGAAGCGTATGTGTATAACCTTCTCAAGCGTGATTTTCCTAATGTCCGCTTGATCGGACCCAACTGCTCAGGCATTCTCAGTCCGGGCAAGTGCAATATCGGTTTTACGCCCGCGCAAGTCTCGATGCCAGGCAGCGTCGGTATCGTCAGCCGTTCTGGTACGCTGGCGTATCAATCAGTTTTTGAACTGACTGAAAAGGGGATTGGGCAGTCAACCTGCGTCGGCATCGGCGGCGACCCCGTACCGGGTACATCGTTCATCGATTGTCTGGATGCGTTCTTCAATGATCCGGAAACCGAAGGTGTGATTTTGATTGGTGAGATCGGCGGCAGCGCCGAAGAAGAAGCGGCGGATTTTATTAAGAACCACCCAAAAAAGAAGCCCGTTGTCGCCTATATCGCAGGCGTGACCGCGCCCGCTGGTAAGAAAATGGGACATGCAGGGGCAATCGTCAGCGGTAATAAAGGCACAGCGCAGGGTAAGATCGCCGCGCTGGAAGCGGCGGGTGCGTTGGTCGCCCCGAACCCGACCGAATTAGGTAATCTGATGGCGCAGGCGCTCGGTCGCGTTTAGTTCAGCACGGTAGGATATCGAGGGTTGGCGGACGGGTCGAGTGCCCGTCCGTCTCTGGGTGGTACGGTTATTCCCACTTCGTATGGATGACGGTATCGCCAGTGCCGCCGTTATCACGCGGTGTGATCGTATCATCGTAAAATACCTTCATGCGCGTCCCCTTGGGCAAAAATCGTTTGCCAAGCGTGTATTGAATACCGTACATGAAGTCGTCGGGATACAAGCCGGTGTGGATTGCGCGCCAATGCTTGTCATCAATCTTTTCCGCGACGATGGCGCCTGCGCCGCCGCCGGGATGCGCGACATCGTAAGCATGACCCCATTCGACTATCATCTTTTCAAAGGTTGGTTCCCCTATTTCTTCTGGAACCGGAATGATCTCACCGATTTTCATCCCAATAGCGACAAAATTCGAGGTCAGGTTTGGATTTCGTGCCACTTCATTCATTGCTTCCTGCCATTTGAGCGCGGGATAAACGCCCATTGGGTCAAGGTCTACCAACCCAAATTTTGCCATGATCGGTCTCATCTCATCACCCTGCGCGTTATCCACGAACGCATTGACATAGTAGCCAAGTAATTTTACGTCTGGAGAACAAGTAAAGTGCCGCATGATAGTTTATCCCCTTGAACTAATCTGAACGAGAAAAATGAAAATCAAGCCAAAATGGATATGTCAGCTTATCTTCTCCGTACCTCAACTATACAAATGTTTCGAACTACGAACCCTTAAGATTAATCATTTCGTTTTAATGTTGTGGACGATGCCATGAATCTTTGCTTGTGCGATTTTTGTGGTTAAATAAGGTAGCGTTAGGTTGTGAGTGGAGATAGTCGATGCGAAAAATTGTAGTCGTTCTTGGTATATTTGCGTTCAATATTGGCTTATTCACGTTGACATCAGTTTACGCACAGGACGCGCAGCCGGGCGCACCGGGCATCGGTGATTCGCTGTATCCATCGTTTGGCAATGGCGGCTACGACGTGCGCCACTACACCGTTGACCTTACTGTTGATCCGTCAGAGAACCTGATCACCGCTGGCATCGTCACGCTGGAAGCGACCGCCACGCAAGCGCTGAGCAGCTTCAATCTCGATTTGATCGGCTTTGAAAATATCAATGTCAGCGTCAACGATAGCTATGCCGAAACCACGCGCGATGGGCAAGAATTGACGATTATCCCCGCAGAAATACTTTCACGGGGTGATCTGTTCACCGTTGTGGTTCGCTACAGCGGTGAACCAACATTGACGACCAGTGTCGCACTGCCGGTTTTTGCCGGATGGGTATTTTATGGAGATGGCATTTTCGTCGTCAGCGAACCCGACGGTGCGGCGACTTTTTTTCCAGTCAACGATCATCCACTCGATAAAGCCACGTATACACTGCGCGTGACCGTGCCCGAACCCTTCGATGTGGCGATGAACGGCGTTGTCACCGAAATCATCGATAATGGCGACACAACGACGACGGTGAGCGAGGTCAATCAGCCGATGGCGAGTTATCTGCTTACCATCAACATCGCTGATTTTGATTTAATGGAAGCAACGGCGATCAACAATGTGCCGATCCGCAATTATCTTGCGTCAGAACTACCGACACTGGTGAGCGATTCGTTGGCGGATCAAGCCGCAATGCTCGCTTATTTTGAGACGTTGTTCGGCGACTATCCGTTCGACGTGTACGGCAGCGTCGTGTTGAATACTGAACTGGGCGGCGCATTAGAAACACAGACGCTTTCGATATTCGGTGCGGATGCCTTTGAAGAAGGTGATCCGTTCAATAATGAAGCGATTGTTGCGCACGAACTCTCACATCAGTGGTTTGGCAACAGTGTGAGCGTCAATGATTGGTCGGATATTTGGTTGAACGAAGGCTGGGCGACGTATGCCGAAGAATTGTGGCTCGCGTATGATAACGGCGGCGACGATCTGCTCGATCAACAAATGCGAGACTATTATCAATTCGCTCAGGATGCCCAGTTGATTCCACCAGGTGTACCTGAAGCCGACGATCTGTTTAATGCCAGCGTCTATGTGCGCGGTGCGCTCACGCTTCACGCGCTTCGAGAGCGTATTGGAGATGACGCATTTTTCGAGATTGCGCGCGAATGGGCAGGGCGTTATGCCTACGGCAACGCCGATACCGACGACTTTATCGCGCTCGCTAACGAGATCACAGGGGATGATTTAGCAGCGTTCTTCGATGGATGGCTGTATCAAGAGGCGCTTCCATCGATTCCTGAAATGGGGTTGGGGGAGTGACATGCCAAAACGCGGGGACTTGACCCATCGCCAATCTACTTCTATACTGACAACCATGAATACTTGCACCAATAACAGCGTCACCATGCGAATGAGCCGCCTTTTCCGACCGGACAGAGGGTTGGCTGTTTGATCGTGCCGTGTGCATGATTGTTTAACATGTCAATGAAAACCGTCTGTCCTCGTGACAGGCGGTTTTTTATTTGCCCGCTCATGTGGATACGTTACGATTAGCGCTCATTACGGAAGGAAGAACGACTTTATGCCCAAGCACATTCACGTTTCGGTCGCATGGCCCTACGCCAATGGCGACCTACACGTCGGTCACCTGGCGGGCGCCTATTTACCCGCCGATATTTTCGCGCGCTATCATCGTCTTAAAGGGAATCATGTTTTGATGGTGAGCGGCTCGGATAGTCATGGCACGCCGATCAGCGTCGAAGCTGATAAGCGTGGGGTCACCGCCCGTTCGATTTTCGAACATTATCACGAGCGCTTTTTACAAACGCAGCAAAAACTCGGCATCACTTACGACTTGTTCACGCACACCGATACCGAAAATCATCACCGCGTCTCGCAGGATATTTTCACATGCTTGCTCGAACGCGGCTTCTTGTATCGAGAAGAACAGACACTGTTGTACAGCCAGCTCGAAAAACGTTTCTTGCCCGACCGCTATGTCGAAGGCGAGTGTTATATCTGCCATTACGCCAATGCGCGCGGTGATCAATGTGATAACTGCGGCAATTTGCTCGATGCGACCTTACTCATCAACCCGCGCAGCCGCAATCACCCTGACGAGCAGTTGATTTTGCGGACGACCGAGCATTATTTTCTCGATCTAAGCAAATTCGAGAAAGAATTGATCGCATATCTCGATAAACATGAGCATCACTGGCGCGCACAAGTCACACGCTTTAGCCGCAATTTTGTCGCAGATGGTTTGCGCGGACGCCCGATCACACGCGACATCGATTGGGGCGTCAATGTTCCGCTCGCTGGATGGGAGGGCAAACGCCTATACGTATGGTTTGAAGCCGTGATCGGTTATTTCAGCGCCAGCATTGAATGGGCGCACAACATCGGTCAGCCCGACGTATGGAAAGAATGGTGGTATAACCCCGACGCCGAGATTTACAACTTCATCGGCAAGGACAATATCCCGTTTCATACCATCATCTGGCAAGCGGAACTGATGGGCATCGACGGTATCTACAACGATGGTGAAAAAGGCTTACAGCTTCCGTATGATGTGCCCGCCAACGAGTTTATGAACATCGAAGGCGACAAGTTCAGCAAAAGTCGCAACTGGGCAATCTGGGCGCCCGATATTCTCGAACGCTATCAGGCAGACGCGCTGCGTTATTACACTGCCGCCGTTTTTCCCGAATCGCGCGACACCGATTTTGCATGGGATGGCTTCTTGAGCCGCGTCAACAATGAACTCGTGGCGACGTGGGGCAATCTTGTCAACCGGTCGTTAAGCTTCGCTTATAAGCGCTACGCTGGCGTCGTGCCGTCGTATGATATTTTGACGCCGCGCGACGAAACGTTGATCGCGTTGGCAGAACAAGGGTTCGAAACAGTCGGCGCATTGCTTGAAAAGGTCGAGCTGCGTGAAGCGCTCAACGTGGCGATGGGCATCGCCCGCGAAGCCAACCTGTACTTAAGCGAACAGGAGCCGTGGAAAACCATCAAAGAACACCCGGAGGACGCCGCCCGTACTATATACACTGCGTTACGGGTCATTGATAACCTCAAGACGCTTTTGTCGCCGTTTTTGCCCTTCAGTGCGCAAGCGGTACACGAGTATTTGGGGTATGACGGACAGTTATTTGGTCAGCTCAATATCGTCGAGTATCAAGAGTCGACACGCCCACATCAGGCACTCGTGTATGACGGATCGTCCGCCATTGGTAAATGGTCAAAATCGAATTTGCGACCGGGTCAGGCATTACGCGAACCGGGACCCCTGTTCACCAAACTTGACCCCGAAATTGTCGAACTCGAACGCGCCTATCTTGGTCAGCCGCGCGACGAACATCCCATTATTGCCTGAATACTTCGGGTCGTTTTCCCCTCTCCACGCTCAATACGGAGAGGGGCGGCACGCGCCAGCGTACGCGGTCGAAATTAGCTGTTGAACATTACGTCTAAATGCTCGACGATGCGCGGGATCAACGTGGGTTTGGAGAACCTATTCGTTCCGTATGCGCTGCCTGTATAGATGATCGTTGTCAGGTCGCCGCGCGCCGCACCATGCGCGCAACGCTGGAAAACATCGCGCAGGTTTTCGGCGTGCGCACCGATCAATTGGCATAGTCGCACCTGCGACCTGTATGCCTATGGTCTGCGCCATGAAGAACTGGTCAGCCTACGTATCCGCGATTTCAATGCGGGCGCGCTGCGCGTGTTGGGCAAAAGCAATGCTGAGCGCGGCGTACTGCTGGCGCTTCAGCGCTGGCTGGGGGTGAATTTAGCCAACGATAAAGATACACCGCCGTTCGTCCTGATTAATAAGCACAGTAAATTCGCAGATCGTCCATTAACGACACAAGCCGTGTATGATATGGTTGTGAGGCGTTGCACATTGGTGAGCAATCTGTTTGATGCGGGCGTCGCTATGGCGACGATTGCCGATATTGTCGGTCACGTCAGCATCGAAATGACGCGCAAATATGATCGGCGCCCGGAACAGGTGCGGCGCGGTCGAGTGATTGTCGCTGTCTACGTTGTGTGAGTAAAAACGTAACGGGTGTTGATATGTCTGGAATTTTGTATAATATAATCACACGCAGATTGCCCTCATCCTAAGTCCTTCTCCCTCAGGGAGAAGGACTTCCCCTTCCGCGACGGTTTTTCACCCCTCGCCCTGAGGGCGAGGGGCAGGGGGTGAGGGCTGAAAACGAGGGGCTTGCGTAAGGTGTGTGATATACACTGCACAGAAAATGTTAGCCAACGCGGCAGCCGAGCCATTCACTGATTAGTTGATGCCAGAATGCTTTGAGAAAGCGAACTGATGGAGCTTCAAGAGTACATTCGCATATTTCGTAAATGGCTGTGGCTCATTTTGGTCGCGGCATTCATTGGCGGCGGCATCAGTTTTGTTGTCGCAGCGCAGCGTCCACCGCAGTATTCGACGCGCACGATCATCTCAATTGGGCGCTCGATTGAGCAGCAGAATGTCACCAGCGGCGATCTACGACTGGGCATGGATTTGGCGCCAAGTTATATCAAGCTGCTGGATACGCGCGACCTGCTGCAAGCGGTCAGTGATCGGCTGAATTTGGGGATGAGTCCGCCCGCATTAGCCAGCACCTTCCGCACGACCGTGCCGCCCGGTACGTCGATGGTGGAACTGCAAGTCACCTACACCGATCCGATTTTGGCAAGCAGCATTGCCAACACACTCGCCGAAGAACTGATCCTACGCAGCTCCAATAACATCACCCCAGAACAACAGCGCCAAGCCGCTTTTGCTAATCAACAAATCACTGAATTGGCGGAACAGGTTACGACACAGCGCGAAATGGTGAACAACTACGACGACCAGCTTCGCGCGACGGAAAATCCAGAAGAAATTGCGCGGATTACGCAGCTTCGTACAGTGCTGATCGACCAGATCAACGCAGCAACGGCGACCATCGCCCAGTTTCAAACGACGATCAGCAGCATTGAACAGCGCTCGAACTCGCTGAACATTGTCGAGCGTGCGGTTGTGCCGTCTAATCCCAGTGGTACGGGCGTGGTCTCGAACACCTTTACGGGTGCGGTGGTGGGTATTCTGATCATCATTGGCGTAATTTTGCTGATCGAATATCTCGATGATCGCATTAAATCCCCTGAAGTGGCGGTGCAGACGCTTTCGGTTCCGGTGTTAGGGGCGATTCCGCAGTTTGCGCGGCGCGACGCTTCCTATCGGGAACGCCTGATCACATCCCGCGAAGCGATGTCACCAGAAGCCGAAGCCTATCGGCGGCTGCGTACCAATTTAATGTTCACTGCCAATGAAAATAGCAAAAAGTCTGTTTTTGTCGTGACCAGTCCGGGACCGTCAGAAGGGAAAAGTGTCACGACGGCTAATCTCGCCGTGACGATGGCAATGGCGGGTGTTCAGGTGCTGCTGGTTGATGCCGACTTACGCCGCCCCAAAATCCACGACATTTTTGGGCTGTCTAATGAAGTTGGGCTGACAACGCTGCTGCTTGCTGATCACGGTGAAAGTGATATTGAAGACGGCAACAGCAAAGCTATCAAAAGCCTGAATGACTGCTTGCAGCAGACCCAAGTCCCGCGTTTGCGTGTGATCACGACGGGCTTTGTACCGTCGAACCCAACCGAGATTCTTGGCTCGGTGCTGATGCAGCGCTGGATTTCCGTTTTTCGCTCAGCCAGCAATGTCGATGTCATCATTATTGATACGCCGCCAGCCCTGCTGTTCACTGACAGCTCGGTGATCGCTTCTGTCTCGGATGCGGATGTGATCATGGTGATTGATGGACGGCGCACGCGACGCGGTGCGGCGCTTCAGGTCAAAGAACAGTTCGGGCATATTGGCGTGGAAATTAAAGGCACTGTCATGAATCGCCTGGATCCCGATGAGCAAAGCGGACGTTACAGTTATGGCTACGGCTATGGGTATGGCTACTATCAGTATGCGCCCAAGTCCACGCCCAACGGCAACGGTAAGGTAGAGAAAAAACGGGGTCTGCTGGGTGTATTACGGCGTTAAATCACAAAATCATGCGTGATCAGCGATAGGACAACTTCAATAAATGTGCGGTATTGCCGGCATTATTTTGCAAGCAGGCATTATAATGCCTGATCTCGCGGAGCGCTTGCAGGCGATGGACGCGTGCATGGCGCATCGTGGACCCGATGATAGCGGAATATATATCAATCCTGATGGACGTGTGGGCTTAGTCAACCGTCGCCTTGCAATCCGCGATCTATCACCTGCGGGTCACATGCCCATGACCAACGCTGAGCAGGATGTTTGGATCACTTACAATGGCGAAATCTATAACACTGATGATCTACGTCCTGATTTAGAGCGACTCGGCTATACTTTTCGCTCATCCAGCGATACAGAAGTGATTTTGCATGGTTATCATGCGTGGGGCAGCGATGTAATCGCCAAGCTGCGCGGCATGTTTGCACTGGCGATTTATGATCGGCGCGTCGGTCGCGCGCAAGTGCTGATCGCGCGCGATCACATGGGCATCAAGCCGGTGTATTACTGTCAAACACCGGAAGCTTTTGTGTTTGCCTCTGAGTTGAAAGTGATGCTGGCTTCGGGTTTGGTCAGCCGCAATGTCAGCCCAGCAGGTTTGGTGGGCTACCTGTTGATGGGCAGCGTGCCTAATCCGCATACGATTTATGATGGTGTGTGCGCGCTGGAGCCGTCAACCTACCTTACTCTGCCTCAGGTGCAGCCCCACGCCTTACATAAAACCATCTACTGGTCACTGCCGCACGATACGATTGAACCACAGTCGCATCATGAAGTCGTTGAGCGCGTGCGTGAACTACTCGCGGAGTCCGTACGGATTCAATTGGTCAGTGATGTACCGTTGGGCGCATTTTTGAGCGGCGGTTTGGATTCTAGCAGCGTGGTCGCGCTGATGCGACAGGCGACGAACGGCGCAATTCGTACCTGTTCGATGGTTTTTGCCGAAGATGCCTATTCGGAAGCGTCGTATGCGCGCGCGGTTGCGGATGCGGTTGGCGCAGAGCATTTCGAGCGCGTGATCACCTTTGATGATGTGCTGCGCGATTTTGATCACATTCTCACGGCGATGGATCAACCATCGCTTGATGGTGTCAACACATACTTTGTCTCGCAAACGGCACGGCAAGCGGGTTTAACGGTGGCGCTATCAGGTTTGGGTGGTGATGAACTGTTTGGCGGCTATCCTAATACCTTTGGCGATGTACCGCGCATGTATTCATCGTTGATGCTGGCGCAGCGCATTCCCGGTGGGGCATGGGCGGCGGAAACAGCCATGCAACTTCTGCCTACACGTCAGCGCTGGACGCGCGTGCAAGATGCTTTGCGGCAGCCTGCATCGTTGGCAAGCGCCTATCTTACGCGGCGTGGCTTGTTCGCTCCGCGCGAAGTGCAGCGGTTGGTGCATCCTGATCTATGGGCTGCGGCGCAATTTGATGCTGTGCGCCACGTCAATGAACGCGCGTTGGTCAATGGTGGCGACGCTTTCAACTGGGTAAGTCGTGCCGAGCTTCGTACCTACACGCATCATCAACTGCTGAGGGATACCGATGTGATGAGCATGACGCATTCTTTAGAAGTGCGCGTCCCGCTGCTGGATCGTGAGCTTGTGGCGTATGCGCTGCGGCTGCCATCACGGCATAAAGCGCTGGATGATCCACGTCCAAAACCGCTGCTTGCTCAAGCGATGGCGGGGATGCTGCCGCAAACCGTGCTGGATCGGCGGGATAAGCAGGGGTTCACGTTTCCGTTTGCGGTGTGGTTGCGTGGAGCATTGGCTAAACAGACCAGCGAGGCAATCTCTCAGGCTGCTGATGCGGGGTTTTTTCAAGCAGATGCGGCAGCAAAATTGTTTGAGCAGTTCCAGCGTGGTAAGATACATTGGTCGCGTGTGTGGTCGCTGGCAGCATTGGCATCCGCAGCGTAAATCGCAGATCCTCGATTAAATTACGGAACAGACAAGACTATGCAGCAGGAGCAATCGCTCATCGAACAAGAAAACTGGTCAATTATTATCCGTCCTTCAAAAGGATGGGTATCACTTAATCTACGGAATCTCTGGGAATACCGTGATCTCATCTTTTTCCTAGCGTGGCGCGATATCTCTGTACGTTACAAGCAGACCGTTCTTGGCGCTGCATGGGCCATTATTCAACCTTTGTTCTCGATGGTGATTTTCAGCATTTTCTTCGGCGGGTTAGCGCAAATCGCCTCGGATGGCGTTCCCTATCCAGTGTTCAGCTATGCCGCCCTGCTGCCATGGACATTCTTCGCAAACGCGTTAAGCGAATCCTCAAACAGCTTGGTCGGTAACGCGAATTTGCTCAGTAAAGTCTATTTCCCGCGATTGGCGATACCAATCGCAAGTATATTGGGTGGAGTTGTCGATTTTGCCATTGCCTTCATCGTGCTTCTTGTGCTAATGTTGATTTTCGGAATTGTTCCAACAATCGCTGTTGTCTTTTTACCTTTGTTTCTATTGCTCGCGTTGGTCACTGCGTTAGGTGTTGGATTATGGCTCAGCGCCTTGAACGTTGAGTACCGTGATATTCGTTACGCGGTGCCCTTTCTCGTTCAGGTGCTGCTGTTTGCCTCACCCGTTGTCTATTCCAGCACGCTGCTAGAAGAACCTTGGCGCACCCTTTATGGGATTAATCCCATGGTGGGCGTGATTGAGGGCTTTCGCTGGGCACTCTTGGGAACAACGCCACCGGGACCTATGCTTTTTGTTTCAGTTATTACAGCTTTTGCTCTCCTGATTTCTGGGGCAATGTATTTTCGCCGGATGGAAAAAACCTTCGCGGATGTGGTGTAAGTATGTCAGATGTAGTTGTGCGCGTTGACAAGATTAGTAAGCGCTATCGCATTGGCGGGAAACAGGAACGATATAAGACGTTTCGCGAGGCGATTGTTCAAACTGTTCGCGCACCTTTCCGCCGCCTTTCAGCCAAACATGACGATCTCTCAAATACCTTTTGGGCTTTGAATGATGTTTCATTTGAAGTCAAGCGCGGCGAAGTATTAGGCATTATTGGGCGCAATGGGGCAGGGAAAAGTACGCTGCTCAAAATCCTTTCCCGCATTACCGAACCGACGACAGGCGCCGTTTATCTAAAGGGTAGAGTGGGGGCGCTGCTCGAAGTGGGAACAGGTTTTCATCCCGAACTCACCGGGCGGGAAAACATCTACCTTAGCGGCACGATTTTAGGCATGACCCGTGCTGAAGTCACCCGTAAGTTTGATGAAATCATTGACTTTGCAGGAGTTGAACAGTTTATTGATACGCCTGTAAAACGTTATTCTAGCGGCATGGGGCTGCGACTTGGGTTTGCGGTCGCTGCTCACTTGGAACC
>JBBRAA010000007.1:0-102683 GCA_038207205.1 Aggregatilineales bacterium
CTAAAGGCGGGGGCTTTTAGCCCTAATGCTTACCAGACTCAGCCCGCAAGGGCTACGTTAGCGGTAAATACATAGGCACTTCGGAATGCCTCACCAGTTCCGAACGCTGCGGTGAACGATTAAACAGAATGCTTGGGAGCAAACAGTGTCGTTCACACTAAACTACCGCATAACATTGTCGAGGTAAACTTTACCCCGCGCAAGCGGAGCAGGTTTGACCGTTTTCCATAGGTAACTTAAAAAACGGTCTCCCTTCGGGGATACACCTATAAGAAAGGGCAAGGCGCTATCCCTCCCCATGCCTAAAGACAGGGGTATCTCGCGCCGATTTGATGAGGAAAGGATAACTTGGACGAGGACATTTTAACAAGCCTACTCTATGTTGGCTTGCTCATCGCTTTGCACGGCAGCGTGCAATTCGCGTATGCGACGCTAACCAACTGCCGTTGGACAGCGTTGAAGGAAAAAGACGACGCGGGGGAAAAAAGCGCGCGCCGTACCCTTAAACTGCTTGAAAACCTCCCTCAGCTTTATGTCACCACGCATATTCTATTGACAGCCTTACGTTTCGGAGTGGTAGCGATCAGTGTAATCGGTATTGCTCAGTCGATCATCGATGGCGCACCCGCTACAACATCGATGAGCCCGATCGCTGTGTATTTGCTCGTCCTGATTCCGACCGCGTTTGTGTTGTATATCGCAGGCGATTTGCTCCCTTCGACCTGGGGGCGGGCGGTCGCAGATGAACTCGCGCCGTCATCGACGACGATTATACAGTTCTTCGTGTGGGTGTTCAAACCCGTTGTGCTTGTCTTGATAGGTATTCAAACGCTGGCGTCACGCGTGAGCGGCGGCGAGGCGTTGGAGAAACACGTCACCGAAGAAGAAATCATCGCCATGGTCGATGTTGGGCAGCGCGGCGGCACGATTGAAAGCGACGAGAAAGACATGATCTACTCGGTGCTGCAATTCAACGAAATTTCGGTACGCGAGATTATGATTCCGCGCCCCGATGTGACCGCCGTCGAAATCGACGAGCCGATTCAAGCCGCGCTCAAGCTGATCGTGGATAGCGGACATTCGCGCATCCCGGTATACGACGACGAAATCGACGACGTAAAAGGCATGTTGTATGCCAAAGACCTGCTCAACGCGGTGTATCAGGGCGTGCTGGCACAGCGCAGCATCCGCGATTCGATGCGACCGGTACATTTCGTCCCAGAAAGTAAACGAGCGGACGACTTGTTCAAAGAGATGCAGGTCAATAACATTCATATCGCCGTTGTCGTCGATGAATATGGCAGCACGGCGGGCTTGGTGACGATTGAAGACCTGGTTGAAGAAATCGTCGGGGACATCAAAGACGAATACGACCAGGACGAGGATATCGAGCTGGTGCAGTTGACGCCGGATACCTTCTTAGTCGATGGTGCAATTCAGCTCGATAACCTGAACGAGCAGCTTGGCACATCACTTTCAACCGATGACAACGATACGCTTGGCGGATATATCTACAGCGAGACGGGTGAAGTCCCGAAAGTCGGGCAAACGGTCGAAGTTGACCGCTTGATCATGCGTATCGAAAAAGTCGATAACCGCCGTATTCGCAAAGTCTTGATCACGCGCAAAACGCCGCCGACGCCGAGCGAAATTGCGCAGCAAGACGCCGACGACGCGCGCGATGAAAAACTTGCCGTCCCGCGCGCAGGTAACGGTGGTGAGAGCGACAAACAAGCACGGACGGCATTTCGCCACTTAGGATAGCCCAACATGACCGCGCTCAACGAAACCCAAATCCATGACTTACTCGATAGTGCAATCACCGCGTCGGCGCACGCTTATATCCCGTATTCGCATTATCCCGTCGGCGCGGCGCTGTTGGGGTCGAATGGCATCGTCTATACCGGCTGCAATGTCGAAAACGCGGCGTATCCCGCGACGATTTGCGCCGAACGGGTCGCGCTCGTCAAGGCGATCAGCGACGGCGAGCGTAAATTCAGCGCGTTGGCGGTGGTGACGCATAATGGCGGGTGTCCGTGCGGGACATGCCGCCAGATGTTATACGAGTTCGCCCCCGAACTACGGGTGATCGCCACCGATATGGACAAGCGCGTGGTCTATGACGGGACGCTGAGCGGACTGCTGCCGCACGGTTTCGGTTCCGATTATCTGAATATCACGCCGTGAGCGCAAACCGTGCGCAGCGCACATTTCGTACCGCTGCTGTGATCATCAAACGGCGTGATTTTGGCGAGTCGGATCGGCTGTTGACGGTGCTGACGCCGCGCTTCGGCAAGATCGATGTGATCGCCAAAGGCGCGCGTAAACTGACCAGCCACACGACCGGGCATGTCGAACTGTTCACACGCTCCGAGATGCTGATTCATCGCGGGCGCGATTTGGGCATCCTCGCCCAGTGCGAAATGACCGAGCCGTATCAACTGCTGCGCGAAGATTTGACGCGCGGCGCATATGCCAATTACGCCGCTGAACTGCTCGACCGCTTTACTTTGACGGGCGACGAGGACGGCAGTGCGCTGTTCAAGTTGTTCGATTACACGCTGGCGCGGCTGTGCAACGACGATGATCCGCTCTTGGCGGTGCGCTACTACGAAATACACCTGCTCGATCAGCTTGGGTATCGCCCACAGTTGAATATGTGCGCGAGCGGCGGCGAGTCGGTCAAGCCGCAAGACCAGTTTTTCAGCTATGCCGATGGCGGCGTCGTGTGTGTTGAACACGCCACGCAAGGATCGTCATCCGTGCCGATCACCGTCAACGCGCTTAAACTGCTGCGACATATCCAACGCAGCGATTTTACGGCGGTGCGGACGCTGCAAGTGCCGTCGCGCGTACACAGCGACGCGGATCGCGTCATGGTCGGGTATTTAACATTTTTACTCGAACGCCGCTTGCAAAGCATCGATTTTATCCAGCGGCTGCGGTATTTACCGTAATCGAACCCAATTCCAAATCCACCTATAACTCGATACTTGGATTACTGTTTCACCTTACCTATGCCCCCCGTTTTCAGCCCTCACCCCCTGCCCCTCGCCCTCAGGGAGAAGGATTTAGGATGAGGGCAAAAATAAGGTCTCGTGATTCACTGAGGATGACATGTTGTCCCATTTTTTAGCATGGCGAGTCGATAGCGCTTTAATCCTGCATGGTTCATCTGTGAAACTGCTATAATGCGCGGCGTTCCAGTAAAGATGAACCCGAAAATGGCGGAACCAATGCCTTTGGAAAACGGAAGCCCCACCGATCATAATCCGCCCGCCGCGCCCGAAACCCCGTCGTTCGATGTGACGATGTTAGAAAGTGCGCTGCGTGCCGGTGAAGTGGTCACGCTCGATACGACCAAGACCGCGCTGCGACTGATATTTGACCCGACAGCGACGCCGATCAGCGATGAACCGCGCATATTGATCCTCAAGCGCGGCGTCGATTTGGCGTTGGAAACGCGCGATGCCGAAACTGCGCTCTTGCTCGCGCACGCGATGGACGCCGATCCCGCGCTCGATGATCAATTGTGGGGTTGGATGGTGCAGCGCATTGGCATCGAGCCGGACGCGGTCTATGCATTCGTGCGCGCGCGCTTGGCGTCAGAACTCAGCGAGCGCTGGCTGCCACGTTTACACGCCGCCGCCAATACCTCGCTGCAAGTAGCGACCGCTGACGGCGATTGGATGACTGTCCTCAATTGGCTCAAGCTGATCGGGCGTGAACCCGCCGCCTACGGCTTGAGCGAGACCTTTGCGCGCGGCGTAAGTATGGCACAGCCGCGTGCGCACAGCGAGCCTGACCTGGCGACCGCGCTGATCATGATCACCGCGAAACGCAATCAAGCCGTGCTTGAAGCACTGCTGGACGATTCGGCACTGCTCGATGCACTCCCCGATGACAATTTGCGCGCCGCCTTGATCGATCTTGAAGGCGAGGCAGTCGCGCTGCTTGGCGTGTATGGCGCCGATCTATTTCTGGTCGCGCTGGTGTTGGCAACGCGCCGACGCCACCCGGCAATGGTAACGCCAGCGGCGATTGAGCAAGTATGGACATTGATGCACGCCCCCGACGCTCAAACCACGAACGCGAATGTCGTGCATGTCGGCGGGGATTACGCGCCGACGATGTTGATCGATGCCTGGATCGATGACGGCGCGGACTGGCTGGCGACCGATACGCTGAGTACGCTTTTACGTTTATCGCTTTCCAACCGCGAAGATCACCGCTTTCATCGCTTGATCCACCGCCTCAAAGTGCGCGGTGATGTGGTCGTGATGGCGGGCGAGGCGTTGTTCCACGCGGGTCGCAGTGTCAACGATGTGCTGGCGCTGATCTCGCAGATGGTCGCCAACGGTGATATTCCCGCGCAGGGTGCGGTCGATCTGTTTGCGGCGCTGCTGCGCGCATGGGAATGGAACAAGACGACCGTTTTGATGATGGCGCAGTTGGCACGCGCGATTCAGTATCACCCCGAACTGACGGTTGAAGCGGATGTGTTGTGGCATATGGTCGAAATCGCCGCCGACGCCAAAGAAGATTTGATCGCGCGCGTCGCCGTGCGCCGTTTGAGCCTTGTGCTCGAAGCGCAAGAGGACGAGGCGCTGTTTGTAGAGCGCGTGGGAAGGCTGCACGCCAAAACCGCATGGAATTCGGGCGCGCGCACGTTGTTGATCAGTTGGTGGCGTGGTTTTGTGCGCGCTCAAAACGGCGGACGCTTAATTCGGTTGGAGAAGGCGTTGGACGGCAAAAAAGAACTTGAAGACCTGCGCGCGATTGCGACGACGGTGCTATCCGTGCGCCGCTTGATCGGCAAGCGCACGCTCGAACAATTCGCCGCTGCCGTCGGTGAAACGTTCGATATGCTGCAAGCTTTTTCCGCCGCGTTTGATCCTTCTGCCAAGCATGGCTCGCCCTTCGATGCGCTCACCGTACGCACCGAACTTGATGCGCGCGCCGACGAACTCAGCCCACACGCGCGCACGATTTTGGCAAATAACCTTAAAGAATTAGCGACGCTGGTCGCGACGCTGGGCGATAACCGCAGTAAGCCCGGCTTAGTGCGCCGCAACGACGATCTTGACCGCGCCTTGATGGGCGGCGAACAAGAACCGGGCAGCGCCGTCGATGTCCTGAAATGGCTGAGCGGTTATCTAAGCGGCGCGCAATCGGATAATGACGCGGCGGAGGTCTAAAACGAAAAGATTCAACGCAAAGACGCAAGACCATTTCTCTTGCGTCTTTCTCCTTTTCTTTGCACCCGTGCGTTAGGTTTTTAGCGGTGCGGTAGTTTTTCCGCCGCGATGTCGTGCCATCGTAGATTGGTCTCGTCACGCGGTGATAAAATCGGCGGCGCTGTCACGTTCCATACCACGCCGAGATCGGGATCATCCCAGATCACGCCGTTTTCGTCGCTGCCACCGTCGTAATACTGGTTGACGTAGTAGATCATCGATGCGTCGGTCAGCGCGTAAAATCCATGCGCGACACCTTCGGGGATGAACACGCCGAGCGATGCCGACTCGCCCACATCGAGCGTCGCCGTTTGGCGATAGCTCGGTGATGATGGGCGCAAATCTGCCAGCCCAACGCGGATTGTGCCAGTAGGCACGTACCAATAATCGACCTGGCGCAAATGATAATGCAGCCCGCGTAACACGCCTGCTTTGCTCTCGCTGTGATTCGATTGCAACTGCGTAAAATCGGCGGACGGAAACCATTCACGCCGGAATGCCTCTCGAAAACGTCCCCGATCATCGCTGAACGCGCGAACCATGACGAGCATCACACCATTGATGAGCGGATGCGGTTGGATAAAATCAGTCATTTTGGATGACATCCTGTAGACGACTTGTAAAATACCGCGCATTCTACACGCAAAAAGCCTGAATCGCAGACAACGCACCGATTTTAGCGTTGTCTGCGCTTTTTGCGTCCTGTGCGGTTAAATGCATCTTGCTTTGCGCTTGCCGTTATTTTTCGTTCTATCATAGGACAATCGCAAGGTGGCGCTAGTCTTGCCGAAAATCGCGGCTTAAGCTATGCTACAACGGTGTTATAAAAGGGGATATTCCCCATCGGAATCTTTAGGAGGCGGCGATGATACAGGGAGGCGACAGCTTCCGTCTGGTCGTGCGGCGGGGTCCACAACCCAACCAGACTTACGAACTCAACAAAGATATCATCACGTTGGGGCGTGACATCACCAATGATATTGTGATTAATGACCCCGAAGTCAGCCGCCATCATATGCGAATTACGCGGACGCCCGGCGGAACCACCATCGAGGATTTAGGCTCGACCAACGGCACGTTTGTCAACGGGCAGCGCGTGCAAGGTGCGCGCGCGCTCCGCAACGGGGATATGGTTGGCTTAGGTGAAACGGTCACGCTCGGTTACGAGATGGCGGTACCACTCGGTGGGACGGTTCCTGCCCAGCCAAGCGGTATGAACCCCGTGCCACCGCTTTCGCCCAACGCACCGCCGCCTGCACCCATGCCGAACAATATTCCAGCAGGTGTGCAGCCGATGGGCGGCACGCCCGCAGCACCAAGCGCACCCGCACAAAGTTATACCTATAATCCAAATCCACAGGGCGGTATCGGCGGCTATGGCTCTGCTGACCCCGCATCACCAAGCTATTCGCCGCCATCACCCGCTGGTTATGGTGCCCAGCAGTTTGGTGGATCGCCCTATACCGCTGCCCCGTCGCCATCATCCGGCGCGCTGCCTGCAATGGGTGGCGATTATGACCCAGTGGCGATGCGCGACGAAACGCCGCGCAGCACCACCCGCTGGATCGTGATCGGCTGCGCCGGTTTGGGCTTGTTCTGCTGCTGCGCGACATCGCTTGGCTTGATTTTGGTCGATGCCAACTGCTTGTGGGATCGCATCCCGATAGTATGGCAAATTTTGCAGGCGTTCGGCGTCCGGCTGGCGTGCTAAAAACACGACACATTTGCAATTTATGCTACGTATGCTAAGATTTAATGACGTATCGGGTCAAGCGAGAGATGTTGTAACCTCTCGCTTATGTTTTGTAGGGGGCACTGATGATCTCCCCGTTTCCAGCGGCGTGGAATGATCAGCGTTACCGCGCGATCACCGAACATCAAACGGAACTGATTTGTTGTTATCTGCCCGATAGTACAGTGACATACGTCAATGATGCGTATTGTCAGTTTTTTGGGTTGACGCGCGATCAACTGGTCGGGCGGCGTTTTATCGATCTGTTTCTTCCCAATCGCCACGACGAAATTTTGTTGCATATTCATTGGCAGGTCATTCATAAAACCCCGCGCATCGAAATTCAAACGGTGCGTAAGCCAGACGGCAATTATGCGTGTGTCGAATGGATCGACCAGGCGCTGACCGACAACGACGGCGTCGTCATCGAACTGTTGGCGGTCGGTCATGATGCGACCGCGCGCTTACGATCAGAAGAAGTGCAGCATCAACTGGCAATCGTGCGGACAGAACTAGCGCGCGAACGTGAGTTGAGTGAACTCCGCGCAAATTTTTTGCGTATGGTCACGCATGAACTGCGCACACCGCTCTCGATCATCAACATGGCGTTCGAGATGATCAGTAAATATGGCACAAGGCTGTCTGAATCAGAACAAGTTGAACGATTAGGGGTAGCGCAAGCCCAAGTCAAGCGGATGACGACGCTGTTGGAAGATATGACGATCGCGCTGCGTACACAGATGACCCATGTTCCATTGACCCCAATCGCGCTGGATTTATCGGTGCTGGTCAAAAGCATTGTCACCGAACTGCACCTCACGCTCGGTAAATATCACGAATTCATCATCGACTCCACGCCCGAAATGACCAACGTTGTCGTTGATAATCTGCTCATGCACCGCATATTGATTAACCTGCTCACGAATGCGATCAAATACTCACCACATAACACCATGATCGGGATCACAGCATGGCGTATGCACGACGATGTTTGTATCACCGTGCGCGACCATGGCATTGGCATCCCCGAAGACGATCTGCGTCATTTATTCGAGCCATTTTATCGCGGCGGCAACGTCGGATCAGTCATGGGCACAGGCGTCGGCTTGAGTCTGGTGCGCGACTGCGTGATCGCGCACAACGGCGTCATCAATGTAGAAAGTCAAATCGGCGTCGGCACCGCTTTCACGATCACGCTGCCGCAGCCCACATCCACGCAGGATGAGCTGCCGAACGGTACGCAGGTCTTGCTCGATTGGGCAGCATCACAACGCTAACGCCGCGTCATCGCGTAAAAACACCGGAATATAATCCAACGGCGCGGGGACAGTGACGGTTTGCCCGCCCTCGTACATCTCGCGCGTATAGGCGTCGCGCCATATCGCGCCGCGCGGCAAATACACTGTGCGTTCGCGCGCGCCCGGTTCAAAGATGCTGGCGATGAGCAGATCGTGCCCGCACATGAAATCGAACGACTCGGTATACGTGCGCTCGTCGTGCGGAAATTCGTATACAAGCGGACGCAAAAGCAGTCCGCCCTCTTTCATTGTTCGGGTGAAATATGGGATCAAGCGATAGCGCCGCTTGATCGCCGCGCGCACGTGCGGCAGCACGTCCGGGTACATCCACGGCTCGTTAACCGAGCCATCAGCGTGCCACGAATGAATACAAAAGCGCGGGTGAAACACCCCGTTTTGCACCCAACGTAAAAACAGTTCGGGGTCGGGCGCGTCGCCATAAAAGCCGCCAATGTCGTGTCCGGTGTTTGGCATCCCCGAAATACTCAGGCTCAACCCCATCGGGATATTCCACTTGAGCGTGTGCCACGACGTGCTGTTATCGCCGCTCCATGTCCCGGCGTAGCGCTGAATACCGAATCCGCCCGACCGCGTGATCACATATGGGACGCGATCTGGGTAGAACTCTTTCAACGCCTCATGCGATGCGCGCGCCATCAACAGCGTTTGAATCGGGCGCATTTGACCCAAATTGATCGGATCGCCAAACCCGTCGCAGATCGCAGAATCGTCCGGCAGTTGAAATTCGTTGTTGTCGTTCCAGATCGCATCGACGCCATAGGCGAGCAGCGTCGCTTTGATCTTGGTTTTCCACCACTCGTATGTGCGTGGGTTGGTAAAGTCGAGCAGCGACCCGTCTTCGGTCGTCCCCGCGCCGCCGCTCCAGAACTGGGCGCGGGCGGGCGCATGGTCGTGCGCCTGTAGCGACAGCCCTGTCGGTTGAGTGTCAACCTCACCGCCCAACCCAGTGACGAGAGGGGGCGCAGATGAGGCTTTAATAAATCCACCGAACGCCGCGACTTCATCGTAGAACGGATGGGTGGCGAGCAAATGCGGCTTGACGTTAGCGGCGACTCGAATGCCGTGATCGTGGAAATAGTCGATCATCGCTTTGGGATCAGGGATTTTCGCGCGATTCCAGGTAAAGACGTAGCGCTTGCCGTCGTCGCCCGTCGTGTAACCCGACGATAAATGAAACAAATCGCACGGAATATCGTGCTGCTTGCACAAATCTGCGAACTTTTTCAGTTGTTCTTGCGCGTCCGGCGCTTCGGTATAACTCATGGTTGAACCGAGATAACCGAATGCCCAATCGGGAATATCGGCACTACGTCCGGTCATTCCCATGTCAGTATTATGCGGATCGTAAAGATGCTTGTGACCACGATGAGCGGAGTCTGATTCGTCTATAACAGCAGTCGGCATATACAGATAGTAATCAATATCGCCATCTTCGGCGCGCCAGTATCGGTAGCGCGCGCGCTTGGTGTAATCGATCTCTTTGCCTAAATCGAACGTGGTCTCGCTAAAGTTGTCATACACCATGCTGTACATCAGGTTCATTTTGGGGATGAACGTGGTATAAACCGGAAAATGTTTGTAAAGCGGATCGCTCGTTTCGGCGTTGTAGCCCAACGCATCGCGCGGCGACATGCGAATTCGCATTCCGGCTTTATCGAGCGGACCCGCGACTTCGCCAAAGCCGTAATAATGCTCGTTGGGGCGGTGCAGCATATGATGACTAACGGAGCGTCCATCGGCGTCATACGTATACGCACCGACTGGAATATCGGCGGCGAACACGCGGTCTTCGCTATCGTACCAGGTGAGCGCCGCGTTCCGTAAATCGATATGCAAACTCCAGATGGGCGCAGTCGTTGCTTCATCAATATGAATCAGCTTGACAATATCCGGTTTTATATCAATAGTGAACTTTGATCCTAAACGTTCCCAATCCCATCGAAATCCCAAAAATAATCCTAGTTGACGCGAATAACCTGTAGGCTTCAAATCGTAATCAAGTGAAAACCAAGTATGGTTTCGTGCTTCACCATCGGGATACATGACGACTTGCACAAGCGTATGATAATAGATATAAACGCCGAAGCATTCCCCATGCGCACCTCGAAATACAAGTTTGGGATGAAAATGTAGGTCAAGGTCGCTGGCTTCGGGATCGAACGTCAACGGCGCGGGGTCTATAAGTCGCATACAGTCTCCATGAACGCGGGTTCGACACTTATGAATAAATTGTCAAGTGTACCAGCGCGTACTTGATTTTGGCGCACTACTCAGAGGATAATCAAGGGATGCATTGATAAATAGAGTTACCACCATAATAGTATCGTCGTGCGCGCGCGCGGCGAGGATTTTTTGGAGCAAACTTGTGTCGGATTCCAGCCTTCCGCCTCCCGGTTCTGCCGACGGTGGCGCAGACGACGGCAAGAACCGTCCGAACGCCTTCGATGATTTCGTCAATAAAGACCTCGATCTCTCCAGTCTGGATGATGGCGACGCGGATAAAAACGAACGGCGTCCCGGCGAGCCGACCGATAAATCATTTTTGCGTCCGCTCAACCCATTTCCGTTTCCCACGCCAAAACAATCCGATGAATCGCCCTACGGCAATTTGCCCGGTGGACGTACCAATTTACCGACGGATGGCGATGATGATGATCCACCGCCGCGTTTTGTCGGACGTTTGTTTGGCGCGCCGATGCCGCAAACGCCCGCTGTCCCGCGCTTGCCCGCGCCATCTTTAGAAGACCCGCGCTGGGTACGCGGCGTATACCGCGTGCAGCGTGATTTGCGCGTCTACAAAAATCCGTCACGTCACGCCATCAAGATTTACACGATGGCGGATGCCAGCCGCAAAATCGATAAATCGCTGCGTTTCATCCCGAATATGATGCCGGGATGGTCGGCGGTGCATTTATACGGCGAAGTGCCGATTGTTGGGTTCGTCGATACCAGCGAAGTGCATCTGGTCGCGCGGCGTGGCTTGCGTGATGTGTGGGAAGATATCGCGCTGGTCGCATGTCTGCTGCTGCTGGCGCTGGCGTTGATCGCCAATCTCGATCAACTGCCGTTCTTCAACGGTGGCGATAACCAGCGCATCACCGAACTTGAACAGACGATCAGCGAGCAGCAAACGCAAATTGATGATCTGCAATCGACCATCGAGGCGATGCGTGATACCACGCGCGGCGGCGCTGCTACTGGCGCGGAAGAAATACAGGCACGGTAAAACCAAAAGAGTCAACACCTTTCCATTTCTAAACTTTAGTTGAGTTGCCTATCGGCGCAAAAAAAGGCAGGTCTAAGACCTGCCCCTACAAAACGTGATATAGATATGACGGGCGACCCAACAGACGTCGCCCTTTGCGTATCGTTAGTCGTTATCGGTGATGTTGACGGTGACGAAATTCGGCTGCACGCCCAAATTCCATGCGCTGGCAGGATTGCTGCTGCTGACCGAGAACATCACGACTCCGGTATACATGGTGCCTTCATCAATGGCGTCATTGATGATTTGAATATTGAAAGACTTGCCGATGTTCCAGTTGGTGCCATCGAACAGACGTGTCAGCGTAATCGGTGTCGTTTGACCATCGATGACCATCGCCGTGACGGTGATTTGTTCACCGATGGGCGGCTGGCTGATCAGACGGACAATCGGCATCACGATCGCGCCTTCGACTCCGGCGACAGGGTTATTCTGGAACGAAATCCCGCGCGGTGCTGACGTATTGGTGCGCGTCGGCGTGCGTGTCGGGGTGTTCGTGCTGGTTGGCGTCGCCGTAAGGGTGGCAGTGTTGGTCGGCGTGTTGGTTAACGACGGCGTGATTGTCGGCGTGCTGGTCGGCGTTTCTGTCGGCGTGCTGGTCGGCGTTTCCGTCGGCGTACTCGTCGGCGTTTCCGTCGGCATACTCGTCGCTGTATTGGTGACGGTCGGCGTCAGCGTGACGGTCGGCGTGTTCGTCACGGTTGCTGTACGCGTCGCGGTACGAGTCGCGGTGCGCGTTGGCGTCGCGGTTGGCGCGTCGTTATCGCGGATGCTGACGTTGATGTCTTCACATTCACGGGCGTGGTCGAAACCGCTCGACAGAATATTACTTTTGCTCTCATGTTCGAGCAGCGTGAAATGTGGATCTGTTTCGGGCAGCGCGTCATTAATCACCGTGACGGTAAAGTTCTTGCCCGTGTTCCAATTGGTAGTCGAGAAGATGCGTGATGATGGGCTGACATTGATTTGTGCTGGGTTAAACAACGCGAACACCGTCACCGATTCGCCAGCAGCGGGCGATTGGCTTAAGCGCACGTTGTAAATGACCGCGAACCCAATATTCGCCTCATCTAAGGCGATGGTCTGGCGGCTGACGCGGATGCAGAACACATTGCCGGGTGGCTGCGTGTTCGTCGCGGTACGTGTGGCGGTACGCGTCGCTGTGTTCGTTGGCGTGCTCGTAGCCGTGATTGTCGCCGTGCCCGACGGCGTGCTGGTCATCGTCGCCGTCGGCGTATTCGTGTTCGTGCTCGTCGCCGTGCCCGACGGCGTGCTGGTCATCGTCGATGTCTCTGTCGGTGTATTCGTGTTCGTAGCCGTGTTCGTTGGGGTTACAGGAGCGCTCAAATCGATGTCGATGACCACCGGGTCATGATCCGACGTGCGGTACGGGTCAACACTGAACATGGTCACGTCTTGATTGGTAGCGGTGATGCTGGTCACGCCCTTGTTATCGTCGTTGTAATCGATAAACGACGGTTCGTCGGCGTTGATGTGCCATTCGGCAATATCGGTCACTTGCGTATCCATGCTGGCATTGGCAAGCGCGTAATCGAGATAACCGAGCTGACCATCGAACAGGTACGAATAGCCGTTGACCAAGCCAAGACGCGACTCGACCAAGTCGATATAACCCGCCGTTTCGAGGGTCGTGATCGGGTTTTCTTGCGCGTAGGCGTTCAAGTCACCGATGATCAACACGTCGGTTTCAGCGCTTGCTGGGACGACGACAGTGTTAATCCATAGGTTGAGACGAGTCGCCTGTGCCGTCCGCGCGGCGTTGAACGCGCCTTGACCATCACCTTGATCGAGGTCGGCACCACTTGCGCCTGTGCTGCTCTTGCTCTTGAAATGATTGACAACCGTCAAGAAACGCTCGCTCGAGGCGGTTTCTTGCCACAAAGTGGCAATCGGCGGGCGATTATGCACGGAGTCAGTGTCGATGAAAGTACTTACCGGCGTAACAGCACCCAAACGGTACACGTAAGCGACAGTGATTGCATCCGTGCCGACCACGCCATTGTTGATGTAGTCGAACGTGCCGCAGGTCGAATTCATGCCGAGTACGCCGAGTGACGCATTCCCATTGAGAAGTGTGTTAATCGCGCCGGTCGCGCCCATGCCGTCATTTTCGATCTCGATCAAGCCAAAGATGTCGCCATCGAGACCGCACAACGCCGTGATCAGCTTGTTGTGCTGGCGGACAAATTCAGCCGCCGTGTTTGCGCCGCGCGCGGTCGGGAAACCGCCGCCTGTGCCATCACCGTTGAAGTAGTTCAGTACGTTGTAGCTGACCACGCGAATTTCGTTCGCCGTCGTCGGGGCGAAGGTCGCCGCCGGACGTGCTTCGAGCGTGAACGTCGGAATATCGAGGTCGGCGTCGTTATCGGCGTTGATGGGGTGCAGGCGGAAATTGCTGAAGCCAAAGCCCAGCACACCGATTAAATTAGTCGTCGTGCTGCCTTGACGCAGCGTATTGCTCGCACTCAACCCCGGCGGCGGGTACAACGGGTCGAAGTAGAGCGAATCGTTGGTGTCGTTATCCCACGGGTTGCCGTCGGCGCTGCCACTTTCGACGCTCAGCGCGCCATCATCGAGGATGATGCGGCGGTTCGCCAGCGCGGTCAGGTAAGCGCTGTAACCGGATACGCTCGGCACGTTGTTGTGCGTGTACTGATATTCGTTCTGCGTCGTCAGCGTGATTTCGCCTGTGCTGCCCAAACGGAACAGTTCGCCCACGACCAGCGTGTCGGTGAAGCGTACCAACATGCTTTCGTAGTTTTCGTAGACTGCGATGCTGGTCACAGGCAGATCGATGTCGGTCGCGGTGATGCTGCCCGTGCCGAGACACACGATCAAGCTGGTCGCGTTCAAGCGCGTCTGACCGAAGCCTTCGGCAAGCGCACCCTCCACGCGCACGATGTCACCATATTCGACATCGGCGAGGTTCGGGAACGGGTCGTAAATCCAAATTGCATCCGACGTGAGCGGGTTGCCGTCGCCCGTCGCGTCTTGGATGTAGAAGCCGTTGGTATCGCCATAGGCGAAGCTGTCGCCTTCCTGGAAGTCCGCCGTGACCACACCTTGCAGCGTGTACGTGCTGCCAAGCGTGCGGCTCAAGCCATTTTCCTGTACATTGTAAATCGCCGTGAACGGGCTGGCGCAAATCGCGGTGACATCTTGCGTTGCAGTCGCGGTGGCAGTCGCCGTCGCCGTCGCTTGATCCGTCACCGTGCCGGTGCTGGTCGCGGTCGCCGTTGCGGTGTTGGTCGCGGTCGCGGTTGCGCCGCCGCCGCAGTTGTTCGCCGCGCCCGCCGATGGATTACCCTGAACATAGGTGGATGTGTTGCGTGCGCCGCCTGTGCCATTCGGGCAGCGCCCGATGGACTGATTGATGGTTTGACCCGATGCTTCGCCTTCATCGATTTGCGGCTGACTGGCGTTGAGCAAGACGAGTAGTCCTGCATCATCGGCGTCATTGGTATCGTACACGAGTGCATCGAGCAAATTCGCGCCAGCAGATACGGGTGTGTTATTTGGGAACAAGGCAGCGCTGCTCGCATAAAGCGCGACCGCATCTTGTCCGTTTTGCAGCCCATTGTCCGCGAACAAAATGTTGTTCGCGCCAACCGTGCCGATGATCGCGGTGTTGCCCGCGACGAAATAGCCGCTCGCGTTGGTCGATTTACCCGTCAAATCGAGTGTTGTATACGACAGATCGCTGCTGCCATTGAAGAATACCAATACCAGCCCATTGAGCGAGGTATTGCCGACGCCACCGTCGTACAACTCGACAAATTCGAGTACATCCGTACTCGGCGTATCCGCGTCGCTTTCGTTGATGATGACATTGGTCGCTGGCGGTAGGGTGGCGGTTGCCGTGTTGGTGGCGGTCGCGGTGGCAGTCGCGGTCGCGGCAACGGGTTCGTTGAAGGTGATTACATCGCTGCGGAACTTGCGATGTGCGACGATATCGAGGTCGCCCGACGCTTCACCATCGTTGTAATAGATTTGATCACCGTTATCGCTGATGATTTGGATCGTGCCGGAAGCCGCGAACGGATCGACACCTTCAATGATCAAGCCTTCGGGGTTGAGCAGGACTTGACTTACGTCGCCATCATCGATGTCGGCGTTGAGCAGTTCCGGCGCATCCGCCGGAAGTCCTGTCCAGCGATACAGCGAAAACACATCGTTGGAAGGTGAACCCGCGATGATGATGCAGCCGACTCCGTTGCATTCAATCTCGCGGATGCCACGGTCGCCCAAGTCGAAGAAGATCGGCGCGCCAAATGCAGGGATGAGCGAGCCTGTTGTGCCGCCGGTCGTGTTCAGGCTGTTGGTCAATGTCGTGGCGTTCAGCGGAACAATGATCGACTGATTACGCGTGGTCGTGTTGTACAAAGGCGCGCGGAAAGCCAAGTAAATGTTTCCTGTGCCAACCGCTGTCGATACGCCTTCAAGGTTGAAGCCATTTTCTTGGTCGGGGATCACCCCGTTGGCAGCGCTGGCGGCGAAGCCGAGCGCGTTTGCGCCCAAGCCGTGACCGTTCGCAGCATCCCACGCGATCAAGTCATCTTCAAGGAAATTGTAGTGACCTAAATAGCTGACTGTGGTTACAGAACCGCTACCACCAATAATCGTGGCGAAAATGCGCTCACGATTAGGGCGGTCGCTGCCGCCAGACGAATTGCCGTGCGAACCGAAAAACAGCGCGGTAGGACCTAGATAGACGCTGGCTTCGATGTCCACTTCGCGCGGCACACCGCCCGAAAGATCGGTCAAGCCCAAGCTGCTGGTGAAATCGAACGATGCAATCGGCGCACCCGACGCGGTGCGCGAATAGAGGCGCAGCGCTTGGTCTTCGTCGTCGGCAACGATCATGTAACCGTCTTCAACATCGAACGCGGTCGATGCTTCGGCGGCGAAGGTGTGATAAAGGTCATTCGCATAGGTCGCATCTTCAATCGATGCGGCGTAGACGAAAATTTCGTTGGTGATGTTGCTATCGCCATCCGTGACCGAAATCGTCACGTTGGAATAGCCGACCGTGCCAGCAGGCGCGCCCAAATCGAGCCGCCATGTGCCGACGCCGGTATCGACAACCGCCGCGCTCGCCAAAACCGACGGGCTGCCATTGACGACATTCACGGTCAGCGAGTCTGCCGGGGTCACATCATCGCTGACGCTGAAATTGAAACCGCTGCCGACGCCGCTAAAGCTCGGCTGCGTCGTATCGCCGATAACGCCCGATGCGCCTTCCGCCAACCCGGTGATGATCGGGACGTTGGCAGGGAAGTTGGTCGAACCAATATGATCAAGCGCATCGCCCGCGAAGCTGGCGGGGTACACACTTGTCGCGCTCATCGCATAAGGCGGTAAGTCGCTCGGACCTTGTACGTCGCCCGATACCCAGTCCGCGAGCGCGGAACCTGTGGTATCCGCCGAGCGACCAAAATAATCGACCGTCGCAGTCACAGCTTGAATGAATGAAGCGCTGGTCTGGCTGGTTGCGTTTTCGCGGAACAGCGTCGGCGCGTAGGTGCAATCGTTGGCGGTGTTATCCTGTACGGCGATGCCATCGAGGATCGACCAATTTGTGAAGATTGCGCCATCACCGATGCCGTTATTGTCGCTGTCGATGTCGTCGGTCAGCGTCGGCGCGGTGCTGGTGTCGATCAGCAGGTAAGACGCCGTCGCATTTTCGATATCGGAAATACCACTATCGGCGCTGAAGCCGTTGCCCGCCGTAAATCCGGTCAACAGCGTCGCACTGGGGTTTACCGTGAATGGACTGCTCGCTTGTGTATATACGAGATAGCCATTGCTGCCCAATGTGCGCCCGCCGAGGCTGAAGATCGTCTGGATGTCGCCACAGGCTGCACCGCTGTTGTCGCCTTCGATGCCGACAAGATAATAACCCGTTGGGATGACCGTATTGGATACGCCGCGAAATTCGACGTATTCCTTCGGTGTATCTGTGCCGGGTGGATTGAACAGAATTTCGTTGATGTAAAGCGAGAAGACGCTGCCTGCATCGACCGGTGCTGGTACGACGACCGCAAGCGCGATCAACACACCAAGCAGCAAGGCGACAAGCCGCCACGAACGCAGAGACGTTCTGTGCATGAACTGACTCCTACTGATCACGGAACAAGAGATGAAATTGTGAAGTTGCTGGATTGTTTTGAAGGGAGTCAAACAGACTCCCACTTGGATTCAAAGTATAAATCGCGGATGTTAAGAGATATATAAGGCTGACAACTTTTTAACGTTTCGTGTGCGCTTATCGATCGCGGGCGGGCGGCATTTCTTCGGTCATGAATTTGTCGTGTAGGTCGGCATCGACGCCCGCGATGACCGCCAGTGCGCGCGCGTATTCACGCAGTTCATTCTGTAAATCGTTCAACTCTTTACGCATGAGCGCGTAATGTTCCCATGCGCGTTCATAATCATACGCGCTGATGTCGGCAGGCTTGCCCGCTTCATAGGATTGCAAAAGTGGATGCCAGCGCGCCAAAAACGGACGAATGCCGCGATTGAGGACTGCCAGCGCCACTGGACCAAACTCATGTGCGACTTCAAAACCCGCCGTATGTAAAGTGCTGCGTGTGTATTCAAATAACTTGTGCATCGATGCGAGCGCTTCGCGCAGCAGCCCATGCGTAGGGTCGAGACGCTGCGTCGCGACGCGCGTGGTCAGTTCGACATATAAATCCCACGCGGCTTTTTTCTGTAAGCTGTCTGGCGCGAATGCGATGCTGCCTAAGCCCCACGGCAGCTTGACTTCGGAAATATTGATTTTGAAATACTTACGAAAAGACCGCCAACTCCGGCGGACGCCGCGCATAATCATGGAGTATCCTTCGTCGTCAATAATCCGGCAAGTCGTGCAATCGCGGTGACAAACAACGGGTCTTGCACAGTGAGCGCGTCGCCTAATGTCAGCCATTCTGTACTGGCGTTGTGTTCCCATGCTGTGCCATCGCCGGGTGCGTCTCCAGCGGTGAGGTGTGTGACATCGACGGCGAACAAAAAGGCGGTGGTATCACTGCTCTTGCTGGGACGAATGAGTCCGAGTGCGATCAAGTCGCTCTCACTGACAATATACCCGGCTTCTTCATTCAGTTCGTTAACAGCGCATTGCCGTTCGTTTTCGCCGGCTTCGACTCCGCCGGTGATGCTGCACCGTTCCGGTTCCATGCCGTGCGCGGGACAAATTTCGACGCGCGCCAGATATTCGCGCTTACCCTGCTGCTGACGAAAGGGCAGTACAGAAATAATCTGTCCGTTCGAGCGCGATTCGTGCAGGAAAATATAGCCATCGCGGTCGATGAGCGACACGAATGGGGTTTGATACAACGTTTGGTCAGTCATGGGCAGCGGCTAGTTGTGTGGTTGCGCGGATTGATCGTCGCTGATCTCGCCGCGCATTTCTGGCGTTTGACCGGGAATATAATGTTCTTCGTGTTCGTGTTTTTCGCGCATGACCATGACCAGGACGCCTGTCACGACGACGAATGCGAGAACAACCAATATCAGCCCAACAAATACGCTCATTTTTAACTCCAGTAATGGGTAGCTAGGGATGAGTGAAAAAACACGCAACCCTTCTTTGACTGATGCTCAGTGAATCACGAAACCTTGTTTTTGCCCTCACCCTAAATCCCTCTCCCTCAGGGCGAGGGACTTCAAAAGCGCGTTTTTCTCCCCTTCTCCCTCATGGAGAAGGGGTCGGGGGATGCGGGCTGGTGAACATTCGTGATTGACTGATGCTGATTTTATCACATCCGCTCAGTCATCCAACGTTGGTTCGTAGACAAAATTGATCGCGCCGAGTTCGCGTGGCGGCGCTGGCAGCGGCTCTTGCCAGAAGACCGGACGAATAAAGTTCGGGCGCGATTGTGCGATTTCCAGCGCTTTCGTCCATTCTTTGCGGACGGCGCTGCTGGTCGCGCTGTTGGCAGACCAGAACAACTGGAAAATATCCGCGCTTTCGATCATCTGATTCAGGCGGTCGTCCCAGTTTTCGCCCGCGCGGATCGTGGTCAGATCGCGCAAATAATCGAAGCCGAGTATTTTGTACGCACGTTCGACGCGCTCGACAATGTGTAAGTCCTGGCGGCTGTAACTGCAAAATACCGCTTGATACACCTTGCGTGTTTCGGCTTGTGCAGTCGGTTTGTTCGCAATCGGCGTCATTGTGGCGGCATCCGTGCTGACATCGATGAACAACGGAATTTCACACACGATAATCCCTTCGACCGTGAACGTGATCACGCCTTCATGGACTTCACCAGGCGCGGCGCTGCTGGCGCGCAGCTTGAAAGCCGCACGATTCCACGCGTCGTAAAAGCCAATCGTCGCGCTCACGGGGTTGAACTGAAACCCCGTCATGCGCGGCGTTACCATAATCGAAGCGTCCTCGATGATCGTCGCGCTGGCGGGGCGGGCAGCACGCCGAAACAATTTTGCCTGGTCACCAAGTTCACCTTTGGCGTCGGCGTCAACTTGTGCGGACGCGCTCTGGCGGTACACGTACGCGAGTAAGTCGTACCACTGGCTTGGCGCGATCTCTTTCGGGTAATACGCGGTGAACTCGGCGGGTTCGGGCGGTTGGAGTAGGTCACTGGCGCCGCCGATGGCCATCGGCGCTTGTGGTTCAAGTGGCTCACTCATGCTTGTGCCGCCGCGCGTCGCGCCCTCGAATTCATCTCGTTCTTCTACTGCTTCGCGCAAGCGGTCGCCAATGCCGCGCGTTGGTTCATCGTCGAATGCCACATCCTCGACATCAGGTCGGGGCGTGGGATTCATGCCGGGAACAGGCGGAACGCCGGGTATAATCACGGGTGGCGGCACAACAGGCGCGGGTGGCGCTATAGGTGCGGGCGTGATCGGCTGTGCGGACGCATCTTCGTCTTCTTCGTCATAATCTTCGTCGTCGTCGTCATAATCTTCGTCGTCGTCGTCTGTAGGTGCGGGGTACGCAGGATGGTGCAAAAGTTGGCGGTGCTGCAGCACAACAGGCGCGGGTGGCGCTATAGGTGCGGGCGTGATCGGCTGTGCGGACGCATCCGACCCAACTGGCGCAATCTGACGCGCTGGTGGCTTACGGCGGTTGACGACCAACACGATAAAAAAGACGACTGCCAGCGCGATAACAACGGCAATTGCTGATCTATCCATGACAAGCCTCCTCAAAACCAATTCATACACAATACTCATGATTGTAGCGCGCATTCTGCCACGCGATACCTCTTAGTGAGTCGGTGAAATTCGACTGTACAAAAGCGACAAAATCGCCGTTTGATCGCTTGCCAAAGATTTTGGAGTCGAGTACAATCAATTTTATCATTTGTGTAAAAAAGAACAATTAGGCAAACCATGAATCTGCCAAAAATTGCTCCAGAATCGGGGCGCAACACCAATGCGTGGCTGTGGATTGGGATCGCTACGGTAGCGATCTTCGTCGGCGGGCTTGTCATTGGCATGCTGCAACCGCTGTTCTTTCCCGTTGTCGCATCGGCTGAAGCCGAACAGGTCGATGCACTGTTCCGGTTCATGCTGGCAATTGGCGGCATGATTTTCCTGCTCGTTGAAGGGCTGCTTTTGTATTCGGTCATTCGCTTCCGCGCCAAACCCGGCGACATCAGCGATGGCCCACCGATTCAAGGCAATACCACACTCGAATTGGTGTGGACGATCATCCCGGCGATCATCGTCTTTGTGCTGACGATTTATGCGTGGTCAGTGTGGACGAATACCCATTCGATCAAACAGAATGAACAGCTTATTGGCGCGGTCGGTCAGCGCTTCGCATGGACGTTCAACTACGCGTTGACCGCCGCGACGCTGCCAACAGGCGTCACCGTCGATCAGCTTGCTCCCGAAATTCAAGCAGACCTGAACGATGGCGGTATACAATTCAGTTATTCGCAGTTAGCGACGTGGGTTGACCAGCCCGTCGCGGTCAGTATGCGAACTGAAGATGTCAATCATGCGTTCTGGATTCCGGCGATGCGTGTCAAGCAGGACGTGTTGGCGGGGCGCACCACCGAAGTTCGTTTTACGCCCATCGAAGCGGGCGTGTATCGCATCGTGTGCGCCGAGTTGTGCGGGTCGGGTCATGGCGCAATGGCGGGCGAAGTCATCGGAGAAGATGAAGACGCGACGCTGCTCGGTGCATGGGCGGTCGTTTACCCCGACGAAGATACCTACAGGCGTGAATTTTTCGAGCCAGAAGCGCGCAAAGTTTTGTTTCCGCCTGAAGACCCGGCGGCGCGCGGTCGCCAAATACTGTTGAGTGGTCAGTATCCGTGCGCGACCTGTCACGTGCTGACCGATCTCGGTTGGGCGGGCGCGTTGGGTCCTAACCTGAACGGAATCGCGGATCGTGCCGGTGAGCGCGTGCCAGGACTTTCTGCATATGACTATCTGTACCAGTCGATTCGTCAACCCTATGATTATCTGGTGCCGCCGTACGGTCCGCTGATGCCGCAGTTCAACGATGAATCGACTGAGTCCAATTACATGACCGAAAACGATTTGACCGATATGATCGCGTATTTGCTCACGCAGACAGCGAGCGCGGGTCAAAGCGCGGCGGCGGGAACGAATTAAACGCAAACGCGAAAAACATAACGCAAAGACGCACAGTATTGGTAGGGGCATGGCTGTGATATGCCCCCGACAACGGTAAAAGAAAGACTATTTTAAGAGAGGCGCTGCAATGGCAACCGTAACCGTACCTTTACCGGGAGTAGTCCCCGCCGAACGCGCTAAACTGCGCTTCAGCGATTATCTGCGCTGGAGCGTCGATCATAAGATCATCGGCGTGCAATACATGGCGACCGCGTTCTTCTTTTTCATGTTCGGCGGCGCGCTGGCGATGCTGATTCGTTGGGAACTGCTTACGCCGGCGCTGGATGTGATGGCGGATGGCACGGCATATAATCAGTTGTTCAGCATTCACGGCACGGTCATGATCTTCTTGTGGATCATCCCGATGCTGGCGGGCTTCGGCAATTACATTGTGCCGTTGATGTTGGGCGCGAAAGACATGGCGTTTCCATGGTTGAACGCGTTCGCATTCTGGTTGATCCCGCCCGCTGGTTTCTTGCTCATGCTTGGTTTCTTTGTCGGGCAAACCGAAGCGGGCTGGACGAGCTACCCGCCGCTTAGCACGTTGTTCAGCGGTGATGGTCAAACCCTGTGGGCGATGTCGCTGCATTTGCTCGGCCTATCGTCGATTTTGGGCGCGATCAATTTCATCGTCACCATCAAGAATATGCGCCCTGCAAGCATGGGCTGGTTTCAAATGCCGCTGTTTTGCTGGGCGATTTTGGCGACCAGCATCATCGTCGTGTTGGCGACTCCGTTCTTGAGCGGCGCACTGACGCTGCTGCTGCTCGACCGCGTGGCGGGCACGGCGTTCTTCAACCCAGCGCAGGGCGGCGACGTGCTGTTATGGCAAAACGTGTTCTGGTTCTACAGTCATCCCGCCGTGTATATTATGATTTTGCCTGCGTTCGGTATGCTGAGCGAAATTTTCAGCGTCCACGCGCGCAAGCCGATTTTCGGCTATCGTGCGATCGCATTATCGAGCATGGCGATTGCGCTGGTGGGTTTCACGGTGTGGGCGCATCATATGTTCACCAGTTTGACGCCCGAACTGCGCATTCCGTTCATGATCACGTCGATGATCATCGCGGTGCCGACGGGTATCAAGGTCTTTAGCTGGCTGGGCACGCTGTTCGGCGGCAAGATCAAGTTCACCAGCGCTATGATTTTTGCGCTCGGCTTCCTGTCGATGTTCGTCATCGGCGGTATCAGCGGCGTCATGCTCGCCGCCGTCCCATTTGATATTCACGTCCACGACACGTATTTTGTCGTCAGCCATTTGCACTTCGTCTTATATGGCGGCAGCGTATTCGGCATTTTCGCGGGCATTTATCACTGGTTCCCGAAAATCACCGGACGTATGTTGAATGAACGGTTGGGTAAATGGCATTTCCTGCTGACATACGTCGGCTTCTTCTTCACGTTCTTCCCGCAGCATATCGTCGGTATTCTGGGAATGCCGCGCCGTGTCTCGGTCTACGCGCCCGAATTTCAGACCTTGAACATCATCATCAGCATTGCGGCGTTCCTGATGGGCATTTCGACGCTCATCCTGATCTACAACATTTACGTCAGCTTGCGTAATGGCAAAGAGGCGGGTGCGAACCCGTGGCGCGCCTTGACGATGGAATGGCAGACGAGCAGCCCACCTCCCGCACATAACTTCATCGGTGATCCAATTCCGTTCAAGAATCCGTATGGGTATGGCACAAAAGCGGCGTGGGATTATCTCGAAGCGCAGGAAGGGCGTTTGGGTCCGTCCATCGACGCGCTCAATGTCGATAGAAGTATGACATCACCGAACCAGACCGAAGCGATTAACAAAGACATTTAACAGGTGAAAGAAGTGCCGAGTACTGAGTGCTGAGTTAAAAATCACTGAAGACGTTTATGCCTTCATCTTTTTCTCAGCACTGAGTATTCAGCACGCAGCACTGCTTTTCAGATTGTAAAGTTTACTGGGCAACATCCTATGGCACAGCAAGTACGGCTGGACGAACAAGGATTATCGCGCGCTGAACTGATGGCGCTGCGCAATAAACGGTCGGGCGTGTTCATTTTCCAACTCAGTTGGATTTTGGTCTTTGTGTGCTTGATCGTCGTCAATCTGCAAATTCGGTCGAATTTTCCGTCGTGGCCGCCAAACGGAGTTGCGGCGTTAAGTCCGGTGCTGCCCACACTGGCAACCCTCACCTTGATCGTAAGTGGGTTGCTCGCGCGGCGCGCGTTAGGCTCGATACGGGCGGCGCAAACCCGTGCCTTTCTCGGTCAATGGGGAATCGCGCTCGCGTTGGGCGTCATTTTTCTGGCGATCATGGCATATGAGTTCATCGGTATCCAGATTAGCGGACAGTACAGTACGATCTTCCGCGTGATGACGGCGTTTCATGGGCTGCACGCGCTCATTATCGGCATCGTGATGTGGAATGTATACCAGTCGGCGCGGGTGGGAAACTACGACGCGGTGCGTCATTGGGCTGTCGAAGCGACGGCTAAAATGTGGTACTTTGTCGTCGTGGCATGGATTATGTTCTATACTGTGCTGTATATCATCTAGTAGTGGACACGTCGGGCGGTCTGTGTGCCGCCCGCGTTTGAACGGCATTTACGAAAGGGTATTTATACCAATGCAACCCGGATTAAGCCGCGCGATCCCCTTGTCAATTTTAGGCTTTTTGATCGGCGGCGGGATTGTCGTTCTGCTGCGCCTTGTGCAAAGCCTGGAGCCTATCTGGGATGTTGGCGCGGGGATTGTCCTCGCTGCCATCTTCACAGCGATCTTTTTCGTATGGGGGATGGGCGGGTTCGACCCGCGCAATAGTGTACATGGCGAAGATGCCGCCCATGATGACGATGCCCATGCCGAAACCGTTGATCCGACTCCGCGCCAACTGCTGGGGAGTTCGGTCTGGACGATCACGACACTGGTGCTGGTTTTGTTCGTCGCGGTCTGGGGTTTCGCTTTAATTCCTGGCGGTTTTGCAATTACCACGACCAATGACCCGATGGCGTCGGTCAGCTCGCTTGGTACGTTCACGCTTACTTTAGGTGAGCGCGAATTCATTATCAGCGAACTCGTCGCATTCTTGATCTACGGCATCATCATGATTGGTTCGGTCGCGGTGATTGGCGCAGGAATCGCGTGGTTATTCACGACGCTTTCGCGCGGCATCGTCGAAAGTAAAGCCATTGCGACGGGCGCAATTCCCGCAAACGCGCCGCGTTTAAGCGCACCCATCGTCAACAATGCGCCCGCGCAGCCTAATCCGCTGGCGCTGCCGCCCGCGCTTCGCCTGTGGCTGACTATTCTGGTCACATTCAGCATCGTCTCGGTATTGTTCTATGCTGTGCTGCTGCCCATTTCGATCAGTCACGCGCCGGAGTACATCACCCCGTTGAGCATCTTGTTCGGCGTGCTGGCGGCGATCTTCGTCGCGCGTCCGCCGTTCTTGCCGCATCTGGTGCATGTGTGGGCGCTGATCCTGTTCGTGTTCGGCATCATTTACTTTATCTTCTACGAAGTCGCCATTGGTTTCGTCATCGCGCAGCCATTTGAACTCCGCGTGATTTTGTCGCTCGTCAATGCGTTTGCGATTGCCGTGCTGCTCGTCCGTCCGTCATGGATGTTGTGGTTCGTCGGCGCGAGCGTGCGCGTTACGCTCACGATTTTGCGCGCGCTCCCGCGTGTTTTGTTCCAACGGTAAGCAAAGAAAATCTGTAGGGGCGACCTAACGGGTCGCCTTGATCGATAAATCAACACTGATGTAGGGGCGGAGTCAATGCCGCCCGCCCTGATAAGGATGCAACATGAGCGACGCCGTAAATATTCAACCGCATGAACACGAGCACGTAAAACCGGAAACGCCGCAGCGTATCGAAAATGTCAAGTTCGCGATGTGGCTGTATCTGGCGTCTGATACCGTGATCTTCGCGGTTTTAATCGCCACGTTCTTGATTTTCCGCGCCAACAACGAAGGTGTCGTGCGTGAGGTACAAGAACATTCGGGGCTGCTGCTGGTCAGCATCAACACGTTTTTGCTGCTCAGCTCCAGTTGGGCGATGGTCATGGGCTTGCGCGAGATCAAGAAGGGCAATCGGCGCGGCTTGATCAACTGGATTTTTCTGACCGCGGTCTTAGGCGCGGTCTTTGTCGGCTTGCAAGCCGTCGAATATTCTGTACTTGCCGCTGAAGGCATCACCATTTACGGCAGCGAGTTCGGGATGCGGTTTTATGCCCCGACTGCGTTTCACGGCGCGCATGTCGTCATCGGCGTGTTGTGGGCGCTGGCAATCTGCTGGCACACGCTGAAAGGCGGCTATGGCAGCAAAAATTATGTCGGGGTCGAAGTATTCGGCTTGTACTGGCATCTTGTTGACGTGGTGTGGATTTTGCTGTTCACGATCATTTATCTGGTTTGAATCAGTTAAATGGGATGTGTGATCAGTAATCAGTAAATCAACGTGATGGGTTTTAACCCGCCGCGAGACTATAAAGCGCACACATCGTCTTTCACCTTTCATCTTTCACCTTTACGTGAGGTCAACAAATGGCAGACGAGATTAAGCAGCCAACGGATACGCCGCCGCCGAGCGAGGGTGAAACGCCCACAGCGCCCGATACGCCGCTGGAAGAAGTCCAGGAAAAACCTGTGCGCGATTTGCGCGCGGTGCCGCTAGAAACGATTCCGCAAGCAGACTTGCCCGAAGAAATCGTCGCGCTGCAAGCTGCCGAAACCGATGCTGGCGCGCAACAGCGCCGCGACGCCGAAGCCGTGTTGAACAAGCCGATTGAAGCGATTGAATCCGCAATCGAGTCGATTGATGATCTGCCCAATCAGGCGGTTGTGCAAGCGCATATCGCCAGCCACGAAGACTCGCCAGTGACGGTATTTGGGCGCACCTTCAATACAAATATCTACACATTCGTATTCGGGTGTCTGGGCGCGATCACATTGTTTGAAATCATCATCGCCGAACTGCTGCCCGTTGGTCTTATCCGCACGATGCTGCTGGTTATACCCAGCCTGGCAAAAGCGCTGCTGGTGATGGCGTTCTACATGCATTTGCGCGAAGATAATCGCATTTTCGCGGTCGCAATCGCGCTGCCGTTCTTCTTTGTCACGATTGCGACCTTGTTCCTGCTCGCCGTCCCAACCAGTCAGTATCCATACTGACGAAGCACTATTAACCGCACAGGACTCAAAGATCGTAGAGAAAATGAGTAAAAATCTCTGCGTCCTCTGCGGTTCAGGCTTTTAACACGGACTTCTAACCGATTGTGGCATCCCTCGTTCATTCATCATGGGTGGCATTATGAAAATTGATCTCGCGGGTCAGGTTGCGCTTGTCACTGGGTCGGCGCATCGTGTCGGCAAAGCGATTGCGATGGAACTGGCGCGAAACGGCGCGCATATCATCGTGCATTATTCCAGCACCGATGACGAGATCGCCAAAGAGACGCAGCGCGAAATTAAATCGCTTGGCGTCGATGCGTTCCTCATCAAAGCCGATCTTTCCACGACTCAAGGCATCGAAAGCGTGATGAACGCCGTACGCGATAACTTTGGACGCTTGCAGATACTCGTCAACAGCGCGTCGAATTTTCAAAAGCGCCAGTTGATGGATGTTACGCTCGAAGAGTGGGAAGACACGATGCGGATCAATCTGACCGCACCATTCCTGCTCACAAAAGCAGTCGTCCCGCTCATGCTCGAAAACGATCCGCAGGGCGGCGTCATCATCAACATACTGGATAAAGGCGCTGTCGATGCGTGGGTCGATTACGCGCATCACGGCGTGAGCAAAGCCGGCTTGTATGCGCTGACGCGCGTGACAGCGGCAGGTTTGGGTCCGCATATTCGTTGCAACGGCATCATTCCCGGCGCGGTACTCAAGCCGAACGATTATGACCAGGAGGCGTGGGTGAATAACAGCAAGAAATTCACGCCGCTCCAGCGACCGGGCACAGCGGAAGATGTCGCGCGCGCGGTCGTGTATCTGACCAGCGAAGATTGGCTGACAGGGGTCGTGATTGAGGTCGATGGCGGCGAACACGTCCTGTAAAATGATATTTGGGGCGCGGCGCTGATTCTGCTCGCGCTGATCCACACCGTCAGCTATCAACTGACGGGCGGGCGCGAACAACTGTTCGTCGCGTTTGCGATTGTGCTGATCATGGCGCTGATGATCGTGCAGTTCGTCGGGGTAATGTTGGCGACAGCGCGGCGCTCATCCCAAATTCACCACCGGAATCCCGCGTAGACCTGCCGCCTTCGCCGCAGGGATCGCCACCAGTCGGCTTTCTTCACGCGCATCGAGCGCAAGCGTCGTGAAACTCAACGCGCGATCCGCGAACGGGTTGACTTTCGGCGTGACCTCGATCAAGTTGGTCAGCACGGTCGCGCGCGTCACCAACAAGAGCAAACATGCCTCTACAAAACGCCAGCGTTCGGGCGAATAATCATCGGTGAAGACAGTTTGCGGCTTAAGCGGCGAATGCACCGCGTTGCTGTGCTTTTTGAGCAGTAAATCCCAGTTGCGGGCGTATAACGCGCGTTCGGCGTCACGTATCACAGCCACCGGGATCGCCGCCAGTCGCTCGCGCAAAAATGCCTGATACTCGGCGTAGCGCATGACCTGAATGACCGCGCGTCGAATGCCCGTGCGCCCGACCTCATCGACTTGATCTGTGCCGATCACATCGCACACGGCGATACTGCCCGCGCCCGCGTCATCGACCGTGAAGCACTTGAGCGAGCGCGCACCGCGATATGCCGGGTCGCTCCATGCCGAGCCGCGCGGGATGGCGTTGCGCCAGATCAGCTTCAGTTGATCCGGCGCAACGCCGCGCGTATCTGACGTGAACTGATACCCGCGCTGGCGACCTTCAAGCACGTAATCGAGCGTGAGTGTCGGCATGAATTTAACGTGGCTTCGGGCGGATTGCGTTGAAGAAGGTTCGCAGCGACGCCGTGAGCGTCTCACCGCTATCCGTGACGCCATCGCGCACACTGCCGCCGACGATCCACGTTTGATAACCGACGCGCGCCGCCTGATTTTTCAGCCGCTTGACCTCGTTGCCATAGCTGTGCAGCAGGTCGTCGGCGCTCAGTTTACCGCCCCATAAATCGCTTTTGTTGACCAGTACCAAAAACGCCTTGAGGTTGCGCTTGGCTTCAATTTCTTCGTCGATCATGTTCATGACGAAGTTGAGCGCGTCTTTATGCGCCAGCACGTCGGTATGATCGACCAGGAAAATGATGCCGCGCGGTTTGGCGACGCGGAACAATTCGACCCAATCGGTTTCCCACATATCGTATTCGCCACCCACATCGCGCGTTGGCTTCAGTCGCATTCCTTCGCCGCCAATGCGTGCGCTGAACGCGGGGACGGAATCACCGCCCGGCGCGGTCGGTTCGGGCGCGAAAGAGTCGAGTTCATGCAGGTTGTGGCGCATCCACTCGATCAAGGTCGTCTTACCCGTCTGCCTTGCACCGAGTACGATGAACGGCAGCCCGAACACCTTGACATATACGAAGTCGCTCAGGCTGCTGCTGCTGCGCTGCAACCCATCGATGAAGTCGCGTCCAGTTTGCCCGAAAACGCTGACGAAGACTCGTTCAAATAGCGTGGTCATGAGATTTTCTCGTGCGAAATGTGCTTATATCAGGCTATACGCACGAGGTGGCAAAACGTTGTAGGATGCAGCGTTTATTTGCGCCATTGCGTCATGTTTTGCGCGGGTGAAGTACGCTGCGCCGCTACGAAATCGGCGGATTTATGCGGGGGCGGGTCTGAGTCCCGCCCCTACAAATGACGATGCCGCTTTAATTGTTTACTGGGCGTATGCCGTCGGTGTGAACGTCAGCTTAAGCGTCTTGGGCGCGCGCGTGAACACGCCGACTTCTGGCGGCTCGCCTTCTGCGAACGCGATGTTGTCCATGTTATCGAGCAGCAAATTGACGGCGATTTCCATTTCTGCTTTTGCCAGCATCGAGCCGACGCAAAAATGACGACCAAGCGCAAATGCGGTGTGATTCGCCGCCCCTGTGAACGCTTGTTTTACGTCCAAATCGTCACGAAAAATATTGAAGATTTCGGGTGTGGCATACACGCGTTCATCACGGTTTGCCGCACCGATCAAGCATGTCACAGTATTGCCCGCCGGAATTACGCCGCCGCTCATTTCTACGTCTTCGGTCGGCGTCCGCATGATCATCTGCACTGGGGCAGAATGGCGCAGCATTTCGGCGGTGGCGCGGTCGATCAACGTACGGTCTTTCCGCACCGCATCCAATTGATCCGGGTTGCGTATCAGATTGAGGAATAAATTCGAGATCGCCTTATCCGTCGTCTCGCCGCCCGCCGCCAGCAGCAGGCTGACGAACGCTTTGATCTCCAAATCGGTCATCTGCACACCATCCACGACCGCCGTGCACAGCGTCGAAAGCAAATCTGGTCCGGGATTGGCACGCCGTTCTTCGATGATCGGCAGCATGTACGCTTCCAGTTCTTCTTTGGTTTGCAATCCCGACGCCGTGACATCCGCATCGCCCGACAAATTCGATAGGAACGCGATAATACTCGTATACCATTTATTGAATTTGGGCAAATCTTCGCGTGGCAGCGCAAGCATATTTACGATCACCGTGATCGGGAACAAGCGTGCGAATTCCCCCACTAAATCGACTTGCCCCTTGCCCTTGAACTGTTCGACCAGTTCGGCAGCGGCTTGCTGGATGACCGGGATGAATTTTTCGCCTAAATCGCGCCCACGAAACGAAGGCGTCAAAATATTGCGATGGGTTGCATGTTCACGCCCTTCCATCTGTAAGATCGTGCGCCCATGTACAGGTTCAAGCTGCCAATCATAATTTTTGCTGCTAAAAATTGAGTCTTTGAAGGCTTTTTCTACGTCGTCGTAACGGCTGATAACGTAGCTTTTCATAAGCTCATGATAGTGAAGCGGATAATCATCGCGCATCTGGCGATACAACGGATACGGGTTGGCGGCAAATTCTGGCGAAAGGATGTCTGGCGCGGTCATGCGAACTCCCATTTATCAATTGATACGACCTATCTAGCGTAACACGTCTTTTACGTTTTTTATCTTTACGATCACAATTTTGTTACGAGGCTAGGCAGCCAAAAGAGGCAGGTCTAAAACCTGCCCGAATTCTCTTTGCGTCTTTGCGTTGAATCGCTTGCGCTTAAAACGCCATCGTCCCGGTCGGGTCGGTTGGGATATCGTACAAACGAATTTCGAAGTGCAAATGCGGACCCGTCGAGTCGCCTGTTGACCCGACACCGCCGATCACCTGCCCGCCATTGACATACTGCCCGCAGTTGACATTGAGCGAACTCAAGTGACCATAAACCGTCGTGTAGGCTCCGTGTGCCAGCACAATGGCGATGCCATATCCGTAGCGGCTGCCACCCGCGAAAATCACCGTGCCGCTGTTCGCTGCCATCACAGGCGTACCTGGAGACGCCGCCAGATCGACGCCCGTATGATACGACGTGAATCCACGCGTCCACGTATAACCCGAAAGTGGGCGTACCCACCCCGTGCCGCCGCCGGGATTATCCTGCAAACCACAGCTTCCCGGTTCGCCCGCGCCAAAGCTAATCTGTGCGCCCGCGCCGCCGTTCTCCGAGCCTGTGCGGGTGACGGGCGCTGTCCATGCGATTTGTTCTGCTGTGCCGCCAGGGATGAACACCCATTGTCCGGGTCTGAGCACGGTCGTTTCGGCACTGCCAAACAAATCGTTGATTTCCGAATCGATAATCACGTACGGTTCGACACGATAACGGGTCGCGAGTTCGGCGATGGTCATATCGACCATGACTTGAAAATACGCGCCGTCGGTCGGTGGGATATTGATCTCACGTCCCGGTCGCAAGCCGCCGATGATGCCTCGATCGTTCGACCATGCAATGCTGTCGGGCTGTAAACCAAAACGCTCTGCGATGCCGAAAATGGTATCGCCTTGTTCGATGGCATACTGAACTACCTCGCTGCGCGGGCGATCGGGCACGAATGTGAACGGATCGAATGTATCGCGTAAAATAGCGATGTCGCGCGCGTCTGCCTGGTCGCTGTATGAGGTGAGCGGCGCGTTCAAAATCGCGCCATATTGCGCCGGGTCGAGCGTCGGCATGATCACGTATTCCTGGATCGGGTCGAGGGTCGTGTTCTCGGTTTGCGCGGTCGGTTCGATGACCGGCGTCAGCGTCGCACTGATAGTTTCGATAGTGCTGGTTGGCAGCGTCGTGAGTTGTGGCTCGGCGGGCATCGTGATCAGCAAAAATGCTGTCGCCGCTGTCAATGCCATCGCGCCTAACAAACTCATCGCTCCAACCGTCCGCCGCCACGCTGGAATGATCGCGCCGCGCTGTAAATCGCGGTCGGTGATCGCGCGCATCGGGTTGGTGTCGTCCGTGTGGGTCGATAACGGATCGTTGTGCATCAAGATTAACCTCGTAATAGTCGAAACGTCATCAGCGGTCGTGACCAGTTGACAACGCGCCGATCGTAACCGTGCATCGAACGACTGGCAACCCCCGATCATTGCACGACCGAGCGCCACTCGGTACGATACACGGCGGTCGTGGGAACACTGCTATGCCCAGCGCAGCAAAACGCGAAAAACGTTACACAAAGTCGCAAAAGGCTATCGCGGCGTGATACAGGCGGGCGCAGCACGCTGCGCCGTTACAATGACGGTTCATTGAAAACATTTCAGACATGCTGCTCATGGAGATGGTCGATGTCCCAACCCCTCGCGGATATTCGCGTGCTCGATTTAACCCGTTTGCTGCCCGGTGCGATCTGCACGCTCATGCTGGCGGATTTAGGCGCAGAGGTGATCAAGATTGAAAACCCCGACGGCGGCGATTACGCGCGCTGGACACCGCCGCTCATCGATGGCACGGGCGCATATTTTCACACGACCAACCGTAATAAGCGCTCGGTCACGCTTGACCTTAAGACGGACGACGGGCGCGCCGTGCTGCACAAACTGACAGCCAGCGCCGATGTGCTGATCGAGAGTTTTCGTCCCGGCGTGATGACCAGATTGGGTTGTGATTATCCCGCCTTGCGCGTCGTCAATCCACGCTTGATATATGCATCGATCAGCGGCTGGGGACAGCAAGGCGAAGCCGCTAAATTATCTGGTCATGACCTGAACTATGTTTCGGTGGCGGGCTTAATTGGAGCGATGAACACGCCGCAGCCATTAGGCGGGCAAATCGCGGATGTCGGCGGCGCGTATACGGCGGTCGCGGGCATTACGGCGGCGTTGTTCCGGCGCGAGCGCACGGGCGAAGGTGCATACCTCGATGTCGCGCTGTCAGAAGCAGCACTCCCCTTCGTTTCGTATGCGTGGGTCGAAGCCATCACCCAAACCAGCGATGATGTGCCGCGCGGCGTGCTATCTGGACGTTATGCCTGCTATAACATCTATAAATCGCGGGACGGCGAACCTATCGCGCTGGCGGCACTCGAACCCCGCTTCTGGGAAAATTTTTGCGCGGCGGTCGAACGTCCCGATCTCGTTGAAAATTATATGCTGCCCAACCGTCAGCGCTACTTGATTGAAGAAATCAGTGAGATTTTCGCGCTGCGCAGTGCCGCTGATTGGGATATCACCCTGACGGCGGCTGACTGCTGTTACTCGCGCGTGCATACGCTGCACGACCTGAGCGGCGACGCACAACTTCGCTCGCGCGGCGCGCTGAGTATCGGCGCGGATGGGATTCCGTTTTTACGCAGCCCGATTCGCATCGACGGCGAAACGGTCACGCCGACACGCGCGCCCTTGTTTGGCGACCATACCAAAGACGTGCTGCGCGCTGCTGGTTTCAGCGATGATGAGATCGCCGCGCTGCCAACGGCAAAGCGCTAAAAACATAACGCAAAGGCGCAAAGAAAAGGGAAATTATGGCGGACATCACCTACGACGACTTCGACAAGATTGATATGCGCGTCGGCGTCATTCGAGAAGTCGCACTCAACGAGAAAGCACGTAAACCGGCGTATAAAGTCCGCGTCGATTTTGGTGGCGCGATTGGTGAGAAATGGTCATCGGCGCAAATTACGCAGTATGCCGCCGATTCATTGATTGGACGGCATGTGGTTGCCGTCGTCAATTTTCCGCCCAAGAATATCGCTGGCTTCATCAGCCAAATTCTGATTTTGGGCGTCCCGGACGCCGAAGGCAATGTCATTCTGCTCGAACCCGAACGTGACGTACCGCTCGGTGGGCGCGTCTTTTGATCACACAGCGTTTTCGTAGAGGCGGGACTCAGAACCCGCTCGTTTTAGATAAAAGGAGAGATGTTTATGGGCACGCTGGATAATAAAGTGGTGCTGGTTACAGGTGGCGCATCGGGCATCGGGCGCGCGAGTGCGCTCATGTTCGTCCGCGAAGGGGCGTCGGTCGTGATCGCGGATGTCAACGAGGTTGGCGGCGAAGAAAGCTCGGCGCTCATCACACGCGGCGGTGGACAAGCGCACTTCATCCGCGCGGATGTTTCGCAGACGCGTGATGTCGAAGCGCTGATCGCGGGCGTGCTCCGCCTGTATGGGCAGCTCGATATTGCCTTCAACAATGCCGGAATCGGTGGGCAAATGTCGCTGACCGCCGACAAGACCGAAGAAGAATGGGACGCTGTGATCGGCATCAACCTTAAAGGCGTCTGGTTGTGCATGAAACACGAAATTCCCGTCATGCTCGACAACGGCGGCGGCGCGATCATCAATATGGCGTCGGTGGCGGGGCTGCTTGGTTTTCGGTTGGCGGGTGCATATGCTGCCAGCAAGCACGGCGTGATCGGCTTGACCAAAACGGCGGCGCTCGAATATGCGCGCAAAAATATCCGCGTGAATGCGGTATGTCCTTATTTCACCGATACGCCGATGGTGCAAGACATGATCGAAAATGCGCCCGTCATGCGTGAAGCAACGGTGAGCGGCACGCCAATCAAGCGGCTGGCGACTGCCGACGAGATTGCGGAAGTCGTCGTATGGTTGGCGAGCGATAAAGCGTCGTATGTGACAGGGCACGCGCTCCCTATCGATGGCGGCGCCGTCGTGCAATAAGAAACGATATTCACTATAGAGGTCACTTCATTATGAAAATCGGCATCATCGGTACAGGCAGAATGGGATCGGCACTGGGTCGGCGCTGGTCACATGCGGGGCATCAAGTCATGTTTGGGTCGCGTACACCCGAAAAAGCGGTCGAACTGAGCGAGAAAATTGGCGGCGGCGCGCAGGGTGGCACGCATGAACAAGCGGTCGCAGAAGCAGATGTAATTGTACTGGCGGTTCCTTTTGGCGCGGCGCGCGAAACGCTGGCGGCGCTGGGTGATTTGGGCGGGAAAATCCTGCTCGATATTACCAATGATTTTGCAGCGGACGACGTGAGCAGCGCTGAACAAATCGCCGCGTGGACGCACAACGGGCGCACGGTCAAGGCGTTCAACACGATTTTTCACACCATCCTGACCAGCGATAAGACCAGTAACTTAGGCGCGGTCTTTTATGTTGGGGATGACGACGCCGCCAAAGCGACCGTCGGTAACTTGATCCGCGATGCGGGTTTTGACCCCATCGATACTGGGGTGCTGACGGATGGGCATTTTCTCGATACGCTCTTGAAACTGATCATTCAACTCTCGAATAAACAGGGAATCGGCGGCGGTATCAATTATCGCGTCGAAAAGATGATCTAAGCGAGTAGTTCCAGCGCCATGCGCAAGGCTTCGTCGGCGCTGGCGGCTTTGACCGCTTCGCGGTCGCCATCCCAGACATGACGACGCACAATCGGTTCGCTTTCGCGTAAAGCGGCGGCGATGTATGTGAGTCCGACGGGCTTGGTGGGTGTCCCACCGCCTGGTCCGGCGATTCCGGTGATGGCGACCGCCAGGTTTGTCCCAAACAACGCCAGCGCGCCGATCACCATTTGGCGCGCGCTTTCTTCGCTGACCGCGCCGACAGTATCGAGCGTGGTCTGCTCAACCTTCAGTAAATCGTGTTTGACCTGATTTGAATAACTGACCAATCCGCCAATCACATAAGCACTGCTGCCGGGTCGGTTGGTCAGGCGGTGCATGACCAAGCCACCGGTACACGACTCCGCCGCGCTGATTGTCATGCCGCGCGCGGTCAACAAGTCACCGAGTCGTTGTTCTAACGTTGTGTCCATCATGCGCCTCCATACATATCACAAAACCTGTACCCAAAATCTACCGTTTTGTGAGGTCAAATTGCTAAAACTCGTTGAACCAAAACGCCCGACTTCCAGTTATAATGTGGGATAAGTCGGATATTGAGGGATAAGCGTTGCTGTGACAGATTTCGACTGGCGTCCGTTAATTTACATGCTGACCATTGCAGCGTTTATGCTGCTGTGGGTGGTTGGGTGTACGTTGATCTCGGAATCTGGTTCGAACTCGACAACGACCGCTTACCCGCGTGTGACATTGACCGTCGGGCGGATTGAACAGACGATTTTGCCGACCGACTCGCCACGCCCACACCGTTATACCGCATCACCGGTCATTACCGATACCTCGCCACACAGTAATTTTTCGCCGCCACCTGCCGACTCCGCAGTGCCCGCATCCATCATGCTGAACATCCCGCCGCCAATTTGTTACGAAAGCGCGACCGCGCGTACTTCGTGTTTGGGGCGCGTTGAGAATCTGCTGCCCGTCGCGGTCGCGGGTGTCACCATCGATGTGCGTTTGTATCAAGTGGAAAACAGCAGCGTGGACGGGAACGTGACGATTGAACAAGCGCTTATCCCAGCGTTTGGCGCTGCACCGTTCCGGCTCGATTTTCCAAATGCGTGGCGCGATTATGCGGGTGTCGCCGCATGGCTGGATGATGCGGTCATCGCGCGCGACTCATCGGTGATCACGCCGACTGTAACCGATGTTCGCATCGAAACGAGCGGCGAATTACGCACTGTCTACGCGACGATCCGCAACGATGACGCGGCGGTGCTTCGACTCGGTCGCGCGGTAATCACCCTGATAGACGAGCATGAACGTGTGTACGCATATCAAGTCATCCGCTATCATGGACGACGGTTAGCGGCGGACGCGACTCTCAGCATCACAGTATCGATGCTGCCAGCCGCGCCAGCGCCACAACTTCGCGCACTAGTCTATATCGAAGCGCACCGATAGACACGAGCACGTCTGTACGGGCGTGTGCGACCGGCTCAAAATCGTCATGTATTGATAAAGGGCGGGTGTGAATGCCGCCCCTGCAAAAATCGCTGCGTCTTTCTGTTTGTCTGTGCGCCTTTGCGTTAAAGCCTTCGCTTTTCCCTTACCCCAACAACCGTTTCGCCGCATCGATCACCGCTTGCGTCGTGATTCCGTATTCTTCGTAGATGCGCTGATAGGGTGCGCTCGCGCCGAATTTATCGATGCCGATGGCGACTCCGCGCAAGCCGACGAACTTTTGCCAGCCCAGTGTCACGCCCGCTTCGATGCTGACGCGCGCCGAGACCGAGTCGGGCAGCACGGCTTGTTTATAATCGTCAGGCTGCTCATCGAACAATTCCCAGCACGGCAGTGAGACCACACGCGCTGCGATGCCTTGTGCTGCCAGCGTTTGATATGCTTCGTGTGCGAGATGCGTTTCGCTGCCGCTGCCCATCACAATCACCGCTGGTATTTCGCTGTTTTGCGCCAGAATGTAACCGCCGCGCGCCACGCCTGCATGGATCGCGCTCACACCGCCGATTCCGTCGCCCGTCAAGACGGGCAAATCCTGGCGCGTAAAGATCAAGACCGCCGGATTTTCAACCAGCATTGCCTGACGCCATGCGCCCGCTGTCTCGTTGGCGTCCGCCGGGCGGAACACGTACAACTGCGGGATCGCCCGCAGCGACATGACCTGTTCGACCGATTGATGGGTGGGTCCGTCTTCGCCCAAGCCGATACTGTCATGCGTGAACACGTACAGCGCGGGCGACTCCATCAGCGCGCCAATGCGGATTGCGCCGCGCATATAATCGCTGAATGTCAGGAACGTCGCGCTGTACGGCTTGATGATGCCACCGTGCAGCCCCAAGCCGTTGACAATGCTGCCCATCGCGTGTTCGCGGACACCGAAGCGGATATTGCGCGCGGCGGTACGATGATGCCCGGTATTTTCTGCACCCTTGATCAATGTCTTGGTGCTGCCCGCCAAATCCGCGTCGCCGCCGATCATGGTCGGGATGTGTTTGGCAATCGCGTTCAAGACGATGCCGCTGGCGTTGCGTGTGGCGACTTTCTTTTCCGCCGTGAACACAGGAATCTCGCTGTCCCATCCCGCTGGGAGTTCGCCGCGCTGCGCGCTTTCGTATGCGGCGGCAAGTTCAGGGTATTGGGCACGATACGCCTCGAAGCGCGCGTTCCATTCGCTTTCGAAGCCCGCGCCTTTATCGACCGCCTCGCGGAGATGTTCGAGCGCTTGTCCCGGAATGAAGAACTGTTCATCGGGCGGAAATCCGTAGAACTGCTTGACCAGTTTGACTTCATCTGCGCCAAGCGGTGATCCATGCGCCTCGCTGCTGTTCTGCTTGTTCGGGCTGCCGTAGCCGATGATCGTTTTGACGACAATCAAACTTGGTCGATCTGTCACCGCTTGCGCGGCTTTAATCGCATGATCGACCGCTTCGACGTTCATGCCTTCTTCGACGATGATCGTGTGCCAGCCATATGCCTGATAACGCGCGGCGACATCTTCGGTGAAGATCATATCTGTCCCGCCGTCGAGCGTGATATTGTTGCTATCGTACAAATAAATCAGCTTGCCCAAGCCCCACGTTCCGGCGAGCGAGGCGGCTTCACTGCTCACGCCTTCCATCAAGTCGCCATCGCTGACAAGCGCATAAGTGTAATGATTTACAATCTCGTGACCGGGGCGGTTGAAGTACGACGCGAGATACGCCTCCGCCAGTGCGAACCCGATCGCGCTTGCTGCGCCCTGACCGAGCGGACCGGTCGTCGTTTCAATTCCGGGCGTCAGATGGACTTCGGGATGACCCGGCGTGATGCTGCCCCATTGACGAAAGTTCTTGATTTCATCGAGCGAGACATCATAGCCCGTCAGGTGAAGCAGCGCGTAAATTAACATCGAGCCGTGTCCAGCGCTCAGGATGAAGCGGTCGCGGTTCGTCCAATGTGGGTTGCGTGGGTTATGCCGCAAATGACTCTGCCACAGCGCATACGCCATCGGCGCAGCGCCGAGCGGCAGACCGGGATGCCCACTGTTGGCTTTTTGCACGGCGTCAATCGATAACATCCGAATGGTATTGATGGCAAGCTGCTGCACGTCGGTAGACAAGGCGACACTCCTTTTTTCGCTACGTTTGATTAATGGTGACTCATGGACTCTAACGCAAAGGGTCTGTGCTGCAAACGACCAGTTGAGTAATCATCTGGGTTCTGCCTACACATACGACTCGGTTACCGTTTTGTGAGTCTTACAACGTTCGGCGTGATCTCCGCGTATAATGGACAAATGCGCGCGGCATAAACGCCACCGCTCCACACCAAATTTTTACAAAGGCATTTTCATGCAGGCATGGCTGTTAATCGCGGCGAGCGGGTTGTTCGCCGCGTTGTTCATCCTCAATAACGTGATCAAGACGATCACACGGGCGAAAAAGATCGGCTTGTTCGATTTGCTGTTGGCATTCATGACGGCACTGGTCGCGCTGGCGGGCTTGGTGGTCAACAGTATGAGCGATGCGCCCGATGTGATGTTGACCAACGTCGTGCTGGCGCTGGCAGGCAGCATCGCAGGGTTGAGCATCATCATCGCCCTGCTTGAAGTCTTTCGTCCGCAACGGCTTAAAGGCTCGCGCGGCATTCTCGGTTTCTTCGCGGGCGTATGGCTGGCACTGGCGACCTTCTCGGTGCCGTTCGTGCAGGCGTTCATCGATGTACGCACCGATGACCCCGCCGTCGTGGCGGCGTCAACGCCAGTGGTCGCCGCGCAATCGACTGCGGAAATCGACCCGACTGCTGCTGCCGAAGCCGCCGCGCGCAATCGCTTTTTGACGTTGTACAACGAAATTATCGCCGTCGTCACCAGTGAAGTCGATATCGATCAAACGCTCGTCTTGACAGAACTCGAAGCCGGAACGCCGCTTTCTGAACTGGTATCGACGTATGGCGGTGACCTCGAACGTGTTATCGATGGCATCACCTCGATCATGCAAACGGCGGTGCGTGACTCTGAAAATCGTGGCGAGATCAACCGTTTGCAAGCGGCGCTCGCGCTCTCGCAGATGGAGAATTTCGTGCGCATCGCGGTCACGTCGGATATCAACGCGCTCGGTGGGCGTTTTGGCAGACCGACGCTCGCACCTGGCGACCCGACGCAGCCCAGTTTGTCGTCGGTGCTGACCGCGCTCCCGCAAACAACCGAAGATGTAGGCGCGCAGCGTGCTGCGCTCGCAACCGCGACAGCGACACCCACCTCAAGCGCGATCCCGACCGAAACAGCAATGCCGACGCTGACACGTACGCCGACCTTGACGCGTACGCCGCGCCCGACCGAAACACCGCGCCCGACACGCGAAGGCTACGCCACGCGCACGCCGACGACAACGGCGACGCTGGTTACACCATGCCTCGCCTCGGTCAATTACAATTTGCGCTTGCGATCTGCACCCGAACAGATTGACGCGCCCGACAACACGCTGACCACGATTCCGTTTGGTAATACGCTTGAACTGTACGGCAAAAGTGCCGACCAAATGTGGTGGCTGACCCTCTATAACGGCACACAAGGCTGGGTGATGGGCGAGTTTATGACCTTGAGCGCAGCGTGCGAGCGCATTCCGGTCATCGAGGATTGAAACAAGCTTCCAGCGACGCACATTGACACTTCAGCGTTGACTTGAGTAGTGAGCGACGCTGTTGTAGGCGTTCAATTTGTATGTCGATTTGCCTTATTTTCGCTGGAGAATGCATCCGCCATTGCTCGACGGGTAAAGTGTTGAGCGGGCGCGTTTCTAGTAATTGCTGAATCTCTAACAAACTAAATCCAAGCTGCTGCGCACCGCGAATCAATCTCAAGCGCTCAAGTATCGACGCCTCATACTGTCGTCTACCGCCAATGCGCGGCGAGGGCGGCAGTAAACCGATACTCTCGTAATAGCGTAGAGTGGATGTCTTTAAACCAAATTGTTTTGCGACCTCACCAATCATCATGTGATTTTATCCTCTTGACTTCAAGTCCACTTGAACCTGTATCGTATTGCTTATCGACACGGAAATCTTGATGTCGCACAACGACTAGCAAGCTGCGCCTGCACGCCGCGCACTTTCCGTCTATAATCACGCACATTATGCGCGAACTCATTTTGAACATCGAACGGGTGCGGCGCGTCAATGAGACGCACCAGCACCTCATTTTGTCCGCCGATCAAGCGCTGCTCAACCTGAAAGCCGGGCAGTCACTATTGGCGCATGTCGAAGGCTCGTCGGCTTATCTGCGCGAGCAGTGGTTTCCGATCAGCATCAGCAAATCCGAAGTTGTGGTCGAACGCCCGGCGGATCGGCTGTATATGCCCGCGACGACTGTCCATGTATTGAGCATGATCGGACAGCCGTTTCGCTATCGGCGCACCTTGCGCTCGGTGCTGTTGATTGCGTACAACACGTCGCCAACGCCGCTCTTGCTCTCGATCCCCGCGCTGTTGGCAAATCAAGTCGGTGTGACGCTGGTGCTGCTCGGCTCGGCGGCGAGTTATAAGACCGAACATATCGCGCCCGAAATCGAAGTGATTATCGGGGATGCCGACTTCAACTGGGCGAACCGCGTCACGACCGTTGGCTGGGCAGATCAAATTTTCATCACGGTCGATCCGGCTGACGAACTGGCATCGTTTCGCAAATTGTGGGCGTTGTTCAACCAACTGCGCAATGAAATTCCCAAAGCGTATTTATTCGGCGTGTTTCAGCCGATTTTGCCATGCGGAGTCGGTGCATGTGGTGCGTGTATGATCCGCACCAAAAGCGGGACGACGTTTGCGTGTACGCAAGGTCCCGCATTCGACCTGGCGGAGATGCACCTGACATGAGCGTCACAGTCACACGGTCGAATAAAAGTTCGCTCACTATCGATACCCCGGTCATGCCCGCGGCGGGCGTATTTGGTTACGGTGATGAATACCGCGACTTGATCCAGCTCGAAAAACTGGGCGCACTCGTCACCAACCCGGTCACGGTGTCCGCATGGAGTCCGTCGTCTGGCACGCGCGTCGTTCCATTGGAGTCAGGCGTGCTGGTACACACCGGGCTGCCTAATCCCGGCTTGAACAAAGTCATCAATACGTATCGCAGCATGTGGAGTCGGATGCCGATTCCGGTGGTGCTGCATTTAGTCATCACTAACGCCGAAGAAGCCAAACGCGGCGCAGCGCGCATCGAAGAAGAAGACTCGATCACGGCGGTTGAACTCGGCATTGCGGATGATCTGGAAGCGAGCGAAGCAGCGAAACAAGTGGCGGCGTTCGTAGAAGCGAGCGAGAAAGCATTAATCGTGCGGCTGCCATTTGGCGTGTCCGCCGATTTCGCCGAGGCGGTCATCGACGCGGGCGCGGGCGCGGTTGTCTTATATGCACCGCCGCGCGGCACAGCGCGCGACGCCGGCGGGCGGTTGGTGTCCGGGCGCGTGTACAGTCCTATCGTCAAGCCGTTGGTGCTGCGGTCGGTGGGTCAAATCGTGCGGCGCGTCAATGCGCCCGTGATCGGTGCGGGTGGTATTCATTCGGCGGCGGACGCGCGCGATTATCTCGATGCAGGCGCGGTCGCTGTACAGGTCGATTCGCTAACGTGGATCAACCCGAAAATGCTTGAAATCATCGCCCGTGATCTGGGTGGTTTGGTCATCACACAGCCGTTGGGTGCGCTGCCCGACGAATGGAATCCCGGTATGGGCGAGACCGAAAGGCGCAGGCGCATCAGTGACGCGCCAACCAAAGAAGACCCGTGATTTACAGCAGGTGCAGCACGCTGCGCCACTACGAATGCTTGCGTTGAATCATCCCGCCCGAAACAATGTCAGCGTGGCGCCAAACGTGATCACATCACCATCGCGCAGCATTCGTCCTTTTTCGGTGACGGGCGTCCCATTGATCAACGTGCCATTGGCGCTGCCCAGATCGTATAACACCCACACACCGGCTTCTTGCATCTCGAAGCGCGCGTGCGGGCGGCTGACCGACGGGTCTTGCAGACAAATTTCCCAATCGGCTTTTGTGGTCGCCCGCCCAACGGTGATCACGCTGCCCAATAGCGGGATATTTGTGCCTTCTTGTGGACCGTTAGTAATCAACAGTCTGCCGCCGCCGCTCGTCATAAGCGCGGTGATCACGGTTGCGCCTGTTGTCGCGTCTTCCTCGTTTAAGACTGCGTCGAATGTCAACGTCGGCACATACAGACGGATTTCATCGCCCGATGCGAGCGGATACGGATCATTGACGCGATGATCGTTCACCCATACGCCGTTGGCGCTGCCTAAATCGGTGACAAGAAAAATCCCATCACGGTAATTGACGACGGCGTGCTGACGCGAGACATGCTGCTCTTTGATGCAGATGTCGTTGCTTTCCAGACGCCCGATGCTGGCGGTCGCGCCTTCGGTCAGAAAAAACTCGTGCGTGTCGCCCGTGTGGGGGTCTTGCCACGCTACTTTTGCCAAGACTGGTAAACGGCTCATCGCCCATGTCCTAGAAGTTGTCGGTTGATGTGTGCTGTTCGCGTTTGTAGTACGCTTCCACTATACAACAAGGTTCGACTCCGCGTGAAGATGTCCAAGCCTGACAAGCGATGATCCTTTATGGCTTTTTTGCAAGTTCACACCGCCGTATAACCGCCGTCGATCAGAATATTTTCACCGCAGATCAAATCTGACGCGGGGGACGCGAGAAACAGGATCAAATCTGCAACTTCGATAGGTTTGCCAAAACGCCCGGCTGGAATTTTCGCCAGCATCGGGTCACCTTTGAGCGGGTCGCCCCATACCTGTTCGCCCATCGGCGTCAGGATTACCGTTGGAGAAATCGCGTTCGCCTGAATATTATATCTGCCCCATTCCGCCGCCATCGACCGTGTGAGCAGATTCAAGCCGCCCTTCGACGCCGAATACGCGCTGTGACCTTCCAGGGCGACGGTTCCGGCTTGCGACGACACATTGATAATCTTCCCGCCGCCGTGTGCGATCATCGCCGGAACGAGCGCTTGCGCGATCACGAATGGCGCGCGCAGATTGACCGCCATCGTCTCATCCCAGGCGTCGATACGCATATCGAGCAGGCTGTGAATGAGCGCAATGCCCGCGTTATTAACGAGAATATCGATATACCCATGATGCGCCAGCGCGCGTTCGGCGGCAAGTCGTGGTGCATCGGGGTCGCGCATATCGGCTTCGATAGCGAGACAATCGCGCCCAAGCGCGGTGATTTGTGCGCGTGTATCGTCTAAGCCGACCGCATCACGCCCGACGATGACGACATCCGCGCCCGCTTCTGCCAGGACGACCGACGCGACCGCGCCGATCCCTTTCGATCCGCCTGTGACCAGCGCTTTTTTGCCGTGTAACGAAAACCGCTCCATGTAGCCCATGATTAATCCTCAAAATATGCAAAGACTTGTCATTATTTTGCCCGCTCTACAGCGCGGGAATGTGCGTGACTTTACCGTACATGATGCCAAATAGCTGATAAAATAGACTGCGTTATCGAAAGACGGGTGAACGTGAGCCGATACATCGATCTATTCGTCCAATCTGACGAGCCGCACCCCGTGTTTGCGGAGCGCTTAGCGTCGATTTTGCACCGCCGCTTGCAGCGCGTCACCGATCGCGGCGCGGAAGTCTTATATTTATGCAGCGAGCGTTACAAGTGGTTCGATGTCTGTCAGGGGATGCTGGATCGTCACCCAGCGTACGATTATCAGTTGTATGTCGGGCGCGGTCATCACGATGTAGGCGATCGGCTGCGCGTCAACTTTGCCTGGTCGATAGTAGAGAAAATTGCGGCGCACTACCCGATCATTTTTGAAGACAGCTTATCGGGCTTTCGTATCGACGCCGCACCTGGAATCACGCTGCCATCCGATGGACTTGCCACGATGATCCGTGCCAGCGCGGGCGATGTAGCGACGATTTTTGCCGCCAGCGCCGAATCACCTTCGACATTCACCCGCAGCTTAGAACGATTGCTGCACATGGAATCGCACAACAGCACGCGCAACCATTCGCCCATCCTGAGCGTAATGGTCGGCGAAGCGGTGCGGCTGCGCGTGGAAATGCACGATTACGAAAATACAGCCGGTTTAGCGCTGTCCCCCTATCGGTATTGTATCGATCTTGACCCGCTCGATGCGCGTGCGTTATTCGACAAACTTAAAGCGGCGGCTCGATACCGCTTGTTGTGGGTGCAAAATCTGGCGTCGGTCGTCGATGAATTTGAACCCTGATACCAGACGGGTGTGAAAATCTGCTGCACTGAAGACGTGATAGAATGACGACATTTGCGAGTGTAAAAATGGTGAGGGGTGAAGCGTGGGACGGATCATCAAAATCGTAGCAACGGTGGGCGGGCTGCTGTTATTGATCGCCGCCGTGTTATATCGGCGTTGGCAAACGGTGACGCGCGGCTGGCATCGGCAGTATCCGGCGGCGCAGTCGTATATCGAATACCCGCAGCTCGAAGTCCTGACCGAACGTATGCCCGATGGTCAGATAACGATCCACTGGACGCTCGACGCCGACGCGGTGATGATCCGCGCGGGGTTGACGCCAGACCACTTCGACCGCGAGATTGCCACGATCACACGTGGCAAAGAAGCGGTTTTCGCCGACCCGAATCCGCTCCAGCGCACGTATTTTCAACTGACCCTGACTAAAAATGGCGATGTCACGCGCACGCTGAAAACTGCCGAACGCATTATCACGCTGAAAGGCGCGTTCAACTTCCGTGATGTCGGTGGCTACCCGACGACTGACGGGCGCACGGTGCGCTGGGGACGACTGTATCGGTCGGCGCAGTTAAGCGGCGCGACCGATGACGATATCGTCTATATCGCATCGTTGGGAATCAAGACGGTGTGCGATTTACGCAGCCGCGAAGAAGTGGCGGAACGTCCGGATCGATTTGCGCTGGAAAATACACCCAATATTATCGCGCTGCCCATCAGCGATCCGAGTAATCCGTTCGTGCGCTTATCGCGTGTGCTCACCAATTGGCGTCACATCGATACGCTGCTCCTCAACGGTTACGCACATGTCCTGATCGACCGCAGCGGGTTCGCATTTTCGTCGGTCATGCAGCATTTGACGCTGCCCGAAGCATACCCAGCATTGATCCACTGTACTGCTGGCAAAGACCGTGCCGGATTGACGATTGCTTTGACTCTGCTGGCGATCGGTGTGCCAGAAAATATCGTCGTGCAGGATTACAGCCTAAGCAACCTGTATTATGATTATTTTCGCACCGTCATGGATGACACGATCACGCCCGTCAAACGCTTGGGCATCAAAGTCGATGATTTGCGTCCATTGATGACCGCCGCACCGACGATCATGCGCGGCACAATCACTCACATCAATACAAAATATGGCTCGGTCGAAGCGTATCTGGCAGGTGTCGGCGTCACCGCCGCCATGATCGAACAACTGAAGGCAAATCTGCTCGAACAGCCCACAAACCCTATGTAGGGGTGGGCGAAAAGGGTGTTGAAAAAGGGAGTCACTGTGTTTTGACTCTCCCCTAACGCCCTCTCAGAGTTGCTCATTTCGTGCTTTTTTGATAACGGATATCCTCAATGCTGACGGTAGAACAAGTCTTGGCGCTGCCCGAACTCGCTGGCGCGCAAATTGTGGCGGGTGCGGCGGGTGCGGGGCGCGGGGTGCACTGGGTGCATGTGACGGGTGTCCCCGATGCGCCGAACTGGTTGAACGGTGGCGAACTTGTGCTGACCACCGCGATCAATTTGCCAGAGACCGATGATGGACAGCGTGCCTATATTCTTGGCATGGTCGAAACGGGTGCGGCGGCGCTGGTGATCGCGGTTGGGCGCTATATCGACCGCCTGCCCGATGCGTGGCGCTCGCTCGCGGAAGCGCACGCTTTCCCGTTGATCGAAATTCCGTATCAGGCGCGCTTTGTCGATATTGCCCGCGCTGTCAATCAACGCCTTATCGACGAAAACGCCGCGACGACCGCGCGGTCGCTGCACATCCACCGTGTGCTGACGCAGTTGGTGCTCGATGGCGGCGACCTCAAAGATTTGGCGCGCACGATGGCGGACCTGATCGGGCAGTCGATCAGCATCGAAAACGAGAAATTTGAAGCGCTCGCCAGCCACAATATCGCCGACATCGATGAAGCGCGCCGTTATACGTTGAGCGAAGGACGTACCAACCCTCGTCTGATCGCCGCGCTCGAAGCCGGACGTTACTTACAGCAAATCCGTACGTCGCTGCGTCCGGTACAGCTTCCGCGCATCCCCGATGTGGGCTTGGAGATGGAGCGTATTCTCGCGCCGATCGTCGTACACGGTGATATTTACGGTTATCTGTGGATCATCGCGGATGACCGTCCGCTCAACGATTTGGATCGGCTTGCCATCGAAAGCGGTGCGACGATCGCGGCGCTCATGTTGTTTTATCAGGAAGCGGTCGTCAGCACCGAGGCATCGCTCAAAGGTGGGTTGCTCACCCAGTTGATCGAACTGGCGGGCGATATTAACGGGGCAGGGCGCGAAGCCGTGCTGACCGATCAGGCACTGCGCTACGGCGTCAACCTGAACGCGCCGTTCGCGCTGTTGGTCATCGAAACCACTGTCGGGGAAGCCTCTGCATTTTCCACCGCCGCCCTCGCAAACGGCTCGCATCGTTTGCTCAACTGGTATCGTAAAGTGGATCGCGCGGCGCGTGCGGGCGAATGGCGCGCGGTCGTGGGTCAGTTCGCGGGTCAAATCGTGGTGCTGGCGCAGCACGATCCAGCATCGATCACCCTGATTGCCGACGGGATTCATGCGGCGCTGCGTGCCGATGACCGTTCTCAGGTGCGTATCGGCGTGAGCGGCGTCGTGCGTGGCGCGGCACATGTCGCGGCTGCGTATCATCAGTGCCGCGATACCCTCATCGTCACCACACGTCTGGGTGATCCTCACCCAACAGTAGGGTTCGATTCGCTCGGTTACCTGCACGCGCTGTATAAAGCCGGCGCGGACAGCCTGAACGCCAATGCCTATGCCGATCTGCTGCGTCCGCTCATCGATGAGACGCAAGCCGATTTATTTCACACGCTCGAAGTCTATCTCGATACCGGCGCAAACGGCGTCGGCACGGCGGAGATGCTGCATATTCATCGCAGTACGCTCAATTATCGCTTGCAGCAGATCGAGAAAATTTGCGCCGTCAAACTGGCAGACCCGATGCTGCGTACCAACTTGCAAATCGCGCTCAAGTTATTACGGCTGTTCGAATCATGATAGTGTGGTGGCGTATGGCGCGCCCACTTCAACTGCTCAGTATCGTTTTGGTGTACACGCTCGGCGCATTGATGGCACGGGCGATGACGGAAGCATTCGATAGCGCGCGCTTTATCGGCAGCTTGCTCGTGTTACTTCCAGTTGCGGTTTCTGTCCATTATGCCAATGAATACGCCGATGTCGAAACCGACGCGCTCACGGCGCGCACCCCGTTCAGCGGTGGCAGCGGCGCATTCATGCAGTCCAACCTGCCGCGCCGCGCGGTACTAATCGGCGCGTGGATCGCCTTGATAATTGGGTTGGTGCTGGCGCTGGTCGGCGTGGTTATAGGCGTGTTGAGCGCGGCGGCGTTCGCGCTGCTTATCTTGATCGTTATCGGTGGCTGGATGTATTCGCTGCCGCCGCTTAAACTGGCGTGGCGCGGCTGGGGCGAACTCGATAACGCACTCTTGGGCGGCATGATCCTGCCGTTGTACGCGTATGCGGCGCAAACCGGACGCATCGACGCGGGCGCGCTGATCGCGTGTATCCCGTTCACGATCTTCGTCTTTTTGAATTTGCTATCGACAACATGGGCGGATCGCACAGCGGATAAAGCGGTGGGTAAATTTACCCTGGCGACATTGCTCCCGGCACGCAGGCTGCGCCGAATTTATCTGGTCGTTGGTTTGGGCGCACTCGCCCTTTTACCTGTGTCTTTGTCGCCCTTGATCGCCGCGATCAGTTTGTTTGTCGCGCCGTTTTTCGCGTGGAGTGCGCTGCGCTATACGCACACAGATGCGCCGCACGCGGGCGTTTTCGCGATGATCGTGCTGTTGGCGGCGCAGATGATCGGCTGGATGTTCGCCTGATACGACCTGCGGAGGGTCGCCCGCGCATACGCTGTTGGTTTTACGCGATGGCAGCGGGCAAATCGAACATCCCGCCCTCGTTTGGCTCGAACGCATGGACTGCGACGACCGCGTCGAGATTGAGTTCACCGTATAAATGCGGGAACTTCCAGTCGGCGGCGGAACCAGATGCGCCTTCAAAGGGCGGCTCGAATTTGAGGTCGCCAATGACTCTGTCGGTATCGATTTCGAGCAGCAGCAAGCCCGGATGTCCTTGAAAACGTCCGTTCGCCACCCACAACACCTGTTCGCGTGTCGAAAAATGAATGAAGCCTTCAGCATCGAGCGTATCGCCACGATACGTCGCGTCGTTTAGCACGTTGTCCCATGTGCTGCTGGGAATGATATGAAAAATACGCATTATAGATCGATCTCCAGTTCGATTTCGTCGCGTAACGGAATGCCATCCATGCCCATCATCGGGATCGACGGTTTGAGGCGGCGCGAGACGCGCATCGCATCGATGTGCGCCGCCGTGATGCGAAAGCCGCGTCGTTGATAAAAGCGCAGCGCGTGCAGATTATCATTGGTCGTGATCAACCACAACGCCGAACATCCCGCCGCGCGCGCCGCGTCTTTGACTGCATCGATCAACGCCGTGCCGACGCCCGTTTTCTCGCGCACGCTGTGGAGTGTAGTCAGTTCGCAGCGTTTACCGACGATCTCGTACGTCGCCACGCCGATCACGGGCGCATCCCCGAACATATCGGCGTCCGCGACGGCGGCGAACGCGGGGTTGACCGACGCATCGTATAAACGTCCGCGCGATACCATCAAATGCGATCCCCAATATTGAGTCAAAAAGTCGTGCAGCCACGCGTGATGATCGGCGGTGAGAGCGTGGAGGGAAAAAGTCGTCATGGTAAAGTCTTACGCATGTTGGTTTGGATCGGCAATTTGCAGCCCCTCTGATTGAGCCACAGAAAGCAAACGCTGATCTGCATATACAAAAGTCCAGTATGATGATAGTGACTACGCCATCTTAAATAAATCCGCCAGTGCGACCGAAAAACCAGGAACAACATCGCCGCCGGAAAGCGTGTCATTCTCTTTCAGCGCGGCAAGTCGATCTCCTTGATACACACCTGCCGTCGCGCGCTGTGGATCGATCACCCACAACATGCGAACACCATCGTTCAAATAATGATCAACTTTATTTTGTACATCGGCGTAACTGTCACCGGGTGATACAACCTCGATGGCAAGATCGGGGACGATCAGCAGGGGTTTCAGTCCCCAATCCGGCGTATTACCGATGTATTCCACCCAGCGCGCCGCGCTGATGAACGAAATATCCGGCACGCGCGACCCTTTGACCCACTGCGATTGTTCCAGTATGACGAATGTAATTTCTTGGATCACTTCGCCTAATTCATGCGCTGCACAGTGTGCATCGAGCAAGCGAAAAAGAATGCGAATGACCCATTGATGTATCATCACGGGTGGCGTGAGCGGTTTGATCTCCCCGTCATAAACTTCAAAAGCACCTTCGCGCTCCCACCGTGCCATCGCCTCTTGCAGGGTCATTAACCGCGTCGCCCCAAGCATTATTTTGTTTCCTATCTACATCGCCTTGATTATCACTCACTTGCCTTCTTTATCATACGGCACGCCGTCGGCTTTCGGCGCAATCGCGCGCCCAACCAAGCCCGCCAGTACGATGATCGTCACTACATACGGCACCATCTGTAAAAATTGTGGCGGGATCGCCACGCCCAACAACTGAAAGCGCTGACCGAGTGCATCCGAGAAGCCGAACAACAAGCCGCCGCCGAACGCGCCGAACGGCATCCATTTGCCAAAAATCATGGCGGCGAGCGCGATAAATCCGCGTCCGCTCGTCATGTTGTCGTCGAAACTCCCCGTTGTTTCCAGCGAAAACCATGCGCCCGCCAACCCTGCGATCAAGCCGCTGATAATCACATTGATCCACCGATTGCGTATCACATTGATGCCGAGCGTATCCGCCGCTTTTGGATTTTCACCGACCGCGCGCGTACGTAACCCCCAGCGCGTATAAAACAGAATTATCTGCGTTAAAATCAACAGCACGAACATCGCATAAAAAATGGGTTTGCCGCTGAAGAAGACATCGCCCAAAATCGGGATTTGTTCCAATTGCGGAAAAATGTCGTTGAGGCTGCCCATCGTCCCGCGTCCGGCTTCACTGCTGACCAGCACTTCGCGGCGGATAAAACTCGTCAAGCCGAGCGCCAGAATATTGATCACTGTGCCGCTGACAATTTGGTCGGTCTTGAAGGTGATGCTCAACCAGGCGTGCAGCATCGCCATCAAGGCGCCCGATAATACGGCGACCAGAACGCCTAACGCTTGCCCGTGTGCGGCGATCATGCCGGTTCGCAGCAGCAGCGTATAGGCGACAAAGCCGAAACATGCACCCGTCAGCATCATGCCTTCGATGCCGATATTGGCAACGCCAGATCGTTCTGACCAGATGCCCGCCAGCGCGCCTAACACGATTGGAGTCGAGAGGCGCAAACTGACTTGCAGCATCACGGTCACATTGGTACTGCCGCCTGCCGCCGCCACCGTCAAAATCGCTGGAATGATCAAAAGGGTGGAGATGAACAGCAGGATTGATTTGATGCGTTTTGGCACCGTTGGGATCAAGTTGATCACGCCTGACCCGATGAACCACAGCGCGAAAATCGTCACGGTTGGCGCGGCGGGCAGCGTGATCGCTGGCAAGCCTTCGCCGAACGTGAAGCGCGTCGAAAGATCGCCACCCACACGCAAGCTTAAGCCAAGAATGATGAAAAAGAACGCGTAAATGGTCGTCCGTGTGAATTTGAAGCGGCGCTCCACGCGCGTTGGGCTAAGCGTATTTGCTGCTGCTGCCATCGTCAATCCTGTGGTGGATAAGCATCGGACGTGAGTTGTCCGTCATCGTATAAAGCTGTCATGCTGAATGCCGGAGTCGCCGCCGAAATATACGTGAGCGTGACGATGCCTGTATTTTCGATCCCGTGATTTTCGTTCGACGGGATGAATACGCAGTCGCCCACGCTGACAAACTCCAGCGCTTTGCCAATTTTCATGACGCCGCTTCCGGCAATGATCACATAAATCTGGACTTCTGGGTGATGATGCAGGGCCTGGATTTTACCCGGCGCGACATCCACCCATGTCACAGCGAACGAGTCGCTGCTTTCACTGCCTTTTTCCATCAGAAAATAGCTGGTCAAGCCATCGCGTTCGCGTTTCGCTGCGTCTGCCTTGCGTTGAATGTACATGATGTTTATCTTTATCCTCCCCAACCTTTGCTGAAGGTCGAAACACTGGTCTTTTCCGTCGGTTTGGGGATCGCCCACAAATAGCGGATAATGGCATCGGCAGCGATGAACATGATAATCAACGCCTGAATAATTTTGACCAGATCGATCGAAATATCTGCCCGAAGCTGCATCAAGCCCGCGCCTGCCAGCAGCGTGCCCCACAATAAGCCCGCGAAAATCATATTACGGATGTTGTTGCGCGCCAGCAGCGCGACCGCGATTGCGTCGAAGCCAAGACCGCTGAAAAATTCTGGCTGCATATTTAACTGTACACCCGTCACTTCGATGGTTCCCGCTAACCCCGCCAACGCGCCGCTCAATGCCATCGCCAAAATGATGTTGCGCGGCACACTCATGCCCGCATATCGTGCTGCGTCGGGGTTCGCGCCGACTGTACGTAATTCAAAGCCGAGCGTGGTCTTAGTCAAAAACCAATCGGTGAACCACACCGCCAACAGCATGACGATAAAGCCGACATGCAGCGCGCCGCGCACGGTGATATATTGCAGGAATAGACCGCCGACCGCGATCAGGACGCCATACAAAATCGGGCGGATCGCGGCGCGTGGGTCGCGTTGTATCTCGGCGCGTCGCGCAAACAACCACAACGCACCCATGATCACGCCCGCGACGATGAACAAAACGGGATTGATCGTATCGAAACGCGGCAGCGCTGCCGACGGATGTATGAACGGCGTACGCGGCGTGCTTGCGCTAACATCGAGCAAAATCACCGGGTTGGTCGATTTAATCAACCAGTCCACGATCAAGACAGCGATATAATTGAGCATGATTGTCACGATGACTTCGTGCGCGCCCGTATACGCCTTGAGCACGCCCGGTATCGCGCCCCAGAGTGCGCCGCCCAAAATCCCCATGATCAATACGAGCGGAATATGAATGATCGCCGGAATCGCCGCGAACAACGGCGAGAAGGCGACCCATACTGCTAACGTCGCGCCCGCGTAGAGCTGACCTTCGGCGCCGATATTGAACAAGCCCGCTTTGAAACCGAGCGCGACCGCTAACCCCGCGATGATGAACGGGATCGCGCGTACGATCATGCTTTCCAGGTTTGCGGGGAAGAACAGCAGCGCGCTTGCGCCGATGCGCGCGTAATTGACCTCAACGCGGTCGTCGGTCGCGTCTTCAGGCGTATTCTGATCGTTGTAGACCGTGCCCAACAGCGTATTTTCCTGGTCGATGATCAAACGGTCGCCCGGACGCCGCACGATCAAATGATTCTGAATCACCGTCGGTAATTCGTCGTTGAGCGCTGTCAGAACGTCGTTGTCGGTCAGCAACCCGTTTTCGTATAAACCGCGCACCGTCGCCACTTGATTCGCCAGCGCGGTTACGTCGGTGATATCGATGTTGGCGGCTTCAAGCTGCTCGACTGTATCGGTCAAACCGCGCGCCGTTTCCAGATCGACGGGGGCGTCGTCGCCGCTCAACGCGATCAAAATACTGAGCGTTGGCGAATCGACCGCAATATTTTGCGTGCGTAGTGCATCGAGCGCTGTGATAAAGCGCGTCAGTCGCACAACGCCGTATTCATCGATGATGCGTAGGTACTCGTACAACGTCGCATTATCGATATCGGTGGCGCTCGGTGCGAGCGCGATCAGCGCCGCCTGATTTTCGGGTGTCAGTTCGCCAGCGCCGACGATCAATTCCGCCAGTTCGCGCACCGCGCCGCGATCAACCGCTTCAAGTTCACCAATGAGCGGGCGCATTATTTCTAAAATCGGCTCGGTGATCGCGCGGAGTCCGGCGACATTTTCACCCAAATCCGTCAGTGTCTCGCCATCGGCGTCGGGGAATGCGCCGAACAAAAGCGCATAATTCAAAACCGTCGCCTGATCGATCTGGCTCAGGTCGCTCATCGCGCGGTCGAGCTGACGCAGTTCACCTTGTGTCAGCGATTCGCCAGCATACGCCGCTGTGACCGTGTAAAACAGCGTCAAATCGTCCTCGCTGAGCTGATCGTTGACGACGATGCCGAGCGACCCCTCTAACAGCGCCGCATAGGCTGTGCCAGCGATGTTGAGTCCGCGCGCGATATCGCCGCGCCCGCCTGTCAATATCATGAACGGGATCGTGATCAACAGCGCCGTGATCACCGCCAGCACCGGGACGAACCCCGACGACAGCCGTCCCCACGCGCGCCCAATGCCAGCGAAGGCGGGCGGCGCACTGCCGCGTGGGGGGAGTTTTAGCGTGGTTTCTGCCATGAAGACTCCAGAAGAAGTTGAAAGTAATCGTACCTGGATTGCTCGTCATTCTCGTTACTTTTTATTACAGCCACAGTCTGAAGCCCTGCGACTGGATAACAACCTGTAATCCCACTGTAAGCGGCTTTTCAGGTTGTTTTAGTTGCTTCAAGATCACGGCGAGGCAAAGCCGCTTGAGCGGGCTTTTCGCCTCCACCTTTAGCCGTAGGGTTCAACCTGCGGCGGGCAACAACTTTTAATTTTCAACGATTTTCTGTACTTCCTGTACTTGCGTCGCCGCGCCGTGTTTGACGCCCGCCATCAATAAGCCGACGCGGTTGCGTTCCGCCTGCGCGATTGGCAGCGTATCGATGATTTGTCCGGCGTACATCACGGCGACGCGGTCACTCAAGCTCAAAATCTCGTCTAATTCGGCGCTGACAAGCAAAACCGCCGTGCCATTATCGCGCATACGGATGATCTGCTTATGGATGAACTCAATCGACCCGACATCCAAACCGCGCGTCGGCTGCGCGGCGATCAGCAGTTTGCAATCGCGTGACAATTCACGCGCGACGATCGCTTTTTGCTGGTTGCCGCCGCTCAATCTGCCGATCAGCGTGAAAATACTGGGCGTGCGCACATCGAACTTTTTCACCAGTAATTCGGCAGTGTCGTCGATGGCGTTGTCGCGCTGCAAAATGCCCGACGCGAACGGGCGTTTATAATATTGTTGGAGCGCAATATTGTCTTTAATTGCAAAATTGGCGACCATACCATTTTTCTGGCGGTCTTCGGGGATATGACTAACGCCCGCCTGCGTAATCCTGCGCGGTGATGCGCCCGTCAAATCGATACCATCGATCAAGAAATGACCATTGCTCGCGCGACGCAGCCCAGTCAGCGCTTCGATCAACTCCGTTTGTCCGTTACCCTGCACGCCTGCGATCCCCAAAATTTCACCCGCGCATACTTCCAGCGACACATTGTTGACTGCCTGTAAACCGCGATCATCCTGAACGGTCAGGTCGCGGACGGTCAGCGTTGCGCCGCCCGGAGTACACGCGATTTTATCGACGCGCAGCAGCACATCGCGCCCGACCATCGCCGCCGCCAACATTTCTTCGGTCGATTTGCGTGGGTCGGCGCTGCCCGCCACTTTGCCGCCACGCAGCACGACTACGCGGTCACAGATCGTCAGCACTTCTTTAAGTTTATGACTGATGAAAATGATGCTGACGCCGCGCTTGACCAATATCCGCATGATGCTGAACAGCCCTTCGGCTTCCTGCGGGGTTAAGACGGCGGTCGGTTCATCCAGGATTAAAATATCCGCTTTGCGGTACAGCGCCTTGATGATTTCGACGCGCTGCTGCACGCCGACGGGTAAATCCTGCACCAGCGCATCCGGGTCAACCGTCAAGCCATATTGCTCCGCGATTTCGACGATGCGTCTGCGCGCCGTCCGTCGATCCAGAAACATGCCGAAGCCGCTCAGCGATTCGTCACCCAGCATGATATTTTCGGTCACACTTAAAACTGGGACGAGTTGAAAATGTTGATGCACCATGCCGATGCCGCGCTTGATCGCGTCGTTCGGGTCATGGATAATCGCTTTCTCGCCATTGATGAAAATGTCGCCTTCATCTGGCTGATACAAACCATAAATCAGGTTCATCAACGTACTTTTGCCCGCGCCGTTTTCACCGAGCAAGCCTAACACCTCGCCTTTTTCCAGCCTGAGATCGATATGATCATTTGCAAGTACGCCCGGAAACCGTTTGGTTAGCCCTTGTACTTCCAGCACGACCGTAACTTCTGTGGGAGCGCCTTGTTTGCTCATAAGAACCCTGAAACTGATGTTATGCAGACGTTCAGTATAGCCGTTAGCGAGAGAAATGCGAAGAAAGCTTAACAATATCTATGCCACGTTAATGGTGACTTGTGGCGGATACAACGGCTGCTCAAACCGATATCGAACGTATGACCATCGATGCGCTCGATTTGAGCCGTGTCTGTCAGCAATGGTGTAGGCGGGTTAGGGATTGACTGGAAGACCTTCCCGAAACGGCGTATATGCCGCGCGCCAGTCGTGATCGTGCTGTTTGATGAACCGTTCGGCTTGTTCGACCAGCGTACGATTGCCGACGAAAAAAGGTGTCCGTTGATGCAGCCGATGCGGTATTAAATCGAGAATTGCACCGATTCCATCCGAACCATAGCCGCCTGCTTGTTGTGCGATGAACGCCATCGCTTGCGCCTCGAACATCAAGCGCAGTTTGCCATCCGGTCGGCGCGGATCGCGCAGCTCTGGCGGGTAAAAAAACACGCCGCCTTGCAACAAATTGCGATGAAAATCCGCGATCAGCGAGCCGGTATAGCGCAAACTCAGCGGTGTGCTGCCTTCGCCATCGATGCCTTGCAGCCAGCGTGTAAAGCGGCGTACGCCATAACTCCAGTATTTCTCGTTGCCATGATTGACACTATAAAATTTCGGCGCGTCAGGGATGCGAATATTTGGATGGCTCAGGAAGAACTCCCCGACGCCTGGGTCAAGCGTGAAGCCGTGTACGCCGCTGCCCGTTGTGTACACCATCATCGTACTGCTGCCATAGATCATATACCCTGCGGCGGCGAGTTGGCGTCCGGGCTGCAACACATCGCCGAGCGTTCCGCTTTCGCCCTTACTGATTTTGCGATGAATTGCGAAGATCGTCCCGACGGTGACATTGACATCGATATTGCTCGATCCATCGAGCGGGTCGAACAACAGCACATATTTGCCCGCGCCATAATGCGGTGGAATTTCCATAAATTCTTCGTGTTCTTCGCTCGCCATTGCGCACAATCGCCGCGTATGATCGTTGAGCTTGAAGATCAGATCGTCAGCGTAGACATCCAGTTTTTGCTGGGCTTCTCCTGAACTGTTATGCGTGCCGATATCACCGATCAAATTCCCTAACCCGGCGCGGCGCACCTCACGCGCGATCATCTTGCCTGCCAACGCCATATCGTATAACAGGCTGGTAAATTCGCCCGTCGCGTTGGGATATTCACGCTGTTGTTCTAAAATATGTCGTTCAATGGTGAAAATATTCGGGACATCGACCACAATGATCTCCAAATCAAATAGAATCTCACCTCAAAACCACTGATTGTTTGCCCCTCTCCACACGGAGAAGGGCAGTTGAACACAGCAAAATGAGGTGAGGTTTAACCAGGTTATTTTTACGGCTGATACTCGTACGCGCCTGGATCACATTGTGCAGCGCCGCTGCCGTCGCCGTCGGTGTTACGCGCAAAATCGCGTTGATCCACACTGATGAGACCACCTGTTGCGTTCAGACAGTCAATCGCCGCGTCGATTAAAATACTCGCTGGCGGGATCGCGCTTGTCGGCGTCGTGCCGCCATTAGCACCGAGCGAAGCGAGTGTAAATGAGGTCGCCGTGCCTGTGCAGCTTGCATCGGTCGCGTAATTGCCGCCGTTGTTCGTCAGCGTAGTGATAGTACATGAAGGCGAGCTGCCGCCGATCAATGTGTTTTTCAGGGTTGCGGTTGTTGAAGCCACGTTGCGCGTTCCGCTTTCGGTAAAGTTGCTGTACACCGTCGTGAAACTGAGCGTGATGCTGCCCGCCGATGAAATGCCGCCACCGACGCTATTGGCAGAATTACCAAAGACCGTGCTGTTTTCCATCACCAGTACGCCCCCCGCACCCTGTGAGATGCCGCCGCCGTTGTTGACGACAAAATTGCCGTCCACCGTGCTGGATAGGATTGTCAACGTGCCCACATTGTAAATGCCGCCGCCATTTTGCGCGCCGCCATTGGTCATGCGCGAATGATCGATGGTCATCGTGCCGCTGTTATAAATCGCGCCGCCGTTGGCTGTTCCCGCCGAGCCGTTGTCGTCGAACACGACATTACTGATCGTGGTTATGCCTTGATTGTAGACTGCACCGCCATCTAGTCCAAACTCACTGAATCCGCTAATCCGTAAATTGTTCAGTGATAGCGCGCCACTCGGTGCGACCGCGAACACACGATAACTTGGATCGACCGCGCTCAACGTCGCGCTAACCCCATTGACGATGATACTGCTCGTCACCACTGGCAGCACCGAGTTTCCGTCCAGTACGCCATCACTGACAGGTACGTTGAAGAAATACGACCCGACCGAAGTCAAATTGATCGTCTGCGTGCCAGGAAAACACACTTCGTCATTGGCGGCGCGAATTGCATTCGCAAACGTCGTCGTATCGCCGTTCGGGATGTTGAAATCGAACGTTGGGCAAGTGGGCGTGCCCGGCGTAGTGATGATCGCGGTCGGTGTTTGGGTACTTGTCGGGCTTGCCGTCGCGGTGTTACTTGGGGTCGAAGACGGTGTAACCGTCGCCGTATTGGTTTGACTCGCGGTCGCGGACGGTGTGTCTGTCGGCGTACTCGTCGCGCTGGCGGTTGCGGTGCTGGTCTCGGTCGGTGTACTCGTTATGGTATCCGTCGGTGCTACCGTGATCGTACCGGTCGATGTCACGGTCTCAGTCGGTGTCACCGTCGCGGTATCCGTCGCTGTACTGCTCGCGGTTGCGGTCGCTGTCGGGGTATCCGTTGGCGCCAGTGTGATCGTGCCTGTCGATGTGAAGCTCGGCGTCGCGTTCGGCGGCGATGTATTGGTTGGAAACACGGGCGGCGGCGTATTGGTCGGGAAGGCAGGCACACTGGTGCTGCTTGCCGTCGGCACGACTGTATTCGTCGCCAAAACCGCGCCGCCACCCCCCCCCGGCGGGCGAGGTGTATTGCTCGCCAGCTCTGTTAATGTCGCGGTCTCATCCGGCACACCATCGGGGAGTGCGATCGGATAATTGAGCGTGAACCCTTCAAATCCTTGATACGACGTGAGTTCACTCACCGTGAGCGCACGCGGAATTGACCAGCCGCACCCTTCGATCACGCGGCTGTCGTCGTCATCGCCTTCACCGCCAAAATCGTTGGGCAGCGACAGGCAGGTATACGCGGTGAACCCTTCCGGGATCGTTACCTGATCGGGCGTATCTGGGTCCGTCACTGCCTCACCGTCGAACACACTTACTTGCAACAACGCACCGATTTCTTCGTCGATGTCGTACGTTTCGATCAACTGATCAATGATCGACGGGATTGGGTCGACGGTTTGCAGCGCAATCGTCGAACCGAGTCGAATATCCGCGCCATTCGCCTGAATTTGCACGCGCAATCGTTCGGGTCCCTGCACGATCAACGTATTCGGCGCTTGATCGCATTCGACGCGCCCGACGGCTGTCCGTAGATAAAATGCCTGCATCGGCGTGAAGCCTGTCGGGTCGATCATAGTCAAACGCGATGTTTCACCTTCCAGCGTGACCGCTTCTGTTTCAACCCATCCGGTAATCGGGTCTTGATCATCATTGATCGCCGCACGCACCCACGCTCCGTCTGGCGTGATCGCGTCGAAAACAAGCGTTTCGCCCGCCGCCACCGTTCCACTCGTTTGCGATGTCGAGAATGGCGCGAACCGGAGATCAACCGCCGCATTTCCGCTCCCATTCAAGACGGTTGTTGGTGTTGGCAGCGCCGCGTCGTTGGGAATCGCGCTTTCGAGCGAGGCATCACCCGCTAACAAAAAGAGTGCGTTTTGACCGGGCAGCGTTCCCGGCATGTTCGCCTGTACACTCAACAGCGCAATTCCCCATACATCGGGATTAGCGGTGAAAGGAGTCAGGCGCAGTGATGTGAAGACATTGAGCGAGGATCGGTCGCTGACCTGTGTGAAAAATTCGGGCGGCTGTTCCGGCGCGAATGTCGATTCGATGCGCGTGTTGCCATAACACGCACTGTTGCGGTCGAGTGCATTGCACGCCGTGCTGACTGACTCCAGTGCTTGCGCTACCACTATCGGACAATCCAGCCCCTGTGCGGCAGCGCGCGCCGACGTGCCAACACTCATCAGCACCAAAAGTGCGACGACAAGACCTGTAAACATGGGAAAGCGAATGAGTTGCATAGGCTATCTCCCCAATGAACACTCTGTGAATTTACCACTGTACGCGAAGGCGAAAAGCCTTTAAGCCTGCTAAAGGGAGTGGAAAAAAGCGCCTTTAGTGCGCTTCCACGTTTTTCGAACAGCGGTGGATTTTAACCCGCCACGATGCTTGCGCGTCGCAGTCACCAATCCCCATTATACAAACCATTGCCAGCACCGCGACTCACGCAAACAAGTCACCTACTTCTGCCGCGTATGGAAACGACACCATTGCGCCCGGTTTCAGTACACTCATCGTCGCCACTTTGATCGCCCGTTGGCACGCATTATACAAATCGTCACCGCGCGCCAAGCCGAATGCCAGCGCGCCCGTGAACGCATCACCAGCGCCCGTGCTATCGACCGCCTGTACTTTTTCGGCAGAAAGCTGCGCGACTTGTCCATTGCCATCGAGCAGCAGCGCGCCGCGTGAACCAAGTGTGATAATCACCGCTTTCGCGCCGCGTGACTGGATCGCGCGCGCCGCTTTGATCGCGTCATCGGTACCGTGGATCGCGTCGCTGCCAGTGATCAACGCCGCTTCATATTCGTTGGGTGTCATGACATCGCATAGCGCGAACATTGTATCGGGAAACGTATTGGCGGGGGCGGGATTGAACACCGTAACCACGGACGCGACGCGCGCGATTTGAAAGGCGCGGATCGTCGCCTGTACGGGGGTTTCGAGTTGTGCCACGACCGCTCCTGCATGGCGGATCACGTCCGCAGCCGCTTCGACCTGTTCCACGGTCAGCGCGCTGTTCGCACCCGGCGCGACCACGATTGAGTTTTGTCCGGTGTGCTCGTCTACCGCGATCAACGCGACGCCCGTCGCACGATCACTACGCGCCAGAAACGAAATATGCACGCTTTCGCGTTCGAAGTTGCGCACGACATCATCGCCAAAACTATCACGTCCGATGCTGCCGATCATGTGCACGCTTGCGCCCAGACGCGCCGCCATCACCGCTTGATTCGCGCCTTTGCCGCCGAACAATACACTCAAATCGCCGCCGGTCACGGTTTCACCGGGCGCGGGGATGCGCCCGACGCGCGTGACCATATCGACGTTACAACTGCCAATGACTACGAGTTGAGGCTGCACAACAAATTTCTCCTTCTCAAAAATTTCATTATAACGCGGCGTGTTGGTTGACAAAGGGCGACCTCACAAAATCGTTCGTGCCTTCATGTTATGCTTGTGGCGTTTTTCTGCCGCTTGCATAAACACAATCTGCTACAATCGCCTTCATGAATATCCTCATGATCAGCCTTGACCCGGCACTGCTCGACGTGACCAGCGCCGCACATCAGCGTCATCGCGCGTTCGCCGCGCTGGCGGGCAATTTGACCATTCTTGTCCGCATCCGCGCTGGCGCGACAGGCATCATCCACGATGAAGCGCTCACGCTCATTCCGGTGACCGCGCCGCGCGCGTGGCAGATGATCCCGCGTTTGATCGCCGCCGCGCGCCGCTTACACGACCGTTATGATTTGATCGTGACCCAGGATATGTTCTTGAGCGGAGTAGTCGGCGCGCTGGTCAAGCGGCGGTTTGCTGCGCCGTTATTAGTGCAAAGTCATACGACCGTCTTTGATAATCCGGTGTGGATCGCGGAAAAACCGTACCAGCGTCGCGCGCTGCTTGTGTTGGCACGGTGGGTGCTTCGTGCTGCCGACGCCGTGCGAACCGTCAATCAGCATGAGGCGACCGCTTTGAAACGGCGCGGTGTGCTTCAGGTGCATGTGCTGCCGCTCGCTACCGCGTCGGCAGATTTTGTCGGTGTACCGCCAGAACATGCCGTCGCAATGCGCGCCGAACTTGGCTTAAGCGACTCGGATCGCGTGATGTTGTGGCTTGGTCATCCGATTGCGTTCAAACGTGTCGATTTGCTCATCCCGATTCTTGAACGCGCCGCGTCGCGCTTTGCATCCATCGTATTGGTCATCGTCGGTGCCGACGATAGTACAAAAATGCGCTTACAAACTGCGGCGCACCAGCATGGTCTTGCGCATCGGCTGATACTGCGACCGCCGATGCCGTCGCATCGCGTGCCAGTGTTATTCGCGTGCGCCGATGTCTACGCGCTCACCTCCAGCTATGAAGGGCTGCCGCGCGTCATCTTCGAGGCGGGCGCGGCAGGTATACCAGCCGTCGCTTTTCGCGTGCCGGGCGTCGATGAGGTCATCGACGACGGCGTGACCGGGTATTTGGTCGATGACGGCGATCTTGAGGCGTTCGCAGCGCGGATCGTGTCTTTATTGAATGACCCCACGCGCGCGCAAGCGATGGGCGAGTCCGCGCGACAAATCGTGCTGGAGCGCTATAAAGCCGACGCGTATCCTGCGAAATGGGTTGGCGTGTGGCGCGCTGTCGTAAGTGCGAAAAACCCAACGCAAAGGCGCGAAAGCGCGAAGGCGCAAGGAGAATCATGATGATACTTGTACACTTAACCCGAAATCCTGTGCGGTTTTGTAGCTTTGCGTCTTTGCGTGATGTGTTTCGCTTTTCTTTCGCATGAACAATCTTCTGCTTTTCAATCTCGCCACCGACGCGGACGATCCGATACTCGGCTTTACCACTGACTGGCTGAATCGGCTCGCGCTGCATTTCGATCATATCGATGTGATCACGATGCGTGCCGGGCGTTTGGCGCTCGCGCCAAATGTGCGTGTCTATTCGGTTGGCAAAGAGCGCGGTTACAGTGAAGCACGGCGCGCCGCGAATTTTTATGCACTGTTAAGTCGGCTGCTGCTGATGCGCCGTTATCGGGCGTGTTTTGCCCACATGATGCCGTTGTTCGCCGTCATGGGGGCGCCGCTTTTGACTGTGCGCGGTATCCCGATCACGCTGTGGTATACCCATCGGCAGGAGTCGCGCATCTTGCGCTGGGCGGCGTCGGTCAGCCGTCATATTGTCACCGCCGCACCGGATAGTTTCCCGTTTGCCACGCCGAAACTGTGCGTGTTGGGGCATGGCATCGATACTGACTTTTTCGCGCCAGCCCTTACCCCTGTCGTGGACTTTGCCTTGATGGGGTTGGGGGGTGAGGTTGTGGTTCACGTCGCGCGCCTGATGCCAATCAAACACCAGGCGACGTTGATCCGTGCAGTGGCGGCGCTGCCCACAGTACGCGCGTTATTCATCGGCGATGTGCCACCGGATACCGACGCGCGCTATAAATCCGAACTCGAAGTACTGGTCGATCAACTTGGTGTGCGCGACCGTGTGATTTTCGCCGGATCGCTATCTAAAACGGATGTCGCCCATCATTTACAGCGCGCCGCGTTCGCTGTCAACCTGAGTCCGCCCGGTTTGTTCGATAAAGCGGCGCTCGAAAGTATGGCGGTCGGCGTGGCGACGATTGTCAGCAGCGCCGCGTTTATGCCGTTGTTGGGCGAGTACACGCCAGAGTTGTCCATCGACGATCCGGCGGATCATGTCGCGCTGACGGCACGGCTGTCGGCGTTATTGGCGCGCGATCACTCCATGCGCGCGCGCATCGGTGCGGTGCTGCGTCAGCGCGTGACCGAACAACACGGCATAGACGGGCTGATCGACAAACTCGTCGCGGTTTTGACCACACAATGATACGACCTCTCTGTACCTTTGTGCCTTCGTGTTATGGTCTTTGTGTTATGTTTTTATCTTTTCTCTGTTTTCTCTGCGCTTAAATCAAAATCATGAAACTCCTGTATATCGCCAATATCCGCCTGCCGACCGAAAAGGCGCACGGACTCCAGATTATGCAAAACTGCGAAGCATTCGCGGACGCGGGCGCGGACGTGACCTTGTGGGCGGCGCGGCGCGTCAACACCCAGGCGATGCGCGCCATCGTGAATGTCTATGTACATTATGGTGTCGCGCCTCGATTCACCATTCGACGCGTGCCGTGTGTCGATCTGCTGCCGCTCGTGCCAGATCGATCTGACGCGCTGGCAAAAGTGATCTTCGCGCTTCAATGGTTCACGTTCACGCTGTCGGCGTTGATCGGCGTGTTGTTTGCGCGCGCCGACGTGATTTACAGCCGCGACGCGCTGATTTTACTGGCGTGTTCGCTCGTCAAACCGAAAAAAACGCTCGTTTATGAGCCGCACACGCTCTCAAACGGACGATTTGGGCGTTGGTTGCAGCGCACGACGATCAAGCGTGTCGGTGCGGTGATTCCGCTCACGCGCAAACTCGCGGACGACCTGATCGCGCTTGGCGCGGCGCCGTTACGCGTCTTGGTCGCCCATGATGGTGTGCGCGCGGCACGTTTTGCCGATCTGCCGACGCGTGAGGCGGCACGTACTCAACTCGGTTGGGCGCGTGAATTATTTGTTGTCGGCTATGCCGGGCGGCTGCATACCATGTCGATGGATAAAGGGGTCGGCGCGCTCGTCGAAGCGCTGGCGCAAGTCGGTGGGTGTGCGCTGGCATTGGTCGGTGGTCCCGACGATATGGCAGCCGCGCTACGCGATCAATGGGTGGCAGCAGGGCTTGAGGCGGCGCATTTTCTGTACGCAGGGCAGGTCGCGCCTGATCGTGTCCCTGCGATCCTCGCTGCGTTCGATGTATGCGCGATGCCGTTCCCGTTCACACCGCATTTCGCGTATTACATGTCCCCGCTTAAACTATTTGAATATATGGCGGTGCGGCGCGTGGTAATCGCGTCAGATTTGCCCAGCATACGCGAAGTCCTCACGCATAATGAAAATGCGCTGTTAGTCCCGCCGGGTGATGTATCCGCACTCGCAGATGCGATCCGCCTGTTGCGCAATGATGTGGCGCTCAGGGATCGGTTGGCAGATCACGCTTATCGAACCGTCATGACCGATTACCTGTGGAGCGCGCGCGCGCAGCGTATCCTGCGCCATATCACCACGATTTGACGAATACGCTCAGCAAATCGAGCAGATTATCTGGATCGGCTTCCGGCGCGGCAATCCGTATGTTATCCCACCATTGATACACCGACAGCTTGAGCGTATATTCATCGGTGACGAACGGGTACGGCAGTGTGAACAACCGATCCTCGATGTAATAACGGTCGGGCTGCCAGCGACTGGTCTCCGCCGGGTCGGGCGCAACGCGGGGTGCGCTGTCGTCTTGTGCCATCAAGCGCCCATCATCGGGATCGAACAGATATAAACCAACGCTGTAATCGGCGGCGGGCGCGGCATCGACCGACCACCACAAACGCACACGGATCGTTTCACCTTCGCGTGCCGCTAACGGATGCGTGAGCGGTACAAGCTGATCGGGCAGCGCTTCGACCGCTTGCGCACCGTGAAAACGCATCCCATTGGCGAATAACACGCCCTCGACATCGGGCGGCGCTTCGTACAGGCGAAACAAACACGTCGGTGAACCGACGAAAATCGATGCGTGCCGGTCGCGTGTTTGCACGTTGAAGAATGACTGATCCTGCGTATTCTGGTTGACACCGTACCACACACGAAGCGCGTCGCTCACCTGTGATGATACCTGCAAGCCCAGTGGAAAAAACGCGCGCACGTGATAATCGAGATCATACGGCGCGAGACAATCGAAGCTTGGGTCGAGTACGACGACATCACCCGTACGTACATGACCTCGCAGCCATGTAAAGACCTGTGTGCCGCCCGTCGTAAAGTTTTGCTCGACTCGCGCTGGAACGGGGACGAAAAGCAGCACTGCGATCAGCGCGGCAGCGCCGAAGCGCCCACCGCGCGGCAAATGCGCCAACAGAACGCCGCCGAATAACGCGAGTCCGGTCAATGCCCAAAACAGGTAGCTCGGTCGAAAGAAGCCCAATCTGGAATCGAAGACGTACATCGCAATCATGCCGCCGAAACACCACACCCCCAACCCGATGATGACTCGTAGAGGCGACCCGGTAGGTCGCCGTTGCTGTCTCCACTGCCTGACGACAACCGCGATCACGCCGATGACGAGCAGCACCGCCCAGATGAACCATGCCCCGCCGAGAAAATCCACCAACAGCGCCGCCATCCCGTCAAAGAATGGCGGGGAGTTTGGCAGAACTGATCGACCAGACGCGACATCGCCGCGCGCGATCATGATCGGGATCGACAAGACGATAAAAGCGATGGCAACAGGCGTCCAACGGACGATCATACGCCGGAGCGGATACACGATCAGCGTGTAAACGCCGAAAAACGCGATCCAGATCGGCGCGATCAACGTCGTCCAGAACGATGCCGCCAGCGTTAGGGTGAGCGCAATCCCCCACATAAAATCTCTGCTCTCAAACCCCCTTCGGCGCTTCGCGCTACCTCCCGCGAATTCGGAGAGGGGAACAGGGGGCGGGGTAAAAAATCTCATATACTCGACTGTCAGCCAAAACCCCAACGGCACTAGCGCGTGCGCCAACGTATACGGGCGCACATAACCGCTCAGGAATATGCTGTAAGGCAGCGCTGCGTAGATCAACATTGCCAGCGCGCCCGCTGCTGCGCCGCCCACACGCCGACCCGCCGCGTAGGTAAAGGCTGCGCCGAGCAGCGAAAGCAGCATCGACAGCGAGCGCAGCATGAGCGGATCGATGCCGACCAACAGCCGCCACCCGCCGATCATGAATTTGTAAAGCGGTGTCCAGTCATACGGCAGCCACGCGAGAATTTGCGCGGGCGTGCCGAAGCTTTGCCAGATTGCCCATGATTCGTCGCTGCTGAAGTTGAGTTCGCTGAGACGCAGTGTATGCGCGGCGGCGATGAAGAGCAGCGCCAGCGTCAACCATGCAAGTCGTTGTCTGGTAAACTTGTGCATAAATACCTGTTGGTCAATTCTTAGTAGCTGCTCAGCTACCCCCATCCCCCGACCCCGTTCTCCCACAAATGGGAGAACGGGGAGAAATGTGGTAGAAAGTCCCTCGCCCCTTGTGGGAGAGGGATTTAGGGTGAGGGCTGAGCAGTTACAATTCTTAGGGTATCTCTATTTGTATCCTACCCATTTCCGAAGGATTTTTCACGCCTGATGCACGTTGGAATATTGGCGGCTGATTTGTCGCATAAACACGGGTGGGCGCATTACAGCCTGAGTCTGATCCGTGCCATGCGCCGCGCTGGACTTGATTTGACGGTGATCACGACGCACGACTCGCCGATCCCCGATGATTTACATGATGTGCGCGTGATGCGTGTATTGCCGTCGCTCGACCCGCTGGCGCGCGGCTTGATCGTGCGTTCGTTGGCGGCATTGCCGACCGTGCGCGCCGCACTGCACGACTGCGATGTGATCCATACGTTCGTCGAACCGTTCGCGCCGTTGGCACGCGCCGTGCGCGCACGCCGTCTATACTTTGTCACCGCGCACGGCAGTTATGTGCGCGTCGATCAAGCGTATCCAATGTACGCGCGCCCTATCATGGCACAGGCAATGCGGCGCGCAGCGGCGGTGATCTGCGTCAGCCATTACACCGAACGGATTGCGCTACAAACCATGCCGTTTCTCAAAACGTGCGTCATTCCAAATGGCGTCGATATCGAACGCTTCTCAAATTTGCCCGTACTGATCAAAGACGAGCGTACCATTTTGACCGTCGGCGCAGTCAAGCCGCGTAAAGGCGTGATTTATCTCGTTCGGGCGTTGGCGGAGGTGCATAAAACCATCGCCGATGCGCGCGTCATCATCGTCGGCAGCCTGGATGCGGATCGCGGCTATGTCGCGGCGATTCGTGCCGAAATAAATCAGCTTGGCTTGACCGATCATGTCACGCTGACCGGACGCATCAGTGATGAGGATTTGTACGCGCATTACGCCCGCGCCGACGTATTCGCGTTCCCGTCGGTCAACGAAGGCTGGAAATTCGAGGGCTTCGGCTTGGCAGTTTTAGAAGCAAGCGCAGCCGGCTTGCCCGTGATCGGCTCGCGCGACTGCGGCGTCGAGGATGCCATCAACGAGGGTGCGACCGGATTTTTAACCGCACAGCGCGATCCATCAGCGTTGGCAGATGTGATTTTGCGGGTGCTTTCCAACGCTGATTTGCGCATCTCGATGGGCGCGGCGGGGCGCGTTAAAGCGTCAACTATGACATGGAACGCGGCGGCGGCGGCGATGATTGCAGGATACCGTGATGGCTGGTCCTACCGACCGTAGGGCTTCAGCCTGTGGCGGTGACCTATTCGAGCGCGACTGGCAATCGTAGTTAACCTAAGATAAAGAGGCGCAATTCATCATGAGCGACTATGACAGTGAACTCGTTTATCAGCGTGCGGGTGCTTAAAGCATGATCACCCGTCTCCGTGCCTTGCTCGCGCGTAAATTCGTGCGTGATACGCTCAGTTTGCAGGGCGCACGTATCATTACCACCGCATTGAGCGCGCTTACATCGCTGATCGTATGGCGCGTGATGGGTCCCGAACGGTTCGGCGTGTACGCACTGGCAGAGTCATTTTTCGCGCTGTGGACGCAGTTGGATTTGACAGGCGCGGCGACGGCGTTGTACACCCGTTTGGGCATCGCCATTGGCGCGCGCGATCACGACGCAATCCGCGCGTCACTGGGGGCATATCTCAAGATTGGTGGCGTTGTCACGCTGGGCGTTGCGGCACTGGTCTTGATCATTGGTGTGCCGCTTTCGGCGTCGGTCTACGGTAGTTCGCGCATCGGTGGGTTGGCGGCTGGCTTGGCGTTCGCGTGGCTGGCGGATACCGCGTATGGTTATGTGCTGACTGTGTTCGGTGCATCACGACAAATCCGCACGCTGGCGCTGTTGAGTGTGATCAATCAAGGCGTGCTGACTCTGTGTTCGTTGGTGGCGATCAGCATCGATTTAGCCCCCGAAGCGCTCGTGATCGCGCGCATCGTCTATGCGTATACCACGTTGATTATTGCGTTGATCTTCTACGATACGGCGCGGCGCGGTGGTCGTTTTCCGGTGGATTTTCCTACCATGCTTACCGCGGTTGGTTCAGCGGTGCGCGCGCCGATTCGGGGTTATTGGCGCTTCGGTGCGGCAAACGCGCTCGATAAAAATATCGCCGCGCTGTTCGTACAGCTTCCGGTGCAAATCGTCGGCATTATCAGTGGTGCGGCGTCCGCCAGTTATCTTAGTGTCGCCTTGAGCGGCATCGCAAATGCGAGTATCCTGACATCGGCGGTCTTCGATAATGTACAAGCGGTTGTACCGCAAGCCGTCGGGCGCGGTGATTATGCCCGTTTGCGCCATAATATCATCCGTGTCATGGTGGTGTTGGGCGTGGGCGCATTGATCATCTATGGTGTGCTGGCGTTGATTGCACCCGTCGTCATTCCGCCCTTGTTGGGCGATGAATGGAGTCCGGCGATTGCGCCGCTTGTCGTGTTGACGGTTTACGGCGCGGTCAGCGCGGTCGGGGGCATTTTGGGTCCTTTATATCGCGCCTTCAATATCATGCGACGGGCACTCGTCGCCAAAATCATTGGCTTGGTTGTTGCGCTGGTCGTCGGTATCCCATTAATCGTCCAGTATAGTGCGGTCGGTGGCGCGGCGATGATCACGCTGGGTTTAAGCGTCTCGGTGGTGATCACGGTGGCGTTTGTGCTGCCCGAACTTAAAAAACGTGCGAAAATCGTAACTGCGCAGCCCTCACCCTAAATCCCCCACAAGGGGAGAGGGACTTTCTAACGCGTTTCTCCCCTTCTCCCGTTTATGAAAGAAGGGGTCGGGGGATGAGGGCTGAAAACGAGGGGCAAGCGTAAGATGAGTCACCACAAGAAAGTATTGAATCATCGTGAGTGAACAAGCGAAACGGATATTACGAGAATCACCGCTGCGTGTGCCGTACTTATGGCTGGCAAACCGCTATCGTGGAATCAAGCGGTTGTTCGGCTACCCCGATACCGCGCGGGTTGGCGTCGTCGATTACGACGAATACTGGGATGCGAAAGCGCCCAATACGATGGGGATGCTCTCGCCGTGGCGGTTACGGCGTGCGCAAGCATTCGCGACGATGCTCAGACCTGGCGACCGGGTGCTCGATTTGGGCGTTGGCGATGGCGCACTGCTCAGGTATTTGATCGACACCGTTGGAATCGAGGGCTATGGCATCGATCTATCGCCGCGTGCCGTTGATTTTTGTCACATCCTGGGCTTAAACGTGATTCTTGGCGATGTTAACCGCCCGATCCACGACATATTGAGCGAAGGCTTCGGCGCGGACTCGATCTTCGATGTGGTGATTTGTTCCGAAATCATCGAACATCTGCCCGACCCGGAAGCGCTGTTATTGTCGCTGCGCGCGGTCGCACGTAAAGGCATCATCGTTTCGATCCCGAACACGGGTTTTCATCAGCATCGGCTGCGCCTGTTGTTCGGCAAGTTCCCGCTTCAGTGGGTGATCACGCCTGGCGAGCATCTGCGTTATTGGACGCGCACCGATTTTCATTGGTGGGCGCGACAGCTTGGGTTTACGATTGCGCGTGAAGTGCCGTATCAAGGCACGGCGGGATTAAAAGACATCGCGCCGGGTTGGTTCGCCGCCGCATTCGCGTTTTATTTGACGATTGATCCGTCCAAGCGCTAAACCGCCGCATCTTTGCGCCTTTGCGTCTTTGTGTCTTTGCGTTATGTTTTGAGTACTTCACCGTAAGCATCAGGCAAACGAGTTAAGACGGGTCGCTTATGTGCGGAATTTTTGGACAGTATGCAGCAAGCGGCGCGGACGCCGATTTGATCGAGCGTATGGCGCGCGTGTTAGCGCATCGCGGACCTGATGGTCATGGTGCGTTCATTGACCCGGCGGGCAAGTTCGCGTTTGGCGCGGGGCGATTGGCGATCATCGATTTGAAAGCGCCGCCGGGAATTTTGGTCAGCGAGGATCGCGGCGTCGCGGTCGCTTTCAACGGTGAGATTTACAACTATAAGGCGCTGCGTTCGCAGTTGGAGTCGGCGGGGCATGTGTTCGCCACGCGCACCGATACTGAAGTCATCGTGCATGGCTACGAACAATGGGGCGACGATGTATTGACTCACTTGCGCGGCATGTTCGGCGTCGCCATCTGGGATTCAGCCCAGGCGCGGCTGCTCATCGCGCGTGACCGACTGGGCGAAAAGCCCATGTATTACGCCCAACTTGAGTCTGGTGACTTGATTTTTGCCAGCGAAGCTAAGGCGCTGTACGAACATGCTGGTTTGCGCCGCGCGGTCAATCACGATGCGCTGCCGCAATTTATGGCGCTCGGTTATGTGCTGCCGCCGCACACGCTGTTCGCGGGTATCAAAAAATTAGCGCCCGGCGAACTGATCATTTACGAAAATGAAACCCTCCGCAGCGCGCGCTACTGGATTCCCGTCATGGATGCAACCGACGCGCCCAGCTACGAACAAGCCGTCAAGCAGGTGCGGCTCGCCGTATATGAAGCCGTCGAAATGCAGATGATGAGCGATGTGCCGATCGGCGCGTTTTTGAGCGGCGGCGTCGATAGCACGGCGGTCGTTTCGATCATGAACCGCGCGCTCGCGCCCGGTCAGCGCTTGCAGACATTCACAGTCGGCTTCGACGAGCCTGCGGGCAGCACGACTGACCAAAAATTCAACGTCGATGTACGCTTCGCCAAGCAAATTGCGGACGCGCTCGGTACGCAGCATCATGTGATTTTGATCAAGCAAGACCAGCACTTGAGCGACCTGTTCCCGCATCTGATTTATCATCAGGATGACCCGATTGCGATACCAAGCATCGTGCAAACCGCGTATGTGGCGGCGCTGGCACGCAAGCGCGGGGTACCAGTCCTGCTCAACGGTGAGGCGGGTGACGAACTATTCATGGGGTACAACCACTTTCAAGCCGATCGAACGCTGTCGCGATATATGCGTGTGCCCGGTCTGCTGCGCGAAGGCATCCTGAATCGCGTCTTTCGCCGCCTGCCGGGAAAACGACTCGATACGCTGCGTAAACTCGCGGGAAAATCGGGCATCCGTCAGGATTTCGAGCGTTATCTGGCGTGGTCGCGCATTCTCGATTTTGAACGTATCGATTTGTTACTGCCGGGTCAAGAACGGGCGGGCATCGAAGCAGCGGTCGCTGCTGTGCTCGACCCGATTCTGATGCAGCCGAAAACCAGACATTTCACCGATCGGCTCGCATTCGGTAACTTGATCGGCTTTGTCGGTGAAAACAGCAATATGCGCGTCGATAAAATGTCGATGGCGATGAGCGTTGAAGCGCGTTCGCCGCTCGAAGATTACAAACTGGTCGAACTCGCGCTCCGTTTGCCCATGAGTTACAAACTGCGCGGCGGGACAAGCAAGGCGGTCTTCAAAGATGCGATCCGCCATTTGCTGCCGCAAAATGTGTTGGCGCGCCCCAAATGGGGGTTTAATCCACCTGCCAGCGATTGGCTGCGCGGCGCGCTTACGCCGTTGATCAAGACGTATCTGGCGCGCGATTATGTCGAAGCGGTCGGTGTCTTTGATCCCGTCGTGATCGAAAGCGCGATTCGCGCGCATGTGGACGAACACAAATACGAATTGTGGACGTTATGGACGGCGCTGACATTTCACGTCTGGCACGCGATATTTATCGATCAATCGCTCAATCTGGAAGGACGTTTGGACGCAAATGATCTATGAACGCCATATACAAGCCTACGGGCATCATCACGCCGTCACGAAGGATATGCTTGTATGATTTCACCAGCGCAGCGCGATGAAGATGCCGCGTAGTATCATAGCGAGCGTTTGAAGGTCGATTACGCAATCGGGTCATAGTTTCAAAACAAAGGTATTATGTGAAGTTACTGTTTGTTAACCCGCTGTTGACCCGTTTGAACAGCCCCGGCGCGGCGGAATTGGATACATTTGCGCTCATCGCAGCGCTGCGGCGTTTGGGTCACGATGTGCGCGTTTTACAGCCGATAGAAGTGGATCAATCAGCGCTCGAAGTGACGCGGTTTTATCACGATTACGTGGAAGAACCCGCCTACATGCCGCCATTGCCCGTCGAAGCGGTGCGGTTCGAGCTATCGATGCGTGACGCACGCCGTCTGACCGATTTAGCCCACCTCGACGGCGCGGGCTGGACATATGCGTCGCCCGCGTTCGCGCGATTGGTCGAGCGCGCCATTCAGGACTTTCGACCGGAGGGCGTGTTCTCCATGATGAGCTTTTCATGGGGGGTGGCGAAAATCGCTAAGCAGCATGGCTTGCCATGCGTCATACGTTCGCAGAACAACGAAGCGCGTCATTTGCTGCAAGAAAACGGCATCACGCTTGCCAACCTGATCCGGTTCATCGGCAAGGCGGCGGTCGAACGTCACGTCGCGCGGTTGCCGACCGTCGTCGCGGCGATCACGCCTGACGAAGCGGCGTTTTATCGACGGATCGCCCCCGCCGCGACCATCGAGGTGCTCCCTTTGCTCACACTGCCCGATTTATTGCGCCCGCCGCGCCCACAAACAGCCGCGACGCCGCTTCATGTATTTTTCATGGGGTCGAGTTACAACGTGCCGCATAATCGTGCTGCGCTCCGCTTCATCGTCGATCAGGTCGTTCCAGCGGTGCGCGATCGTGACCCCAGCGCGTTTGTTTTTCATATGCTCGGCAGCAAAGTCCCGCCGGAAATCAGCGCGTTCGCGGCGGACGATTTGATCTTTGAAGGCTATATGCCTGATCTCGCCGCGTTCTTGCAGGATATGGATATCGCGCTTATCCCATCGTTGGGCGGCGCGGGGATGCAGCAAAAAGTCTTCGAGCCATTGTGTCGTGCCTTTCCGACGATCACGCACGCGCGCGTATTCGCAGGGTATCCGTTTCAAGACGGCGTCGATATGTTGACGGGCGAAACGGCAGCGGATTTTGTCGCCGCGCTGGAACAGCTACGTGATCCGGCTGCGCGCGCGCTGCTTTCGCAGGGCGCGTGGGCGCGTGCGGATGCGTTGTTCAATCGCGATGCGATCGACGGCGTGTTATCAAAAATAGTGGCGGCGCTGGTTTGATGTTTGTTAAAAACGACTAAAAAGGTTGCCAACCATCCTTCACGCTGTGTACAAGTTCACCCAAAATGTTTTAGCGATAATCGATTCGATATTAACGAGAGGAGTTTGACGCGGCGCTTTTGCACAAAACGACGCGTTTTTCTGATAATGAAAATATTGGTCATTGGCGGCACCCGTAATCTTGGACATTCGCTCGTACATCAATTGATCGAGCATGGTCACACGGTCACTGTATTCAATCGCGGCATGACGCGCGACGAACTGCCCGATTCAGTCGAGCGTCTGGTAGGAGACCGCACCGACCTTGATCAATTGTCGGCGAAGTTGAGCCGACGCACCTTCGACAGTGTGATCGATACGGCGCTTTATAAAGGCGATGAAGCTGACGCGATTGTCTCGCTGCTCAAAGGCAAGACCGGACACTATTTCTTTTTGAGCAGCGGTCAGGTCTATCTGGTGCGTGAAGCCGTCGAACGTCCTTTCAAAGAAGTCGATTATGAAGGGCGCACGATGCCCGCGCCCAAACTCGAAACGTACGGCTATGAAGAATGGCTGTACGGTATGGATAAGCGCGCGGCGGAGGATAAACTGATGTCTGCGTTCCGGCGCGATCAATTTCCGGTGACGGTTTTGCGCCTGCCCATGGTCAACGGTGAACGCGATCATTTCGGGCGTTTACACGGCTATGTGTTACGCCTGCGCGATGGCGGTCCCATTCTTGTGCCGTCCACGCCCAATCACGCGCTCCGCCATGTCTACAGTGGTGATGTCGTACGCATTATGCTGAATATGATCGAGAACCGCGTCGGCATTGGCAAGGCGTATAACTTATCGCAGGATGAAACCGTATCGCTTGACGAGTTTTTGGGCATCGTCGGCGCGATCATGGATATCGTACCAACGGTCGTGCGCGTCCGGCGTGATTTGCTCGAAGCCAACGGGTTTGTTCCTGATTGCTCGCCCTTCAGCGAGCGCTGGATGAGTGAACTCGATAATCAACTGAGCAAGACTGAACTCGACGCGACGTATACACCGCTCAAAACCTATCTGGAGTCGACGATCAACCACTATATCGATAACGCGCTGCCGTCGCCTATCGGGTATAAACGACGCCGCGCCGAAATCACGTTTTACGAACAGGTCATCGGTCAGGTCGAGTAGGGCATGGTGCGCCATGCCCACTTACGCGCCGCTTGATTTAACCGCTCCCCCAGCCCCTCTCCGAATAGCGCCCTTCGGGCGGCGGACGGGGGGTAGGTAAAAAGTTTCTTAACTTGGTGCGTATGGGGCGGCATCGCTGCCGTTCGCCGCGTATAGAGAGGCTCATTCCAATGACCGAAAGCACCGTCGCCGTCGGTGAAGCGGGTTTGTATGTGCAGGAAAGTGGCGCGGGCGACGTGCTGGTATTCGTGCATGGCTTCGCGCTCGATCACCGCTTGTGGGACGCGCAAACCGCTTATTTTCAGAATAACTGGCACATCATCCGCTATGATTTGCGTGGATTCGGACGTTCCAGCCGGTTGACTAAACAGCCGTATCGTCACGCCGATGATTTGATTGGTCTGCTCGATCATTTCGAAATCGATTCAGCGTCGGTCGTTGGCTTGTCACTGGGCGCTCGCATCGCACTCGATACCGCGCTGCTTTATCCTGATCGCGTGCGCTCGCTGACATTGGTCGGCGCGATCCTTGAAGATTACGAGTGGTCATCCGATACGCTCGATTGGCGGCGGCAGTCGTGGAGCGCGGCGCTTTCGGGCGACATTCGCGCTGCAAAACGTGCATGGCTGAGCGGGGCATTGTTCACGCCCGCATTAGGCAACGCGCGCGCCTATGACGCGCTCATGCAAATGAACGATGACTTTCATGGCGATCATTTTGTGCGCGAAAACCCGGAGCTGTTTTTGAATCCGCCGCCGCTGCGTCGTTTACCTGAGATCGTCCAGCCCGCGCAGATTATCATCGGCGACCGTGATATGCGCGATGTACAGGCGATTGCCAAACTGATGGTCGATCAACTGCCGCACGCCGACATCAATACCATGATCGGCGTCGGTCATTTGCCGAATCTGGAAAATCCTGGCGTGTTCAATTACACACTGGCGCGTTTTTTGGAACGCTTGGATTGACGTGCATTGTCGTCCATAATTCAGCGAGTCCATGTGTATAATGTGAGCAGACTTTCACAAACGAAAATTGCAGGGAATAACCACCTATGACCGACTCTAAATCATTTCTCATTACTGGCGGTGCTGGCTTTTTGGGCATCAATCTCGCCCGTTTTTTGCTCGAACGTGGGCATCGTGTGACCTCGCTCGATATCGCTGACTTCGATTACCCGGAGCGTGATCAAGTCACCATCGTCAAAGGCGATATTCGTGACCGCGCGGCGGTTGATGAGGCGATGCAGGGCATTCAGATTGTCGTGCATACAGCGGCAGCGCTGCCACTGTATACCGAAGCCGACATCATGAGTACCGATGTCGATGGCACACGCAACATTATGGAATCAGCGCAGCAGCACGGTGTCGAACGCGCCATCCATATCAGTTCGACCGCCGTGTACGGCGTGCCGGATCATCATCCATTGTTTGAAACCGACCCGGTGAGCGGCGTAGGTCCGTATGGCAAAGCCAAGATCATGGCTGAAGAAGTGTGTGCCGAATACCGCGCCAAAGGCATGTGCGTGCCAGTCATTCGTCCGAAATCGTTCATTGGACCGGAACGTCTTGGCGTATTTGCGCTGTTCTACGATTGGGCGAAAGATGGGCGCGGCTTCCCGATGATCGGCAGCGGCGAGAATCGGTATCAACTGCTCGACGTACAAGACCTGTGCGAAGCGATTTATCGGTGCGCGACGCTCGACCGCGATGCAGTCAACGACGTGTTCAATATCGGCGCCAAGCAGTTCACCACCATGCGCGAAGATTATCAGGCAGTCTTGGATTATGCTGGCTTCAGCAAGAAAATCGTGCCGTTCCCCGAAGCACCCGTGATTTTGGCGCTCAAGATTTTGGAACGGTTAAAATTGTCGCCGCTTTATGCGTGGGTGTACGAAACAGCGGGCAAAGATTCGTTCGTCAGCATCGACAAAGCCGAACAGGTGCTGGGCTATGCGCCACAATTTAGCAACAAAGACGCGCTCATTCGCAACTACCAATGGTATTTGAAGAACGCGGCGGTCTTTGAAGGTCAAAGCGGTGTCACGCACCGTGTGCCCTGGAATCAAGGCGCGCTCAAACTGGCGAAGGTGTTCTTCTAAAGTCTGCGTTTGCTAGTTCGTAGAAACTTACTCCGCACGCTAGGGCGTGCTGTCCCTCTCCACGCGGAGAGGGACAATCGTCGCGGGATTGCAGGTGAGGTTATTACAAGAACGCCGTTGTTCTAAAAAAGCGGAGAGAGAGGGATTCGAACCCTCGAAGGCTTTCACCTTACTCGCTTTCCAAGCGAGCGCACTAGGCCACTATGCGACCTCTCCAAAATGACCTGTTCACATTATAACCCCATTTTGTGCATCGTGCAGGGGCGGAATTTACGCTGTCCTGTTCACGTTTTTCCTACGGCGATAAATCAGCGGTCAGGTTCGCGCGTGCTTCATACTGCTCGATGCGCGCGAAGCCAATCCAGTCGTTCGTCTCGCACGCCCCGCCGACGGTACCGATGCTCGTGCCGTCGCCAAATATGACCTGCATCGAAGGATCATACGCGATCTGCACGCCGAGCGTCAGCGAATCGACGCCCCAATCATCTTGAAATGTTGGCACGGTCGCGGTAATGATCATATCATCGGTGAGCCAGATCAACCGCATGAGGGTGCTGGTGCTGGTTTGCCGCGCAAACGACGCGCAGGTCGGCGCGCCGACTGCCGCTAACAGCGTATCCAGCCGGATCAGCCCGTTCAAGCTCACGGTGATCACCACGCCATCGCGCGCCAAAATATTCGCATTGAACTGTCGCCTATCCACACGACGCGTGAAGCTGTACATCGTGCCATTGCCTAAGCTGAGTTCGCCACCATCCGTTTCAAACGGCGGCAAATCATCTTCCAGTACGCGTCCGCGCCCGGCGACATGCTGTTCGATCAAGCCTGAAACGTCATCGCCGCGTGTCTCCCCGACACGAATCTCGGCATAACACGGCAGATCGCACACGCCGAAGCCGAACGCTTGCAAGTCCGCTTCCAAATCGAGCGGACGCGCGGGCAGTAAAAACTCCGCCGCCAGCGTGGCGACGAACATTACGGTGATCACCACAGCCGTTGACCAAATGATAAATCGCGTCATTCATCCTCGCACGACTTGTGTATGTGCTACAACGTCACCCGACGCGATAGCGTGTGGGGTGACGTTAACTGGTTTCAATCTTCGGCGATCTCATCGATAAACCCATGTTTGAGCAGCCAGCGCGGCAGTTCTTCCAAATTCGGTTCGGTGATCATCGACCCGCGATCCACGCCGCGCGGACTGTGACCCAGTGTGAGCGCATCGAAGGGTGCATTCGGCAGATGATCGCCCAGCGCCGCGACGATCAACGTCGGCACGCTCAAAAAACCTGTCCATTCCAGCACGCGCGCTTTAGCGCTCGCATCTTTATCGATGAAAATTTCGCGATACGAGACGGTGTAATCGTTCAATACACGCTTCGCCACCGTTATAAACGGGCACGATGTCGTGCGCGAATACATCACCAGTTCTTGTGCCATACATGCTCACTTTACGGCGAGTCGGTCGTTTCCGGCGCGGACGTTGGGGCTAATACATCACGGGCGGGTTCCACAAAGCATAACACGCCGTTGACGATCCCGCGCGCCAAAAGTTCTGGGTTTTCGGTCAATACCTCTCGATCGGAGCGCATGAACCCCAGTTCAAGAATGGTCGCGGGCGTTTGCGGATGAATTTCTCGAAACGCGTGATAATCGGTCATGTCAATCGTGACACCAGGGCGGCGCAGCAAGCCGCTCGCGGTTTCGTACTCGCGCGCCACACATTCGACCAGCAAATCATCGACACTGCGCGTGGTGATGCGCGCCGCCGCCGCCGAGATCAAGAAGCCTGTGACCGGATAGCCGTAATCCTGACACGTGTTGGCGTGGATCGAAACCAGCGCGACCGACTGGTAATTCTCCAGCCGTGCGTCGAATTCATCGAGCAAATCGACGACGTAACCCAACCCGCGCAAATCGCGCACGACCAGGGACGCCACATTGAAATTGATCTCAGCTTCGGTGAGTCCATCCGGGCAAACCGCGCCGGAGTCATTGCCGCGATGTCCACTTACGATGCCAATACGCAGCGACCGACCATCCGCGCCGAGCGCCTGCGCCGCCGTCGGTTCAGGCAGCACGGTTGGCGCTGCCGCGTTGTTTTCGTCTAAGCCTAAGCTGAGTTGTTGGCTGACATCAGCGCTGATAAAGCGCGGCGGCGTCCACCACGTAAAGATCGTCGCCATCAATCCGGCGGCAGCGAATACCAGAATGACCGATCGCACAAACCCGCCGACCGCACTCGTTGGTCGCTGGCGACGTTTGGCGCGAGTGCGGCGCTGTTCGATCATACGCTGGCGCAGTTGCTGGCGTCGGATCGTCTCCGCGTCGGATGCGGGTGGTTCTGCATCGGGCGACTCGTGATCCGTCTGTTCAGCCGTATCTTCATGCGGGGCAGCCAGCGCGGATTCTGCGTCTAGCGTCGGTGATGATGGAAAATCAAGCGGCGTATCAACGGCTTCATCGAGTGGGGGCGGGTCTTGAGTCGCCCGTTTAGACTCGGTGGTTTGTACGACGGACGGCGTAACGACAGGCGCGGTGGGCGGTGACGACACAGCGACGGACGGCACACGTTTGCCATCGCCTGCCGCGCGCACCGCCGCGCTGACATCTTCGCTGCTCAACGGCGGCGTTACCCATTTGCGGCGTGATTTTTCACGCGGCGCAGCGTCGGGGGCGGTCGCGGGCGGCGTGTCGCTCTCGGTCGGTTCGTCGGGCGCTGCGCGTTCTGCTGCCGCGCGCATCATCTCCATAAACGTCACCGACGCCGGGATCGGTTCTTCTTCGGGTGGGCGGCTGTCACGCCATGCCTTAAATACAGCGTCTTCGTCGTCGCGCGGAATCTTCAGTTTGTCGCTCATAAACAGTCACTTTGCGCCTTGATGTTATGGTTTTATGGTCACTCGTTCACTTGATACACTTCTGCGCCATCATCCTCGAAAACCAGCGCCAGATACGGCACATCGACGACGGCGGACTGCATTGGATAGTCGTCGGTGAACGGACGCCGCCACCGGAACATCGTCTCGAAGCGTTCCGGGCTGCCAATCACCTGTGGCACGATCACATAATCGATTCCGGCGTCGCGCAGCAGACCTTCATACACAGGATTTGCCGGATTTTCCCAGAATGCGCGCATCGCGGCTTGTTCGGCTTCGATCGACTCTGTACCGCGAAAAAAGGGCTGTGGACGAAAGTATACCGCGTCGCGTTCGGCAATCACCGCGACCCAATCAGCTTCATGCGGTGCAGGGTGATTCAAAATGCGCGCGTCGGCGGGCGCATTGTCGCGCAGCCATGTCATCGCGCGGACATCGGCATGAGAGCTGAACGCGCCGAAAAAGCCGATCCGTCCTTTGCTGGCGGCAAGGATCGGCTCATTGAAGACGCCAAACAAAATGACCAGCGCGCTTGCTGTGATCAGTGCCACAGGTGCGACTCGATGCAGCGCCACGTCGAAACGTCGTTCCGCCAATCGATCCCACAGCCACAACAAGCCGACGCCGCCCAAAATCGTATACGGGATGATCGGCGCGTGCCAGGCGATGCTGAACGGATAATCATATTTTTCGATGATGCCGAAAATGCCCGGCAGCAGCCGTTCGATGATGCCCGTCGTCGAAAAATCGAGCGCGACGACCAGCCAGCCGACCGCCAAAATCGCTTTCGGGTCGCGTTTACGCAACCCAATGATCGCGCCGATCAGCGCGAACGGTATGACAGGCAAATGATATAACAGCATGATTTGCCAGTAATTTGGGTCGCGTTCGAACGGTGATGCAATATCCGAACCGAGCAAATCGCGCGCTTGAATCAACCAGGGCGCGATGCCGATTAAGGCGATGACTAGGACGCCGACGGCTAAGATCAACCAGCGCCGCAGGGATGGACGCGGATTACCTAGCCACATTGTCAGCATGAACGGCGCGAAACCCAAGCCTAAAATGATCGTGGTATCGGGGTGACTGAGCACAGTCGCACCGAGCATCAAACCGGCGGCGATCAAGTCGGGCAGCAAGCCACCGCGCAGATAGCGCATCGAGAAAATCAAAAACGAGAACGCGAAGCACAATGCCAACAGCGTCGTGTAATGCGAATCGAAGTACGCCGTCAACATGCCTGTGCCGAACAGCATACACAGTGCCATCGCGCGCCCAAGCCGCTTATCGCGTTCCTGGAGTCCGAACTCTGCACCAAAATCGTAAGCGAGCAGCACGAGCAGTATGCACAAAATCGCGCCAATGGCGAGTTGTACTGTGTGCAGCCCTTGATTGAGCTGATGACTCAGGTAGGCGCTGATCGCGCTCAAACCAGGCGCGTATAAATAGCTGATTTGCGGGTGAAACGGCGCGAGATTGAAAAAACCTTCGCCTTCGCGCGCCATCAAGCCCAGATAACCGAAGCCTTGCGCGTCGGTATCGAGCGGGACAGGTATGATTAACGCGGGCACGACCACGATCAACGCCGCCAGCCCAATCAAAAGCAGATCGCGCCCGCTCATCCACCCCTGATCGCGATCCGCAAGTTCTTCGCCGCGTGCTTCGGCGCGTTTTTGCCCGAAACTGAGCGTGCCGAACAAAAAGATCGACGAGACCAGCGCGAACAACAGATAATCGACGACGAGCGTATCCCAGCCAAACGCCATCGCATAAAAAACTGCGCCGCCCATAACCAGACCGAGCGCGAGCGCAGCGGTCATGCCGATGCGCGGCTGTTGTGTGACCCACGCGGGGGCGAGCATCGAACCTGAACCGATGACGACCGCGCCGAAAATGAAAATGACAATCAAGGGCATGGTATAAGCCTATAGTGAACGGGATAGACGCAAAACCTCACCCCTAAGTCAGCCTCTATATAAGCGTACAGGACTATTCTGCCCAATAGCTATGGAAAGGGCTGGCGGTGAAGTTTCTATCCTACCCCAAAATGCTTAGCGACGCTAAATAATCGCTTAGATGCGCTTTTCGCAGCGAAACGACGCAGCGTCTCTTAGGTACAAATCACATATCGACGCTAAATAAATTTCTTCGCCTTGAACTCGCTAATCTCCGTCGCCAGTTTTTCTTCGCACGCGCGAATCACGCCGTTGTACACCAGCGCGCGCTGTCCTTTGACATCGAACGGGAGATCGTCGATCTTGTCCACGATCAAAATGACGGGAATTTTCAACCCCATCGCGTAGCCGAGTTCTAAAAAGACGTTGGCGTTCGCACCATTCAAGACCGCGATCACGGCGGCGCTGGTTTCGATCTGATACTTGATCTGTTCGAAAATATCGCCGCTAAACGCCGCTTGATCGATGCGGTGCGCCTGCAAACCCGCCGCTCGTATCGTCGATTGAATCGCATAGTAGTACAAATCTTCGTATTCGGGCTTGAACGGCATCGCCACAAATACGTGCTGCTTGGCTTCGATTTTTTCCGCTTCGCGCTCAATCGCAGCAGGCTCATTATCAAGAGTTGGCGCGATGGATCGAGTCATTTCGCGGTCTGCCAATTCGATGGCGTAGCCCCATTCGTCCGCGAGCGGCGTCGAACCATATTCTGAAGCGAAGCGCGACTCCATCACCTGACGCAGCCGTTTTACACGCGGCGCAGAGCGCTCGACAATCGTGATCCGTTCCAGGTTAGGCGGAAAAGTGCCGCTGTTCAGCGCGGTCAAATAGCCGGCGATTTGCGCGATCACAGCGTCGATTTCGTCCAGCCCAAAGCCGACTCCATGTATGGTCGATGCGAGATGCCGTACATCCGGCTGCGCTTTCAGAATATCGAGCGACTTGACGGCAAACTCGCTAATCGCGTCATACGTGAACCCACGCGGCGGCGGTGTGGCGACGAACAAAATCTGCTTGGCGCTGACCACGCGGTCGCCGTCCCAAATTTTGAATTTACCCTCTTTGACACGCAGTTGATCCATCGACGGCAGTTTGCCCGTTTCGATGAAGCGGCTGGCGACCACCGCATCCGCGCCGTAAAAGTTATTGGCGTATTTGAGCGCGATCACATCCGCATCGAACGTCGTGATGTCGCCTTCTCGAATGGTGAACGTAATCGTTTTGGGCATGGCGCATCCTTAGTTCTTGTTTAGCCGTTCGCAAAATCTAAGATGAGTTGGGCGATGTGCGCCGGGTTTTGCATCGGCGCGAAATGTGTATAGTCGGTCAACTGCATATCATGTCCCTGTTGAAAATGCCGCCATAAATCACGGCGCGTTCACTTTGTGTGACGCGCGCCGTAATCGTGAAATCATCGAGTTCTTTACCAATGGTTCCCATGAAGGCTGCTGCGTAAACTATAAGGACATGGATAAACCATGCCCTCACGATCTTGTATGGAAATACTGCTGCGATGACTTACATTTATGGGATGACGGCGAACAATCCACCTGTGCCTAAGCTGGTTGCTATCGCGGGCACAATCCCCAGAATCAGCGTGCCAGCGAATGCGACATATACCGCCCAGTTGACGTAGCGCGTGGCTCCCGCCGCCGGGTCACCTTCACCATCTTTGAAGTACATATTGAGGATAACGCGGATGTAATAGAACGCGCTGATGACGCTCGTCAACACGCCAATGATCGCCAACGGCACTAAGCCCGCGTTCAGTGTCGCCTGAAAAACGAACAGCTTACCCATAAAGCCGCTCGTCAACGGAATACCCGCCAGGCTTAACATGAAAAATGACATCATGATCGCCAGTATCGGGCGCGAGCGCGCCAGCCCGTTGAAGTCATCCATGCTGGTGCCAGACCCATCGTCTTTTTCGACCGCGATCAAGACTGCAAACGCGCCCAAATTGGTAAACGCATACGCCAGCAGGTACACCAGTGCCGCCGTCGCCGCTTGTTCTGCGACGCCTGCCGTTCCCGCTGCCGCCACCGCCATCAAGATATAACCGGCGTGCGCAATCGACGAATACGCCAGCAAGCGCTTGATATTGGTCTGCGAAATTGCCACCAGATTGGCGAAAATTACCGTCACGGCGGCGATCAGCCACACGATTTGCTGCCATGCGGCGTTCGCACCATCAATGATGATGAACGCCGGCAAACCAACGATCATGATGCGCAGCAAGGCGCCAAAACCACCTGTCTTTGCGCCTACGCTCATGAACGCCGTCACAGGCGTCGGTGCGCCTTCATATACGTCCGGCGTCCAAGTGTGGAATGGCACGACCGCGACCTTGAAACCCAGCCCGACGAGCAGCAAACCGCTCCCGATCAGCAGAAACAGGATATTCGTATTGTTACTTAAATCGAGCGTGCTGATCGTCTGGAAAATCGCAGGCAGACTGGTCGTTCCAGTCGCACCATAGACGAGTGCCGCGCCATACACGAAAAATGCGCTGGCGAACGCGCCCATGATGAAATACTTCAAACCACTTTCTTCACTCTTGAGTTCGGGCGCGCGAAACGCCGACAGCACATACAGGGGAATGCTGAGCAGTTCGAGCGAGACGAAAATCACAATCAGATCGTTCGCGCCCGCCATGAACATCATGCCGCTCGTTGTGAACAGCATCAGCGTATAAAACTCGCCCCGTTCCAGGTTAGTGCGCTTCAGGTAATCGATGCTGAGCAAAACACTGATCAACGCTGTGATCAGAATGATGATGTTCAAAAAGCCCGTGAAACGATCCGCGACGAACATGCCCATAAAGGCGTCGCCACTATCATTGAACGTGACCAGATTAGCGACGAAGGCAAACAACAGCCCGCCTATCGCCAACCAAGCCGTACGTTCTTTCTTGTCTTTCGGTATCCACAAATCGATCAACAGCAGCAGGCACGCCCATACCGCGACACTCATCGCGGGCACGGCGATCCCTAAATTCAACTGCTCCAAACTCGGAATTTGCAACATATTTTGACGCTCCGTTTAAGAGGGTGTTGAATAAGACCTCTCCCTGCTTGCTCCGCAAGTCGTCCCTCCCGAAATCGGAGAGGGACAACAGCAGGGCGTCGGCAGGTTTCCCCCTCAGCCGATTTCGGAGAGAGGTTAGGGGTGGGGTCAGACCTAACCTCTCTAGTTTATAGACACTCTCTAAGGCAGTTGAACCACGGTCGTCACGAATGGCTGAATCTTGGCGACGACATCAACGACTGTGGCTTGCATCGTGGCGAAGAACGGTCCCGGCTGAATGCCGATGATAATCGTCGCAGCGACGACCGCGACCAGCACCGTCACCTCTTGCCAGTGCAGCGGCTCCAGATGTTTGTTTTCTTCTTTATCCAGTTCGCCCATAAAGACTTTCTGGAACATGTACAGCATATACACCGCCGCCAAAATCACGCCGAGCGTAGCGAACAGCGCGAAGAAGAACCCTAACACCTCGCTGCCGAACGTGCCCATTAGAATCGTAAATTCGCCGATGAAGCCGTTCAGACCAGGCAAGCCCATACTGCTTAGCGTGATGATCAGGCTCAAACCGCCCAAAAGCGGCAGCGCCTTCCAGATACCACCGTATGCGGCGAGGTCTTTCGTATGGCGGCGTTCATACAACATTCCGACGAACAAGAACAAGCCGCCCGTGCTGATGCCGTGATTGACCATCTGGATCAAGCCGCCCTGAATGCCCTGCGCGTTGAGCGCGAACAACCCAAGCACGACAAATCCCAGATGGCTGATTGACGAATACGCGACCAGTTTCTTCACGTCGGTTTGGGCGTAGCTCACCCACGCGCCGTAGATAATGCCTATCACTGCGAGAATACCCACGAAAGGCGCCCACGCGACCGCTGCTTCGGGGAATAACGGAATGCAGAAGCGCGCGATTCCATAGGTGCCCAGCTTCAACAGCACGCCCGCCAGAATGACCGACCCAGCGGTCGGCGCTTGCACGTGTGCGTCTGGCAGCCACGAGTGCAGCGGCCAAATCGGAATCTTGACCGCGAAACCGATCAAGAACCCCAGAAACAGGAACGACTGCGGGCTGAACAACCCATCGAATGGGAAAATCAGGTCGCCGCTCTGGATCATCGCCAGAATTTGCGGCATGTTGAACGTTCCGGCGTTGCTGCCGACGTACAAAATTGCCAGCAGCATCAAAATCGACCCCGCCAGCGTGTAGAGATAGAACTTGACTGCCGCGTACATGCGGTTCTCCGCGCCCCAGATGCCGATCAGGAAGAACATCGGCACAAGTGTGAACTCGAAGAAGATGAAAAAGACGATCAGGTCTTGCGCAACGAATGCGCCGATCATCGCCCATTCCAACAGCAGCAGCAGCAGATAATACAATTTTTCACGTCCGCGCTCGTGCAAAACATGCGCGCGAAAGCTTGACAAGATCGCCAGTGGCATGATGAATGTCGTCAGAATCACCAGCAGTAAGCTCAAGCCGTCAACGCCGACGTAGTAACTCGTCCCGACTTGCGGCAGGAATTCCCACTGCTGCACCATTTGCAGCGCGGGCTGATTGTTATCGAACCCTGCCCACATCACCAGCGACATCACAAACGTGATAAGGCTGGTGCCGAGCGTCGTCCACTTGATCGCCTCGGTCTGCGATTCTTTCAGGAACAAAACGATACTAAAGCCCACCATCGGCAAAAACAGCACGAGGGTGACGAGCGACAGCCCGGTATTTTCCATAAGCGCTAAACTCCTCAGTTAGCCGCGCTGAATGAGCGGCAGCAGCAGCACAACCACGACGATCACGACGCCAAACAGCAGCGTAATCGCATACGTCCGTACATAACCCGTTTGGATCGGGCGCAAACCAGAACTCAACCAGCGCGCCAATCGCCCGATTCCATTAACAATGCCATCAATGATGCCCAGATCAACGGGCGTCGCCAGAATATTGCCAATCGTGCGGAATCCCTTGGCGATCACCGTATCATGGACATAATCGTGCCAGAATGCCCAATCGAGCGTATCCGCCAGGAATTTACCAATTCGGTTGAACGGGTTCTCGATCAACATGAAATAAATCTGATCCCAGTACAAGCGCGCGTTCGCCAGTCGCCAGGCATTGCCGATGCCTTCGCGTTCTTCGAGCGGGTCGACCCCGCGCAAAATCGTATCGCGCGCGCGCGCGTAAATCCCATTGGCGACGATCATCGCCACAATTGCCAGCAGCAGCGCGCCACCCGCGACGAGAATATTGAAGTCACCCGCATGGACGTTGAGAACGCTGTGACTGAGCCAATCCGTGAAGCGATGCGCGCCGAACAAGGTATCCAGCCCAAGTGCGCCGCTCGGCACGTTCATAAAACCGATAAAAATGCTGGCGATAGCGAGCACCAGCAGCGGAATCACCATCGGAATACTGCTCTCAGGCGCGCGTTCCGCCGCTTCGGTGCGCGGCTTGCCATGAAACACCAGCACAACCTGACGCCACATATAAAACGCGGTGAAGCCTGCCGCCAATAACAACAAGCCGAGCGCGATAAAGCCGCTCAACTGACCCTCGAACAAGCCAACCACCCACGAGTCGGCGAGAATTTCGTCTTTCGACCAGAACCCCGCGAATGGGAAAATCCCCGCCAGCGCCAGCGTGCCGATCAGGTAGGTGACGTAAGTCACGGGCATCTTCGTCCGCAAACCGCCCATATTGCGCATATCCTGCGGGTCAAATTCTGCTTCGTCGCTCAAATCGGCGTGATGTTCTTCGTCGGCTTTGTGCGTGCTGGCGTGTGCTTCTTCGTCATGCGCATGTGCATCGTCGTGACTATGACCATGCGCTGCGTGATGCCCGTGTTCCATCGCGTGGATCACTGAGCCACTGCCCAGGAACAACAGCGCCTTGAAAAATGCATGGGTGACGAGATGGAACATCGCCGCGCCATACGCGCCGACGCCAACCGCTGCCACCATGAAACCCAATTGGCTGACGGTCGAATACGCGAGTACGCGCTTGATATCCCACTGACCAATGGCGACAAACCCCGCCATGATCGCCGTCGATGCACCGACCACCGTCACAATAAATGAAGTCAGTTCAGCTTCGTGATAAAAAACGTTCGAGCGCACCATCATGTAGACGCCCGCTGTCACCATCGTGGCGGCGTGGATCAGCGCCGAAACAGGTGTTGGACCCGCCATCGCGTCTGGCAGCCACACGAATAACGGAATTTGCGCCGATTTACCCGCCGCGCCGAGCAATAAGAACAGCGTGATGATCGTGATCACCGCGCCAATGGGCAGCGTGAACGGACCAAAATCGATATCACGTCCTTCTTCGACGAAACGTTCCGCTTGACCGAATACGCCAAGCTGTTCGGTCTCAATATGATCGTTGTTGAGGTACTCTGGTTCACCTTCTGCCAACAACAGTTCGCCTTCACCTTCGATAGCGGCTGCTTCTGTGACGATCTCACCGCCCGCAGGTTCACCTTCAGCGACCACGCCCACTTCTTCGCTGTATTCGCCTTCTTCGGCGTGCGCATCCAACGGGACGGCGAGTTCACCCGGCTTGTAAAAGTCGAGCGTTCCAAACGTCCAGAAGATCAGGAAAATCGCCATCATCAAGCCGAAATCACCGACACGATTGACGATGAACGCTTTACGCGCTGCATTGCTGTTGCGCCAGCCCACGCCTTTGGCTCGGTCGAACCAGAAGCCGATGAGCAGAAACGAACACAAACCGACGCCTTCCCAGCCCACGAACAGCATCAGGAAGTTGTTGCCCGTCACCAGCACGAGCATGAATGCCAGAAACATGTTCAGGTACGCGAAAAAGCGATGAAAACGGGGATCGCCGTGCATGTACCCCATGGAGTACAAATGGATCAGCGTGCCCACGCCCGTGATGACCAACATCATCGTCACGCTCAACGTATCGACGCGCATCTGCCAACTGATTTCAACGCCCGTCAATCGCAGCCAGCCATCCAAAAACGGCGGGTTAACAATTGCGGACTCGTAGCCGCTCGAACTGAGCGCGCTGTACAGCAGCACGGCGATCAAAAACGCGAACGCCGATGCGAATGTCCCGATCAGTGCAACACCACGTTCGGCGATGCGCGCGCCCCACATCAAATTGATGAACGCGCCCACCGCGGGAATGAGGATGATTAACGGTACAAGCTGTGGATAATTTTCCATATATCGTCCTTCAGTGATGAGTAACGAGTACCGCGTGCCGCGTGCCGAGCGCTGAGATAATTCTCAGTACTCAACACGCGGTACTTATCACTACTTTACCCTTCCATCTGGTGCAGTTCGTCAATATTGATGCTCTTTTTACTGCGGAAGATGGCGACGATCAACGCCAGTCCGACCGCGACTTCGGCGGCGGCAACGGCGATGATAAAGAACACGAACAGATGTCCGGTCTCGCTCCCCCACTGCTGCGCGAATGCTGCCAGCGCCAGATTGGTCGCGTTCAGCATCAATTCGACCGACATAAACACGAGAATGGCGTTACGTCGCAGCAGCACGCCGAGCGTGCCCAGCACGAACAACACCATGCTCAAGACGACGTATGCTTCGGTTGCAACCATCATGACACCTTATCTCTCTTGATGCGTTCAGTCACCTGTCGCCGGTGAGCTGGTGTTCGGTAACTGGGGTGGCTCGTTCGTCAATGATTCTTGCCCGACTTGCGCGGCGATCACCTGTGCCAATGGACGGCTCACACGGCGGCGTTCACCGATGCGTGCCCGCGACTTGCTCACTTCACGGTGCGTCAGCACAATCGCGCCGACCATCGCCGCCAACAAGAGCAGCGCCAGCAGTTGAAACGGCAGCAAGTAAATCGTGAACAATGAATAACCGATCGCGCGCGGTCCCCCAAACGCCGGACGCGCCTCGACCGACACTGGAATCGCGGTGATACGCGTCGTGCCATCGAACTGCGTTTCGTTGCCCACGTAAATCAGCGTCGTATCTTCTGGCGCAACTTCATAGTCTTCCATGCGGGCGATTACGTTTTCCGCATCCACCGCATCGACCAGCCACAGGTTGACAGGTTTATCCTCGATCAAAACTGCCTGCGAAAGTGCGTTTGGCTCGATAATGGGGATAATCGCGAAATTATCATTGACATCGTATTCCGTGCCGACATCCAGCAGCGCAATCGCGTTTTCCGTGCCGTTGAACACCGTATAGCGTCCCGTACGCGGGGTGTTAATGGTGGACAAATCGGTCGGAACAACGCTCAGGGTTGGCGTATCACTGCCGTGCGCGATAATCGTCGATGCCGTGCCAGCCTCAAACGAAATCGTCGCCGCCAGTTCGCTGCCTGTTTCGGTCACGATTCGCAGCGCATTTTCGCCCGCAGTCAGCGCCGCGAAATCGGATGCTTGTGCAAACTCTAAATTGTCAATCAACAGGGTATCACCTACGTATACATCGACCGTGCCCAGTTCAGACGCGACGTTCAGTACACGAGCTTGCGGTGCTTCTAATGGAATGACACGTTCATCGAGCTGTTCATTCAAAATGACCAGCCCAATCACGAAGAACAGCGATAAACCGAGCGTGAGCGCGAGTGGCAAAAACCAGCGGAAACGACGCGGTGAATCGGTCGTCGTGAACAATTGGGTCGTCTCGCTCAGTTCTGCGCCCAGAAGCATGATCACGAACAGGAATAAAACCATGATCGCGCCCGCGTACACCGTGATTTGGATCATGGCGAGAAAGGGTGCGTTCAACATCAGGAACAAGAAGGCAATCGCCGCCATCGTCACGATGAGAAACAACGCGCTGTGAACGGCGTTTTCGCTCACCAACATCAGCAGTGCCGACGCAATGGCGAGTACTGCGACCACGAGAAACAACTCTAACATGGCGTCAATCCAATGAGAATCGGTTGTAATTGCTGAAAACTTTGTGCAGTCTAACACAAACACGACACGAGTTCAAAAACAATTCATGACGTAACTGCTCAGCCCTCATCCCCCGACCCCTTCTCCCCTCGTGGGAGAGGGACTTAGAGTGAAGGCTGAGCAGTTATAAATGCCTGTTTGTATCGTCTATAGCGGATTGGGCATATCGGGGATGGAGCGCGTATACATGCCTGGTTCGACCGTCTGCGGTGTATCGTGACCTGTCGCAGGCACGGGGTCGATCAACATCGTCTTGACATAAATCGCATCGCGGCGGTCGGTGAAGCTCATTTCGTGTTCGTGACCAAGTTCAATCGCCTGTGTCGGGCACGCATCTTCGCAGTAACCGCAGAAAATGCAGCGCAGCATGTTGATTTCGTAGGTCTTGGCATAGCGTTCGCCAGGGCTGAAGCGCTGTTCGTCGGTATTTTCCGCCGCTTCTACCCAGATCGCGTCCGCCGGACAAGCCGCCGCGCACAGCGAACAGCCGATGCACTTTTCCATGCCATTTTCATAGCGGCGCAGGTGATGCCGTCCTTTATAACGCTCGCGGAATGGCTTTTGTTGTTCGGGATATTGCAGTGTGACCGGTTCTTCCAGCAAATGTTTGAACGTGGTCGCAAATCCACGCAGAATATTCATGTCAGTCTACCCTCTCTGATTCACGGGCAGAATAAATTCTGCCCTTACACAATGCTCTTTATCATGACGTGCTTTCCGCCCCTTCCTGTTTACCAGAAAGGGGGCAGGGAGTGGGGCAGCGCTTTAATCCCCACCTGGCTCGTTGATGGTCGTGATCGCCGTCTCTTGCGTCGGCGCAGATTCAGTTTTCTTCACTTCTGGGATGGCGTTCGCCAGCCGTTCGAGCAGCCATATCGTGCCGTTATACAACCCGAACGGAATCGCCAGTATGCCACCCAGAATTTGCAGCCCTACCCACCCTAAACCGCTCTTTTCGCCTGTCACAATCGGGTCATCTTCTAAACGATCTGGCTCGTCATCTTGCGCGCTGCCACGCAGCACACCCAGTCCGCCCGCTAACACTAAGACGAACACAATGCCAGAAATAATGATGTAGCCGGTCGTACCACCGAATGAGTCTGCGATCAGGACGCTGATGGCTGACCACAGCACCGAGACCAATGCCAGCGGCAGCATGACTTTCCAGCCGAACGACATCAGGCGATCGTAGCGGATGCGCGGCAGTGTCGCGCGAATCCACACCATCAAAATCAGGAACAGCACAACCTTGCCGATCAGCACCAGCGGACCGAGGATTGGCAGACTGTTGACCAGCCCAAATCCATCCTGATACCCACCCAAAAACAGCGACGACACGACAACTGACACGCCGATCATGCCCAGATATTCCGACATCATGAACTGCGCGAACTTCATACCGCTGTATTCGGTCATGAAGCCCTGCGTCAATTCCTGCTCCGCTTCCGGCAGGTCGAACGGCGCACGGTTGAGTTCCGCCAGCAGCGCGATCATCAGAATGCCCGCCGCCAACGGATTTTGGAAGATGAACCATTGATGGAAGTATGTTTGTCCACGCACAATATCGACCAGACTCATGCTGCCCACGATCAAAATGGGCACCGCCATCGTCAAGCCGAGACTGAGTTCATAACTCAGCATTTGCGCCGATGCGCGTAACCCGCCAAGCGCCGAATACTTGTTGTTGCTCGCCCAACCTGCCAGCACCACGCCATACGTGCCGATGCTCGTCACCGCCAGCAGCCACAGGACGCCGACATTGACATCTGCCAGACCGAGCGGCACACGATACGTGTTGCCATCGAACCACGGGATATATATATCGGGACCCAACGGCACGACCGCGAGCAAAATCAACGCCGGAACCGACTTCAAAATCGGCGCGATGCGATACACCCACTTATCCGCACCGCTCGGCATGATGTCTTCTTTGAAAATCAGCTTGATCGCGTCCGCCAACGGTTGCAGCAAACCGGCGGGACCAACACGGTTGGGTCCGCTGCGCTGCTGAAACCAGGCGATGAACTTACGTTCCAACAGCGTGGTATACGCAAACCCGGTCACGATGACCAATAAGAACACCGCCGAATAGATGATCGAATGCGTCACACTGCACGCGGAATCGGTGCGGCAGTCGATGGCGGTGTTCGGGTTGATGCGGTTTGAATTGAACAACACGTTGTTCAAAAAGCCTTCGATGCCCGCCACAATCGAATCGATATTGGCGAGCACGAGTACCAGCCCGACTACAACCACCAGCGCGATCACGCCCGCGACGATCAGCCAGCGCGGAATGCGCCGTACAGGTGAAGTTGTCGATACAGTCGCCATAAAATTTCCCTCAACAATACTTCCGAAACCGCAAGTCCCCCCTCTCGGTGAGAGAGGGTTAGGGGGTGAGGTGATTTACGCCGTCACCATTTCTATCACCTTGGCAATCGTCCCCGCCGTAATCATCATCGGAGACGCCGTTTCTGCTAAGTTGCGCGGCAGCAAAATCGTGCCTTGTGGCGCTGCGCCATTCACATGCGCCTTTGCGCGCACAGACATACCATTCGCGCTGATCTCGACCATATCGCCATCGGCAATCGCATATTTTTCCGCGTCAGCCGCGTTGACTTCGACGAACGGCGCAGGGACGCGCAGTTCCATCAGGTTTTCGGCGCTCGGTCTGAATGTCTGTTCGCGGTTGTAAAGCGTCGTCGTCGGTATAATCAGAACTTCACCACTCGCCACATTGACGGCGGTCGTCTCTACATCTACCATTGTCACCCCAGAAGCGAGCGCACTGCCCGATTCTGCCGCCGATGCGATTTGTACGCCCAAGCCGCCTGTATTTTTATACGCCGTGCCGCCGTAATACATGTCCGTCCCGCCGACATCCGGCGATTGACGAACGACCTTTGAAAGTTCAGTATAACGGCTGCCCGCGAACGCCGGAATCGCGCTCGTCATTTCCAGCATGACCGCCGCCGCCGACAATTTCGGGCGTGCGTCGTTCACACGCTCTAGAATGCGACTGAGCGCTGTCCACATTGGCAGTGCTTCGCCCAACGGATTGTGCGCGGTATAAAAGCGCTGTACACGACGTTCGCCATTTGTGAACGAACCGTCACGCTCCGCGAAGCTCTGAACAGGCAGCGCGACCGCTGCATGTGTCGTCAGTTCATCGGGGAACAAGCTCAAGCTGATCACGGTTTCGACCTTGCTCAGCCATTCCGCCGCCGTCGGGTCGTCGTACAACACATCCGCTTGCGCGACGATCAGGACTTTCGGCGGGTTCGCCGCGATTTCGTGCGTCGCTTGCGGCGTGAAGCCGAGATAGCTCAAGCCCATCCAGTTCGCGCCGGGAAATGTCGCCATCAAGCCATTATTGACCTTGCCGACATGTCCGGTTTGCGTCAGGAAATCCGCCGCTGCCTGCATCAAAGCGTGGCTGCCCTCCAGCGTCAAACCCTCGGCACCCGCGATGATGACCAGATTGCGCGCTTTCGCCAGGTCATCACGCACCTGCCCATGTGCGAACGTGCTGGCAGCGTTGCCGACATCATAACGGAATGTGCCGCTGGCGAAATCATCCATGCGCGTCGGGCGCGCATTAGCGACGATCACCCGTGCGCCGCGATCGGCGGCTTGCTTGACGCGCAAACGCCATATAGGCGCTTCTTCTTCCAGGTCACTGGCGATGACCAGAATCGCGTCGTATTCGACGATGTTGCCATCTTTATCGCGTGTTCCAGAAAGTTCGCCTAAGTTTGTGCCGACCGCGACACCGACCTGCGCGACAATTTCCGCGCCTGCGTGTGTCGGTTTCCACATACCTAAGCGTACGCCACCTGCCGCCGTCACCACTTGACGCAGCAAATAGCCGTCTTCATTGCTGATGCCTGAGCCTGCAAGCGCGGCGACACTGCCTTCAGCGCCCTTGATCGCCTGCGCGGCGGCGGTCAGCACCTCGCCCCAGTTACTCAGCATTTGCGCGCCACCCGCACGGCGGATCATCGGCTGCATCAGCCGATCTTGCGACCGTGTAAAATGATGACCGAAACGTCCTTTATCGCACATCCAAATTTCGTTGACGGCTTCATTCTGGCGCGGCATCATGCGCTTGATGATCGTCTTACCGCCTGCTTCACGATCCAAACGCGTGCTGGCGGTGATATTGCAGCCCACCGGGCAGTGCGGACAAATCGTCGGCACATTGGTCAGTTCCCATGGGCGTGCGCCAAAGCGGAAATCGCTGGTGGTCAGCGCGCCGACCGGACAAATATCGGTTGTGTTACCGCTAAAATATGTATCGAACGGCGGGTCGCTGACCGTGACGATTTGCAGTGTACGTCCGCGTTCGTGGAAACCCAATACCGGGTCGCCGACGACTTCATCCTGAAAACGCACACAACGCCCGCATTGGATGCAGCGTTCTTCATCCAGATAAATCAGATCGCCGAGCGGCACATGTTTATCGAGGTGTATTTTGTCCTCGAACATCATGCGTGATGTGCCGGCGCCGTGTTCCATCGTCAGGTTTTGAAGCGGACATTCGCCGCCTTTGTCGCAAATCGGACAGTCGAGCGGGTGGCTGCTCAACAAAAATTCGACGATGTTCTTGCGTCCATCTTCGACCAGCGCTGACGACGTTCGCACGCGCAAGCCCTCGCTTACATTGCTGGTACATGCCGTCTGCAATTTCGGATTCCAGCCAATCTTGGGCTGTCCGTTTTCCATGACGGCTTCGCCGGTTGCGCGGTCGTGCATCGGCGTGCCAAGTTCGACCAGGCACATACGGCACATGCCAACCGGCTTCATTTTGGGATGATAACAAAACACCGGCACATCGGTGTCGGCAAATTCTTTGACCGCCTGAACCAGATTCATTCCGGCGGGGACTTCATACGGTTTTTCGTCGATGAATACGGTGACTGTCGCCATTCCCGCAAACCCCTCTTGTTTAGTTGTGCTTATTGTACCCGATCATGCTGTATCGCAATGCATCTTCGTACCCTACCAGCGCCCGATCCTGCACGCCTTGAGCGACCACACCGAGCGACTTATCGTCGTCGGTCGTCAGTTCGATTTCCGCCAGCGTAAGCGCCTTCTCAAAATCGTCCGCCGCCAGCGCATACTGTTTGCGCGCTAAATATAACTCACCGCGCAGCACATAATTGACCATCGCTTCTGGCGCAATCGTAATCGCGTGCGTCAGCGAATACAACCGCCGCGATGCATCCGGGCGCACGCCTAAGAAATCCAATACGCGCTCCATCATTCGCGGCGCGGTCGGTATTGGATCATCGATGCTCGCCGCCGCTGTCATGATCTCGTCTGGCATCGGCGGCACATCACCATACTTCATCGCATTGACGAACGTCTGTTCGTCGTCGGTATACGAAAGCGCGGTCTGGTCGTCCACGACCGCTTCAAATTCGGTGATCGGGTCATCCCACGCATTCTGGTCGTCATTCGTCACTGGTGCATCGCTGATCACGTCGGCATCATAATACGACTCCGCTGACACCTTGTCGGCGGAGTCGATTGCTTCATTTATGTCATGATAAGCGACAGGGTCAGCATCTTGCGCCGCATTCCATTGATCATCGTGATCGTCGCCAGTAGGCATCGTGCGTTCGTCGTTCATTTGCGCGTCCGTTAGTCTCCGCCGGGTGCGGCGACAGTAGCAGCCGTGGTCGTGCGCGCACCACGCTGCGGTGCGGTCGTGGCGATGGGCTGCTGCACACCGTTCACATGTGCCTGAAAATCTTCTGGGAAATGCTTGATGGTGAACAAAATCGGGTTCGCCGCAAATTCTCCGAGCGCACACAGGGTGACACCCTTCATATTGTTCGCCACATTGTGAATCAAATCCACGTCGCTCGGCTTCGCCACGCCCATCATGATGCGGTCGATGGTCTTATCGAGCCAGTACGTCCCTTCACGACACGGCGTACATTTACCGCACGATTCGTGCGAGAAGAACTTGGTCACTTTTGAAGCGACCCACGTCATATCGACCGTTTCATCCATGATGATGACCGATGCCGAACCCAAAATCGAGCCGGTTTTCTGCAAGTCTTCATAGGTCAGCGGCGTATCCAGAATCGCGTCGTCATTGCCATTGACGCGGATCACCGGACCCGAACCACCCGACGGCAAAATACCCTTGATCTGCCGCCCGCCCTTGATACCGCCGCCTTGCGTGTAGATTAAATCGCGCAGCGTCGATTTGCCGAATTCAAGTTCGTAATTGCCGGGTTTTTCGACATGCCCGCTCAAGCAAAAAATCTTGGTGCCGGTGCTGCCTTCTGTGCCCATCTTCTTGTATTCTGCCGCACCATTGGCGATGATATACGGGACATTCGCCAGCGTTTCGACATTGTTGATCACGGTCGGTTCGCCGTACAAACCGCCACCTTTGTTCGCCGGAAACGGCGGACGCACGCGCGGCTGACCGAGCTTACCTTCCAAACTTTCGAGCAGCGCGCTTTCTTCACCGCAGATATACGCGCCCGCGCCGAGATGGACATACACCGGGCAGCTAAATTCACTGCCAAAAATGCCATCCCCAATATAGTGCTGCGCTTGCGCGTCGGCAATCGCCTGTTCCAAGCTGTCACCGACATCCCAATACTCGCCGCGAATATAGATGTACACCGCCGCCGCTTTGATCGCATACGCGCAAATCAACGCGCCTTCGATCAACTGGTGCGGGTTGTTCTCCATAATCTGGCGGTCTTTGAATGTACCCGTTTCGCTTTCGTCAGCGTTGACGACCACGTAATTGATCGGGTTGTCCTGCGGAATGAAACTCCACTTGACGCCGGTTGGGAAGCCCGCGCCGCCGCGCCCACGCAAATTCGATGCCTTTACTTCGTTGATCACATCGGCTCGCGTCATACCGACCGCTTTTTTCAGCGCCGCATACCCGCCGTTTTGCACGTACACGTCGAGTTCGTGGATATTCGGGATATCTACTTCACGAAAAATGATGTTCATTAAACGCCGCCTGTTACTCAATACGTCGATTGTCGTCTAGGGCGACCCACCGAGTCGCCCCTACAGGTCTACTGTTTCATTATGCGGATGGGTAAACACCCACCTTTTCATTGCTGATCGTATGCTTTTGGACATGGCAACCGCTTCGCATCTTTGCCAACCCCTGCTCAGCACTCATTACTCAGGACTCGTCAGTGATTCTTGCCGCCATCCCTCGACCAAGGCTTGAGCCTTATCGAGGTTAAGATTTTCGTGGAAATGGAAATTACACTGCATCATCGGCGCGCGGTCGCACGCCCCAAGGCACATGACATGCTCAACGGTGAATAAGCCGTCGTCGCTGTTGCCGTCGGCGTCGGCGTGCAGATATTCCTTGAGCGACTCGTAGAATTCGTCCGCGCCGCACAACGCGCACGCCAGATCGGTGCACACATGCAGCCAATACTTGCCCTTCGGCTTCTCGCTGTACATCGTGTAGAAGCCAGCAATCGATTTGACCTGTGTCGGGTCAAGATCGCATAAAGCCGCCACTTCGTCGATACCCTGTTGATTGACCCAACCGTATGCTTGCTGTGCCAGATACAGCAGTGGCATTACCGCCGATCGTTTGGTCGGGTATTTGGCGAATGTGGCGTCGATTTGTTCCGCGTATTTGTCTCTCAACATCTGTCGCTCTGTCCTTTAGTACCGAGTACTGAGTGCTGAGGTGTATGCTCAGTACTCAGTCCTAAAATGGTTTAACGGTCACTGTCACCCAATACAATATCCACGCTGCCAATGATCCCGACCAGATCGGCGATCATATGACCTTCTGCGATCTTGCCCAGCGAACTGATGTGCATGAACGAGGGCGTCTTAAAATGCACGCGACGCGGCTTTGTGCCACCCGTGCCATGCAAATAACAGCCGATTTCACCACGCGGACTTTCGATAGCGACGTACACTTCTTCGTCCGGCACGCTGAAGCCTTCTGTCCACAACTTGAAGTGATGGATCACCGCTTCCATACTGCGACCGAGTTCGGCGCGGGGCGGCGGCACATACTTGCGGTTATCCGAACGGAACGCGCCTTTTGGCAGCGCCTTCATCGCCTGCTGAATGATCTTGATGCTTTCGCGGAACTCTAAGATTCGCACATAAAAACGGTCGTACACATCGCCATGTTCGCCTAGCGGCACTTCAAAGCGATAGTTTTCATAGCCCATATACGGCGACGACTTGCGAATATCCCAGTTGACGCCACTTCCACGCAGGCTGGGTCCCGTCATGCCGAACGCCAAGGCTTGTTCGGGTTCAACAACGCCGATGCCTTCGGTACGGTCACGCCACAGTGGATTGTTCGTCAGCAGCGATTCATAATCATCGACTTTGCGCGGGAAGATTTCGACGAAGTGTTGCAGTGCGGGCAAAAATTCGTCGGGGATATCGCGCCACACGCCGCCCGGACGAATATAGCTGCCCATCAAGCGCTGACCGCTCAACATTTCGAACATATCGAGGATGAGTTCACGTTCGCGAAAGCAGTACAGGAACACACTCATCGCACCCATATCGAGCGCGTGTGTGCCAAGCCACACCAGATGACTGGCGATGCGCGATAATTCCAGGCAAATTACGCGGATGACTTGCGCGCGCTGCGGGACATCCAAATCGAGCATTTTTTCAATCGCCATGCAGAACACAGTGTTGTTCGACATCGGCGAGAGATAATCCATGCGATCCGTCAGCGTGACGGCTTTTTCGTACTGTTTGCTTTCGATATTTTTTTCGATGCCCGTGTGCAAAAAACCAATATCGGGCAAACAGGTGACGATTTCTTCGCCATCGAGTTCGAGCAGCAAACGCAGCACGCCGTGCGTACTGGGGTGATGCGGACCCATATTGAGCAGCATCGTTTCGCCTGTCATCGCCCGATCTGACACCAGACCGCGCAGTTCTTCAACCGCGCCTTCCCATGTTTCGATCTGATTTGCTTTTGAGTCGACCGGCTTGGTTGCCAACACCATGATCGTTATCTCCGTTGAACGATAAGCGCAAGGGTCTGAATCCCGCCCCTACGCCTTGCGGCTTGCTTTTCTTGCTTTGCGCCTTTGCAATAGGCTTTTTAGCATTTAATCTTTAGTCTTTGGCTTTAGGCTTGTGCTTGGCGATTTCTTCGGCGTTGAACGAGAACTGAATCGTTTCGTAGCCGAGCGGGTAATCGCGCCGATGAGGATGTCCATCCCAGTCGGCAGGCATGAGCAAACGACGCGGGTCAGGATGACCCTCGAAGTAAATGCCCATCATGTCCCAAATTTCACGCTCCAGCCACTCCGCTGCCGCCCAGATTTTGGTCGCGCTGCGAATGATCGGGTCGTCTTCGGGCACAAATATCTTGACGCGAATCCGGCGGTTGTATAAAAGAGAGTACAGATGATAGCTGACGCCGAAACGTTCCGGGCGCTGTTCGGTCGCGGGGTCGGGGTAATAATCGACCGCGCTGATATCCGACAGGAAGTTATAAATCAGCCCGCGCGTATCGCGCAGAAATTGCAGCACTTCCAGACTGTGTTTCGCAGCCACGACGATGGTCGTTTCATCCGCGAACGTCTTGACATACGTGATCGACTCTGGCATCGCCGCTTTAAGCGCTTCGACCGGGTCAGCCGACTTGGCAATTTGCGTCATCGGTCAGCGCTCCTGCCCGACGATCCACTCATTAAAGTGTTCGCTCTTGATGCGTTCATGCAGCGTCAAAATGCCGTGAATCAATTGTTCGGGGCGGGGCGGACAGCCTGCCACATACACATCGACCGGAATAATTTCATCGACGCCTTGCACGACGGCGTAGTTGTTGTATACACCACCACACGATGCACAATCGCCCATCGCAATCACGTAGCGCGGCGATGCCATCTGGTCGTACAACTGGCGCACGACCGGCGCCATTTTGCGCGTGACGCGCCCCGCCACGATAATCAAATCCGCTTGACGCGGCGACGCACGGTTGAGTTCCATGCCGAAGCGCGATAAGTCGTAATCGGATGCCTGTGCCGCCATCATTTCAATGGCACAGCACGCCAACCCAAACAGCAGCGGCCACATCGCGCCGGTGCGTCCCCAGTTGACGGCTGTTTCCAACGTGGTCGTGACCACGCCCAAATTGCCGAGTTTCGAACTGACTATTCCCATTCCAACGCTCCCATTTTCCACTCGTAGATGAGTCCAATGGTCAGGATGCCCACAAACACGCCCATCGTGATCAACCCATAAATACCAATATCGCGGAAGACCACCGCCCACGGTAAGAAAAACATTACTTCGATATCAAACAGGATGAAAAGCACCGCGATCAGATAAAAACGGATCGAATAGCGTCGCCGCGCGGGTCCAATCGGCTTCATACCACTTTCATACGGGTCGGTCTTGCGCGTCGTCGGCTTGAAGGGACCAAACAACCGCGATAACACCAGAATGAGCATCGCCACCAACACGGCAATGATGACAAGTGTTGCAATCGGCGCGAACTGGTCAAGCGCAATAGGAGTCATTGTTTTTAACCCTGCGTAAAGTTCGATTGTTCAAAAAGGAACAAATAACCTAGCCCTAGATTAACATACTCGCGCATCGTCGTCAAGCAGA
>JBBRAA010000008.1:0-88786 GCA_038207205.1 Aggregatilineales bacterium
GCGTGATCAACGCCGCAATTTTGCTCATGTGCGTTATAATAATTACACGTTTGAACGCACAGGCTTCGGAGTCCACATGACTGATTTACAAGAGCAGGTGATGGGCGCGCTGGCGACCGTCATCGAGCCAGAACTGCACCGCGATCTTGTCACGCTCAATATGATCCGCGATTTGACGGTGACAGGCGATACAGCGAATTTCACCATCGTCTTGACCACGCCCGCGTGTCCGCTCAAAGATGTGTTCGTTACGTCGTGCAATGCGGCAATCATCGGGCGCGTGCCGGGCATCGCCCACTTGAATATCAAGTGGGATGCGCAAGTACCGACGGATAAGAAAATGTTCGGGCGCCTCGAACCGGGTATGCACAGCATCATCGCGGTGGCGAGTGGCAAGGGCGGCGTGGGCAAAAGCACGGTCTCGACCAATCTCGCCGTCGCGCTGGCGGAGATGGGCGCGCGCGTCGGCTTGATCGATGCCGACATCACCAACCCGAATTTGCCGATGATGACAGGCTTGGGCAATGGGCGTCCGCGCGTGATCGATGGCAAAATGCAACCGATGGAAGCCTACGGCGTCAAGGTGATCAGCACCGGATTCTTAATTGATCCGAACAAGCCGATGATCCTGCGTGGTCCGATGCTGCACAGCGCGATCCGCCAGTTTTTCACCGATGTAACGTGGGGCGATCTCGATTATATGATCGTTGACCTGCCGCCGGGTACAGGCGACGCGCCATTGTCGCTGGCACAGTCGTTCCCGTTGACGGGCGTGGTCATCGTGACGCAGCCGCAAGAAGTCGCGGTCAGCGATGCGCTGCGCAGCGCGGCGATGTTCGATACGCTCAACGTGCCGATCATCGGCGTCGTCGAAAATATGGCGGGTGACTTTTTCGGCACGGGCGGCGGTGAAGCACTGGCGACGGCGCGGCGCGTCCCGTTCCTGGGGCGAATTCCGCTCGACGCCGAAGTCCGTAAGGGTGGGGATTATGGGCGTCCGGTCGCGGTGACTCAGCCGGATAGCGCGGCGGGTTCGGCGTTGATCGCGATGTCGAAGGCGGTTGCGGCGCGCGTCAGCGTGTTGATACTGACGACGACGGACGTGATTCCGTTGCAGGTGATTGAATAGAAAGCAGTAAAAGAACTAGAAAAAATACTGAGTGCTGAGAATAGAATTTTGACTCAGCACTTTTTCTGCTGATTTCAGTCATCCAAGCCGTAGACTTTGATGCGGTCGCTGCTGCCGACCGGGTTGTAGCGACCGATCAACGCCCAAAACAACAGATTGATGACGAGTGCGATGATCAACGCGGTCACGGCTTCGCTGTGTACGTCACGATACCACACGTAGCGGCGGATCAATTCCAATGGGATGAGCGTCAACAAAAAGACGACGAAGCGCCGCTTTGATTCTGAACGTTGGATGATGAACAACGGCACGCTGATCAAAATAGTAAGAAATAAAAGCAGTCCGGCATCCATCGGAACGTCTCCTCGATAGTTTGTGCTGACGACTTGAGACCAATCATATCGTGATTGTGTGAGACGCAGATAAAATCAGTTGGGCGTGCGCGCGACGTTAACATTCGTTATACTGGTTGTGTTCAGCATCGGGGAGCAAAACAGCGATGGAAATTTCGACCACCGAACAAGGTAGCGTCTCCATCATCGAGATCAAAGGGCGCGTGGATAGTGCAAATGCGCAGCAGTTTGGCGAAGCGCTGTCCAGCCCGATCAGCGGTGGGATGCGTAACCTGGTGCTTGATCTGGCGAATGTCGATTATATGAGCAGCGCCGGGCTGCGCGAACTGGTGGCGGCATACAAGAAAACCAACAAACTGGCAGGTGATTTGCGCCTGGTGCAGCCGAGCGAGCGCGTGCAGGAAATTTTGGAGATCGCCGGGTTAGACACCGTGTTTCGTATTTTCGACTCACGCGTGGACGCCGTCAACAGTTTTTAGCCGCCATTTTGCTTCTGAGTCCCTCTCATGATGTTGGTTGAGCGACGCTTTCAATTCTCAGCAGTGACGGAAAATGTCCCAGGCGCGTGTGATTTTGTCGTCGATGCCGCCCGCGCTGCCGGGTTGGATGATCGCGCGGCACATCACTGCCGTTTGGCGGTCGATGAAGCGTGTACGAATGTCATCGAACACGGCTTTGCCCAAGCGAGCAGCGACCACATAATCGAGGTCGTATGTCATTACGATGACTCGCAGTTCGTAATCACGATCAACGATGATGCACCGTATTTCGACCCGACGACTCTGCCCGACCCGAAGCCTTTACGCGATATTGATCAACTTGAACCCGGTGGCTGGGGCATTTATTTCATCAAGAAACTGATGGATGGTGTGCAGTACGAACGCGCGTATGACCATAATATACTGACGATTACTAAATTGATACCGCCACGCACAATTACTCCATCAGAAACCCCGACAATCATGCTGCCAATGCCGATCCATGTTTCGCACCCGCATCCGAAAATTAGCTTGATCGCCCCGAACGGCAAGATAGATAGCGAAACAACCAAGCAGGTCGAGCGCATTTTGCTCGATCAATTGGCTGAGGGTCGTAAGGCGCTGATCCTGTTTTTAACCAATGTCGATTATATGAACAGCACAGGGATGAAGATGCTGGTCGGCGTCTGGCAGCGCGCCCGCGATGCGAAAAGCGACTTGATTTTATGCGGCGTTCAGCCGAGCGTGCGCGAAATGCTGCATATCATCGGACTTGATCTGGTGTTCATGATCGTGCCGACGGTCGATGACGCGCTGAACGCCGTCAAGTTTAAGAAGTAGGGTCGGCGCGCCACGCATTGATGTCGTCGAGATTGACTTCGCCATAGGGCGGTGAGAAATTGTTACAGTCTTGCGCGTATTCGGGAATATCGATGCGTGGCGCGATCAACGGCGTTTCTGGGTTGAAGTAATTCCACGTCGCGCGGCTGATGTCTTCTATGAGCGGCCATGCACGCGTGTAGGTGAAAAATTCAGAGTTTTCCCACACAAATACTGCGACCACGTAATGGCGTCCGTTCGGGGAAAATACGATTCCGGCGTCGCCGTGTACATTATCCAGCCACCCATTTTTATGCGAGATCGTCGCGTCAGATGGAATTCCGGCTTGTAGTAGACGATCCAGATCGTTCGCGCTCATGATGTTGAGCATTTGCAGGCATTCTTGCTGGGTGATTTCGCCATTGGGGAAGGCGGCGATTAAGCCTGACCCATAATAGGCGCAATCGTAGATCATGGCGAACAGTGTGCCTAAATCTTCGGTCGTAGTTTGATTGAACGGATCGGGCGCGGTATTGAAATTCGGATTTGGCGCGGTCGTGGGCGCGGGGATCGACCCCAAGACCTGGTCGCCGCCCAGAAACAACGGCGCAGAAATGAACGAATTACGCGCACCAATATACTGCATGGTGTTGGTCACATCGGCGATACCACCGAAAAGATCATCGCCACCGATGATCTGCATAATCAGGTTGCTCGATGAATTATTGCTGCACAAAAGCGATTGCACCATCAAGAATGCTTCGTCCTGGCTTGGCTCAAACAGGAGCGTGCGGAAATAATCGATCAAAATCGGCAACTTAACCGTGCTTGCCGCCGACACCGTGACATCGCCTAAAATGCTCATCTCTTGCCCGGTTTGCAAATCCATAACGAAGACCGACGCGATCGTCGATTGCCCGTCGTAGATAAACCCCTCCGAATCAAGATAACTGATGACCATTTCACGCAGCGTATCCAGCCCTGCACGTGAAGAATCGGTTTCGCTGACAGGCAGCACAACATCGCGATTGGTCGTAGAACGCAGTGCTGCATCGATCAACGGGATAGCGGCGCGCGTATCGAGCACATAACCAGTATTGCCGCCGCGCACGGTCAGCGTCGAAAGATCGTAACTGGCAGTGCCAGACGGGCGGTTGTAACGCACTGCCAGATCGTCCACGAACGCAATAAGCGACGCTTCCTGATACTCGGCGGCGAGCGGTACATCGATCACGTCGTCGCGTTCACGCCCAAGCAAGTGATCCAAAAAGCGCGTCCAGAACGCGGCTTCGGTTTCGCCCGTTGCCTGGGCTGCCGCCATCATATTCTGGCGGTTCGTTCGCCAGCTTAATGCGGCTGGGTCGAGCAGCACCGGACTATCTGCCACCCATAAGGTGACGGGCTGTGCATACGTTTGTTCGACGCGGGTGATCGCTTCTGCAGGCGATAAACCGCCGACTCGTACGCCCGCAATCGAGACATCGCTGCTAAGCAAGCTGTTTTGCTGGCTAAAGCGGATGATCTCAAAGAAAAACAAGCCGAGCGCAACTGCGATTAAAATCCACGAAATCAATGAAAGCAGGGGAAAGCGGCGAGTACGCCGACGGCTGCTTAGTCCTACGCCAATGCTAGACATATATCAGGTGACCTGTACTGTGGTTTCGGAAAGTGCCGCCGCGTGTTCAATAGCGCGACGGTGGAACGGACGCAGTTCGGGGAGTTCGTGAAGCGCAACCCAACGATAGTCGAGCAGTTCTGGCGAGAGCGTGCCAATATCGCCGCGTGCATGGCACAAATAGGCGAAATCGAGATGTGCAGTGAAATTACGTTCGACCAGCACAATCTGACGCACGTCGATAGCCAGATCGAGTTCTTCGCGCAGTTCACGCGCCAAAGCACGATCCGGGTCTTCGCGAGCGTCCAAATAGCCGCCAGGTAAACCCCACGGTAAATAAGCATGAAAGACATGTTCTACCAACAACACATCGCCCGCTGCGTTAAACACGACCGCAACCGAACCAGCGGTATATCGTGGGCGGGTGTAACGCCACGCTTTACGCAAAAGATTGAGCGCCCAGGGCACTTTTTGAAGCGCACGCGCGGCGCGCTTAAGCGAAGAAGTTGGCGTCATGCCACGATTGATCGTCTTAGTTTCCACGCTGATCAGTGTAGCGGACAGGCTGCGAGGCGTCAACCATGACGCGGCATCGGCGGGAAAACGGCGGATTGATCCCTACGGGGTTCTAACCGTTTTACAACCTATACTCAAATAACGCGGATGTTAGAAGAATGATACAATCGAAACGGTTGATTAAGGTGATGCCGCTGTGAACAACGCTCCGATAAACTTCATCGATATTTTTGTCCGCCCACCGGGCGATTTATTGTATTACCTTGCGGTGATCGCGCTGACGCAGACCAGTTTCTTTATGGCGCTTGGTCAGCGGTTGCGGCGGCGCGGTGAACGTCCGCCGGGACGTTACACGATTGCTGCGCTCGGCGTGGTCGTGGTTTGGGCGGTGCTTTTAATCGGCGCATTATTCGCGCTCCTGGCGGGGCAGCCTGCTGACGCAATCTTGCCGCCCATGGAACGCGCCGCTCATGTGATCACGCTCATGCTGCTCGGCTGGGCATTTCTCACGGCAGATCATGAGCGCTGGGGGCGGACGCCTAACCTGGTCACACTGGCAATGCTCGTGCTGGTCATCGTTGGTTACGTGTACACCGGTATTGAATGGAGCGCGGCTTATCAAAACGCCGACTTCAACAGCAGTGTGTACGGCGTGACGTGGACGTTTATCGCCGCGCTGATCGCGATTGTGTGCGTCATTTTGTGTATCGTGAATTACAAAATGGTCGCGGACGCGCCATTGAAAGGCGTGTACTTCGTCATTCTGATCATTGGCGCGGTGACAACGCTCACGCAGATCACGGGTGGTCGCCTTGAAGGTGATTACGCTGGCGCAATGCGGCTGGCATTCCTGTCATCCTTGGTTGTGCTTCCCGCCTTGATCTATCGGTCGGTGGTTATGACACTCGAAGCGGAGATCGAATCGATGTCCGGGACAAGTCCGGTCGTGGTGCCGCCGCTCGTGCCGCTGCCGCTCGATCATACGCCTGTGCCGCCCAGCGAACGCAGTTCAGCACAGTTGATGCGCGCATTGGGCTTAATCCTTGAAAAAGCAACGCCCGAAAGTATTCCCGAACGGATTGTGTCATCGGCGCTGACGGTTTTGAAAGCGGATATTGGCTTGCTCTTGATGATCAATGATCCGCATTATGCCGATATTTCGACGGGTATGGATCGGGTAATGGGGCGGTTGATCACAGGTATTTCGGTCAATCTGGATGAGCAACCGACGTTGGTTAACGCGGTCGAACGGCGGATGCAGCGCACGCTGTATCTGGACCGGAACGCCGAGGAACTGCGCGATTTTTATTCGCGCATGGATATTGACGCGCTGGGACCGACTTATTTTCAACCGATGGTGAGCGATAAAGAAGTGCTGGCTGTGCTCACGGTTGGGCTGCCGTATACCGGACGCGAATTGAGCGAGAGTGAAGCCGAACTGCTTAAAGGAATCGCGATCATCGGCGCGAACTTGCTCTCACTCAGTCACGCCGCGCGCGAGTCGCGTTTGATGGCAGAAAATCGCGTGATTCAAGCGATGATCAAAGGGGTATCGCCCGACGAAATAGACGATCAAACGGTGGTCGCGGCGTGGCAGGAAACGCAAGGCGCGTTAGAAGCCTCCCGCGATCAAATTATGGCGCTTTCGGAACAAATCACCCATCTCAAACTCGATTTGGACGATGAACGCAGCCGCGTCGCTTTACAATTGAGCGATACCGAAGAAGGCATGAGTATTTCGCAGCGCATGGTCGCGGTGACAGATGAGCAAGCCCGTTTGCGCGAAGAACGTGACAAATTGATGACGCGGCTTCAAGAAGCCGAAACGCTGTTAGCGGGTGCGGGGTCGGGCGATAACGATGCGATTTATCGAGCGCTGATCGAGTCGATTAGTCACGAGCGCGAAGCACTGGTCGCTCAGCGTGACGATCTTCAAGCACAGATCGCGGAACTGCGCGCGACTGGAAGCACGCTGATGCCAACCATTGTCAGCGACATGATCGACCGCATCAGCCGCGATAAAGTGCGGTTGGAGTCAGAACGTAATCAGTTATCGAGCAAACTAGGCGACATCGAGTCGCAGTTAACAGCGCTCGGCGTCGAAGAAGGCACAGCGGGTGTGACGCAGGTGATCACCCAACTGTATGAACAACGCGCGACGCTTCAGGCAAAATACGAACAGACCAAAGCCGAACGCGATGTGCTTGTGGCGGAACGTGCCCGCTACCAGGAATCAATCCAGCGTGAAGATGAGCGCGAGGCAAGGCTGCTCAAGCTGCAAAATGATATCAAGAATTTGGCGGCAGACCGCGAGGCAGCGCTAAAGCAGCGTGATAAATTACGCAGCGAACGCGAAGAAACACGGCTGCGTCAAGAAGAGCTTAAGAATCAGGCGAATCGGCTGCTCGCTGAAGCAGTCGGGTTTGAACGCGAACTAAGCGAATCGCAAGAGGAAACGGGCGGACTGCGCCAGCAGATCATGGGCTTGGCGAATCAGTTAATCTCCCTTAACAGCGAACGCGACTCGCTCGTCGCGCAGTTACACGCGGCGGCAACAGATCGCGATGGATTGCTGGCGCGGGTCGAGGGTGACCGTGAACGTATGGCACAATTGGGCGTCGATGGGGTTGGCTCGCTGACGCGCATGATCGAACAACTTTCGACCCAGCGCGGCGATGTTGAACAAGCGCTATACGAGACCAAAAACGCGCTGGCTGCGGCGCAAGACCGCATCAATATACTGCAAGTCCGCGCCGATGCTGCAAGTATTCCGGTTGTCGGTTATCAGGCTGATAACCCGGAATTACTGCTTGGTATGTTGCAAGAACTCCGTACGCCGATGACGTCGATTGTTGGCTATGTCGAACTTATGCTGAATGAATCGGCGGGAATATTGGGCGAAATGCAGCGCAAATTCTTGCAGCGCGTCAGCGCCAATATCACGCGTCTGGAAGGTATGATCGACGATTTAATCCGCGTTACTTTCTTGGATGCGGGACGATTAACGCTGGTACGACAGGATGTTGATGTGATCGAAGTGATCGAAGACGCGCTGACATCGGCATCGAATCAACTGCGTGAAAAAGGGTTGATCCTGCGTATGAAATTAGATGACGGACTGCCATTGGTGCGAGGTGACAAAGACGCGATCACGCAAATCATCGGGCAGTTATTGACGAATGCGTATCTGGCTTCGCCGCCCGGTAAAGAACTGACGGTGATCGCGCAGTATGCGCCGGCGGTTATGAATGGGGCGGCTTCTGCCAATGGCGATGACGAACACGAAGCCCTGTATGTATCGATAGAAGATCAGGGCGGTGGCATCGCGCCGGAAGATGCCCCGCGTGTATTTGCGCGCAAATATCGCGCCGAAAACCCGCTTGTGCAGGGTTTGGGCGATACTGGCGTTGGCTTAGCGGTCGCCAAAGCATTGATCGAAGCACACGGTGGTTCACTCTGGCTCGATACCACGCCCGGACGCGGCAGCATCTTTTCGTTCACCATACCCTTCGATGTCGTCAATGACTCAAGCGTGGAGTAAAACTGAATGCGGCGTGATATTGGCAGTGAATTACTGGTCGCAGTCGCGGTCGTTGGCGTTTTGGCGTTTGCGCTGATGTTCGGCATTATTTTGTCGTTATCTGGCAGCGGTGACACCGAGTCAACCCCGTCGCCTGTACAAATGGCGCTGACCGAAACTGCGACTTTGCAGCCGACTGCGACGGCAACCGTGACGAAAACGCCAATTTTGTTGACGGCGACGTTCACAAGTACGGCGACGTTCACAAGTACGGCAACGAGGACTTCGACGAATACAAGGGCACCATCGACAAATACAGCCATTCCAGCTACGAACACGTCTATTTCGGCAACGAATATTCCGCGCGCAACCTTGACGGATACCCGGTTACCGCCGACTCGTACCCCGATTCCACCGTCCAATATACCACGCGCAACCGATACTCCACTGTCGCCAACTGCGACCTTAACCAACACGCGCGCAGTGCCGACGGCAACGTTGACCTTGACATCGACCCCGACGAATACGCCCGTGCCACCGACTGCAACATTCACTTTGACACCGACTGTGACCTTGACCAACACGCCTGTGCCGCCGACGGCAACATCGACACTCACAATGACCTTGACACCGACCGCGACTGTGACGAATACGCCATTTGTGCTGCCAACAGCGGTGCTGCTCGGCGCGAACGCGATGCCGACGATGACGGCAGGCGTGGCGGGAACGTGTCCTATTCTGGCGGGGTGGACGACTTATACGGTGCGTCTGGGTGATACACTGTCCGCGATTGCGCGCGCTGTCGGGAGTTCGGTCGGCAGCTTGCGATTGTTTAACTGCCTGGATATCGAACAGGGGATTGGTGTCGGTCAGGTCTTGAATATTCCTAACCCACCGATCACCATAGTAGCGACGAGCATTCCAATCGTTCCGCTCGCCAATCAACGGTATATCCCGCAAGGATGCAGAGACAGTGGGACGGTGATTACGTCGCCATTTTCGGGGGAGAGCGTGACGGGCGTGATCACGCTGTTAGGTACAGCATCGATTGCGAATTTCGCTTCGTATCAGATCGATGTACGACCCGCGTCGAGTGATGCCTACGATTTTTATGTCAGTGCGGGTCAACGGGTGAACGAAGGCGAATTGGCGCATGTGAACACAAACGACTATGGTGATGGGCTGCACACGATCCGTTTGACTGTGTTGGGCACGGTGGGGAGTGTGCCACAAACCTGCGTGATCCCTGTGATTTTTCGGTGACGTGCGTCTGAGTATCGACCGTGCGCGATGCCAGGACTATACTAAACGACGCAATCGGGCGCACAATTGTGCGCCTTTGCTTATGTTTGACCAACGCGGAGTTTGTGAATGACTGATAAAACAAAACATCACGCCGAAAAATCTAACGGCGGATGGTTCTATCGTGTGATTTTCGTCAGCCTGTGTATCGCCTGTATGGTGATCGGCGTGCAAGTTCTCGATTCGGTTGTGGAGCGCGTGAGCGAGTCGAACACCTATCAAGCACGCGAATCATTTTATATTGGAACAGCGACGGGCATCGCGGAATCGCAGCCAACAAGCGCGCCGACGACGATCACACCGACGCCACAAGTCAACGTGCCCAAACAAAGTGGGTATGTGCTTGCGCGGCAGGAATTTGCGACCAATACGCCACCACCGCTTGATCTGACGACGAATACGCTGCTTCCGACCGCGACCTTGACGCCAACACCGACGGCGATCCCCGCGACCGAAACGCTTGGTGCGACGACAACGCCGCGCACGCTGCCGACGTTATTTATCTATGGCGATGCGCCTGTCGATGCGGTCGCGCCCACGGCAATTCCGCCAGCCGCGCCCGCCATTGATCGACGTGGCTTTGACCTGATGAATATCGTGTTGCTAGGCAACGACGGTGAGATCACCGACGATGGGTTTATTCGCACCGACACTATGATTGTCGTGTCGATCAACCGTACCACCGGAACGGTATCGCTGGTCAGCCTGCCGCGTGATTTATATGTTTATATTCCCGGCTGGACGATGCAGCGTCTGAATCTTGCGTATATCCATGGTGAAGCAGTTGGGTGGACGGGCGGTGGATTCGGTTTGCTGCGCCAGACGATTTTTTACAATCTCGGTATCAATGTGCATTATTACGCGATGGTCAGTCTGGAAGGGTTCAAGGCGATCGTCGATTCTGCGGGTGGTGTCAACGTCTCGGTCGATTGCGCGATCCAGAATTTGCCGTTGATCGGCGCGGATGTACCGCGCGATGCGATCCGCGTCACCGATGATGGCGAGTATGCGCTGCCGGTCGGTTACTATGAGATGACGGGTGGTGAAGCGCTGTGGTATGCGCGCGCGCGCGACACCAATTCCGATTTTGATCGCGGCGCACGCCAGCAGCAGATTTTGCGCGCGGTCTGGCGTCGGGCGCGCGATAACGGATTGTTGAGCACTGTCCCACAATTGTGGAACGAAGCGCTGCCCTATATTGAGACAAATCTGACGCTGGAGGATTTGCTGCCGTTGATCCCGCTAGCAGGCAGTTTGGATACCAGCCAGATCGAAAGCTACACATTCGCTCGGCTGTATCACACCGAGCCTTGGACGCCACCAGATGGCAGCAACGTGCAGCTTCCGCGACCGGAGCAAGTGCGCGAATTAATGACTGACTTTTACAGCCCGCCAACTGAAAGCCAAATCGCCAGTGAAGCCGCGACCGTGCGGATATACAATGGCACGACGATTCCCAATCTGGATGTTGTGGCGGCGGATCGGCTGAATTGGGAAGGGGTTGCGGCGATCCCGATGGGGCAAGCGGATCGGACGGACTACGCAAACACGAGCGTCACCGATTACACCGGACGCAGCAAAGGCAGCAGCTTGGGCGAAATCGTCAACACGCTCAATATCGCACCAGACGGCATTCAGCCACAACCAGAGTCGGCACGCGAGGTTGATTTCGAGGTCACATTGGGCATGTCGTATAACTCGTGTACGCGCGGGGGTATTTTGCCTGTCGATCTGCCGCCTGCTGGTCAGTAACTTAAAAGTCTGGATCGCAGAAGACGCGGAGCATTCAGAATATTTCTCTATGCGCTTTGCGTTCTCTGCGATTCAAGCCACTTGCATGTTTTCTACCAGCGGTGATGGACGAGTGGGGAGATGGAGCGTTCGTAAATCGCGCGTACTGCCGACATTTGCGCGTCGGTAAGCGCTGGCAAATCGCTGGCGCGCGCATTATCCAAGACTTGCGAGGGACGCTTGCCGCCGGGAATCGCGCATGTCACCGCGTCGAACATCAGTATCCAACGAAGCGCGAACTGTGTCAGTGTAATACCTTCTGGCACGAGCGCTTTCAATTCCTCGACTGCCTGTAATCCAACCTCATAATCGACGCCAGAAAACGTCTCGCCCCGATCAAATGCCTCGCCATGACGATTGAATTGGCGATGATCGTCCGCCGCGAAGGCGCTTTCACGGGTGAGCTTTCCCGTCAACATGCCGCTTGCGAGCGGTACGCGTGCCAGGATTGCAACGCGGCGGCGCAGCGCTTCTGGGAAGAACAATTCGGTTGGGCGATGGCGGAACATGTTGAAGATGATCTGCACGCATTGCAGGTTTGGGTATTCTATCGCCTTCAATGCTTCTTCGACTTTTTCCACGCTGACACCGTAATACTTGATCTTGCCCTCGCGGACAAGATCATCCAGCGCGCCAAATACTTCTGGGCGATAATAAACGTCCGTCGGCGCGCTGTGAAGCTGAACCAGATCGAGCGCATCGGTTTGCAAATTTGTTAAGCTGCGCTCGATAAATGCGGTCAAATTCGCTTTGGTGTAGCCATCGGCAGTATGCGGGTTCAAACGGCGTCCGGCTTTGGTGATGACATAAAACGGCTCGGAGCGCTCGCGACGCAACTGCGCCAGCAAACGCTCACTGTGTCCGTCGCCATAAACATCGGCGGTATCGAACAAGTTGATGCCTGCGTCGAGACACGTGTGCATCGCTGCCAGCGACTCGGAGTCGTCAACTTGTCCCCATGAACCACCCACTGCCCACGCGCCAAAACTAATATCGGAAACCTGCCACCCTGTACGACCGAATTCACGATAATGCATGACTAGTTTTTCGCCGTCGGGTCGAAGGCGTCGCGCAAACCGTCACCGATGAGATACAGACATAACACGGTGATGAAAATCAACAAGCCTGGGAAAATCACCAGGTGAATGCCTTTGTTGAAGAAGCCTTGCGCGCCCGTCAGCATATTTCCCCAGCTCGCGTCCGGTGGCTTAATGCCTAAACCGAGATAGCTCAATGCGGCTTCCGCCAAAATCAAGCCGCCGATGTCGATTGCCAGCGTGATCACAATGATCGAGAACAGGTTCGGCAGAATGTGTGTGAACATAATGCGACCGGGTGATGCGCCAACGGCACGCGCGCTGATGACGTATTCGCGTTCGCGCAGCGCCAAGGTTTCGCCGCGCACCAAGCGCGTTGTGCCTGTCCAGCCCAGAAAACCGAGTACGAGGATTAATGTGACAGGCCCCGCCGACGGCAAAACCGCCGCCACGATAAGCAGCAGAAACAATGCTGGGATCGAAGTCAGGGTAGCGATGATCCAGTTGGTAATATCATCGACGATGCCGCCGTAATAACCTGTGGTGATGCCGAGTGCGACGCCGATGCCCAATGCAATCATCGCGGCGCAAAAGCCGACGCTGAGTGAGATGCGACCGGCATACAACAGGCGCGAGAAATGATCACGTCCGAGGTCATCGGTGCCTAAAACATTGGTCGAAACAGTGCCGTCGCGGTTGACCCCAGTTGAAAACAACGGAGCGAACGTCCGGTCTAAATGGGTATCGGTCATGCTCACGTTCAAGACATTATCGATAATTGGCGCGCCAATGAACGACATAAATGCGAGCAGAATTACTATGAACAGCGCGATTAACGTCAGGTTGTCACGGCGTAAACGACGCAGTGCCAAACGTGTCAGCGATTGTCCTACGCCCGTGCTTCGGTCTTGTACTTTGAGCTTTGCAACGGTGGCTTGGGTTTGTGCTGCCATAATCGCTCTCCTTGCGCTTAATCGAAGCGGATGCGTGGGTCAATCAGCGCATATAAGATGTCGGACAAAATGTAACCGAACAACGTCGCCAATGAACCGATGATGACGACTGCCATGATGACAGGGTAGTCGCGCCCAATGACCGCGCCTACGCCAAAACGCCCTAAGCCGGGCCAGGCGAACACCGTTTCGGTAATCGCTGCGCCGCTGAGCAGGCTGGTAATCGCCGGACCCAGGAACGTCGCCATTGGAATGAGCGCATTACGTGCGCCATGCTGGAACCAGACTTTGCGCGAGGATAAGCCTTTGGATTGTGCGGTACGCATGTAATCCTGGCTGATGACATCGAGCATCGAGGCGCGCATGTAACGACTGTAAATGGCAATCGCGCCTGTCGCCAACACGAAGGTTGGCAAGATTAAGTATTCGATTCGTTCGTAGATGGGCGGTATACCGCCGGTCAATACGCGTGGGGTTCGCCCCGCCATCGGCAGCCAACCGAGTCTGGCACCGAAGATCAAAATTAAAATAAGCGCCAGCCAGAAAATCGGGATTGCGTTGAACACGACCGCGAGAATGCGCGTCGCATTATCGAACAAACCACCTTTTCTAACCGCCGCATAAATGCCAATAGGAATGCCAATCACTAAGCCTGTGATCAAGGCGGATATACCAAGTTCAAGCGTGGCAGAGATGCGTTCCCCAATCAACGATGAAACGGTGCGACCCCCTGTGTTGAAGGAGCGCCCAAAATCGCCACGAATAATGCCATAGGAATTGCCGGGCGGGTAAATCTCGTCACGTTCGTCGTCATAATCACCGTCGCTATTGGCGTCAAAGCCCAACGGCATTAAGAAAGCACCATCGGATATACCGTCGCCGTCACTATCCCAGCGCATCCAATCGGTACCCGCGAGCCAACGCAAATACTGTACGTAGATCGGGTCATTAACGCCTGCCAAACGCTCCGCACGTTCACGCACGGACGGCGGCAAACGAGGGTCAACTGAGAGCGCTGCGGTGGGACCGCCAGGCGAGAGCGCCATGAGCATATAAGAGAAAATGGTAACGCCAAAGAGAGTAGGGATCGCCTGAATCAGGCGACGAAGCGTATATTTAATCATATCCGTCCACCTTACTACGCTGTGCGACCCCCGATTAGAATACCGCCCCCACACCAACTGGCGCGAGGGCGGTATTTCACTTCAGAGACGCCGGGGCGTCTATGTTCACGAGAACTGCTTTACGGGGTCGAAACTGACCAGGTATCAACGTTCCAGAACAGGACCGACGCGTACGGGTCAAAACCGCTCACATTGGCACCTACTGCATACATACCATTGACTGCGAACAGCGGCATGTAGGGGAGGTCTTGTTGGAAGATTTCCTGCATCTGGTAATACAAAGGCGCGCGTTCCGCCGGGTCACAACCTGCAAGCGACTTCGCCGCGTCGTTCAATTCCATGAACGCTTCGCTGCTGTAGCTGGTCATGTTGCTGCCCGCGCCCACGACATCGCTGGCGGGGGAGAACAACTGCGTCGCATCGGGGTCATCCGGGTAGCCATTGCGCCAACCAAGGATGAAGGTATCGAATGTCTGGCTATCCATGATGTCGAGCAGGGTGTTGAACTCGATGGTCTGGAAGTTGACTTCGACGCCGACTTGCGCGAGGTAGTCCTGAACGACGACACCGATCGCTTCACGACGGGTGTTACCTTCGTTGGTGTACAGCGTGAAGCTCAACGTAGCGCCATCTTCGGCGAACATCGCACCCGACGCAATACGCGGGGTCGAAGCATCACCGTCATCATCGATCCAGCCTGCTGCTTCTAAAGCTGCCGACGCTGCTTCGGTATCATAGACAATCGCGGGAAGTTCGGTGTTATACGCCCACGACGCGGGGATGATGAACGAGGTCATACGTTCGCCTTCACCGAAAACTGCGGCTTCGACAATCGCCTCGACATCGATGGCTTGTGCGATCGCCTGACGGACGCGGGCATCACCGAAAATCGGGTGGTTGCCCTGGTCAATCGGGGTGCCGTCTGCGTCCAAACCGTTTTGGGGATTGTTCGGATCAGCTAAATTGAATGCGAGGTAGTCCCATGCGTTGCCGGGATACGAGAAGACCTGGCTGTCGCTGTCACGGATTTCCTGACGACGCGCGACTGCTGGTCCGTCGATGACGTTGGTCTCGCCCGCGAGGAACGATTCGACCAACACATTCGCATCGGGCAGGTTGACGAAAATATAGCCTTCGGGCACAACTACGCCGTCGGTCGCATCGAAGAAGGTTTCATTGGCAACCAATGCGACTTGTTCACCGGGGCGGAATTCGCTGAATGCGAATGTGCTGCCTGTGACAGTCGGATTCAAGTTGAATTCGGCGTCGTTCAATGCGGTGACATCTTCTGGCAAAACATGCGACGGCGCGGGATACAGAACGCCTGCATTGCCCAAAGCCGTGCATTCAGCAGTCGCGAACGTGACGACGATGGTGAAGTCGTCTGGTGCTTCCACGCTGAGAATACCGGTTTCGCCGGTCGGGTCGATGACGAAGCTGAGCGGCGTATCGACAGTGCCTTCAGCACCGGCTTGAATCGCAGTCCAGGTGTAGATGATGTCTGCCGAGGTGATCGGCGTGCCATCGCTCCACGTCAGACCTTCGCGCAGCGCGAACGTGTAGACGGTACCATCTTCGCTGATTGTCCAGTCCTGAACAACGGCACCACCAGCCAACGGTGGGTTGCTCGGCACGATGATCGCTTGTGACGGATCAACAGCGAGGAAACCGGGATACAGGAAACCAGTGATGCGGCGGCTGGCAGTGTCGCTGGCGGTGATCGGGTTGAATGTCGCCGGGTCACCTGCCTGGTTGCCTTCGATGATGATGCCGCCGTCTTCTTGGGCGGCAACCGGCGCTACCATCAATGCTGCAATCAGCAAGACGATCGCTCCGACCATCAGGGTCTTGAGGTTCTTCATGTATTACTCCTTGCAATAGTTCTTCGTAAAAAAAGGTGTTGAATTACCGACGATGTGGGTAAACGCGGCAGCATATGTTTTACCCAGTCTTTCATCTGCTGTAAATACACAGTTTACAAAAGATGGGTTCATTCTTGTATGTTTCTTCGCCAAATCTTCATCAATGGTTAAAACACAAAAAGCGAACCGATGGGTTCGCTTTCGTTGTGTCGGGGTACCCGGATTTGAACCGGAGACCTCTTGCCCCCCAGGCAAGCGCGCTACCAGGCTGCGCTATACCCCGATTGATGAAATTCAGTATAGATGAGCCTTTGCGGAGACGCAAGTGTCGCCTTATAATCGTTGTTAAACAAACGATCTAATCAAAGGCTGAATCCGGTGTCCGACGATTTTCAACGGTCTTATGGGCTGACCCTTCATCCATTCGCCTGCCGCAAACCAGAAGGTGACACCTTTTTGTTAGGCGGTGAAGGCGAAAACATGATGCGGTGGACACGTGTACTCACCCCGCGCGCCGTCAAAATATTATGGTTCCAACTCGGCGCTGAATTGTTCCCCGAACAGTTTCAAGAAAAAACATCCGGTATCGGTACGCTGCCTGTTCGGTCGATACGCCAGCCGTCTATTACCAGCGATCTGCATCTCGATAAGACGCCAGAAGGCGAGTACGAAATTATCGGGCGCAGCGGCAGTGTCAGTTGGTCAGCACGATTGGCGGGTGAAAGCGCACAGCAGTTGTGGACAGTGCTGGATCATTTGCTCTACGAATAAACCCCAATGACGACTTATCCCGCGCCAGTCCCAAAACCGCTTGCGGCAGGTTCCTCGCGCCCTGCGATTGCGCTCACACGTATGGCGTATGCCAATGTTCGCAGCGGACCCGGCACACGCTACCGAACCGTCGGTGATTTGCGGCATCACTCCTTGATCGCCCGTTTCCCCGCGACGCGCACAGGCGACGGCTGGGAATGGATTGAACACGTCAATATCGCAGGTTGGGTTTCAACCAACGTGGTCACGTTTGAGGATACCGCCAACAGCGCCGAAAAACCCGCGTCACCATTTGATGATCAAATGGCGCTGTGGCACGAGCGCGGCGATTCGCTGCCCGATAATGACCTGGAAACGTATGTGGCGTCGCTCAAACGTCATGTGCCGAACCTGAATCAGGTGTGGGTCAAAGTGTGTGATTGGAGCGCCGGAATGGGCGCTCAGTGGATGGGTGCGTGGGATACCAATCGCGCGCTGGCAATCGACAGCGTGGATAGCATCGATCATTGGGCAGCAGCATTGACTGACGTTGGGCTGAGTATGTGCGTATGGACGCCGCCGCGTGGCGGCAGCGCAGAGGCGGAAGCCGACTTAATTGCGCTGGCGTGCGAACGTCGGCACGTGCGGGCGTTAATCCTTGATCTACAAGTGCGCGGTTCACGCTGGGGGGATAATCCGAGATGGATCGACTCCTATATGACCACACTGCGCGAACAATTACCAAAAGGTTTTCATATCGGTATCAGCTTCGATGCGACGCGCACTTTATCGGCACGGCTGCACGTGGAGCGCTGGTTGCAATTCGCAGACAGCGTACACCCTAAGATTTTTCCGTCGCGGGCACGGCGTACCCCTACACAAGCCTTACGAGCTGCTTTTGTTCAATTCGATGCTTCCAAAAAACCGATAATCCCATGTTTGGCGGGCGACGCAGAACTGTTGGAAATCGCCGAAACGGGCATATTGTCGGTCTATCGTCATGGCGCGCGCGGTTTAAGCTGGTGGCGAAGCGGCTTGATTCATGAGGGTGGATGGAGTGCAATTCGTCGTCTCAAGTTCAATCGTGTCGTCTCCAAATTGAACTCGCCGCCGCCCGTCTCTTATGGTGACGAAATTGTCGTTACGCTCGCTGATGCTGGAGCAATGCTTGTAGCATCGGGCATGAAGAAACAAACGCGCTTATACGATACGACGCCTGTGTTGTCGGTGAATAGTGATGAACGGGTTGCTTCGACGCATGTAACGTGGACGCCGATGCTGAGTGTGAGCGGCACCTACGAAATCGCTGCATTCATCCCGACGCGGGGCGCGTCGGCTCAACACGCGCAGTATCATATTCGCGTTGACAACGGCGAGGTACTGGCTTCGGTCGATCAAACGGACGGGCGAGCAAGTTGGGTGACGCTGGCAGTCGTCGCACTCGATGCGGCGGTGCGTAGTGATGGCGCGGTCAAGTTATCAAGTTTGACAGGAAACGCCAATGAACGCGTCGCGTTCAGCGCGATTCGATGGCGACAGATCGTCGAAGGGTCGCCTACTCATCGTGGCGATGGATATGACATGCCAATTGGCAGCGCCGCCGAACGTAAAGCGCGCAAAGTTTGGGGAGATCGCTGGACGGATACAAGTCCGTTCGGTAAGCTGCATTTTGTCGGCACACACGATGAGGCATTTAGTTCAGGTGCGGATTTGAGCCTTGTAAAACCTTCCCAAGAGTCGGTGATGGTTCATGCTGCCGCGAATGGGGTAGTGATATTCGTAGGGCGACTACCCATTTGGGGAAACATCATTGTCATTCGCCATTACCCGATAGCAGTTGATGGTCAGGTCATCTACGGACGTTATGCCCGTGCAGCGAGTATGACCGTCAAAATGGGTCAAGCCGTCACGCGCGGTGAACCGATCGGGACGATCAATGCGGAGGGTGAATTAAGCACATTGCATTTTGATCTCAGCCCAACCGCGATTTTAGCGACACATCCAGGACACTGGGCGCGGCGCGACCGAGATGGGGTGTTTAAACACTATCTCGACCCGCGTGAGTTTATCGAGGCGAACCGACCAATCTAGCCAAAAAGAAATACTGAACCGCAGGCGATACAATAACAGGCGACTCACCGAGTCGCCTGTTATTGTGCAGGTCATATCCCTGCGCCTACGCGCTGAGACTCGATTAGAACAGACCCCAGTCGTCCGCCGCGCCTTCTTCCATCATGGACGGATCCCACATCTCCAAGCCCATTTCGATAGTCGCTGGCACGCCCGCAAAATCCTGCGCAGCGCGGCGGCATTGATCAAGAAGCTGTGGGGCATACGGACAAAATGGTGTTGTCATGATCATGGTCAAATGTACGTGATCATCATGAACTTCGACATGGCGGAGCAAACCTAATTCGACCACATTCATACCAATTTCGGGGTCAATCACCACGCGCAATGCTTCGCGCAGTCCTTCTTCTTTGCTCTGAATTTGAGGTGTATCGGTCATCGCCTATTTCCTGTTTCTGACAGCAAGACAAATTAATCGTAACAGAGAAGGTGTTCTAAGTCAATTTTTATCAAATCTATCATCATAAATATTGACACCGCCTCACCATCTCTGATATACTATTCTATGTTCTACATCGGTTAATTGAAAAACTTAACCATCATTAACTCTCTATTCAGGAGATAACCCGTCGGATGGGCGCTTCACTTGAGATTCGCAATTTACACGTATCAGTCGAAGACAAACCGATTTTGCGCGGTGTTAACCTTACGGTCAATCAGGGCGAAGTCCATGCGCTGATGGGTCCGAATGGATCGGGCAAAAGCACGTTGTCGAACGTGATTTTAGGCAACCCTGCTTATGAAGTCACCGACGGCGAGATCATTTTTGAGGGACAAAACCTGCTCGATATGGAAGTCGATGCGCGCAGCCGCGCCGGGTTGTTCCTCGCGTTTCAATACCCTGTCGGTATTCCCGGCGTCACGCTGGCGAAATTTCTTCAGTTGGCGCTCACCAGCCGCATGAAAGCTGAAGACCCTAACAGTAAGGGGATCGGTATTACTGATTTCCGCCGCATGATGCGCGCCAAAATGGACTTCCTCCAGATGGATCACAGCTTTGCGGGGCGGTATTTGAACGAAGGATTCAGCGGTGGCGAGAAGAAACGCGCCGAAATTCTACAAATGGCAGTCTTGCAGCCTAAGATCGCCATTCTGGACGAAACCGACTCCGGCTTGGATATCGACGCGCTGCGTATCGTCGCAGAAGGCGTCAACTCGCTGCGCGGTCCTGAACTCGGCGTTTTGGTCATCACGCACTATCAGCGTATTCTGAATTACATCAAGCCCGAATTCGTGCATATCATGTTTCACGGGCAAATCGTCGAAAGCGGCGGCTCTGATCTGGCGCTGCATCTCGAAAATGTTGGTTACGATTGGGTGCGCGAAAAGTACGCTGTCGCAGAATAGAAGTCAGGGTGGGGTTGGTTCAATCCTGCCCATTCATTCCGTCAAACAAATAGAGCTATGGAGCAGAGTAATCTGATGGTTGACAGCTTGATCGCTAGCGAAAAGCAATTGACGAACGAAGAATCGGCATTGAACGATGTGCGTGGCAGTTATGAAGAGCGCTATGGCTTCCACGACTCCGAAAAAGAATATTCCTTCAAAAGCCAGAAGGGTTTGAACGCCGACATCGTGCGTCAAATCAGCGAAATGAAGAATGAGCCGGCATGGATGACGGAGTATCGCCTGAAGGCATATGACTTGTTCCTGGAAAAAGCGATGCCTGAATGGGGCGCTGACCTGAGCGGGATCGACTTCGACGATATTTTCTACTACGTGCGTGCGACCGATGGTCAAGGACGTAGTTGGGACGATGTGCCCGCCGACATCAAAAAGACGTTCGACCGTCTTGGTATTCCCGAAGCGGAACAGAAATTTTTGCAAGGGGTGACAGCGCAGTACGAAAGCGAAGTTGTGTATCACAGTATTCGCAAAGACCTTGAAAGCAAAGGGGTACTGTTTACCGATATGGACTCGGCGCTGCGTGATCATCCGGAAATTGTGCGCGAGTATTTTGGCACGATTATCCCGGCGACCGATAACAAGTTCGCGGCGCTGAACGGCGCGGTGTGGTCAGGCGGGTCATTCGTCTATGTGCCTAAGGGCGTTCATGTCGAAATGCCGCTTCAGGCTTACTTCCGCATCAATACCAAAAACATGGGTCAGTTCGAACGCACGCTGATGATTATTGAAGATGGCGCTTATGTGCATTATGTCGAAGGTTGCACCGCGCCGTCGTATACAGAAAACAGCCTGCACAGTGCCGTCGTTGAAATTCTTGTCAAAGAGGGCGGACGCTGCCGCTACACCACGATCCAGAATTGGTCGAACAATGTGTACAACCTTGTTACCAAGCGCGCCGTCGCGGAAAAGAACGCCACGATGGAATGGGTCGATGGTAATCTGGGCAGCAAAATCACGATGAAATACCCCGCCGTGATTTTGGCGGGCGAAGGCGCGCATGGCGAAGTCTTGTCGATTGCGTTTGCGGGCGAAGGTCAACATCTTGACGCGGGTGCGAAAATTACGCATCTTGCGCCGAATACGACCAGCCAAATCATCAGCAAATCGATCAGCAAAGATGGCGGTCGTGCCAGCTATCGCGGATTGCTCAAAATCGTCGAAGGTGCGGACAATGCGAAAAGCAACGTCGTCTGTGATGCACTGCTGCTCGATGACCGCAGCCGCTCGGATACGTATCCATCGATTGAAGTCGATGCGAAAAATGTGACCATGGGGCACGAAGCCTCGGTCAGCCGCGTCGGTGAAGATCAGTTATTTTACGCAATGAGCCGTGGCATGACCGAAGACGAAGCCAATGCGATGATTGTCAATGGCTTCATTGAGCCTCTCGTTAAAGAACTGCCAATGGAATATGCCCTTGAACTCAACCGCTTGATCCAGATTCAACTTGAAGGATCAATCGGGTAAATACTAGTAGATAGTGCTGAGTGCTGAGTAAATACGTTTTCTCAGTACTCAGCACTCGACACGGCTTTTCAGTACCTCGATTAGGAGAACCTACTGTGGTTGCAAACAGACGCCGGACGAATGCGCCGGGATCGCCGACCTATACCCGCGCCGACGTAGAAGCGTTGAGCACGGCGCACGACGAACCAACATGGCTGCGTGAAAGCCGACTGATCGCATGGGAAGAATATGAGCGCTTGCCGATGCCGAGTCGCAGCGAAGAAGCATGGCGACGCACTGATTTTCGCGGTGTGCGTTGGGATCAAGTCAATCATCTGCCGAATGGCGGTCAGTCGTCGGTCGAACAGGTGCCGACAACGATGCTCGAACCCTTGATTGGTGACGAGCAAGGCGCGACGCTGGTGTTTGTCAACGGCAAAATTGTGCAGTACGAACTTTCAGACGAGTTCGTACGTCAAGGCGTGATTTTCACCGATTTGGTCACGGCGTGCCGCGATTATGAAGCGCTTGTGCGCCCCAACCTGATGACTCAGGCAGTTAAGCCGACCGAAGATAAGTTTGCCGCGCTGCACGCCGCGTTGTGGACGCACGGCGTGTTTTTGTACGTACCGCCTCGAATCGCGCTCGAACTGCCGATCCATGTGGTTATGTATAACACGCAAGCCGGTTCAACACTCGGTCATGTATTAGTTGTGCTAGATGATGGCGCGCAAGCGACCATGCTGGTCGATTATCAATCAGCGCAAAATGAGTCGCAAAGCGCCCACATCGGCGCGACCGAACTTTTAGTCGGTGATAACGCGAATTTGCGTTATGTTGGGCTGCAAGACTGGAATCGTCAAACCTACGAGTTCAACTATCAGCGGGCGCGTATACGCCGCGATGGTGTGCTCGATTGGATTATCGGCACGATGGGTGGTGAGTTCGTCAAGAACTTCATCGAAGTCGAATTGGATGGTCAAGGTGCGAACGGGCGCGTGAGCGGCATGTTCTTCGCCGATCATCAGCAGTTATTCGACCATGATACGCAGCAAAATCACAATGCACCCCTCACGCAAAGCAATTTGCTATTCAAAGGCGCTGCGAAAGATGAGTCGCGCTCGGTGTGGCAGGGTATGATCAAATCGCTGCCCAAGATGCAAAAGATCGACGGTTTTCAAGCCAGTCGCAATCTTGTGCTGAGCGAAGACGCGCGCATGGATGCGATCCCCGGTTTAGAGATCGAAGCGGACGACGTACGCTGCACGCACGCGGCGACATTTGGTTCATTGGAAGAACAGCCCGTGTTTTACCTGATGAGTCGCGGTATCCCGCGCGATGAAGCCGAGTTGATGGTGACAGAGGGCTTCTTTGAAGAACTGCTCGACCGCGTGCCATTTGAGCGGGTGCGCGACCGTCTGCGCGCGTCGCTGCAAGCAAAAATCGTCGGCGCATAGGCAGCGAATTTGAGGTTATCATGTCGGATTATGTTTCTGTTGCCACTATCGACGAGTTAATACCTGGCGAGCGTATGGTCGTTGAATTCGGGCGCGATTGGGTCGTCATTTTCAATGTCGGCGGACAGTTCTACGCCGTCCAGGATATGTGTTCGCACGACGATTATCCGCTTGCCGATGGGGGACTGACCGAGTTCGCGCTCGAATGCTCAAAGCATGGCGCACAGTTCGATATTCGTACGGGCGCGCAGTTGTGCGCCCCCGCCGTGTCGCCCGCTAAAACATACGATGTGCGGGTCGAAGGTGACAACATCCAGATTGCGAAGCGCAAGAAAAGCTAAATGGTGATCGCCATCGCAAAAATATGGGCGAGGTTGGTGCGGTTCGGGTTTCGGCTGCTGTATAACGAATTTGCCTTTACCTATGATCTCGTCAGCCAGTTCGTGTCGATGGGCGCATGGGGATGTTGGGGTAAATCGGCGCTTGATCACCTGAACGCCGCGTACGGTGATCGCGTATTGGAGATCGCGCACGGTACCGGGCATGTCCATATCGAGCTGCATCGTGCGGGTTATCAGGCATACGGGATCGACTTGTCGCCAAACATGGGGCAAATCGCACGCAATCGGCTGCAAGCTGTTAACCTGCCGGCGCGATTGACACGCGGCATGGCGCAAGCGCTTCCGTTCCCATCAGAATCGTTCGCAGCGGTCGTGAGTACGTTCCCGGCGGAATTCATCATCGCGCCGGAGACACTGCGTGAGGTCGCCCGCGTGCTGCGTCCCGGCGGTCGCTTTGTCATTGTGCCGAACGCGGTCTTTACCGCGCGCGGGGCAGGCGTCAAAGGACTGGAGTTTTTGTATCGCATCACCGGGCAGCGCGCCGACGTTGATCAGTCAGCAACCGACGCTACTAATCAAGCGATGGCGCATTTGTTTAGTCCGTTCGGCTTTGATGTGTCGATCGTACAAGCGCCTTGTCCACGAAGCCTTGTCACTGTGATCATCGCAGAAAGACAGCGGAGTTCTGAAATTGGTACTGGAAACCCGCCGTAAATCGTGATATTCTTGTTTATATACGGAGGCTATAGCTCAGTTGGTTAGAGCGATTGATTGTGGATCAATAGGTCGAGGGTTCGAGACCCTTTAGCCTCCCTACCAAACAGCCACCCCATCACGGGGTGGCTGTTTTATTGCAAAAAGTCCCCCCAAACTGATCGCTTGGTAACTTAGAGTATTTGCTCTACACAGGGTGAGTCATTGGGCATAAGACAACGCATCTTGCAAATGGCGATTACGTTGATCATTGTGCCAATTTTGTTCAGCGCGGTCTTTTTTATGTTAGTGCGCCAATTTGAATACCCGATATTTTGCGCCGATTCACGGCGGGTGGGTCGCAAAACCTAGAACGTTCGCACTGTGCCGCTACAATAGCACTCGTGATAATCCTCGCCTACATCAGGAGTCAAAATGGAAACCTCTCAAGAAGCGATACGACTGCTCACCGAAGCTTTGAACACAGCGCAAAACGCCAAAGTAGTCATTGATAATTTGATCGTGGAACACGATTATCAGGACGTGGCGTCGTTGATTACAAACGCAACGATTCAACTGCTCGAATCGGCGGCACTGCTGCTGCAATCTGATGATGAAGGCGCATTTGACCGTTTAAGCGATGCTGATGATATCCTCGACGCGGTATTTGGCATCATCGACGCTGAAACTGATGAGGACGAATAGCGCCCTCGTCAATCAATCGACGGATGGACGCTGTACCTTGACAATCCGACGGCGTTGAAAGGCGCGCAAACCCATGCGCGGCGGCTGTATTTCTAAGACGACTTCCGGTTCGGGCGTGGCGAGCGCTTCGCGCTGTGCCTGAATCGCGCGCATCTCCTGCGTTTCGCTGGGTCGCGGCAAATTGAAAACGTCCCAAATGCTTGCAGTGTCATCCCCGACTTCTGCATCGGACTCGATGATTGGCAGCACGAATGCTTCGGCAACGTCAGCCGCAGGCTGTGCTGATGTGGCAAACGAAGCTGATTCTACGGATGGCACAGACGTTATCGGCGGCGTTTCGGGCTGCTGTGGTTCAACGACCGTCGGGTTAGTCACCGATTCCGGTATAATTTCAACGGCGCGAACTGGTTTCGTGTCTTCAACGGCGGGGGGTGGCTCAACAACAAGCGTCTCGCGGCGCGGAGGCATGAACATCGCGTCAGCAGCGGGCGTTATGCGCTCGATTGGCGTCTGTATGTCGTTCAAAAAGTCTGGCTCGTCGAATATTACGGTCGGCGCCATGGGTTCGCGGCGCGCAGAAGGTGGCGCATCGACGGGCAAAGGGACAGGTGGGCGCGGACGGGTGTCATCTTGCTCGACAGGCGGTTCTTCTAATTCAAGTCGGCGCGCGACCGGGATAAATTGATTATCGTCGTCTGTGATTGGCGGTTCAGCGATGAGTGGGAACACCGGGCGTTTTGGCTGCGTATCGGTGAGCGCGTCATCTTGCTTTAGCTCGACCGACGATGGATGACGCGGCTTATAGGTCGAACGTGCTTCAACGCCTGGATCATCGCGCATGAGCGACTTAGGTTCGAGCGGGCGTTTTTCGCGCGCGACTTGCATCAATTTATAAAGCGTGCGCAGGCTGTCGGTGATGATTCCATCGAGATGACGCGCGCCGCGCACGCCTTTCGGGTCGTAACTGAACGTCCATTGCACGACCGTTCCTTCGGGGACTTCTTGCAAACGGATGCGACCGACATTTTGTTTATACGGGACACCATCCACGATGGTGTACTCGTATCCGAGTCCGTTGTACCATGCACTGACCTGAATAAGCGCGTCATGTCCTTTACGGATTGTGCTGCGCCAGCGCGTGCCAGGACCGGAATGGGCGGTACTGACAAACGTGATCGCTTCGCAGTCCTGCATCCATGTCGGATTTTGGCTAATATCACTCAGCGTTGCCCATATGACATCGGGCGCGGCAGGGATGATGATACGTTGGTCAATAGTTTGCATGATGACCTACCAGAAATAAGCCAGATGGCTGGTCAAAAATGAAGTGCTCATGTTAGTATAAGCCGTACCTGCTGCCATTGTACTTGAGGTCACGTTTTTGCCTAGTCCAATCCTCACATTTTCGTTTATCATAGCGACGTTGATTGGGGCAGCCTTTCACCTGTTAGTGGGTGGCGATATTCGCCGTTTCGCGCTGTTTCTGCTTTCGGCGTGGTCGGGTTTCGGCGTCGGGCACTTGGCGGGGGTCGTTTTTGATTTGAACCTATTGAATATTGGATCACTGCATTTGCTCCCCGCCGTTATGGGCGCGGGCTTAGCATTGGTCTTCACATTCGCGCTGGCGTCCAGCCGTCCCGGTGATAACGGACGGTCACGACGGCGCGGCGCACGTTAGTGTGATACATCTAAGGATGAACTTATGACCAACACGCCTCCTACCTCCGCGAGTACTGCATTACCATCACCGCCTGAAACCAAACCCGCGAGTGGCGGTTTGCGGCGCATCATTCTGATTGCGGCGGGTGGGTTGATCGGTGTGATCGTACTGCTGTTCATCATCGCGCTGCTGCTCGCGATTTTTACCGATGTGCGCCAAAGTGGTGCGGTAATCCGGTTGATCCGCGATCTGGTGATCATCTTTCTGGGTCTCGAAGGGATTTTGATCATCCTGAGTCTGGCGATTTTAGTATTGCAGGTGGCGAAACTGGTCACGATCGTGCAAACCGAGATCAAGCCAATTCTGGAAAATACACAGCAAACAGTGAAGACGGCACAAGCGACAGTCGAATTTGTCAGCGCCAATGTGACAGGACCCGTCGTGCGATTGAGCGGATTTTTAGCGGGTGCATCGGTATTAATGCGTGAAGTGTTCGGGCTGCGTCGCGCGATTCGCAAAACGCCAGCATCCGATATAGAGAAAGAGAAGCCACGCGGATGAAACCAGAAAATCAGCGTTCCGGCTGGGACGCAAGCGTTATTTTAATGGGGACGATTTATGGTTTAATCGCTGGCGGTTTGACCGCGTTATTCACGTTGCCCAAGAGCGGCATCGTGCTGCGTCGTTCTGTCAATAACGCCATCGAATTAGCGCGTCCGCGTGACATCGTGGCGGACAGCCTTGCCGAGGGTAAGGCTGCTGCCCGCCGTCGTCTTGAGACATTTGAAGAATTAGGCGGATAACGCTGCCAGCGCCGCTGGAATAGCGTTCAGTACATCGCCCGCGATCACGGCACGGTCACTACCGACGTGCCGCCCTGCTTCTAAGCCTGCTAATCCATGAATATAACCGCCCAGCACCGCCGCATCGAACGGATTGACTTTTTGCGCCAAGAAACCGACGATCAAACCGCTCAGAACGTCGCCTGTCCCCGCTGTCGCCAACGCCGATGTTTTGAAGGGTAATGCGGCTAGCCGACCGTCGGGCGCGGCGATTAATGTATGTGCGCCTTTGAGCAGTACAATACAGTTCCACGCCGCCGCTTTTTCAAGCGCGACCGTCCACCGATCGCGCTCGACAATTTCACGTTCCAGCTTTGCCAGCCGTCCAAATTCACCCGCGTGCGGGGTCAAAATTGTGTTGGCGGGCAGCCGCGTCCACCAATCTTCAATATCGCTCAAAATATTCAAGCCGTCGGCATCGATGACCAGCGGCGGCATCAAAAGTGCGTCGTTCGCAGATGAGTCGTCTTGCTTCGCGTTGATAAAACCGATGCTGCTTTTGCCCGATGGTTTGGCTTTGTCGGTGAACAATTCAACCATCAGATCGTGCGTTGGCTTTTCGCGATTGATGCCAGGACCCAACAGCATTGCATCGACTTTAGCGGCTTCGTCACGGATCATCGGCGCGGCGGCGGACGCCAGCACGCCCATATCATGCGGTAGCAGTACCCATGTCGCTTCGAGCAAATGTGCCGCCAGAATCGCTGTTACCGGAGCAGGTGCGCCAACCGTAACCAACCCGACGCCTGTGCGATACGCGGCTTTAGCGCTCATACCTGCTGCGCCTGCATAGTTGATCGAGCCGCCGACGACTAAAACTTTGCCATAGCTGTACTTATGCGAGTTATTGGAGCGTGCTGGTAAAAGATCGCGCGCATAGGTGGCATCAACATAAAAGCGGGCTTCATCTTTGAGCCCATCAGTGCTTTCGGGGATCGCGATCGTCGCGATCGTCAGTTCGCCGACATGTTCCGCACCGGGAAACGTGAGCAACCCCGGTTTAACCGCCACGAAGGTGACGGTTTCGTCGGCACTGAGTGCGTTCTTATCGAATGCACCCGTATCACAATTTAAGCCGCTTGGACAATCGACTGCAATTACATACGGACGTGTGCGCGCGATGACGGTTTCTGGGCGCGTTGGCTGGATGATTTCGCCTTCGAGATTTTCCTGTTCGCGTTCGCTGCCGTTGATCGCGGCATTGGCAGCGCGCAGCAGCTTCGTGGCATCATCGCGCAGCGGTAGTTGGACGCCGATGCCAAACAGTGCATCGACGACGACATTGGCGCTGGCAATCATGTTGTGCAGCACACGAAAGCGCTGATCGTCTTCGGCATCGGCGACAAAAATACCTGCATCGCGTGCCGCTTGTTGGTGTGCATCATCGTCGGGGCGCTTTTTTAACAAATACGCACGCACTTGTGCAGGCGAATTTTGGGCGATCAAGCGCGCCGCGACCAAGCCGTCGCTCCCGTTCTTGCCCGCACCTACCAGCACGGTCACACGCGAGTCGTTCGGGTCGGGGAGTTTTTTCAGCACGTCAACGACGCGGCGTGCGACTGCCAGCCCCGCATTTTCCATCATGAGATCAAACGATAAACCGGCGGCATCAGCGGCGGCTTCGACAGCACGCGTCGCTTCAATCGATAAGATTTTAATCATGGAGAGTCCTCTTGCTTCTTATACTGCTGTCATTATAGCGCTCCGTGTGCAACTGGATTTTGACTTGGGTATTTATCGAACGCCCATTAGGAAAGGTCGATTCATGAACATTCGGCATATCATTGGCGGGTTGGTGGTCATGTTTATAATCGGATCACAGACCTGAGCATCTGGATAAACAGATGTATCGTCACCAGTAATCACAGACCTTTACCTTTGACAGTGAGCAGGGGGGGTGTTAATCTTGAGCAGTTATCTTCACCTACAATGTAGTTCAAACACATGGTCATCTTTCACCGATTAAAAAAGTGGTTCGCCTTTGGGTTAGGCGTCAAGCGCTGGCTGTTTTTGCTGGGCGGTGGTGTGCTGCTGATCGCGCTTGGTCTGGCACTCGGAATCGTCAACCTGACGCAAGCGCTGGAAATCCCGATGCTCAATCTCGGCTGGTTCGAGATCATACTGGCGCTGCTGGCTGGCATCACGTTGGTCACGCTGTCGGTCATCAAGTTGTCCAACGTCATTCTCGCTCCGTATCGCGTGCATCAACAAGGCGCAATCATCGACTTGGTGTATACGCACAGCCGCCGCCAAAAAGGCGTCAAGGTTGTTGCGGTCGGTGGCGGGACAGGCTTACCTGCCTCGCTGCGTGGCGTCAAGTCGTTCACGAGTAATATTACGGCGGTTGTCACAGTCGCGGATGATGGTGGCAGTTCCGGCAAGCTGCGGCGCGATCATGGCGTGCTTCCACCCGGCGATTTACGCAACAATATCGTGGCGTTGGCGGACGACGAAAGTCTGATGGCGCGTTTATTTCAATATCGCTTCAATAATGGTGATTTGAACGGTCACGCGTTCGGGAATTTATTTATCACCGCATTAAGCGGGGTGACGGGCGGCTTGGAATCAGCGCTCATCGAAACCGAGCGCGTCTTGAATATTCAAGGGCGTGTGTTTCCGGCGTCGCTGGCAGATGTTCAACTCGCCGCTAGTATCCGTATGCCGAACCAGCGTAAGCCGATTACCGTCGAAGGCGAGTCGGCGATCAGTGAGACAGGCGGACAAATCGAAAGAATCTGGTTGATTCCCGAAAACGCCGCCGCTTTTGCAGGCAGTGTGCGCGCAATTTTGGATGCCGATATTGTCGTGATTGGTCCGGGTAGTTTGTACACCAGCATCCTTCCCAATATGATGGTGCACGGCATTGGCGATGCGCTTCGCGCGACCAGCGCCTACAAGATTTATGTGTGCAATATCGCCATGCAGCCCGGTGAGACCGATAATTATACGGTCGCGGAACATGTGCTGGCGTTGGAGAAACATATCGGGCGCGGCGTATTTCAAACCGTGATCGCCAACAATGTGTTTCCGAGCAACCAGCAGGGCGAAAACAAAAATACCCGTTATGTGCAAGCCGCGCCCCAATATCATGAAATATTGCAGCGCTACGAGGTGTTTTACACCGATCTGGTCGATGCGGAACGCCCGTGGCGGCATGATCCCAAAAAGCTCGGTCGTGCGATTCAGCATTTGAGCCAGAGCGAGCGTAAAGGCGCAGCGTTGATCAAGCCGCTGCCCATTCACATGTAGACATTCAGAAGAGCGCACAATCGTGCGCCCTTCTGTTGTACCTGAATACTCTTACGCAGGACAACCACACAGGAGCAAGCTAGATGGCGAAAATTCGTGTAGGTATCAACGGGTTTGGACGTATCGGTCGTCAGGTACTGCGAACATTGCGCGAGCGTTACCCGAACGACGTTGATATTGTTGCGTTCAACGACTTGGGTGATCTCGAAACGATGGCGCATTTGTTCAAGTACGACTCGAACTATGGGCGGTATCCGGGCACCGTCGAAAAGCACGATGATGCGCTTGTGATTGATGGTGATGTGATTCGTGTATTATCGCAAAAAGACCCGTCGATGCTGCCATGGGGTGACTTGGGCTGCGATATTGTTGTCGAAAGCACGGGGCGTTTTACGGATAAGGCGGATGCCGCCAAGCACATGACCGGTGGTGCTAAGAAAGTCATCATCAGCGCACCCGCCAAAGGCGAAGATATCACGATTTGCCTGGGAGTCAACGAAGATAAGTACGATCCGGCGACGCATCATGTCGTCTCGAATGCGTCGTGCACGACCAATTGCCTCGCGCCTGCCGCAAAAGTTGTCAATGACAACTACGGTATTATCAAGGGATTCATGACGACGATTCACAGCTATACCAACGACCAGCAGTTGCTCGACCTGCCGCATAAAGACTTGCGCCGCGCGCGTGCCGCCGCCGTCAACATGATCCCGACGACGACAGGCGCGGCAAAAGCGGTTTCGTTGGTTATTCCCGAACTAAAAGGTAAATTCGACGGCTTCTCTGTACGTGTGCCAACGCCGACCGTCTCGCTGGTCGATTTTGTGTGTATGCTGGAGAAAGAAACCACGACCGAAGCACTCATCGCGGCGTTCGATGCGGCGTCTGTCAGCGACCGCATGAACGGTATTTTGGGCGTAAGCCATGAACCACTCGTCAGCATCGATTACAAAGGCGACTCGCGATCAAGCATCATCGACGCGATGAGCACACAGGTGATGGGTAATCTGGCGAAAGTCGTGACATGGTACGATAACGAATGGGGTTATTCGTGCCGTGTCGCCGATTTGGTCAAGTTTATGGGCGATCGCCTGTAGAAAGATGTCGGTTGCGATTGCCGGGGCATGGCTGCTATGCCATGCCCTTTTCATTAGAGGAGAGAACGTATGAACAAGCAAACGATCCGTGATGTCGATTTGAAGGGCAAGCGCGTACTCGTGCGCGTCGATTTCAACGTGCCGTTAGATGGCACAACGATCACCGACGATACACGCATCCGTGCCGCCGTACCGACGCTTAAGGCGATCCTTGATCAACACCCGAAAGCAGTGATTTTGATGTCGCATCTGGGTCGCCCGAAGGGTGGTCCCGATCCGAAATTTTCTCTCGCACCCATCGCACCGGCTTTACAGGCACAACTTGGCGTTCCAGTCGCGTTTGCGGCGGATAGTATCGGTGAAGTCGCTGACCAGGCGATCGCCGCGCTGCCTGATGGTGGTGTACTGCTGCTGGAGAATACGCGCTTTTATGCTGGCGAAGAAAAGAATGACGCCGAACTGAGCGCAAAACTGGCGCAGCACGGCGATATTTTTGTCAACGATGCGTTCGGGTCGGCGCATCGCGCGCACAGCTCGACGGTCGGTGTGACTGAGCATTTGCCGTCGGTGGCAGGCTTACTGATGGAAAAAGAGATCGAATATCTATCCAGCGCCATCGACAACCCAAAACGTCCGTTTATAGCGATTTTGGGTGGCGCGAAAGTCAGCGATAAAATCAAAGTGATCGAAACCTTGCTCACCAAATGTGATCGCTTGGTGATCGGTGGTGGCATGGCGAACACATTCTTTGCAGCACAAGGGATCGCGCTTGGTACGTCGTTGGTCGAAGCTGATGCCGTCGACATGGCGCGCGATTTGATAGCCAAAGGCGGCGACAAGTTGGTGCTGCCTATCGATGCGGTAATTGGTGATAAATTCGCGGACGACGCCAATACGCGCACCATTAACGTTGCCGAAGGTGTGCCCGACGGCTGGGGTATTTACGACATCGGCGAAGAATCGCTCGCGCATTTCAAGAATGTGCTGAATGGAGCGCAAACAGTCGTATGGAATGGTCCAATGGGCGTCTTCGAAAAACCCGTCTTCGCCATCGGAACGAATGGCGTCGCGGCGATTTTAGCCGATCTGACCGCTCACGGTGCGACGACGATTGTCGGCGGTGGCGATAGCGCTGCGGCAGTGGAAGACAGCGGCTTGGCGGACAAAATCACGCATATCAGCACGGGCGGCGGTGCCAGCCTTGAAATGCTGGAAGGTCAGGCATTGCCAGGTGTGGTAGCGTTACAAGATAAATAATTGTAAAAATATAAATGTATACTATATTGCGAGCGTAGCCCCATGTCAACCCTGGATGGTCGCATCATCGGACAGTATCAAATCGTATCGCGTTTAGGACATGGCGGTATGGCGTCGGTGTATAAAGCTTTTCACGCGCGCCTTAACCGTCATGTCGCGATCAAGACGATACAATCATCGTTTGCCGACGATCCAGCATTTGTGGCGCGCTTCGAGCGCGAAGCGCAAATCATCGCCGCGTTGGAACATCCGAATATTGTCCCCGTACACGATTTTTTCGAGAGCGATGGGACATTGTGTCTGGTCATGAAGTATATCGACGGTATGACGCTGCGCGGTGTCTTGGCGGAAGGTCCTTTGTTTTTGCAGGATATTGTGACCGTAATGACGGCTATCGCATCGGCGGTCGATTACGCGCATAGCAAAGGTGTGCTGCACCGGGATATCAAACCGAGCAATATCCTGCTCGATACCAAAGGTACGCCGTACGTGTCCGATTTTGGCTTGGCGCGGCTGACCGAAAGCGGCGCGACGACCTATAGTCAAGGCATGATGATCGGCACGCCGTATTATATGTCGCCAGAACAAGCGCGGGGTGCTGCCGATTTAACGGCTGCGAGCGACTTGTATTCGCTTGGCATCGTCTTATACGAACTCGTGACCGGGCGCGTACCGTATGCAGATGGTACGCCGTATGCGATCGTCACCAAACACATTCAAGAACCTGTGCCAATGCCGTCCAGCATCAACCCTCAGATTTCGCCGTTGGTCGAAGGGATGCTGCTAACCGCGCTTTCTAAACGTCCGGAAGATCGCTACCCGACCGCGACCGCTATGATGGATGCGTTTCGCGCCGCGGTCGGTGATGATAAGTTCGAGGTTCCATTGAGCGTTGGGCGCACGTCGCACACGATTACCGATTCGATCCTAAAACGGTATGCTGACCCTGCCCATGTGCTTACAACGCCACTGCAACCCATGACTGGGACGCCAACCGCGCTCAATACGGCAACCAATGGAAGTGCTAAGAAGAACCGATCTGTTTTGTGGGCAGCCGGATTAATCGGCGTGATCGCGCTTGGCGCGTATCTTGTGATCACGACTACGCAAGCTCAGCAAATGGCTGCGATGACGCCCGTTCCAACAATCCAAGCGAACAATCGTATTGATCGTCTGACGTTGCTTCAAGTTCCAGTGGTGATTGTGATCGACGCACAAATCATGATTGATACCTACCCTAACGATCCGGTTGGCTATTTAGCCTTGGCGCGTGCGTACTTAGAAGCAGATGACGCGCTCGAAGGCGCCGCGGCGCTTCAAGCGGGCGTCGATTATGCCGACAATCCAGCGATCTATTTCGCCACATCTGCCATCGAAGCGGTTCGTCTGCGTGAGCCATTGGCGGCGCTGCTCAGTTTTGGCAGTGCGCTCGAACAAGCCCCTGTGGGTAGTGAATTGTTTCTCCAATTACGCGGCTTGGCAGGGCAAGAACTGTACGCGCTGGTCACGCAAGAAAATTTGCTTCCCAGCGCGCAAATCGTGGTGCTGCAACGGCTGCCCGACCAGAATTCGGCATATCAACAGCCATTAATCGCGGTGATGATTGGACGGTTGCTTTTGCAAACGGGCGATACGCGATCGGCGCGCGAACTGGTGAGTGGTCTCGTTGAGAACAACGACGCGCGTATGGAAGCGCTGCTCGTCATGGCAGAGATCGAACTCGCGGATGGCAATATCGCTGCCGCCGAGCGGTTGCTGCGTCTAACAACGTCCGGGCTTCCTGCACCGCCATGGGTGGTCGAACGTGCAGAAATATTGCTCGACGGTCTATAAACCGTGTAACCGTTTTACACTTAAGTTGCAACTGCACTGCTCGCAAACCGGTATCGAGCGCTATAATACGCGACAGATGTCCAAAATCCGTAAAGGAAATGGGATGCCATCGTCCGAAGGGCAAATGCTAGGTGTGTACCAATTGCTCAGCCCATTGGGGCAAGGCGGCATGGCGACGGTCTATAAAGCCTTTCATCCACGTCTTGATCGATACGTCGCTATCAAAATGATTCACGCGGGATACGCCGATGATCCCACGTTTTTAGCGCGCTTTGAACGCGAAGCGCACATCGTCGCGCGCCTTGAACATCCGCATATCGTCCCGATTTATGATTCGTTCGACCATGATGGCAAGCCGTGTATCGTCATGAAGTATGTCGAAGGCACGACCTTAAAAAGTGTGCTGATGAACGGCGCTTTCAATGGTGATGATCTGATTCGTGTCATGTCGCCGCTCGCATCAGCGCTCGATTATGCGCATGGGCAAGGCGTGCTGCACCGTGATATCAAGCCGAGCAATATCTTGATGGATACCAAAGGCACGCCTTACCTGACCGATTTTGGCTTGGCAAAGCTGACGCAGACCGGCGAAAGCACGATCAGCGAGAATATGTTGATCGGGACGCCGTTTTATATCTCGCCAGAGCAAGCGCAAGGTGGCGCTGACCCAGATCATCGCAGCGATTTGTATTCCTTTGGCGTCGTTTTATACGAATTGCTGACCGGTCGCGTTCCGTATCATGAAGGGACGCCCTACGCGATTGTCCACGACCATATTTACAAGCCGCTTCCGCCCCCGCGTACGCTTAATCCGGCGATCACTGCCGACGCAGAACAGGTTTTGATTAAGGCGCTGGCGAAACGACCGGAAGATCGGTACGAGTCAGCCGCCGACATTATGCGCGCCTTAAAAACTGTGCTCAGCCATGATTCGCCATCCATGCGGTTCACGTTTGGGGATGACAACGATACGCCGCTTTCCGAATCGACGATGAAATGGTTAGTGCCCGCGCCGACTCCGAGCGGACGACGCGCGCTGGCTATTCCGAACGTCGTCGTTCCGGTTGTAGACACCGTACAGCCTGTTGCGAAATCGCGTGAACGGCGTCGTTGGCTGCGCTATCTGGGCGCCGGATTACTCGCTTTTCTTGTCCTGAGCCTTATTTCGCGTGATGACGATCCTTCGCTTACTGAACCGCCATCAACAACCGACATACCGATGCTTTCGCTGCAATTAATCGCCATTCCCGATATCACGGTCGATGAAGCTGAACGGCGATTGCGCGACATGCCAGAAAATCCATTGGCGTATCTGGCGTTGGGGCGTGCGCACATGGAAGAAAACCAACTGGCGAGTGCCGAAGCGGCTATTCGCGAAGGCGCACAGTATGCGGCTGATCCGATTTTATACTACGCATCGGCAGGCAATGTAGCAGTCGATCTCGAACACACGACAGCGGCACTGCTCGCCTATGGCGCAGCGCTGACCAGTGCAGAAAATACGGCGTGGTATCCTGCCATACGTGCCCATGCAGGCGAACGTCTTTACAGTCTGGTCACGCGTGCCCGTTCGCTGACTCCGCTGCAAATCCGCACGCTGAGCGTGCTGAGCGAACGCGGACGTGAATTTCAAGAACCTGTCATCACGGCGATGATCGCGCGCGCGCTGCTTACGAACGGGCGTGATACACTGGCTGCCGCCGCAATTGCACTGCCGCTGGTCAATGCCTCCAATCTAGCCGAGGTGCAGTTGGTAATCGGCGAACTGGAACAAGCACGCGCTAATATCGGTGACGCGCGCGCCGCTTATGAACTGGCACTTGCTGACCCAACAGCGCCGGGATGGCTCAAAATGCGTACCGAAACCTTGCTGGCCGCGTTGGAATCGTGATGGCATTTATGTACAGTTAAGGTGCAGTCCCTTATTCATCATCGAAGGAGTATTTATGCGTACCCCGATCATCGCCGGGAACTGGAAAATGTACAAACCGCTCCGTGAATCGGTTGATTTTGTGCGCGAACTCGCACCGAAACTTGCGCCATTCACAACTGTAGAGCGTGTGGTTTGCCCGACGTTTATCGCGCTTTCGTCGGTCGCCACAGTTTTAGATGGCACGCGTATCAAGGTCGGCGCGCAAAACATCCACTGGGAAAAACAAGGCGCGTTTACCAGTCAAATTGCGCCACCGATGCTGCAAGGCTTGGTCGAATATGTGATCATCGGGCATTCGGAAGTGCGTCAGTTTTTGCATGACAGTGACGATGATGTCCAGAAAAAAGTTCATGCGGCACTGGCGCACAGTCTCAAGCCGATCATCGCGGTGGGTGAAAGCCGTGATCAGCGCGAAGCGGGCGCTACTGATGCGTGGGTAAGTGGTCAGGTGCGTGCCGCGCTCAAGGAAAATGTCAGTATTCACGATTTGGCGACTATCGTCATCGCTTATGAACCGATTTGGGCGATTGGCACTGGCTTGAGCTGTGACCCCGCCGAAGCGCAGCGTGTATGCGGTGATGTGATTCGTGCTACGCTGCGCGACCTGTATGACGCCAGTGCTGCGGACACAGTGCGTATTCAATATGGCGGCAGCGTCAAGCCAGACAATATGGAATCGTATATGTCGCAGCCCGACATCGACGGTGCGTTGGTCGGCGGCGCATCGTTGAAAGTTGACGATTTTACGCGTCTTATTGAAATTGCGGCTTCGGTTAAAGGGGCGTAACCACTGAACGTCGTCGAACTTCTTGCGCCCTGGCTGTTGGCACTGGGGCTATTGATCCCGATGCGCAGCCTGGAGCGCTGGCTGCATCAACATATCTTCAAGGTCGGGTGGCTGCTGACAAAAAATCTGCAAACCACGACGATTTTGTATTACACATTCTTCTTGCCGGGCGTATTTCTGCATGAAGTAATCGTGTGGCTGATGGCGGGGATTCTAAATATTCGCGCGTCTGGCGACTTCAAATTTCCCGAAAAACAAGAGATCGCAGAACTCAAGCTCAATTTCGTCAAGTACGATGCGAAAAAGATCGGCATTTTTCGGTTGTTCATCATCAATCTGATGCCGCTTGTCGGTGGGATCGCGTTTATCTGGTTCGCAATCAACAATCCGTTAAATATGAGCGGCTTCTTTGCGCTGCTTGCGGGTGAACCAAACAGCACGTTGGGTGATGCGGTACAACTTTTAATCGCATCGCCCGATTTTCTACTGTGGATGTATCTGGTGTTTGCTGTCAGCGCGACAATGACGCCAGATCCATCCAATTTGCGCGGCTGGCGCTTGCTGCTGCCGCCGATTGTAATCGCGATCATCGCGTTTTATGCGCTCGGTATTGGCGATCGGGTTCTCGGTAACGCGCTCAGCTCTATTTCGCAAGGCGCAAGCGTGCTGACGGGTATATTCCTGTCGATTATTGGTATCAACTTGAGTATCACGGCGGTGTTGGGTGGGACTGAGTCGATCATTGAGCGGGTGACGGGTAACAGCGCCACGTTTGAAAAAGGCAAGCTCGTTGCTATGCGCCGCGAAGAAATTATCAAGATGCGCGCTGAACAAGCTGAAAAAGCGCGCAAAGCGGCTCAGCGTCAGCAATCCGATGCTGTCCGTGCAGCCGCCGCAGGTCCACCGAGTATCTATCGGCTTCAACTGCCGATTCCTGTCGCGCCGGATAAAGACAGCGCACTTTTAGGTGAAGCGATCGGGCAAGGGGCGCTGCCCAGTTTTGTGGGTGCGTCGGCACTGCCAGTGCCTGGCACACGTCCGGCATTGACCGAGCCGATGACGACTGCATCCGTGCCGACAACAACGCTAAACGATGGACGAACCACCGCAGCCTCACTGCAAAACACGAGCGTGACACCACCTGCCGTTCGACCCGCGTCAGCTACCGCGCCTTTGTTGAATCCCTCCATCGATCAAGACGAGGACGAAATTGACGATGTCGATGATGACGATCGTGTAATTGCCACGGCGACGAACGAAAGCGCCGTCGTTGATGACGAAGCCGTCTAGTTTTTGCGCGTCACAAATACCAATCCGATCATGACCAACACGATCATGACGCCGAGCGCAATGAACTTGTACAATTCACTCTCAATGATCAATGTCAGCGCGCCGAAGAAGCTGCAGAACAGGTAATAACCGACAACGATTCGCTTCGTTCCGAAGCCCTTATCGAGCAGTCGAAAGTGTAAATGTCCTCGATCGCCGCGAAAGGGATTACGTCCTTCTCGCGCTCGTTTAACGACCTGCCAGACTGCATCGACAAGCGGCAGCCCCATAACCAGCAAAATCGTCGCCATTTTCGCGCCGCCGATGATACTCAATGACGCCAGCAAAAATCCTAAATATGGCGCACCGCCGCCCATAATGATGCGCGCCGGGTTGTAGTTGTGCAGTAAAAACCCAAGTGCCGCGCCGACCAATGCCAGATGCAGCAAGCTAACGCTTGTTTGCGCCGGCTCGACGCGAAACGCGCTGTTGATGAACAACATGAGTCCGGCGATAACCGCGACGCCGCCCGCCAGACCATCCAGTCCGTCGAGCCAATTCATCGTGTTCATCATGCCGACCAGCCAAAAAAAGCTAAGCGTGACCGTCACAATCGGCGTAAATGGATCGGTCTGTTGTCCAGTGAACGGATTGCTGACATATTCGATGAAAATCTGAAACACGATCGCAAACGCTGCTGCGAGATACTGTCCAAAGAACTGCGGCAGCGCTGGAAACTCGTAGATGTCGTCCAAAATGCCGACGACGAAGATGATGGTTGAGCCGCCGATTAAGCCGATGAGCCGAATAATTTCATACGGGTCCAGTCGCGGCACCATCAGGAATTGCGCCGCGACTGCTGCAATGGTAAAGCCTCCGTATAAAGCGACGCCGCCCAAACGGGAAACGCGGCGGTGATCTGTATCGGTTTGCCGCCGCGCATCGGTTTTGGTTGTGATCCCGTATCGTCGACCAGCACGATCCGCTAGTGGAATCAACAGCAAACTTACCCCAAGCGACAGCGTAAAGACCACTACAAACGGGATAAACGAGTTCACTCGGCACTGCTCGTAATCGTCCCGAATTGGCGGTCGCCCGCGTCGCCTAAACCCGGCACGATGAAACCGATATCGTTCAGACCTTCATCGACCGCCGCAACATGAATGGGCACATCGGGATGTGCCGTCGCCAGCGTATTCACCCCTTCGGGCGACGCGATGACACCAATATATTTGATGCGTGGGATATTGGTCTGCTTCAAAATATCGACCGCAGCGACCGCTGAACCACCCGTCGCCAGCATCGGATCGAGGATGAGAAACAAATCAACCTTTGGCGGTTTCGTCATGCGGTTGTAATACGTGACCGGACGCAGGGTCTTTTCATCTCGATATAAGCCGATGTGCCAGATTTGTACGCTTGGTAACAACTGAAGCGCGCCTTCGACCAACCCCAATCCCGCGCGCAAAATCGGGACTAAGCCGATCGTTTCTGTGGCTTTATAACCAGTCGTCGTCCCCATCGGTGTTTCGACTTCGCGCGGCGACAGATTAAGGTCGAGCGTCGCTTCGTAAATCAATAACACAGCGAGTTCGCGCAGCAGTTCACGAAATGAACGAAAATCAGTATTTTTATCGCGCAGCACGGCTAGTTTGTGCTGCACCAAGGGGTGCATCGAAACGTGAAGTTGATCGGTCATGCGTCGCTTCTCGTATGTGATCATCAAAAAACCGTGCTGATTGTATGCCCGCCCATCCTGCGTGTCAAAACAACTGCCTGTATGACTCGTTGATGTTATGGTTCTATGTTGTGCATTTCGATTTCGGTTGAATCTTTATCACCCTTGCCCGCGTCGTGTATACTGGATATAGAACATTTATATCACCCTTGAGGCGCTCATGTCCGACGACGGACGGTTAATCACGCCAAACCCACGCGGCGAAGACCGCGATAACGTCGCGCTCCGTCCCAAACTGCTCAAAGATATTGTCGGGCAAGACCGCGTGCGCGAAAACCTGAAAATTATCATCGATGCTGCCAAAGGGCGCGGCGAACCCATCGATCATACGCTGTTTTACGGTCCACCAGGCTTGGGCAAAACGTCGCTGGCATATGTCGTCGCCAATGAAATGCGCGTCAATATTCGCATCACGGCGGGACCTTCTATCGAACGCGCGGGCGATCTCGCCGCGATTTTGACCAACATGAAAACCAATGATATTCTGTTCATCGATGAAATTCATCGTTTGGGGCGTCAGGTTGAAGAAATTTTGTACCCGGCGATGGAGGACTTCAAATTGGATATCATCGTCGGCAAGGGTCCTGGCGCGAAAAATGTTCGTTTGCCCTTGCCACGCTTCACAGTAATCGGCGCGACAACGCAGCTCGCGCTGTTGGCGAACCCATTACGCGATCGTTTTGGCGCGCATTTTCGGCTCGATTTTTATGATCAAAAAGCACTCGAATATATCATCACGCGTGCGGCGGGGATGCTTAACGTCGAAGCGAGGATAGAAGGCATCAGCGAGATCGCCCGTCGTGCGCGTGGTACGCCACGTATTGCGCTTCGGCTGCTGCGCCGTGTACGCGATTATGCACAGACGCGCGCTGATGGGGTGATCACCGGCAGCGTGGCGGGGGAAGCGCTCGCACTACTCGATATTGATTTTCTCGGTCTGGACGATATTGACCGCCGTATTTTGCATACCATCATCGATGCCTATGGGGGTGGTCCGGTTGGTCTGCCAACGATTGCCGCGTCTATCAGCGAAGATTCGAGCACGATTGAAGATGTGTATGAACCCTATTTGATCCAGCTTGGTTTTCTCAAGCGCACGCCGCGTGGACGCGAAGCAACAGCACGTGCCTACGAACATATTGGTATTCCTTATCCCAAAGATGCTCCTCAACCGCCTGCGTCACCCCAGCAGCCCTTGTTTTAATGGACGATATTTTGAAGATGACTGATCTGACACTTGACCAATTCGATTACGATCTACCGGAGTCATTTATTGCACAGACCCCTATCGAACCGCGCGATTCGTCGCGGTTGATGGTTGTGAATCGTGCGACAAATGACCTTCAACATCGCGTCTTCCGCGATATTGTGGATTATCTCCATGCGGGTGACGTACTCGTCTTAAACACAACGCGCGTGATTCCGGCGCGTTTACACGCCACCAAAATCGAAACGGGCGGTGCGGTCGAAGTGCTGCTGCTGCGAAAAATTGACGCTGTGCGCTGGCAGTGTTTGATCGGCGGTCGGCGCGTGTTGCAGGGAGTCGGGTTGGTATTTGGCGAAACGGGAATCACAGCGCAAATCGAACAAGTGCTGCAAGAATCCGAACGCGTGATCCGCTTTAGCCGTCCCATCGATGACGACTTGAACGGATTAGGCGAAATACCGCTTCCGCCATATATTCACGCGCCGTTGATCGACCCCGAACGTTATCAAACCGTATACAACAAAAACGCTGGTTCAGCCGCCGCGCCGACCGCCGGACTGCACTTTACGCCCGAACTTTTGCTCGCGCTGAGGGCTAAAGGCGTACGCTTTGCTGAAGTTACGCTGCATGTCGGTTTAGGCACGTTCAAACCCGTCAATGTCGAACGCATCGTGGATTATCACATTCACAGCGAACGGGCGATTTTACACGCCGTCGATGCGAAAATTATCAACGAAGCGAAATTGGCGGGTGGTCGCGTCATCGCTGTCGGCACGACTGCAACACGCGCTCTGGAAACAGGCGGCATTTTGAGCGAAGGCGGCAGCCCCGCTGACCCGTACGCCTCGCTTGAAGCGTGCGCGTGGCGTCCGGTGATTGCGTTCGATCTTGACACGAATTTGTTCATTTATCCGGGTTATCGTTGGCGCGTCGTCGATGCAATGATCACGAATTTTCATCTGCCCAAGTCATCGCTGATGATGATGGTGAGCGCGTTCGCTGGGCGCGAACTGATCATGCACGCTTATGAGACGGCAAAACGCGAAGGCTATCGCTTTTTCTCGTTTGGGGATGCGATGCTGATTTTATAGCAGAGCGCGATCGCGTCGGTCGCGCTCTGCTATAAAATTGAGTTATTCTTTAACGGTGAACATGCCCAAGAATATCGGGAACAGTTCAGGATTCGTTGTCAACATAGCGCGAATCCATGCCCGTGTCTTGATGATGATCCCTTAAAACTCGCGTTCGATCACCATATGCGCCAGCTCAATCAAACCCTGCTTGTACGGCGACTCTGCCAATACATCGAGTTTTGCGACGGCACTTTCCACCAGGGCGCGCGATTGCTTACGGGCTTCTTCGAGGCGGTCGCCTTGCAGTACTTTGCGTTTGATCGACTGCAAAGGGTCGGCATTATCAACCGGAGGCGCGGCTTGCGTTTCATCTGTACTGCCTTCGACAGCCAGAAACCCGCGTCCTTGCGCGATATCGATGCCCGACGTTTTGCCGAGTTGATCGCTATCTCCAATGATGTCCAGGATGTCATCGACGATCTGGAACGCGAGACCGACGTTATAACCAAAATCCGACATGGTTTTGACAACATTGTGCGGGGCATTTGCCATGCGCGCACCGACTTCTGTGGCGGCGCTGAATAATGCCGCCGTTTTGCGCCCGATGATGGTGTAATACACCTCGCGGGTGAAGTTGTTTTCCTTGACCGCTTGGGCTTGCAGCGTTTCGCCTTCTACCAGCGCGACGGTCGCGTTTGCCAGCACGATATTCAGGTCTTCATACGGCGCCATCAGTTCGTAGACTTTGGTGAACAAGAAGTCGCCTGTGAGTAAGGCAAATGTTCTTCCCCAAATCGCGTTGACCGACGGACGCCCGCGCCGTACCACGCCGTGATCGTTGATGTCGTCATGGACGACGCTGGCGGTATGAACCAATTCGAGTGCGGCGGCAGGGGCAGTCACACGGTTGATTTGTTCTGGATCACCATTAAGCGCCATATAGGTGAGCAGCATTAAACGCGGACGTACTCGTTTGCCACCTGCGCCGATGATGTGGCGGCTGGCATCTCGGAGTACGGTTACATCGCTGTCTACCACGTCGAGCATTAGTTGATCAACCGCCTGAAGTTCTTCGGTCAAGAGCGCGGCGGTTTCAAGCGTATTCACTATCCCATTTGGCATGGGTTGTGTCAGGGTTTCGCTATGCAGCATTCCCAGTTCCTATCTGCTGAACGACAGAAGTCGCGTTGGTTTTGATTGTGACGTTCAGAACAAATTAAATTTTATGAAACCATTGTAGCGCACAAAACAATTTTGAGTCAATCAGGTAGACGCGGCGTTGAGCGGAGATTTACCTAATGTCGTCATGAGAGTTTGGGGGATTATTCAGTTGATGAGGGAAGGTCTGGGGCTTTCGGCACAACAAACGAGAAGGTGCTGCCTTTACCTGCCTTACTTTTTACTTTGATCGTGATGGCGTGCCGCTCTAAAATGAGACGCACAATCGCCAGCCCGACGCCTGTACCATTGAAGCGCCGCGTTGAACTGCTATCCACCTGATAAAATGGCTCGAAGATGCGTACGTGTTGATCGTTGGGGATGCCAATGCCGTTGTCGATTACTTCGACCCGCACGCCGTCACGTACTTTCCTTACGCGCACCGTCACATATTCCTGACTAAACTTGAGCGCGTTATCAATCAGGAGTTGCAGGGCGATGCCCATTGACTGTGGGTCGATCATGACCAGTGGCAGATGCTCATCATAGAGTGTCTGTACACGCTCAACACGATCTTTGTGTTCCCAACTGCGGCGCAGTGCACGCAGTGCCTGATCAACCGAATTGCGCAGTGGCGCGGGGGCGAGAGTCGTATCGAGGCTGCCTGCCAACAACGTAATATTGCGGATGATGCCCTCAAGCCGAGTTGTCGCGGTCGTCGCGTATTCGATCAAGACGTTGCCGCCGAATTCTTCCTTCAAATTTGAGACTGCCGCCTTGACATGCAAAAGCGGCGTCTTCATCTCGTGCGAAACCGTGTTCAATATCGCGTTGCGGAGCAGTTCCAGTTCATCATGTGCACGCTGCTGCCGCGCCAGCGCTGAACGCAAACGCGCGTTTTCTTCACGCAGCGCTGTCATTTCCGCTTGCAGTCGCAAAAAGTCAAAGTCATTCGTATCGGATGAGGCGGATGGGGCGATCTCATCTATCGAAAGCGATGTGGCGGTGCGTGACATAAGGCTGATTCCTTTACCGCTCAGTTTTCTGGTGGGTCGCTGCCTTCCAGCGCTTGCAAAAACAATTCAAGTCCTGGGCGCTCGGCGTTGCATTTTGGACATCCGACGTACGCATCATCAATTTTAATGCCATGTTTGGTGCAGACTGCTTCGATAACCAAGCGCCGCCCCAAACCGAGTATGACGGGCGCAATCGTGAGCTTGAGATCGAGCGTAGTGCTGCTGTTCGCGCTTAAAATTTCTGGAACAGGGCAGCGTTCACACATATTTGGGCGCCATGGTAATGAGTCGGGGTTTTCTTTAACCAGACGACATTCTTGTACATCACGTCCGCGATGAAAATCCTGATAGTAATAGCGACAGTCTTTTCCAGCCGGTGTACGCATTCTAGTTCCTTGTTTTCCGGATTGTTCTCACTGTAACATACAACCCCAATGGTTAAACATTGCCCAACCTATTCGATTTGTGTACGAATTTTGTAAGGCGAACAAGTCGTTCATCAGGGTTGTGCACGCCAAATGCTTATGATGTCTTGTTTTTATTCAACCAATCGAGCGCAGCAGCGGGCAGTGTGCCTAATGGGGCGTACAACGTATTGGTTTCTGGCAGCGATTCGATGAACTGCGAGCCGTAGCCTTTCGTGATGACGCGGTTATCGAAGATCGCCACGATGCCGCGATCTGTGCGTGTGCGGATTAAACGACCAAAGCCCTGCCGGAAGCGTAAAATGGCGTCGGGCAAGCTGTATTCGTTGAACGAATCCGTATAAGTTTCGCTGCGTGCCGCGTATACCGGGTCGGTTGGCACACTGAATGGCAGCCGCACGATCACGAGTGCGCTCAAAGCGTCGCCAGGAATATCGACGCCCTCCCAAAAACTGCGCGTACCGAGCAGCACGGCACGTCCGGCGTTCTTAAAGCTGTCGAGCATTGCTTGTCGGCTGGTGCCGTCGCTCTGGTCATACACCGTGATATCACCGAGCGCCAAACGCGGTGTAATTGCCTGCGAGGTTTGGCGTAGCTGCGCGTAGCTGGTGAAAAGCGCCATGACGCGCCCGTTCAGCGCCGCCGCCAATTCGACCAGCCCGCGTTCGACCGCGTGTTGATAACGTACGCGGTCGTTGGGGTCAGGCATATCGGTCGGCACAAATACGAGCGTCGATTCTTTGTAATTGAAGGGCGACCCGACTTCGAGCGCGTCGATACCTTCGGCAGATAAACGACGCTTGATGAAATCAAAGGTGCGGTTACTTTGCAGCGTCGCGCTTGTCATCACGACAGACTGTTTGCTTTCCCACAGATGTTTTTGTACCAGCGTTCCGACATGAAGCGGCGCGCTGTTCAAAGCGGCGTAATCGCTGTCGGCGTTGCTGCTGATCCAGTAAATCGAGTTGCTCGATGGTGTGACGAAAAAGTGTGTCAACTGCGCCTGAATATCCAGTACATAACGTCCTGCACTGTCGGCAGCGCTCATCAAATCGGCATGATCAGGAATGTTATACGACTCCAGCTTGCTCCATGCGCGTGTAAGCTGGCGCATCGCTTCGCTGATCGCGTCAAAATATTCCGCCAGGGTCGTCCATGCGCTTTGCACAGTCAGGAAACTGGTGCGTGACCGGATCGTGTCATTGATGCGCACTTGTGTCATCGTGTCGCTTGTGGCTTTCCCTGCATCGCTGACCAAGCCGCGCACTGCGTTGAAAACTGCGCCGATATGCACTTCGGTCGCCCCAATTACATCGGCAATCGTTTGGATGCCACCTTCAAGATTGCGCACATCTCTTTCTGGGGCGGCGGTGCGGGCGGCGGCTAAAATCGTGCCCAAAATCCCACGCCGTGTATTGCCTAAATCTGCCAGACGGCGGTGCAAGACGCCTTCATCGACGCGGAAACTCATCCCGCTGGTCGTCGCTTCTTCGAGATGATGCGCTTCATCGATGATCAAATAACGATAATCGGGGATGACATGGTTGTCGGTCATCGCATCAGTGACGAGCAAAGCATGATTGACGACGACGATTTCTGCTGCGTCCGCCGCTTTGCGCGCACGAAAAAACGGGCAAATGCCGCCCATCTGCGACCGGCATCGATCCAGTGTGCAGCCTTCGTCTTCTGCGCTTAAACGACTCCATGTAATCTGTTCGTCGGGTCCGCGCAGGCTGATTTCGCCTTTGTCGCCTGACTGACTTTCAAGCAGCCAGATCAAAATTTTGGCGGTCATGCGGAGTTCATCAATGCTGGTCGGCTTGCGGCGGCGGATGCTGGTCAGGCGGCGCGGACACAGATAATTGCCACGTCCTTTCAACGCACACGCCGAAATATCGTTATGCAGCGCGTCTTTCAATGCTGGGATGTCTTTATCCAAGAGTTGTTCTTGCAGATTAATTGTGTTGGTGCTGATGACGACACGCTCGCCATTTTGTCGCGCCCACAACATAGCGGGAATTAAATACGCGACTGACTTACCTGTCCCTGTTCCCGCTTCGATCAGGGTATTTTTCGACTCGTTAAACGCTGCTGCGACGGCATGTGCCATCTGAATTTGCGGCGTGCGTGTCTCGAAACTGGGCATTGATTGCGAGAGCGTGCCGTTTTCACCCAAAATTGCGTCGATTTGCGATTGCGAAATTGGCACGGGTATACCAACGGGACGCGTCATCTTCATTTCTATTTCGGGCACTGCCTGAAACAGATCGAACACGCTGGGTGGCAGCGTCATTGGCTCGCTGCTGCGCGCCTGGATTGCTGCACCGAATACAATCTTGGCATCCCATGCCATATCGCCCGCGAGATCGTAGATTTCGCGCACAATGCCCAGATTGAGTGCCAACAACTGCTGCCATAACTGCCAATACAGGCGCGCAGTCGCGCGGGCGTCGTATAAAGCGCGATGTGCAGATTCGATATCGATATCAAACCCACTCGTCAGCGCGGTCAGCGTATAACGCGGCGCGCGCGGCAGCAGTACGGAAGCCAACTCATAGGTATCGATGCGCGGGTTGTTTTGCAAAATACCAAGACGATTCAAAAAACTGGCGTCGAAACTGATGTTATGCGCCATCCACGCTGATTGACCAACGAATGCTTTGAGTCGTGGCAGTACGGCTTGAATACCGGGCGCGCTGTAGACATCTTCATTGCGAATTCCGGTCAGGTTGGTGATGAACGGTGGGATCGGGCGTTCGGGGTTGATCAGCGTCGAAAATTCATCGACGATTTCACCATCGATCATGCGCACCGCGCCGATCTCGATAATTTTCTCCGACGCCGGGTCGAAACCCGTTGTCTCCAGGTCTACCGCGACGAGTTCGCCGCGCATAATTGCTCCGTTCTAGTTCCAGACAATGGGGAGAGGGCATTCATGCCGTCACAATCGCCAGGAAGATAAGCGCTATTTTTCTAAGCCAACGCACGTAAGTTAAGTTCAAATGGCGGGTAAATCACGCCACGTTCAGTGATAATCGCGGTGATGTAATCGTGTGGCGTTACATCGAACGCCGGGTTCCCCGCCCGCACTCCTTCCGGCGCTATCCGTTCTGCGCCGATAAATAACACCTCGTCCATTGTTCGTTCTTCAATCGGGATTAAGTCGCCAGATGCCAAATTCAGGTCGATGGTTGAGAATGGGGCAGCGATGTAAAACGGCACGCCATGCGCCATAGCGACAATAGCCAGATTGTACGTACCAATTTTGTTGGCGGTGTCACCATTGGCGGCAATTCGATCCGCGCCAACCACGCATAAATCGATGTGCTGTGTCCGCATATAGTGCCCACTTGCGCTATCCGCGATGATGGTATGATCGATTCCCCACCGTTTGAGTTCCCAACTAGTCAAGCGTGCGCCTTGTAAGCGTGGGCGCGTCTCATCGACCAACACATGAATGTGCTTGCCTTGCTCATGCGCTGATCGAATGACACCGAGTGCCGTCCCCCAATCGACGGTCGCCAAGGAGCCTGTATTGCAGTGGTGAATGATGGTGGCATGATCAGGAACGAGCGCAGCGCCATGCGCGCCCATTTGTTTATTGGTCGCAACGTCTTCATCCGCAATCTGGTTGGCTTCTTTCAACAGTTCGGCACGAACGGCATCAACAGCGCTACTCGCGAGCGCGTCAAAACAGCGATTCATGCGCTCTAGTGCCCAAAATAGATTGACCGCCGTTGGGCGCGATTTACCTAACAGCTCGGATGCGCGCGCCATATCAAGCGCCAGCTCAGCGTACGATGTCGCGCGGCTCTGAAAAGCCGCCAGTGCGTACCCATACGCCGCTGCTGCACCAATCGCAGGTGCGCCACGGACGACCATCGTCGTGATTGCGTCCGCGACTGCCTGATAGGTATCGTAATGGTTTATGATGAAATTCGCAGGCAGCACGCGTTGATCGATCATACAAACGTAGTTGTTGTCCCAGAAGACGGTGCGCTGGTCGTTCATCCTGTTGTCCTCATGAATGCGTAAGGGCGACCACGACGGATCGCCCCGACAACTATATCCAATTTACGCAAGCCATTGTACTCTACGGCGTTGCTTCTGCGGTCGGCTCGGATGTCACTTCAGAAGTGGCTTCACTAGTCGCTTCAGAAGTGACTTCCCGTGTCGCTTCACCTGTCGCCTCTGCGGTCGCTTCGGCAGCACGAGCGGCAGCTTCTGCGACTTCAACCGCGACTTGTGTATACGTTTCTTGTAATGTTGCGCGCAATTCCGGCAGCGCACCAAAGCTCAGCCCAACTAAACCTGCATCTGCCAGTGAAAGATAATTGGCGTCGCTGATGGCGAACCACAATAGCGATTGGACTTGCGGTTTGGCGAACGATGCACGGTTGAGCGTGAGCGTCAGCGGGCGGGTCAGTGCATAACTGCCGTCCGTGATACTTGCGTCGCTGGGTTCGATGCAGCCATTTCCGGCGTCGATTTGCACCGGCGATACATTCGTTTGGTCGCTATCCAACACAGCCTGATATTCGTTCCAACTGTAGATCGAGATCACGCCGGAGGTCGCCCCGGTCGCGGCGGCGCGATACAACGGATCGTCATTGATTTGCATATCAATACGACCAGGATTGTTCGTTGCTGTCGCTGTAATCAGCAATAAACTGGTCGTTGCACTGCCTTCGCTCGGCGTAAAAGCGAATAATGGGGTGGCTGGGTTAGTGGGATCAATCTGATCCCATGTTGTGGTGCTGGTCGTGAAAATCGTTGTCAACTGTGCTGTTGTCAGGCAGGTCGCAAATTCGTCGGCGCTGTCACGCAAAATTACGACGGCTTGACGCCCCAGATTAATATCGAATGGGGTAATGGCATTGGCGGCACAGTTATCGATCTGTTCTTGTGCAAGCGGCGCGAACGTGACAGCGATATCGATTTCGCCATTGCATAGGCGGCGGATGCCCGCGACCGAGCCTTCGATGTTCACGTTGGTGGTCACGGTGGCGTAATTACCCGTGAACGCAGCGGTCAGGTTATTGATATAGTCAAAATCGTTTGCCGAGCCGCCAATTTCGATTGCGCCGCCAATCGACGGTGAAATTTGGAATGTCGTAAGCGTGCGCGTGTATAGGCGTCCCGGAGTCCCGTTTTCCAACGCATCGCGCAACGCTGTGGCGGTATCCGCTGTGGGGAAAGTAAAACCTTGTGTGGTTACAACACCTGCCGCCGCGTCGCTGACAGCGTAGTTGAGCATCGTGAGTGTATCAGCACTGGCAGCAAAACTGCGATAAGCAAGAATTGGCTGAGCGGCGCTGTACAAGCGACCTTCAACATTTTCTGCGCTTGGCAACGAGCACCCTGCCAGGCTAAAATCGATTTCTGCGATTTTGACGGTGTCACCCGCTGCCAACGCGGCTTCCAACCCGACCACGCCAATCGTACCGCGATCCGCGCTGACTGCTGACGCGACAGCGGCTTCGTCTGCCAATGACGCGGCGTCGATACGCAGTCCGTCACCTTCGATTAACGAATCGATGATGGTATAAGCCGCCGTGTTGGTGGGCGGTAATACCACGTTCAATGCCAAATCAGGGTTAATCGGCGTGACTTGATTCCAATTGGTCGCGGTCGCGCTGGGTGCGAAGATTGGGGTTAAATCAGTGATAAAAAAACAATCGGCAAAGTCAGCTTCGGGGTTGACGATGATCGCGGCGATGCTGTGGGCGATCAGAATTTCTTGAAAGCCGACCCCATTGCTCAAGCAGATTTCTTCTTCTGGGGTTTCCAGCGGGCGGGTTGCTAACACGAGACCGGCTTGATCCAAACAGAAGGCTTCTAAGCCGCTATTTGTACCCGTGACTTCAGTCGTCAGGCTGACTCCGGCGGCGCTCGCCAGCGCGTTGAACAACGGTGCAGCGATGCCCGACCCGACGATACGATTAGCATTCGGGTTTTGTACCGGGTCAACCGAAGCGGTGGGTTCTGCTGCTGGTTCAGTGGCTTCGGCGGTCGCCACGTCGGTCGTTTCGGGGACGGCTTCGGGCGTGCTTTCTTGTGCAAACGCCGTCATTGGCGCGAGAATCAGGATAAATGCAAACAAAAACACAGCCGGGACACGGACAGAGCGGCGAACGCTCGTCCCGGCGTGACGCGGGCGAAAACTCATGGCGAATGTTCCTTACGTTCGTTCACGGTATAATACAAAACGTGACTCAGTATAGCGGCTAGGTTGTGATTGTCTAGTCAAACTTTAAGCGCTAAAAAGGATAGAGAACGTGACAACAAACGGGGATGCGATTACCCTGTACGATGCGGTTGGCGGTGAACCGACGTTTGAAAAAATTGTCGAGGTGTTTTATGCGCGCGTCGAAGCCGACCCGGTGCTACGTCCGATGTTCCCGGCAGATTTAACGGCGGGCAAGCGCTGGCAGCAGTTGTTTCTAATGCAATATTTTGGTGGTCCCATGCGTTATATCGAAGAACGCGGACATCCGCGTTTGCGTGTGCGCCACAATCCGTTTGTCATCGACCAGACCGCGCGCGATCATTGGCTGGCACATATGCTGGCGGCAGTCGATGCGGCGGGGGTGCAGGAGCCAATGCGTGCGACAATGCGTCAATATTTCGAATTCGCTTCGACTGCCATGATCAATGTCGATATTTCACTGCGACAGGATGGTTCATGACCGAAAAACAGTCATCAGTTCGCCTTGATCGTTTCTCTGCACGTTTGGTGGCGCTGCCGCGCATTATGCGCATCATCATCGCGGCGTTCTTTGCGATTCTGGTCGTCATTTTGCTCGATCGCCTGTTTGTCCCCAGTTATTACACCGAGTCGCGCACATTTACATTTTTGCTCTCGGTCGCGGCGGGTATTTTATGGTATGGATGGGGCTGGTCGTCGTTGATCGGGTTTTCGGGTGATGGCACGCCGCCGCCAGCATCGCGGCGGCTCAATCTGTACGTGCTGTGCAGCATAATTTTGGGTGTGATCACGCTCATTATGCTGGCGATAGACGTGATTTCGGGCTCGCTGGCGTAAGTTACGACTTTTTCAACACATAAAGATCGAAGGCTTCGCTCGTCCAGGGCAGCGCAGCACGAAAAATATCGTACATAGCATTGGCGTAGGTGCGAATTTCGTACTGCGCGTCGTCCGCGATGCGCAGACGCAGGAAGCGCATTAAATTGTGCGCGTCGATCTTCCAGACACCCGTATAGTACACGCTGAAACCAGGCAGAAACAACCGCGCCATTTCCTTGCTGACACCGCGTTCGAGTGCGGCTTTATAAAGCGCATAGCCTTGATCATAATGAGCGATGAGTTGGCGTGTCAGTTCGTCGCCGTCTTCGGCGTCGAACTCGCCTTCGCTCGCTTGCTTGTTATTTTTCGATTGTTTGCGCCAAACGGACGGCACATAGAAGTCATCTTCTTCAAACGGGGTATACCGTCCTGATTGGAGATTAATATTTGCCGTTCTGTGTCTGACCAACTGCCAATACGTGACGAGGGGCGCGCGCAGCCGAAATTTGAACTCGACCATTTCAAATGGGCTGGTGTGTTCGTGGCGGAGCAAATAGAACAGCAGCTTTTTGTCGGCGTCTTCGCCTTTGCTTTCGCCCAAAAAGCTGACACGTGCCGCGTTGACAATCGCCAGATCGCCGCTAACGCCCGCCGCGGGGTGGGGCATTAGATCGATTAGTTCGACAAAACCTTTGTCCAACACCTTGATCTGCCGCCCAATTAAGTCGTGTGCGCTCATGATAAGTCCGCCCTAATTCCCGGAAATAAAGTAGCCCAGTGCCGAGCGCATCTTGCTTTCAAAGTCTTTTGGCGTGTCGGATGGCAGCGCGGATAATGCTGCCTGTGCCTCACTGATGCTGTAGCCGAGTGCGGTCAGCGCGTCGATCACGTCCATATTGGTGTCGTCGATGCCATCGGTGACGATAATACCGCTCGCGCTTTTGAGTTTGTCTTTGAGTTCAAAAATGATTTTCTCGGCGGTCTTCTTGCCGATTCCCGGTACCCGCGTCAGCAGCTCGGTCTTGCCACTGGCGACAGCATTGCGGAGATGTTCGACGGTGAGCGTACTCAAAATTGCCAGCCCCGTTCTGGGTCCAATGCCGCTCACGCTGATGACACGCTCGAAGTATTCGCGTTCCCCGATGGATGGAAAGCCATACAACGAAAAGTCATTCTCGCGGATGATCAGGATTGTGTGCAGCAGCACTTCATCGCCCACCGCGCGACCCATGGCTGAAAGTGGCACGAAAACCTTGAAACCGATCCCGCCTGTGACCACGACGATATGATCTGCGCCTGTGGCGGCGACAATACCCTGTATGCTGGCGATCATGATGATTAATCCGTGTAGGCGTTGTAGCGCGAATTACTGATATCGGTGATGGCGATCGCCAAGCCGTCAGCGGCGTCGTCGGGTTTCGGAATGCTTTCGAGCGAGAGCAGCAGCTTCACCATTTGTTGCATTTGTTCTTTTGACGCCGCGCCGTAGCCCGACACCGATTGTTTGATTTCGGCGGGTTTATATTCGTGAATTGGCAATGCGGCGTTCGCCAGTGCCAACAGCGCGACTCCACGCCCTTGCGCGACGGTGATCGCTGTCGTGATGTTTTTACCGAAGAACATGACTTCGATAGCGGAACGTTCTGGTTTGTACAGCTCGATCAATGCGGTGATGCCATCGTAAATCGTTTTGAGCCGGTCGGGCATCGGTGTTTTTGCGGGCGTGGTGATCACCCCATAGGCGACGGCTTCCAAACTGCCGTCGGGGTGGTCGCGCACAATGCCATAGCCGACTGTCGCCGTGCCGGGATCGATCCCAAGTGTGAGCATCAAGCGGTCTCAAAGGCTTCGAGTACTGCATCGCTCAGTGCCAAATTCATGGCGACGCCTTGTACATCGTCGAGTTCTTCCAAAATTTCTTGCAGTCGTAATACCGCAAGCGCTTTATCGACCGGAAGCTCCGTTTCGTTCTTGGCAAACCACTTGATCTCCGAGTCTTCGACTGGATAACCCGCCGCGCGCAATGCATCTTCAACCGCCGTAAACGCCTCGCGTGGCGTGTATACGCTGATCACGCCATCTTCGTCCAACACATCTTCAGCGCCAGCTTCCGCCGCGACCATGAACACTTCATCGAAGTCGAATTGACCGTCGCCTAAAATAATCTCGCCTTTTTGATCGAACTGAAATTTAACCGACCCCGCCGACGCCATCGCGCCACCGCGCTTGTTGAACACATTCTTGATATCGCCCAAGGCGCGATTTTTATTATCCGTCAGCACATCGATCATGAAGGCAATCCCGTCGGGTCCATAACCTTCGTACGTAATTTCTTCCAGGTCGATGCCTTCCAGCTTGCCTGTGCCGCGTCCAATCGCGCGTTCGATGTTTTCTTTCGGCATGTTGCCTTCTTTGGCTTTTTGAATGGCAATCTTCAAGCGCACATTCGAGCCTTCATCGCCGCCGCCTTCACGCGCTGCTTGCGCAATATCGCGCGCGAGCCGGGTAAAAATCTGACCGCGTTTCGCGTCTTCTGCACCTTTACGCCGTTTAATATTTGCCCATTTACTATGCCCAGACATCGCATCTCTCCACGCTGAATAGGATTGCTTATCGTTAAGAATGTGCGTCATTATATCGGAATCAATGCCATCACGGGAGTGTGTATTGTACGCACACGTGTTTTGATGGGTAACCTGTATGTTATAATCTTGCTTTCTGTATCGACGTATTGAGGTTGGGACGTGGCAGGTTCTGCGGCTATCACACCAGACACCATCGAACCCGAACGGCGGTTTGATGCTGGGCGCATCGCGTGGGGCGTATTGCTAATCGCCTTCGCAGTCTTTTGTATCGTATGCGTGATCACCGGGATCGGCGTCAATTACTTTCTTTTTCAATCGACTGTTTCTATGCAAACGCTCGTGCGGGTTGGGCGCGGTACTGTAACGTGGACAGATGCCACGTTGATTACGCAGGCGACACGCAGCCAAATCGAGTTGTTTAACAGCGCGGTCGTCAGCACCGATCCGGTTTCTCAAGCGACGATGTTTATCTATGATCAGGATCGGATGATCGCCACCCTCACGCTCAAAAATGACACCACCGCCGATGTTAAACAGGTAACGCGCCCGCGCTTTGATTGGAGTTCGCAGCGTTATACGATTGAACTGGAAAATGTCCGGGGTGAATTCGACGTGCATATTCCCCGCGCGTTAACGCGCGATTTATGGATCACTTTCACGACGCCGAGCGGAGCGTTCGCGCGCATGATTAAAAGTGGCGATTATACGGTGCGCGTCACTGATACCCAGCTTCAGGTCATCACCGATGATGGCGAGGCATTGGTGTCGATGAGCGAAAATCCGAATTACGCCGTTCCGCCCGGTCAGCGCGGTACGCTGCAATTGACCGATGGCATATATTCGATTCAGCCCGCGCGCCTTAATTTGCTAGGCAGCCGCGCGTTTGAGCCGGAAACAATTGTAGAAGTCGCATTGGGAGAGCCGCCGCGCGAACGCACCTGGGGCTGTGCCAACCAGCAAAACAGCGAACCGAGTGGCTTCTTCGCACTAACGCAAATCGATGGTTTTTCGGCGCTGCGTCTAGGGCGTGGCGGCGGCGCAGAATCACATGGCGAGACGACATGTACACAGTATTTGACGGGAGCGAGCGGACAGCAAGGGCGTGATGTCAGCGCTTACAGCTATCTCGCATTGCGCGCTGATTTCAAGATCATCGGGCATTCGCTCAGTTCATGCGGTGCTGAAGGGAGTGAATGTCCACTTATGCTGCGTATGGAATACGTGCCGCTCAATGGCGGCGTCGAAACATGGATTCACGGCTTTTATTCGCGTGTGATTCCGGGTATCGATTCACCAATGAGCTGCGACTCGTGCAGGCTTGATCACGAAATTGTCAACGAAGGCGCATGGTATGCCTATGATAGCGGCAACTTGATCGCGTTGTTTCCTCCCGATCAGCGTCCACGCAGCATTCTGAATTTTCGATTTTACGCTTCTGGTCACGAATATGACGTGTATGTGAGCGAAGTGTCACTGCTTGTCGCACAATCCAACCCAACCCCCAATTAAGGCGTCACATCAAGCCTAGTTCTTTCAGCGATACCCAGCCGTCGCGCCCGATTATCAAATGATCGCGCAAGGGAATATCGAGTAAACGCCCGGCAGCACTCAACCCGCGCGACATTTGTACATCTTCGGGCGAGGGCTGCGGATTGCCACTCGGATGATTATGCGCCAGGATGATGCCCGCGCTGTTACGTAAAATTGCCTCACGAAAGATTTCAGTAGTGCGTATCAACGACGTGTTTAATGTCCCCATATAAACGGTGACAATATCCATGACCTTGTCGCGCGAATCGAGCAAAATCACGCGGACATGTTCTTGATCCAGGTTGCGCATATCGTCGACAACTTCAGCGGCATCCTGTGCCGAGCGGATAGTCGGTCGTTCGCTTGGAGCGCGCGCCTGCAAGCGGCGCATCACTTCGACCAATGCTGCGACCTGATTAATCATTGATGGGTGAATATTGCTGATGCTTTCCAGTTGCTCACGGGTCGCATTGACCAAGCCCGTAAGCCCGCCCGTGTACTGTAAAATCGAGTCAATGCCCGCGAGTGCATCGTTGTGATCGGCACGACCGAATAGAACGATCAGCAGTTGCGTCGTTGCGATATCAGCGCGCTCTTGAGCAGGTAGGTGATGAAATAGTGTGCGGTCATTCAAAGGATCACTCGTCTTTGTAAGATAGTAGCTATGAATCGTGATTTTATCAGAGACACTGGTGTGTCAGTCCAGCATTAGTTAACTAGTAACGACACTTTAATAGTGCCTACTGATTGTTGTATTGAATCATAACGGCGTTGCGTCGTATGGAGGATAAACACTTTGCGCCCCAAAATGCACGCTGATATACTGCACACCGATTCATCATGGAGCTAGATGGCAATGAGTGACTTAATTTTCGATCAAAATAACGGGTTATTCACCGTTTTGCTGGTGTACGGTGGTCTGGTGTTGGTTGCACTGCTGCTGGCGATCATTATTTGGACCTTCCGCGATATGCGTGCGCGTTCGCGCGATGTGATGGCGCAAATCGTGGTTGGGGTCATGGTCGCGGTCTTGAACGTGCCGGGATTGCTGGTCTATTTATTCTTGCGCCCGCGTGAAACGTTGGCAGAAGCCTACGAAAGGTCGCTGGAAGAAGAAGCGCTGCTGCAAGAAATCGAAGAAAAGCCGATCTGCCCCGGCTGTCGTCAGCGTGTCGAAAGCGACTGGCAGGCGTGCCCGCACTGCCATACACGCTTGAAAAAGGCGTGTCCGCGCTGTGGTAAAATGCTTGAACTGTCGTGGGATTTATGTCCGTACTGCACAACCGCGCTCGCGGTTTATACGAGTGATGTGAGCGCGACTGTTCCCACATCGACGCCGCTTCGTATCGAAACAGGAAACGTAGCGGAGGCTGCCCCCGCACGTGCGGGACGTGCGGCTCGTCGTCGTGCGTCATCGAATTATGAGACGCCCGCGCCGCGTTCGGACTCGCTGCAATTTGTCGATGGAGATGAATGAACAAACGGGGATTTCACATCCCCGTTTTTCTCGCGCTTAGTTCATCAGTTCAAGTTCGCCGCTCTCACCAACGGTGTGAACTTTCAGGAAGTTCGTCTGTCCGCCGACGCCGAATGGGATACCCGCAATAATCACCAACTGATCCCCCGCTTCGACCAATTTCTGGTTGTGCGCTGTCCGTACGATGACGTGAATCATCTCGTCGATGGTGTTAAATTCGGGCACCATAAGCGGAAATACACCCCAAATCAGCGCCATACGCCGATAGGTAATCTCGTTTGGAGTCACGCATAAAATCGGCGTGTGTGGTTTCTCTTTAGCCACGCGCCGCGCCGTGTAGCCTGTCAGCGTTGCGGTGACAATCGCTTTCGCGTTGAGCGCTTCGGCAATCGCGCTGGTCGCATGGCTGACTGCATCGGAAACGGTTTCACGTCCTTCGAGCATGCGCGGGCGCTCGGTCTTGTTTGACGGCATCAGGATATTGCGTTCGGCAATCGCCGCGATGTTGACCATGGTTTCGACCGCACGCACGGGATATGCGCCGCTCGCAGTTTCGTTGCTCAACATAATCGCGTCCGTGCCGTCCAAAATCGCGTTGTAGACATCGCTGGCTTCGGCACGTGTAGGGCGTGGATTGTCCACCATCGAGTTCAACATCTGCGTCGCGGTGATCACCGGCTTACTCGCTTCATTGCACAACTTGATGATGCGCTTCTGGTGATACGGTACTTCTTCCGCCGGAATTTCGACGCCAAGATCGCCGCGCGCGACCATGACCCCGTCGGTGGCGGCGATGATCGACTCGATATTTTCCAACGCTTCGTGCTTCTCGATTTTGGCGATGATGGCTGCGTTGCCGCCTAAGTGTCGGATCAACCAGCGCATTTCGCGGATGTCATCTTCAGAACGTACAAAAGACATAGCGATGTATTCAGTGTTCTTGCTCACCGCAAATTCGATGTCTTCTCGGTCTTTTTCAGTGATGGCGGAAAGCGTCAGTTTAGCGGTCGTCGCCGTCACACCTTTACGCGACGTGAGCGCGCCGGGAACGACGACTTCGCAGAATAATGAGCGTCCTGTGGTCGAACGGACGATGAATTCGATTTTGCCGTCGTCAATCAAGAGCGGCATTCCCGATTTGATATCGCGCACAAATTCAGGGTGAGGGATCGAAACGACGTTGTTGGTGCCGTCGGCTTCATCCAGGGTCAGCGTGATTTTGTCGCCAATCGCCAAAATAATCGGTTCATGGGCGATTTTGCCGATGCGGATTTTGGGACCTTGAATATCGCACATGATCGCGACAACTGCGCCTTCTTCATCTGCGATGCGCCGTACATTGTCGATGGCTTTACCATGCGTTTCATGGTCGCCGTGCGAAAAATTGATGCGCGCCACATCCAGTCCCGACCGGATGATCTGACGGATGATGTCTTCACTGCTCGACGTGGGACCAATCGTGGCGACGATCTTGGTACGTTTGCCGTTGAAACGATTTACAATCATAGGGTTATATGTCCAGACTCAAATTGGAGAACGCGCTCAGACCTGCATACGTCGCCGCGCTGCCGAGTTCTTCTTCGATGCGCAGCAGTTGATTGAATTTCGCCACCCGGTCAGAACGTGACGGCGCGCCGGTCTTGATTTGCCCAGCGTTCATAGCAACCGCGAGATCGGCAATGGTCGTATCTTCAGTTTCGCCGCTGCGATGGCTGACGACGACGGTCATGCCGTGACGCTGGCTCAGTTGGGCGGCGGCGAGTGCCTCGGTCAGCGAGCCAATCTGATTGACCTTGAACAGCAGCGAGTTCGCCGCTTTTTCACGGATGGCGCGCTTGACCTTTTCGACATTGGTGACAAGCAAATCATCCCCGACAATCTGCACGCGATCTCCAACGGCGGCGACCAAACGCGACCAGTTCGCCCAGTCATTTTCTGCCAAACCGTCTTCCAGAGAGATAATCGGGTAGCGGTTACACCAATCAATCCAGAATTCGACCATTTCTTCGCCGCTCAACACGCGCCCTTCAATATCAAGATGATATTTGCCATCGCGGTAAATTTCGCTGGTCGCGGGGTCGAGCGCGATTCGAATTTGTTCACCGGGCGTGTAGCCCGCTTTGATGATTGCTTCCATGATGATATCGAGTGCTGCTTGATTTGAACCTAGACTCGGCGCGAAACCGCCTTCATCCCCGACGGTCGTGTGATGACCTTTGTCGTGCAGCAGCTTCTTGAGCGCCTGATAAATTTCGACACCCCAGCGCAGCCCTTCCGCGAACGTACTCGCGCCGACGGGCATCACCATAAATTCCTGGAAATCGGTGCTGCCGAGTGCGTGTTTGCCGCCGTTCATGATGTTCATCATTGGCACAGGCAGCACATGTGCGTGCGCGCCACCGAGATATGCATACAACGGTAAACCGACGTAATCTGCCGCTGCGTGCGCGTTTGCCAGTGATACGCCTAAAATCGCGTTCGCACCCAAACGGCTTTTGGTCGGTGTGTCGTCCAGCAGCAGCATGGTTTGGTCTATGGCTATTTGGTCGGTCGCGTACATGCCGACCAGTACATCCTGAATCTCGCCGTTGACGACATCGACTGCTTTCAAAACGCCTTTGCCACCGTAGCGTGATTTGTCGCCATCGCGCAGTTCGAGTGCTTCGTGTTCGCCTGTCGAAGCGCCGCTCGGCACGATTGCGCGCCCGACCACGCCGCCTTCCAGTTCGACTTCTACTTCTACAGTTGGATTCCCGCGCGAATCCAGAACTTCGCGCCCATGAATACTGACGATCATCGACATTGAGTGATTCCTCCGCATGTGTTCGGCTGAACAGCTTAGATGAGTATTAACTCCCAACCCCTAATCATAGCGGGTTTGCGCGTTGGCTGCATCAGCTTTGCCTAGCTAATCCAAACGAACCTGACGGCTGACAGATGGGGTGGCTTCGGGTAAAATATCCGAACTTCAAAATAGCGTTTCTTTTAGGAGATGGTCTCATGCCGCGCCGCACCGTGTATCTCGATCATTCCGCCAGCACCGCCACTGACCCACGCGTCGTCGAAGCCATGATGCCTTATTTTACCGAGCAATTTGGGAATGCATCATCGTCGCATCACGTTGGTCGTCGCGCAGAACAAGCGGTCGAAGACGCACGAGAACGCATAGCGCAGATTTTCGGCTGCAAGCCTACCGAGATTGTATTCACGAGCGGTGGCACGGAAAGTGATAATCTGGCGGTGCGTGGCGCGGCGTATGCGATGCGCGATAAAGGGGTACATTTAATCACCACGCCTATTGAACACAGCGCTGTAATCAAGACGGTCGAACAATTGTCGGCGCATATGGGTTTCGAACACACAATTTTGCCTGTAGATCGCGTGGGTATGGTCGATGTCGAAGATTTCGCCGCCGCTTGTCAACCTGGTACGACTGTCGCCAGCATTATGTATGTCAACAACGAAGTCGGCACCATCCAGCCTATACCAGTACTGGCGGCGCTGGCACACGAACAGGGTGCGGTGTTTCATACCGACGCTGTGCAAGCCGCCGGACAGCTTACACTCGATGTCAAAACTCTCGGTGTCGATATGATGAGCATATCGGCGCATAAATTTTATGGACCCAAAGGCGTTGGCGCATTATACATTCGCGACGGTGTCGATGTCATTGCTCATCAAAGTGGCGGCAGCCACGAGCGCGGACGGCGCGGCGGTACGCTCAATACGCCGGGGATTGTCGGCATGGCGGCGGCGCTTGAATTGATCTATCACGACCGTGACATGCGGGCGGCACATTATCAAACTATGCGCGATCTGCTGATCGATGGCGTGTTGGCGGCGGTGCCGAATGCGCATTTGACAGGACACCCCGAACAACGCTTGCCAAGCCACGCGAGTTTCATTTTTGACGGTGTGGAGAGCAACTCCCTGCTTATGCATCTGGATTTGAAAGGCGTGTGTGCGTCGAGCGCGTCGGCGTGCAAAACGGGCAATCCGGAACCATCGGGTGTGCTGCTCGCGCTTGGTTACACGCGCGAGCAAGCATTAGGCAGCCTGCGTTTGACGGTGGGTAAGGATACCAGCGCTGACGACATCGAATATGCCGTGAGCGTACTAGCGGACTCGGTCGCGCGCTTGTCATCGATGCGGACATCGTAACGAATGCAGACCATTTGTGCATGTAGGGGTGAGTTCCGTCGATCTTAAGGAGATCACATCTACAATGACCAATACGCTTGCAGTCGAATTGAATTATTTGCAAATGACCAACGGAGCGCGCGATATGGCGCTTGGTCTGATCACGGATGAAGATTTGCGCTATGCCTTGCCAGGCAACCCGGCGCTGGGCGAAGTATTCCGCGAAATGGGCGAAGTCCAGCAGGCATATTTGGACTCGTTCAAGCATTCAAAGTTGGATTGGTCGTACAAGCACGCCGATCCCGACGTAGCGACCAGCAAAGACAAATTGGTTGCGTGGTTCAAGCACTTGGATGACGACATGAACGCTACACTCACCGCATCGAGTGAAGCCGATCTTGATGAGAAGAAGATTGAGCGGGGTGCGGATTTTAATCCGACGCTGCGCGAACAAATGGCGATTTATGGTGACGCGGTCTATATCTTCGTGGGTAAAGTGAGCGTGTATTTGCGGGCTTTAGGCAAAGCGACGGATCAGTGGCAAAGCTATTTTGGCTAAAGGGGAAGCGCGACCATGTCAAATAGTCTAGCCAAACGCGAGTCGGATGTTCTGCACGAGACGCAAAAACTGCGGCATCAACTGCTTGATATGATTACGGATGCTGATCTCACATACACCTTTCCCAACAGCCCGTCGTTAGGCGCGTTGATCCGCGCGCAAGCCGAGACCGAACATACCTACGCAGAGTCGTTCACGACTTTTAAGCAGGCATTCGATTATCGTCACAGCGACGATACGATTGAGACCAGTGTTGAGCGTTTGCGCACATGGTTTACACAAATCGAAATCGATCTTGACGCGGCGCTGAACACTTTGACTGAAGGCGATATTGAGACCAAGACGGTTGATCGTTACGGATGGTTTCCAAAGTTGGGAATTCAGCTTCACACGTACCGTGAGTCGATTTTGATTTTCGCTGCCAAAGCCAGCATTTATGTCCGCGCTTTGGGGAAGAATCCCGCCGATATGCCGGAACAGTTCCGCTACTGGATCGGGTAGTGCGAAAAACTTAACACAAAGTCACAAAGAAAAGTAGGGGAGGGGTTTGCCCCTCCCGCGAGTTGGGATGTGAACGATGGGTAATGCAGATACGCGCGTCGTGGTTGCCATGAGCGGCGGGGTGGATAGCTCGGTCGCGGCGGCATTGTTGGTCGAACAAGGCTACGATGTCGTCGGCATCATGATGCGGTTGTGGAGCGAAGAAACGGTTTCTGGGCACGCACACAATCGCTGCTGCACGCCAGAACAACTCGACGACGCGCGCCGGATTGCCGACAAGATTGGCATTCCGTTTTATGTGCTGGATAGCAAAGATACGTTTCGCGGCACGATCGTGCAGTATTTCATCGATCAGCATCGCGACGGTGTGACGCCGAACCCGTGTTTGGAATGCAATCGTCATATTCGCTTCGAATGGCTGCTGAACACGGCGCTTTCGTTGGATGCGCAGTATCTCGCGACCGGGCATTATGCGCGCGTTGGGGTAGATGAAAACGGGCGGCACACGCTTATGAAAGGGCGTGATGATGCTAAAGATCAAACCTATGTGTTGAGCGTGCTGAATCAACACAAGCTGAGTCATGCGATGTTCCCGGTAGGCGACTATACCAAGCCGGAAGTACGTCAGATCGCGGCGCGATTTGGCTTGCCGACTGCGAGTAAACAAGATAGTCAGGATTTATGCTTCCTGGGTGATGGCGATTATCGGCGCTTCTTAGCAGAACACGCGCCGGATACGGTCAGGACGGGCGTGATCACACGGCGCGATGGCACGATCATCGGGGAACATCAAGGCTTGGCGAATTACACGATTGGTCAGCGCAAGGGCTTAGGCGTGCAGACTGCCGAGCCGTTATACGTGATCGCTATGAATCCGTTGGCTAATTCGCTGGTCGTTGGTACGGTGGATGAACTTGGTGCGACCGAACTTACAGCAAAGCGCGTCAGTTGGATTGCAGGGGAGCCGCCCGCCGAGACATTCACGGCGCAGGTCAAAATTCGTTACAAGGCAAAGCCGGTGATGGCGCACATTAATGTACTGCCGGATGAGCGGATGTATATCGCCTTCGAACAGCCGTTGCGCGATATTACGCCCGGACAAGGCGCGGTCATGTATGCGGGCGACACGGTGTTGGGAAGCGGAATTATCGAGCGCAAAGCAAAACAGGAAGTATAAGTGCTTCCAAATACTTCCTGTGAGAAATTAAAATTTACTAATATATAATATCAGTACCCACGAAGCACAAATGCAACCTCGTTGGCATATAACAACATGACAAATGTGCTGATGACGATGTACTGTCCGTAAGGGAGCGGGGTAAACAAGCTGTAGCCTTTACGCGACAAGTTGCGCGCGATCAGGTAAATGAGCGCGCCCAACGCGCCAATAAATACGGTGATGAACATGGCGAAAATCAGCGACCGCCAACCGAGAATAAGCCCCGACAACGTGATCAACATCACATCGCCGTATCCGAATGCGACCTCGTTGATTTCGCGTTTCTGTACGGCTGCCATAACATACGTAAACAAGAACCCGCCGATATAAAGCAAGAAAAACACGCCAAACCCAAGTGCCGCCCCGAGCAGCGACTCGGCGAAGGTGACGCCATAAGTTGTCACGATAGGGTCGATGAGCGCAATTATGTATGAGGGGATCATAACGACGAACAAAATCAGCCGATGTTCGAGATCGATCACGGTGATCAACATGAAAATCGCCAGATAAACCAGCCAGAACGTGAACTGAAGCGCGTCCATGGTTGGGTCATCGGCTAGACTGAATACCGCCAACAGCATTAGCATAGCGGTTCCAATTTCGGTGAGCGGATAACGCCATGACAGTTTAACGCCGTCAGGCGACGCGCGTTTTCCAAACAAAAACGCGGTGATGCCCAACCAGGCGATCACAGGACGGGGCGTACCCTCTGGGTAGCGCGGCGTACGCACCGGACGACGGTGCGGTAAATCGTCGGATAAGATATTGATGACACCGCCAGCGATGATGCCGAGCAGCGTGACCAGCATGAGTGGAATGAGGAGTGACGTTTCGACAAACATAAAATCATCCGATATAGGCTTCAGCGCACGATGTCGGGCGCAGGTGGAAGTAAAGATAATGACAGTGCAATCATGAAAATCGTCGCCAGCACCGCACTAATGATGACCGCTACGGGGATGACGGATGATGGGGCACGCGGCACATCGGTGGGGAGCGGTGCGTCGAGTGCAATGTGAAGTATGGCGGGTGTGACTTGTCGATGACGTAATTCCCACACGGCGAAAACAGCCGAGTCATGATCACGCCCGACGATCAAATAGGGTGTGCCAGGATAATATCCTGATGCAGCATCCTCGGCGGACGGAATCGGCTTGCCCTGCGGGTGACTATGATAGATGCCGACTAAAACCAGCCCGCGTGCTTCAAACCCAAACAGCGTTTTGACCAGTGCGCTGTCATCCATACGAAAATGATGGACAGGGTCGTCAGCACGATTGGCGATGGGAATGATTTCGACCGCACGATAGACACCATTCTGTATCGTGCCGCCGATCAAGCCGCACGCTTCGCGCGGCGATTCGTGTTCGGTATGAGCGACGATAGCATCCGATTGCGCGGGGGTGATCCAGAGCAGCATGACTATTCACCTGAGTCAGAATCGTCGGTGGCGGGGGGGACGATGAAGGTCTGTACATAGCGGTCTTGGGGTGGATTGCGCGTCTCATAGAACAAATCCACAGTAAGGGTGTATGTGCCTACCGTGTCGCTTTTGCCACGCAAGTGCATGGTAAATTCCATATCGTGGTGCATGGTCTCAATGATGTCGAGTTCGGCGGCGGTGCGCCCCGCATCGTCACGGACGACCAGAATCAAGTTTGGGCGTTCTTGAAATAACGATACGCGAATGCCGACATACACGCGAAAACGATCAGGATAGACGACAAGCTCGACCGCTTCGATTTTGATCTCGTCTTTCGGTTTCGGATACTGACCTTCTTCATGAAAAAATATGTTCATAAAGCGCTGTTGCCTCGATATATCGGCGAATGTGCGAAAAACATAACGTACAGATGCTAAAAAAAGCGATTAAAGCGATTGTTGCAGGGCGCGAAGCGTGGTCATCGCATCATCAAACTGGGCAGTTTTCACCAATAGATGATCGCGTGTAAATGACCCCAACGGAAGAATCCATATGCCCGCTTTCGCCAGTGCGCCAGCGATCAACGCCATAAACCCGGTCAAATTCGGGTCAAGATCGCCGTCCATCGAGATCAAACGAAACATATCATCACTTTTTTCGTGACCAGGCAGACGCCGCCCGAAGTCGGTCAAATCTTCGAGCGTCAAAATCAACGTGACTTCATCTTTATCGACAATCAGCGCCGAAAAAGGTTCCTTAATTTCTGCCAAAACCGCCGCCGCCGCCGTGACTGCCGTTGTCGGAAGCTTGATCATCGTATAGAGTTCGCCGTCGGTATACAGTGTCACCGATTTCAGCGCGGTTTTCGCATTGTGCGCCATGAAATTTTCCTGAATTCGCCAAAACCGACGAAGTGCATATGCTAAACGTTAACTGCCGCTATGCTACACTAAACGCGGCATGATTTCATTATCGTAGTCTTTTTTTAACTGTGCGGTATAGGTGGTGCATTGATGAAACAACGGTGTCAACTGGTCGGGGTCGTTTTCGCAGTGGTGATTGTGTTTAGCATGTTCCCTTTATATGCACAAGAAGTTGAATTGGCAGCGACTCTGGAAGTTCTGACGCCGGGTGTTGAAATGCTGCGGGTAAATACTGTGAATTGGGTGATGATCAATGTTGAAGCGGTGGTCGGTGTCGGTGATACGATACGCACCGACGCAACCGGACAAGCGCGCGTGACATTCTTTGAAGACGGCACCGAAACAGATGTGCTGCCGAACAGTGAATTGATTATTGGCGCGTTTTCGGGCAGCGAAACACAGTTCACGATTTCGGTCGAAGTGGTAATTGGTCAAACGATCCAACGCCTGAACCGATTACTCGATGCATCTTCCCGCTACGATGTACTCACGCCGGGCATGAGCCTGGGTGCGCGTGGGACGCAGTTTGCGGTGCGCGTTGAGCCGAACGGACGATCTGCGATGTTAGTGACAGAAGGCGATGTGCAAGCAGCAAAAGACGATGACGAGGCGGCGAGTGTCCCGCTTGGATTCGGAATACGCGCGGCGCGAAATGATGACCTGAGCGATGTGGTGCGCGCGATGACATTTGAAGAACTCGACGCGGCGCTTGATGGTTGTACGGTAATTTTGACGACACCTGATGACACGAGTTTGAATGTGCGTCAGGCGCCCGGTATCGAATTTCCGCGTGTCGGAACGGTCGCCGCCGCCGATGTGACGACGATCATCGGTGAGACCGAAACCAGCGGGTGGTATCGCATTGAATTTCGGGGTGGTTTCGGCTGGATATTGTCGAGTACGCTCGATATTCAAACGCCATGCGCAGGGGTGCGATCGTTCGCTGATGACACAACCGTCGAAGACCCTGCGCGCTATGAGTCACTGGGCGACGCGATCATGCTGGAAGATTTAATGCCCGTCGCGCTGGGTGAATAAAAATGGTGGCGTTCGTAAACAAAAAGCGACTGCCGACGAGTGTCCGATCAACGCGCCGTGAACGTTTAATTCAGCAGCAGTCGGTATGGATCGGGCTAATTGTCGCGCTGGTCGTGATTATCCTGTGGTGGGGCGGCTTGTTCACGGGTGCGCGGCTGCGTTTGAATGATCTTGTCTTTGTAGCATCGCCCGCAAGCGATACGATTCGCATTATCGCCATCGACGATGCCAGTTTCGAGAGGTATGGACGTTCACTGACGGACTGGTCGCGGTCGGTATTCGCGAATGTAGTGACATGGCTGAGCGACGCGGGTGCGCGGGTGGTCACGTTCGATGTGCTGTTCGTCGAAGAATCGGATGACGACGAAACATTGGCAGCGGCGATGCGTGCAGCGCGCAACAGCGACTCGCGGCTGCGAACGGTCTTGCCAATGGTGGGCGTACAGCGCGGTGACATCGGGAACATTAATCAACAGGTTCAGTACCAAGAGACAATTCGACCGCCACGTTTGCTTTTCGATGAGGCGGACGCGCTCGGTTATATCAATGCGTACCCAGATGCAGATAACACGATTCGTCGTCAGCTATCACTTGTCGATGCCGAAAACAACACGGCGTTATCGCTGGCGCTTGCGACCTATATTGCGTATTTACGTGTCCCTTCGTCAGCGATTGATCAAGTGGTGACGACGGGTGATAAAACGGTCACCATTGCATCCTCGCGGACATTGCAAACCGACGCTTTTGGTTTGTGGATGCCAAACTATTTTTACAGCGCCGAAGAAACAAGTGATTTGTTCCCAACCGACTCGCTGCGTGCGGTGCTGGCGGGTGAGATCGACGCGGCGTTGTATCAAGACAAAATTGTATTTGTCGGTGTGATGAATTCAACCGCGCTGACCGACTTATACATTGTGCCAACCGCGTCCAGTGGAAGGCTGACAGCAGGCGTCGAGCTGCACGCAAACGCAGTAGAAACGCTGGTGCAAAATAATGCGCTGTCCGAGCAGCCACAGTGGGCACAAGTGGTCATCGTTTTGATACTGGCGGTCGGCTGCAGCGTCATTTATGGTCAGGTGCGCTGGTACTGGGTGTTTCCTGTTGCCATCCTATTCATTGCTGGCTGGGTGATTATCGCGCTGGTCACGTTCAGCGTGTCGCGCGTCGTGGTCGATGTGTTCGACGCGCTTCTGGCGCTGTCTATTCCAGCGGTCGTTGTTTTACTGGCACATTTCGCGCGCGAAGCGAGCGCGCGGCGGGCGAACGAATTCTTGCTGCACAGCGTGGTCGATGTGTCACAGCAGCGCATGGCGATGGATAAAGTACTGCCGACGATTGCTGATGATCTGCGTCGTTTGATGCCCGACAGTGCGGGTGTGATCTGGCTGAGTGATGACGATAATAAAGTGCAAAGCGTGGCGCATCGATGGGAAAGTACACAAGCGTCCAGCGTCGATGAAACGATCGCGCGCCGCGCGTTCGCATCGGCGAGGCTGATCCATGAACATCCGCAGATCGCGGTGCCAATTGTATGGCAGGCACATGTGCTGGCTGTATTTTCGGTGACGAGCGCCACCAGTAAGCGCGTGCGTGCGGCAACGTTAGCCATGTTGCAATCGCTGGCGGAGGAAATCGCCCCAAGTTTAGAAAATGCGCGCTTATACGAGGCATTGACACGGCAAAAAACGCTGATCGAACAATCGAGTGAGATCAAGACGCAAATGATTCGCATGGCGTCGCATGATTTGAACAACCCGTTGACGAATATCCTGGTGACAGCGCAACTTTTGTTGGAAAATGACGATACTGTCTTGATAGACGCAAAAGTGCGCCAGTCGCTGGAACGTATGCAGCGTTCCAGCGAACAAATGCGCCAGATTATTCAAGATATTTTGAGTCTGGAACGGGTACGTGGGGCAGTTGTGTTCAAATCGGCGTTTGATTTTGGTGAATTGGTGCGCGAAGTTACGGCTCAGGAAGAATCGGATGCTGAGGCGAAGTCGCAGATAGTGGACATAATGATCGACGATGATCTGCCGCCGACCTTCGGGGATCGTCAATTGCTGCGGCAGGCGGTGAGTAATCTGATCGGCAATGCTGTGAAGTATACGCCGGTAGGTGGCAGTATCAATATAACGGTGCGCGCGGATATCGACCGCTTGTGTCTGGAAGTCGAAGATACAGGTTATGGAATCCCCGAAAAAGATCAACGCAGCATCTTTCGTGAATTTTTCCGCGCCAAGTCGGGTGCTGCCCCGTCGATACCGGGTACGGGCTTAGGCTTGAGTTTGGTCAAAGCGGTCGCGCAAGCGCACGGTGGGCGGGTATGGTTTCGGAGTATGGAAGGAGAAGGCAGCACATTCTTCATGGAAGTGCCGAGCCAATCCACATGAGACGATTTACAACGTTGTTACTTGTGCTGTTGATGATCAGCGTGTACGCGCTTGCAGCGCAAGAAGCGACTGATTCCTACGCGGCGGTGCTGCGAATCAACGCAGCGACGGTGGAAGTGCAGCGCGCGGGTACTGAACGCTGGCTGCCGCTGCCCGCGACGGCTGAGTTCGCGTTTGGAGATGGAGACAGCGTTCGCACGGATCGCTATGGGCGTGCATGGCTGAATTTCGCACAGGTGATCACGCTGCGCGCACTGGTCATGTCAGAAAGCGAAGCACGGATAGGCGTGTACAGCGATAGTCAAGTGGTGGTAACACTTGTAAGTGGTCGCATGGCATTCACGCTCGATACAACCCCCACTATATTCCAAGTCATCGCGGGCGGCGCGGTCATCGACACTATCGCGGGAAACTTCGCGGTGCAGGTGACGGGTGAGACCACCTATGTTGTCGCCAGCACAGGTGTCATAAACGTACATGCAAATGGCGTCAATATTCCGCTGTCTGCGGGGTATGGTGTGCGCGTCGGCGCGACGAACAGCGACCTTGTCGAACTGGGCGAACGCGCCAATTTCGCGCGCATCGACGGCATTTTGGATGGATGTCCGGGCGATATTCAAGCGCGCGGCGAAGATGCGCTCAATGTGCGTGTCGGACCTGCGCTTGGCTTTGACGCGTTGGGCAGCATCCCCAATGGAACGCCGGTATTTTTGATGGCGATGAATCCTAGACAAGAACGCTATCGCATCCAGTTCTTAAGTGGCTTCGGATGGGTGCTGGCAAATGGGGTGGTCAATCGCTGCGCAAACTTGCCCGAACTGCCCGTGAGCGCGGTCGAGCAAATTGTACGCATTCTTGACCCAACAGCGGAAGAACTCGACATCTTACGCCCGTATTTTGGCGAACCCGATGATGATGCAATCTTTTACAGCATCCTGACAGGTGACTAAGCACAAAAAAACTGTTATTCATCGAACTGATAGGTTGATTCGGCGTAGTAACGCATTTGCCGTGCATCGATTTTGTGATGAAACCACCGATCAAGCTGGCGATTCTTGGCATCGAGCGTTGTTTCTGGGTCGCTTAACAAGTCAAGCGGGTAATTGACGCGCAGCGCTCGCCCTTGAATGATATGACGGGTGATGCCGGGTGGAATAAACGCACGCTCGCGCGCGGCGGTGATGACATCGGTAGGGTGATAGGGCGGAAATGTAATCAGGATAATGCCATCGTCGTATGTCGCCCACACTTTTTCAGGGTCATTCAATGTGGTACGGTGTAAGACTGCGTGACGCTGATACACACTGACGAAACGCACAAGCGCATGATTGCGCGAGCCTGGATCAATCGCCGTCGTTTCGATGTGCCACTCGCCGCTATCCCGCGTGCGTAATGTTGCAAGCGGTGTGGAACTGTGTGCTTCATGGGTCATGGTGATTTGAGGTATTTCACGAACGTGTGCCGTGAAAGGCTCGAAATCCCATGCGCACACGACATGATGCCATGTCTGCAACTGCACAAAAGGGCTTTCGTAACGCGCGATTTGCACCAGTACATGTGGGAAACCGAGTTCAGCAAATGCCGTCGTGCGGTTGGCGCCATCAAGCACGACGTAATCGGTCTCGTCGGCGTTCATTGGCGCGACAATCGGCGGATTTATCATGACCGACTCGCGGCGCAAGCGCTCGATTAACGGGATCAAGCGCTGTGAGTCATGTTCTTCGTGCGGGTATAAACGGTTTGTCGGGACGATGCGCAAGTGGGGTGGTGGCGCATTGACCAGGTGCAAGTGAGTGCTCATAAAACCAAGCCCATCTGGTGTCGCAAAAGATGGCGTTTAGCTTATCATGTCGGTTCGACGGCGGCAATTGAGCGAGGCAATATCATGGGGTCAGGCGAACAGGGCGCGCATTTCATCGATGGGCGCTGGTTGGTGATGATGCGTACGTTGTCGTTCATCACACATGGCGATGACGTGCTGCTGATGAAACGCGCTGGGCATAAGCGTATTTTTCCTAATCGGTATAATGGCGTCGGCGGACATATCGAACGCGACGAAGATGTATTGATGAGCGCGCGCCGCGAGATCAGCGAAGAAACTGGTTTGAGTGTGCAAGATTTACGCTTGTGCGCGATTTATAATGTCGATGCGGGTGATAGCACGGGGATCGGCTTATTCGTGTTTGTTGGAGAAAGCGCGACGCGTGATGTCGTAGCGAACGATGAAGGCACACTGCACTGGATACCCCGCGACCAGATTGGCACGCTCGATCTGGTTGAAGATTTGACTGAACTGCTGCCGCGCGTGCTGGCGCTGGGCGTGGGTGATGCGCCGTTATTTTATCACGTCGGTTATGATGCACATGATCATGTAGTGCTGCGGTTGGCGACATAAAATCGATAAGGACGTATGGCTGAGGGTGTAATGTCAGAACAACAAGTGAGCGTCGTGCCGCGCAAAGCGAGTATGCTGCGACGAATGTTACGGGTGGTCGGCGTCTTGATGGTGTTTGTGTTGGCACTGACGCCGTGTTTTGCGATTACACTGGCGACGCAAGGCGAGATCGTGATCGCATTAGGGAGCGCGCCGGATCAAGAAATGCGATTCTGGTTGGTGATGGATGCGTATCAGCGTGGAATCGGCTATTCGACGCCAGCTATAACAACGACTGGTGAACTCGCGTTATGTGTGCAAACCAATGTCAATTACGCGCTGTGGGTGGGGCGGTCGGAGCCGACGGTATTTTGCGACTGCTACGCGCGCGCGGATGCCGAGAGTGCATGGTCACTGACAAGCACACGCGGCGACGTGTGCAGCTAAACATCGAGGACAAACATTATGGACTTCTTGCAAAATATCGATGCCGGGTCAGCGGTATTGATCGCGCTCGGTTTGGGCGTTGTCTGCGTGATCGGCGTTATTCTGCTGCTGGCTGTCAATATTCTTGGCGGCGCATTTGGTATCGTGGGTAATTTGCTCGGCGGTATCACGGGTTTGCTGGGCGGCATTACCAGCAATCCGGTCTCATGCTGCGGCTGTTTCGCCTTGCTCGGCGTAATCGCGGTGTGCGGCGCGAGTATATTCGGCATTTCGCAGTTGTTTTCGGGATGCGGCACCGTGGACGCGACAAACTTTTGCAGTTTTTTCGGGCGGTGAGTCAGCGCAGCATCGCGTATAAATCATCCGCATTTTCTGCGACTTCTACGCCCGCCGCGCGTAAGGCGCTCATTTTCGCTTGGGCAGTGTCGTCATCGCGCTCGATGATCGCGCCGGAATGCCCGATACGTACACCACGCGGCACGTTTTGACCAACGACGAGTGCATATACGGGTTTGGTCATGCGCGCGCGAATATACGCCGCCGCATCGATTTCGGCACGCCCGCCAATTTCACCGAGCATGACGACTCGCTCCGTTTCAAGATCATCCTCGAATAAACTCAGCAGCTCAATAAAACTCGTACCGACAACGGCGTCGGCGCCAATGCCAACGACCGTCGATTGTCCGATGCCGCGCGCGGTCATGCCGGCGGCGATGAACATGAGCAGTGAGCCGCTCCGCGCGATGAGTCCGGTCGTGCCCTGTTGGGTGATCGCCGCTGGAATCATGCCAACGCTCACCGTCGCTGGTACGGCAATGCCGGGCGCGTTCGCACCGATTAAACGGGTGACACTTCCGCGTAATGAGTCATTCAGGCGCATCATATCGAGCATAGGAATGCCGTCGGTAATGCACACGATCACATGAATCCCTGCGTCCGCCGCTTCGTAGATGGCATCGACAGCACTACCCGCGCCGACAGCGATCACGCTGGTATTGGCTTCCGTGGCGTTGACGGCTGAGCGTACACTGTCAAAGACCGGACGCCCACGCACACCCCATTCGCCGCCTTTATGCGGTGTGACACCACCGACGACATTCGTGCCATCGGCGATCATTTGGTCGGCAAACGTGCGTCCTTTGCGCCCTGTGATTCCCTGTACCAGCACGCGAGTCGTATGATCGATCAGGATTGCCATGAACAGCTTGCCCTTATTTTACGTTGCGAGCGAGACCGCGTGTCGTACGGCATCACGTGTATCAGACGCGATGATCATGTTCGTCGCTGCTGTGACTTCGAGCGTCGCACGTATCTCATCGGTGATGCCGCTCAAATCGACGACACAAAAGACATGCGCTGGCAGATGTTCAACGAACGATTGTATCACCTTGGCAAACGTGTGTTGATCGGCAAGCGCAATCACCAGGTGCAGCAAAATGACGCGCGTCTGTACCAGCGTGATCGCGGAAGTAAGCGCCGATTCCAGCGTTTCTGCCACGGGCATCATACCAGTATCGATGAGCGCAGCAGCAGCACCCCCTGCGCTGTGGATCGCATCGATAAGCAGCATACCAACACCTGCGCCATTGCTGACAATGGTGATGGTGCCATCGAGCGCGATCAGCGCGATTTCATCACGCCCGCCGTGATCGTGCCGCGCCATTAACAGCGCCGTTTCGGGTTGCCGAAAATATGCATTCGGATCGACGTGGAGAGTGCCACCAAACGCGACCCAGCGTCCGTCGGGGAGCAGTGCTAATGGGTCGAGCACCGTGCTAAGCGCATCGTTGACGAGATGACAGGTATACAGTTGATGCGTGATGCCGATGAATGCGCTCCAGGTATGCGGGGGTGCATTGACGGCGTTGACCAGCGCGCGAATTTGATAAGCGTGCAGCCCAACCGAAAGGGTGATCGATTCGGAATAAACAGCGTCTGTGAGCCCTAAATGGGGCGACAGGTTGTAAAGCGCAGCAGAAAGTACCAGTTTGCCTGTGTCACGGTCGTTGAGGGTCGTCAAGCGCAGCGCCAACGTAAAATCACGCTGTGCCATCGCCAAATCACGCGAGTCAAGTGGAATGCCCGCTTTCGAAAAGCGTTCACGTGCTAGATGAAAATCAAGCTGCACAGAGCATCCTTACCGAATGGCGGAAATGGTGGTGAATGGTTAGAAAATTTCGATTTCTTGATCGGTGACGACGACATCATGCGCGTGCTGCTCGATCCAGTTTAAGACCTTCGAGATGACCGAGTCGCTGTGCGCGCGGCTGTTTGAGACTGCTGCAACAGCGATGACAGCCGTATCGGAGTCGTGATCGAGCGCAATTTCGGCGGCAGAAACATTGTAGGTCTTGTGTAAATGAGCGAGAAGCGTTCTGAGTATGCCGCGTCGTTCGCTCAGCGTCGTAAGTTCGGGCAATTCGAGATAAATCGTACAAACGCCAATGGTCGTATGTGCCATACAGCAGTCGCGTACTTGGATGTACGTAGTGATATTCCTGATAACGGCTGAGTATATCGGTTGAACCTCATTTGTGATAGGCGTGAAACCTGTGGTACACTCCGCTTGAATGTCGTTTAAGCATCCTATACTGGGTAAAAAAGGCTGGCAGTCAATGGCGCTGCGTGTACTGTATATCGAAGACGAACGCGATATGCTGGAACTCGTCCGCTTGATCCTCTCACGACGCGACGTAGAATATTTCGCGGCGACGGGGGGCATTCAAGGTTTGGAAAAGCTGGGACAGGTCGCGCCTGATCTGGTACTGCTCGATTTGATGATGCCTGATTTGAGCGGGTGGGATGTGTATGACACGATGAAGCGCACCCCGACATTGCACGATATTCCGGTGCTCATTGTGACGGCACGCGCGCAGTATGAAGAACGATTGATTCAGGTACGGGCGTCAGCGAACCATGACGATTATATTCTGAAACCGTTTGGTCCGTCGCAGTTATTGGAAATTATCGACCGGATGATCGCCAAGATGTCATAAGTTGTATTCACTGCTGCGCCTATCGCCACATTGTGGCGGGGCGTTTTTTCTTGTTTATTCATCGGTAAACCCGGCGTAGGAGCGTTTTATGAGACGGTCAAGAACACCTTCACTTGTGATCGCGTTGTTGGCGATGCTGCTCGTCAGCATGAGCGCCCTTTCGATAGGCGCGCAAGCCGACGAACTGCTGACCAATCCTGGCTTTGAGCCGCCGTTCAGCATCATCGCTGGTACGCCGCCGCTTCAAATCGCGGAAGGCTGGCTGCCCTGGTTTGTTGGTAGCCAACCAGAATTTTATGCCGCACTCGACGAAACCAACGGGATCGGCTCACCGCGCTCGCTGGAAGGCGATGCCCAGCAGCTCTTTACCTGGTATTCGACCCACTCAGGTGGTGTATATCAAGCCGTAAGTGGTGTAACCCCCAGCGAAAGCTACACCTTCAGCGCGAATGCTTACGTGTGGTCGAGCAGTGGCAGTGACCGCGATGTGAGTAACGAGCCGGGTGGAGTGATCGTTCAGGTTGGTATCGATCCAACAGGCGGGTCATCGGGCGAAAACCCACTGATCGTATGGTCAGCGCCGATTGAACGCTACGATGAATTCACCTTGTATTCGGTCGAAGCGGTGGCAGAAGCTGATACGATCAGTGTATGGGTGCGGTCATCGGTGACGACGCCTGTACAGTACAACGTCGTTTATTTCGATAACGCATCATTGATGACGACCAGTGCCGTCAATGCTGCGTCGACTCAAGATGCCATGGCGACCGATGATGTCGAAGCGACTGCCGAAGTCGAAGTGACTGCTGAAGTCGAAGTGACGGAAGCGCCGACTGAAATTGTTCCTACAGAAACAGCGACGGTTGCGGTAATTGTTGAAGTGACCGCCGAAATGACCGATGTGGTGGTTGACGCGACCGCGACCAGCATGGTTTCACCGTTTGAACAGACTGCGACTGCGAATGCTGGTGTGACTGAAACAGCGACGCTAGATGCGGCTGTCACCGAAGCGGTCAACGTGAATGCGGGTCTTGAATTGACGGCGACCGCATTAATTGGAACCGCAACAGCAAATGCGGCGGTGACGGAATTCATTCCGACAGAAACATCGACGCCTATCCCGACAGAAACATCGACCCCCATTCCGACCGAGACGCCGACACTTATCCCAACGGAAACGCCAACCACCATTGTGATCGAGCCGACGCCAACAACGGCGGCTGTTGAAGGTGAAGCAACCGCAAGCGACGCTGTGATTGCCGTGACGCCGACCCTGTTAGCGACGGTTGATCTGGCTCTGTATCCGTTCTCGCTGATTCATACAGTTGGGTACGGCGACACCGTCTATGAATTGGCGCTGCAATATAACAGTTCGACTCAGGCAATTTTGCAAGCCAACGGATTAGATGGACAAGGCTTGATTTTCGTTGGTCAAGCGCTGGTTATCCCGTTGATGTCGCCGCCAACCGCGCTGACCGCGACGCTGACACCGACGACTGATCCGTTATTAGGATTGACCGCGACTGCCTTGGTGCAAACCGCGACGGCAAGTGCCAATATGCCTCAGCCGACTGCCACGCCAAACGTATCGCGTACGCCACGCCCGACACCGACTTTGTTCGCGGGCTGCTACTTCGTGATGCCAGGTGAAACGCTGGGTATCATCGCGGCGCGCTTCCAGACGACCGTCAATTCTCTGGCGCGCATCAACAATATTGTGAACATCAATCTGATTTATGTCGGTCAGTGCATCCGCTTTGATGCGACCACACTGCCAACCAGCGCCGCGCCTGTGCCAACCGCAACGATTGTCGTACCGCCGACGCTGACGACACCCGTCGTGTATTACTCCGTGCTGCCGGGTGATACGCTGTTCTTGATTTCGGTGCGCTTTGGTGTGCCGATCTCGGCACTCGTCCAGGCGAACGGGATTCAAAACCCGCATCTGATTTACGTCGGTCAGCGCTTGGTCATCCCCGGTCGTTAAAAACGTTTAGGGTTTGGGGGCGACTCACCGGGTCGCCCCTCCGAAGGCAAATGTACAAGGAATAATCGCGTGGAAACAGCGCCCTTTCGGGTTTTGCGTAACGCCGAAACTGGTGAAGTAGTGCTGGGGCGGGCGAAGTTGTGTGTCAGTTTTTTGTGTCACCTTAAAGGGTTGATGTTCACGGCGAGTTTGCCGGACGATCAAGGCTTGTTGTTCGTCACGGGCAGCGAGAGCAAAGTCAACAGCACGATTCATATGTTCTTTATGCTGTTCAATATTGCGGTCGTATGGATGGATAAAGACGGACGTGTGGTCGATGCACAGCTTGCGAAGCCGTGGCGTCCGGCATATATTCCGCGTTTGGCGGCACAGTTTTATATCGAAGCGAATGTCAGTTTGTTGGAACGGGTTCACATTGGGGATCGGCTTCGATTTGACGAGGTGGTGTAAACACGCTGCCCGCGTCATTGTGGTGATCGGGCTGTGCTGGTCAATCGGTATTGTTGCGATCATCGGTCAAGAAAATACGCCGCCAGGCGTCACTATTCATGTTGTGCAGCGGGGTGAAACTCTCTACCGGATCGCCGTGAGTTACGGATTGACCATCGATGAATTGGCGCGCTTGAATGGACTGCTCAACCCGAACAGTCTGCAAGTGGGACAGCGTTTGCTTGTCCCGATCAATGGCGCGGAAATTCCCGAAACTCACATTGTGCAACCCGGTGAATCATTACGTGCGATTGCGGATTTATATGGCGTCGCACTCGATGATTTGGCGACATGGAACGACATTAGTGATAGCGATTCGATCTACGCAGGACAAGTCCTCATCCTGGCGATTAGCAACGAAGAAATTGTCGCGCCGCTTTTGACGGCAACGCCCGCGCCAACCGATGCGGTGACCCCTGAAATTACGCCCACGTCTTCACCTTTACCAGTAGACTCACAAGATGACGGCAGCTATGCCAATGTGATCCACACGGTCGTGCGTGGCGAAACGCTGTTTTTGATCGCACGCAGTTACGGCGTGACCGTGAACGCGATTTTGACCGCAAATCCGGTCGGCGACCCAGATACGATTTATGCAGGTCAGCAGTTGGTGATTCCCGGCGTGGAAGCGCCGCAGTTGAGCGCGTCTTTACCCGCGCCGCTCACGAGTTTGAATATCTCGCCGCTCGTACTGGTCGAAGGTCGAACTGTACAACTTCAGGCGCGTACCAATGCGTCCGCGACTGTGACCGGGACGTTTCTGGATCGTCCGTTACAAATCGCGGCGGAGGAAAACAATACGCTGCTCACGGCGTTGATCGGCGTGCCGTTGGGAACTGAAAGCGGGATTTATCCGTTGGAGTTGAGCGTGACAGGCGGGGACGGTATTCCGGCAGTGCTTATCGTCAATTTACAGGTGGGGGTGGGCAGCTATGGGTTTGAACGCATCCGGTTGATGGAAGGGTTGGACGAACTGCTCAACACGGCGACGGAAGCGGCGGAGCTGTCGCTGCTCAATAACACGATGACGCGGTTTTCTACCGAACATTATCTCGATGGTCCGATGGGGCTGCCTGCCGCCGCACGTATGACTTCACCGTTCGGGTCTACCCGTTCTTATAACGGCGGCGCATTTGAGCGCGTACATACAGGCGCGGATTTCGCAGGGGTGGCAGGCACGCCGATTTTAGCGCCTGCGTCGGGTCGTGTCGTGCTTGCGGACGATTTAAATATCCGCGGCACGGCAACGGTAATCGATCACGGTTGGGGCGTGTATACAGGCTATTGGCATCAATCTGCGCGCTATGTCGATCTGGGTGATTTTGTCGAAACAGGACAGGTCATCGGCGCAATTGGCAGTACAGGTCGTGTCACAGGCGCACATCTCCACTGGGAATTATGGGTGAACGGTGTACCGGTTGACCCCATGCAGTGGGTGAGTACAGATTTTTCGTGATTACGGTGAGCGATCGAATAAACGCAGCATTGGGCGTTGTAAACCGCGTGTTTGGACTCTGATCGTCTCGATCAACTGACCGGGTGCGGTGGCAGGTAAATAGGGAACGTCATCAAGCAGTACGTATACCCCTGCGTTTTGGCTCGACTGCATCAATTGTATCAATGCGTCGCGGTCTTGCCCATCGGATCGTGTCGGCGGGCAGATAATTTCAGGCTCGAAACGGCGCGCCAAGCCCATATACCGAAATGCCTGACAGTTCGGCAGTATGCCAATGACGCTAGTCACTCCGGTTTGAGCATCAAGCGCGTCAAAAGCACGTTCAAAGCCCGTCCCCGCACCATCTGCCATCAAGTATTGGCGAAAATCGGTTTGCGCGAGCGGTATTTCCAGCGCATTTTGCCATGATGCGCTTGCGAACGGCAGCCAAACGATGGCGGCGAACAACGCCACCCCACCATATGCCAAAATACGGGCTGGAGGGCGGGTGCTCGACTTGGCGAGTGTAATCCCGCCAATGGTCAAAAGCAGGGCAACAGGTGTTATCCAGAAACGTGTATCCTGCCGTTCGCTGAGCAAAATTGCCGCGACTGGCGCGAATAAGACGAGCAGTAGATAAAACTCACGTCGCACTACGAACACGCCACACGCGCAGATCAGCAGTGCAAACGGGATAATGCCAAAATAGACGATCAGCCATTCACTCGCCCATGCCGTCGAGTTCAACAGACGCGCAGCCGCTGAACTTATGCCGCCCCCCGACGCGACTCCGCGCGTGATCAAGCCGTCGTAAAAGCCGAGACCTCTTGAATACGCGACAAAGGCGAACAGTGCCAGTAAACCAAGACTGATACCGAGCGCGATCAGCGCCCACACAAGCCGCGGTCGCCAGCGAACCCCGCGTGCGGGCAGCGTGAGAACAGCCGCGATAGGAATTCCGTAAAAGACCAGCGCATTGACTTTTGCGCCGAACGCGAGAAACACACACACGCCGACAAAGACCGCATCAAGCGTGCTGAGCCGTCGCCGCAATCGATATGCAATCGCTATGGCGACGGCAGTAGTCGATGCCGCGATGCTATCTGCAAGTGCTAATCGTTCAAAGAATAAATGAAATGGGCTAAGGATCAGCAGTAATCCGGTCAGGATCATGCCGTGAAGTCCGCTTGCCTGGCGAGCAAGTGTGAGAAAAGCACCAAACGTAAGGGTTGATGCGATCACGGTGGCGGCGCGCGCGATCCAGATAGGATCAGCGGCAAACGGTTGAAACAGCAAGTAGTACCACGCGGTAAATTGGCGTCCTTCGCCAAGCATTTCGAGCGGGCTGGCAGTTGCAAGGATGCGTTCTGCCATGTGAATATGAAAGGCTTCGTCGATAAAAGGCGGGAAAATGCTCAACGCGTGGAGGCGCACGCCGAAAAATATCAGTGTGAGCAGCACGAATGCTGCAAAAGCAAGTAAAGGCGCGCGTCGCATCATACAAATAAAAATCCGGCGTGAGAAAATAAGTTCACGCCGGATTGTAGCGCATTTTTCGAGACGAACTTACGTGGCGGGGGTATAGGCTTTGTCAAGCGCTTCAAAATCGGTGAACAAGAAGTGGTCGTGATAGTAATGAATCCACAGGAACGACAAAATCGCGGTGTAATAAGCGATATCGAAGTGAAGATTACTATCGATGCCTGGACGCACGACAGGCGCGACCAGATAGACGACGATGAAAACCGTGATCGACCCGACCAGCATGAGTGTGCTGAGCAGGAATAATCCGCGCGAGTCCTTGCCTTTGCCGAAACGAGCGACAATCGGCGCGTTCTTATCGAGTTCGCCCATTTGCTGACGAATCTTGATGATGTAAAACGTGATCGCCAGATATTGGAACGAATGCCATGTATTCAAGCCTTGAAACGCTGTATCAAGGTTGTCCAGCATTGGAATGGTGAAAGCGACCGCGACGGTGAAGATGATGAAGACGGTTTTTGGCACGTTGAGAATGCCGTTGCGATATTCCTGAGCGGTTTTGACGATGAACGCCGTGGCTGCTACCGCGAAAATCGCGCTCATGATGACGAAGAACCAGGTTGCTTCAAAGAAATCGGGTATCACCGAGGCGAGATCATTGGTGCCGATGTCGAAGCTGCCCTGACTAATCTTGAGCGCCGCGAATGGGAACAGGCAGGTCAGAATGACCGCGTAATCAATGATGCGGGCACGCATCGAGACGGCGCTGCCTTTACGCACATAAGTGGTTTGTTTGTGGTTATAAAGTTCGACGATGTATGTGACCTGATGCAAAACGTGCATCGCTGCCCAGCCGAAGAACACCGTGAGCAGCAAATTGAGGTTGAGGAATGCCAGCGAGACGACGATGATCGGAATGATAATCGACGAACGAATCAACATGGGATAACGCTTGTTGAAATCTTTATCCAGCCCGGTACGCAGGAAGGTCGACATCATATGCGGTCCGCCGACGGCGATTGCTACAAAGCCATTGACAGCATTACGTCCGACATCGGCTTCGACACCGAACTGAATCAAAATCAGATATACGATATAGGGCAATGGCACGAAGATGACGCTGAAGGTGATGAAGAGTAAATCCCAACGACGACTGCGCAACCATAAGCTCGATTGGCTGCTTGCGGCGGGGGAGGATGGGGCTAAACTTACGGTTGCTACGCCCATGGTTGAAGCTCCGCGATATACATGAAAAATTGTTTAGCGATGCAAAACAATTCTAGCTTATCCGTGTCTATGGATCGTGTCAAGTCGTTTTGTGAAATTCGTATGTGGTCACACTTCCAGATACGATGTTTGCAATTCGCCCTGATGACGCGGCACTTCATGGTGTTCACGGCAGCGCGCCTCATAGACTTCATGCGCACCGACCAAGATGATCGGGTCGTGGTAACGTGCGGGATTGCCGTTGACAAGGCGCTGCGTGCGGCTGGCGGATTCTCCACAAACGACGCAGATTGCATGGAGTTTGGTCACTTCTTCGGCACGGCACATAAGTTCGGGGATCGCGCCGAACGGTTCGCCGCGAAAATCCATATCCAAGCCCGCGCAAATCACACGGATGCCACGGTCAGCCAACGCTTCGATCAGCGATACAATCGATAGTTCAAAGAACTGCACTTCGTCGATGGCAAGAACGGTGGTATCTGGACGAACAAGCTTGGGAATATCATCGACAGCATTGACGACCTGGGCGGCATAATTTTGCCCGGTGTGACTGTTGACTGAATCTTCACGATAACGGTTGTCGAGGACAGGCTTAAAGACCTGCACGGTTTGGCGCGCGATGACAGCACGGCGGACACGGCGGATCAATTCTTCGGTCTTGCCACAAAACATGCTGCCGCAGATGACTTCAATGCGTCCGGCACGGTGAATCATCACTAAATCATCCTTTTTTATTCAGTTTAGGCGTAAAAATTCAAAAAGAAAAGCAGGTAGGAATGTTCCTACCTGCTTTCAACCTGGGCAGCACTTTGATTATTGTGCGGGTTCTTCAACCGTGCCGGAGGGCAATTCATAGCCGCGCGCACGAAGCGCACGCTTGACATCGCTCAGTACCTTGCGACCAATTCCTGGAATTTCGAGGATGGAGTCGTCGCCGCCTTGTTCCAGACGCGCAATAAAATCGCCTGCTGTTTCCATCTGGTTTTCCGCGAGCAGATTGACATACCGTTTTTCGATGCCCAACTGAGCGATCGGTAAATTGGTAGGCGTCTTTGCTGCTTCGAGTTCTTCGCTCTTTTGACGGCGGTCATTCAGCACTTGCAAGCGCTTCATGAAGCGATCGACTTGACCTTCCGTATCCACGATGCGTTGTTCGCCCGTGTAGAACGGATGGCAATTGGAGCAAATATCGGTGCGGATTTCCTTGACGGTTGCGCCTGTTGTCCATGTGTTGCCACATGCACATGTCACGACCGCGTCGGTGAACCATACTGGATGAATATTTTCTTTCACTGTCGTTTACTTTCCGAGGTCTGACCCTCACTTGTGCGTGAGTCGACCCGCCTTCACGCTTAGTCTGCGCCGGACGTGCTTTCCACGATGGTGACAGGCTTGCGATTGGGCAGTTCGGGATACACGCTGACTTGCTTGCGACCTTTACCACCGGGCGCGAATTCAAACACAACGTAACCTTCAGCGACCGCGAACAAGGTGTAATCTCTGCCGATACCCACGTTCAAGCCCGCGTGGAACTTTGTCCCATGCTGGCGAATGATGATATTGCCTGGAATTACATATTGCCCGCCGAAACGCTTGACGCCCATACGCTGTGCGCTGCTATCACGACCGTTGCGGGTAGACCCGCCACCTTTTTTATGCGCCATCTCTCAATATCCCCCGTCCGCCTAAACCAAGATGTCGTCGATCCGCAGCCGCGTGTAGTAATGACGGTGACCACGTTTACGACGAAAATTCGTGCGCTGACGATACTTAAACACAATGACTTTCTTGGCGCGATACTGGGCGACGATTGTCGCCGTAACAACTGCACCGCTCACTGTAGGTTGACCAACGACTGTGCTTTCACCATTGCTGATAAGCAGCACTTCGTTAATTTGAACCTGTTCATCAATAGCGTTGGGCATCCGTTCGACATCGACCATTTTGCCGACTTCGGCACGGAACTGCCGTCCACCTGTGCGAATAATTGCGTACATTGGAAACTGCTCCAATTCTCACTTGCCACCGCCGTTTGTGACCCTTCGCGTGGGGACAAATGGCGGGGAAAATTGGCTAAAAAAGAGAGTGACATGCTAGTGCATGGCGGGGGTTTCGTCAATCTCCAAAATGCGCGTCATTCGGCACGAAAACTCAGACGCGAGAGAGAACGCATTCTTACGCATGAATTGTGTCGGCATGGACTCGACCTATGCTGCTATAAACAGGTGTGTAATCGAAAATCGGTCTTGACAGGCGAGAGACGGATTTGTATACTGATCTCACTTAAGGAGCCGTGGTGTAGCGGTTAACATGTCGCCCTGTCACGGCGAAGACCGTGGGTTCGAATCCCATCGGCTCCGATAGTAAAGCGAACCTAATACAGGTTCGCTTTTTTTATTGGTTCTTCTGTTACCAACGATTTGTATATGAACCCCATCGCGCGCCCAAATAACGTGTGGCATCCCTCTCTCTCCACTATCGAGCACTGGTTGCTACGCCTACAGCGCATGTGGTATTTCTTCCCCATCTTATTCATCGCTTGTTACGCCCGTTTATGGAATATTGATCAACTAGGAAAATTAACTGACCACGCCACCAACCAATCATGGGCGCTGATCACGGTGGATAGTGGCATATTCAATCTTTATGAACTGACAAACAGCGATTATCCCCCATTGTTTCCAATGGTATTGACGATTGCCGAGTCTATTCGGCGGATGACGCCGTATATCGATACTGATCCGGCGATTTTACCCGTGTATCGCGTTGTGCCAGTCGCGGCGGAATTAGGACTGATCGTTGTCGCTTTGGTGTGGTTGCGTCACCGGCGTGTACTGCGATGGGTGATTCCGCTTGCGTTGAGTTTGTTTCCAGGCATGATTGTAACGACGGCTTTCTGGGGACAGAGCGACTCGATCTATACGCTGATGGTCGTTTTGATACTTATCGCGTTGAATCAAGAAAAACCCCGCGCCGCATGGTTCTTCTTCGCAGTCGGAATGTTGGTCAAGTTTCAAACCGTCGTTATCCTACCGCTGCTGGTACTGCTGACATGGCGACGGTACGGTGCGCGTCAGCTCCTGATGGGTGTCACGCTCGCTGGGGTGGTGGGATTTGTCATTTTGATGCCGTTTATCCTCGAAAGCGGCTTCAGTCGTACGTTTGCGCCCTATACAACGTCGGTGGATCGGTATCCACTCAAGACCGCTAATGCTTCCAATATCTGGTTGCTGCACGAGCGGCTGATCGTTGGCGATCCGAATGCATTCGGCTTGGATTCGGAAATTGCTTTGGGGTCACTCACCTACAAACAAATCGGCTTTTTGCTGCTGGGCACGAACACGCTGCTGGTGTGTATCTCGATTTGGCGCCATAGCGGGGAACGACGAGAATTTATGTGGGGAGCCGCTTTGTATTGGGGTTTATTTGTGCTGGCAACGCAAATGCGCGACCGTTATCTATATCCCGGCGCAGTACTCAGTCTGCTGGCAATCGCACAAGACGTACGTTTTTGGTTGCCGTCTGTCATCGGGATATTTACGCTGACCTATAACGTCGTCGATTTCACCCAAGCGCCATTCTATTACATGGGCATGCCCATGTACTTGATTTTAAGAGGCGCTGTCAGTTCGCCTATCGCGGTCTTGAATACCCTGACGCTCGCCGAAATTTTGCGCCTGATGCTGACACGCGATTATCGGTCACAGGTGCTGCGTTGGGGCGGTCGTGCCATCATAATCGGATTACTCACAGCCTGTTTGCTCGTCATCGTATCTCGTTTACCCTTGTAACAACGACTGTGCGCCGTCGATCCACACTTCTGTTCCCGAAACATGTTTTGCGGCGTCGGATGCCAGAAATAAGACTAAATCTGCCACATTTTCGGATGTGCCAGGATCACCATCTGTCAACGGGATTTTGCCGTTGGGAAACGCGACTGGTTCTTGTGCTGTTCCCAAATTGAGTCTTTCGGTGCTCGATTCAATATCGGTGCCAATCGTACCAGGACAAATGACGTTGACACGAATTTTGTGCTTCGCCAATTCGAGGGCGATCATCTTGGCAAAAGCGACCTGCGCGGCTTTAGAACTGGCGTAAGCGCTTGCGCCCGTGTTGCTGAACATGCGTGTACCATTGACCGACGATGTGATAATAATGCTGCCGCCGTCTTTTTTGAGATAGGGGACGGCGTATTTCACCGTCAAAAATGTACCTTTCAGATTGATATCGAGTGTTTTGTCCCATTCTTCGGGCGTTAATTCATCGACAGGCGCCCACACCCCATTGATGCCTGCGTTGGCGAAAACGACATCAAGCCGTGCAAATGTCTCGACAGTTTCGCGGACTGCGCGTTCGACTTCTTCAGGTTGAGCGATATCCGCTAGTATTGCCAGTGCTTTGCCGCCTGCCTTTATAATTTCGTTTTTTACACGCTCGACCTCTCCGGGCGTCGTCCCCAGTACTGCAACCGCTGCACCTTCTTTACCAAAGGCTTTTGCTGCGGCTTCGCCAATGCCTGAACTTCCGCCTGTCACCAACACGACACGATTTGTAAAACGCATAGGATCATCCTTTTATTTTGCGAGGAATTTTGATGGTTGCTCACAGTCTAAGCGTGGTCATCATTGGCGGTAACTGATAAACGGAGGGTTATCAGTTAGGTGAATCGGCTAAAGAAAGTAAGAATTTATGTGAAAAGCGCCGTAAAAACCCCTGCCATCAGGCATGGTGATATAAGGCGTCGGTCTTGTGTTTTTTCTGCTGAAATAGCGTATACTAGGGGAGGTTGAGGATGAGCAAACACCCCCAACCAACTCCCGACGTAGGAGGCGCCGAAAGCATGAGCGACTCTATCACCCTTCGCAAGATGTACAAATACCGACTTTTTCGCGCCGACAAGAAAGATCGGAAGTTGCGGCATAAGCTGTTTATTGCCTCTACGGTGTGGAATCACTTCATCGCACTCCAACGACGTTACTACCGTCTGGCGAAGAAATACATTTCGCTCAATGCGATGAATAAGCACGTCCTCAAACTGCGGAAAACACAACGCTTCACTTTGTGGCGCGCCCTGTACTCGCAGGTCTGTCAGAATGTGTGTTGGCGTGTGGATGATGCCTACCAACGCTTCTTTCACAAACTGGCAAAAGGGCGTCCGCGGTTTCGCAAAGCGAAGAAATACGCCTCGTTCACCTTTCCGCAGTCGGGCTATCAACTCGTGTCCTTCGATCAGAACGAAGTCAAGCGTAATGAGAAGTACACACGAGCGCGGGCGAGCCTGAAGATTGAAGGCGTGACCTATCGGTTTGTTCAACATCGCCCAATGCTGGGCGAAATCAAGACGTTGACGGTCAAACGTGATAGCGTGGGCAGACTATGAGTGGTCTTCAGCGTTGAGGAAACCATGAGTATCCCCGAAACCTGCACGGGTAAAAGCGGCGGTTTCGACTTCGGACTCAAAACGTTTCTCACGGACGATGAAGGACGTGCCTACACCAGCCCGCAATACTTTGCACAAGGCATTGAAAAAACGCGCAAACTTCACCGCCAGTTGTCCCGTA